>JBFRWD010000140.1:0-90308 GCA_051439425.1 Synechococcus sp.
ACCAATAATGGCTCATCGGTAACATTACCCTCGTCATCCAGCAGCTCCGGATGCAAGGGGACTTTAGGGCGATTGCGGAGTGCAGGGGGCTGCATTTCGTTGCGACCCATCGCAATCAAGTTCAACACCAAGTTCCGAATGACAAGGAAGCTGATGGCGGCAAATGCAGAGAGGTATAGAAGCTGCAGCATGGACGCACCCCGAGAGCAATAGATAAGACTTGATACGAGTAGAGAGAAACTGAGTGGCGACGATTACCAACGCCGGTGGCAACAGAAGTCACACTCAGCCAGTAGAAACATCTTCAACGTCACCGTCAGAGACAGGAATGTTATCGGCTGACATTGAATCGGCTTGTTCTGCCTTGAGGCGGCGAAATTGCTGCCCGACCCCTCCACATTCCAATAGCAGACGATGCCATTGCACGACCAGTTTTGGATCGATACCCACCGAATAGTCCGACAAGCTGTAGAGTTGCTCGGCAGATTGAAGTTCTGCCAGTGCCGCTTTCACGCGCTCAAGGAGTTCGGTTTGTTCGGATGGGGTCAGAAACTCAATGCGATTGTCTTCTAACAATGTAATTGACTTACCGAACCAATAGTGAAAATCCTCAAGCAGGGGGCTGAGAAGCTCTTTCAGTAACTGTTTGCTGTCTGGTGCCACTACGTGTCGGGACTCCACCGCGCGAAAGGTAAGGTATCTACATGATCGGGCCAAATTCTTGAAAAGGGAAACTGAAATCGACATCTGCAATTTGAAGAGAGCATCACCAGGCTAGCTCCCTATCCCATTCAAGTGACAGTGCTACTGGGGAAACGTTCGGTTGTAATCGTCAATCAAGTCATCAATCTCCTCTAGTGCTTGATTGACATCGACCCGTAGTGTGCCTAAGTCAGTACGCTCTAGCAATTTTTCGATTGAGGGGCGACGAGCCTGAATTGCCTCAATGCGCTGTTTCAATACTTGTACGGCGACTTCGTCCATCAATCCTGTCCGTTATGCCCAGTTTGCCTCCTGATTGTATCAAAACGTAAAGGTGGGTTTGGCATTCTTTGGATTTCCTGGATTTTTTGGATTCCCTATCAACGACTAAGGCACATGACCTTCTATGTGCGGATTAAAAACATGCTTATAAGTCAGCCTGATAAACCACTTGAGGGAAATGGCTGCTAGAGAGCCGCCATTAAATCCACCAGAATACTATTGGAGAATAGCCAGCCATCTGGAGGTACGAATCGCAATCGGCCCTTGTGTTCCTCGACCCATCCTTTTTGTTGGTAATCCGCCACTGTCGTTCGAATGGCATCCAAGGTAGTCTTGCCAAAAACGGCAGAAAGCTCGGCAATCGATAACCCTTCTCTCAGTCTTAGCCCCAGCATTAACGTATCGAGCAACTGCTCGCGCTCGCTCACCCGTTCCGCCCTTGGCAATTGTCCCTTTTCGATTGAGGAAAAATACTCGGCCAACGTTTTGGGCTGCTCGTACCGCCGTCCATCGACATATCCGGTCGCTCCCATCCCCAGTCCGTGATAGCTGCGATTTTCCCAATAGACGCGGTTGTGAAGACACTGGTGATTGGTTTGGGCGAAGTTCGATACCTCGTAATGGTTGTAACCCGCTTGAGTCAACAGGGCGATCGCCATTCGATACATGTCTACGGTGTCGCCATCGCTGGGCAAGGGCTGGCTGCCAGGTTGATACATGCGACCAAAACGGGTTCCTTGCTCGATGGTTAGATCGTAGAGAGAGACGTGGGTGGGGGCGAGGCGGATGACTTCTTCCAGGGAATATTGCCAATGGTTAATGGTCTGGTGAGGGAGCCCGAATATTAAATCTAGATTGAAGTTGCCAAACCCTGCTGCCTTCAAGTCGCTGACCGCTTGATAGACCTCATACACTCCATGCAACCGCCCACAGGCCTCCAGCAATTCGGGCTGAAAGGCTTGTACTCCCAGGCTAATGCGATTGATGCCCGCGCTCCGATATTGTTGAAGCGATCGCAGGCTAACCGTGCCGGGATTGGCCTCTAAGGATACCTCCGCATTGTTGGCAATTCTGCATCGATCGCGCAGACTGTCCAGGATGCGTTGTATTTGCTCGCCAGTTAACAGTGAAGGCGTCCCTCCACCAAAAAATATTGTTTTCAGGGGCGGACATTCTCCTGCAACCTGCTGGATTTGCTGGCACAGGGCTTGAACGTAGCGCTCGATTAAGTCTGGAGTGCCGCGGCCTGTTGCGAAATCGCAATAGTGGCAGCGGCGACGACAAAATGGAATGTGAAGATAGGCTGCTGTGGGCAGAGAAAAAGAGCGCGTATCCTTTCGTTGTGTCGTTTCTGGATGTCTGTCAGAACGGGCTGTTTGGGTAAGAGAAGTCGAGGATTGTGAACTCATATCGAGCAGACAGTAGGGAATTCGGATTGGTTAGAGAGGATTTGAAGGGCCGCTATAATTCTTGTGAGCTACCCTTGCGACCTCACGACAGCCGTACTGTCTTCGGAAGTTGACCTCAGTAGACTTCGTTCTCACCAGAGCGAGCTATCCGGAGGGCAATTTCTCGTTTAGGGGTATTGCTATTCATCGGGAGGACATCCATCTACCTCGCGGGCCTGAGGGTGCATCTCCGATTCAGTTGCACGGTAATTCACGATGCGATGGTTCTTGTGACGAAGCTTAGCTGGCTTGCAAGCTAGCCCAGATCTAGCTGGCGCGCAGATCCGCTACCCCCTATGCGTTTGGGAACGATCGACCACAATGCTAGACGTCTTACTTATCTTTATTTTCATCCTAGCAGGGACAGGGGTTGGTGCTTATGGCCTCGATTTCTTGCCCGATACAGTGCTGCAGGGGGCCAATGTTGAGGGTGCCCGGTTTGTGACAGCAGGGTTTGGGGGACTCTCAGGGCTACTGTTTGGGTCAATTGTACGTTGGGCCTATCGGCGTTTTGAACGCACGGTGCGATCGCTGCCCGTAGATATACTTGTCACGCGTTCTATTGGCTTGGTGGTCGGTTTGCTGTTAGCCAATTTGGCGATGGGGCCGGTGTACCTATTGCCGCTTCCGAAAGAACTTAATTTCATCGAGCCCCTGACATCAGTCTTCTTCAGTTTGTGCTTTGCATATCTTGGAGTCAGTTTGGGGGATAGTCACGGGCGATCGCTGCTGCGGCTGTTTAATCCCAACTTAGCCATGCAGGCATCTCTGATGGCGGAGGGGTCAGTTCAACCTGCCTCGGCAAAGGTGTTGGATACCAGTTGCATTATCGACGGGCGCATTGGGAAACTGCTGGAAACAAAGTTTATTGAAGGCACGATTGTCGTGCCTCGGTTTGTACTGATCGAGCTGCAGGCGATTGCCGATAAAGCCGAGCCCCAAAAACGGGAACGGGGGCGTCGGGGCTTGGATATTTTGCAAAAATTGCAGGACGATTACCCCGAGCAAATTTTGATTCACGAAGCTGATTTCCCGGAGCTAGAGACCGTAGACGAGAAATTGGTTCGGTTAGCTCAGGTGACCAATGGGGCGTTGCTGACAACAGACTTTAATCTCAATAAAGTTGCCACCCTGCAGAGTGTTGTCGTGCTGAACGTCAACGAGCTTGCAGAAGCTCTGCGCCCTGCCTATCTCCCTGGTGACAACATTAATCTGAAAATCATCCGCGAGGGGAAAGAGCCGGGGCAGGGAATCGGATATTTGGAGGACGGCACAATGGTGGTTGTGGAAGCCGGCCTGGGGGCTATGGGTAAGAAGCTTCCGGTTGAAGTCACCAGCGCTCTTCAAACATCGGCGGGCCGCATGATTTTTGCTAAATTAGTCAACCCAAAAAGAGAACCGGTGAAAACATCCTAAGGAGGATCGCTTTTAGAATAAGCGCCTGAACGATCTTTCGATGCTGAATACGATGCTTGCTTTGTTTGCTTTACGATTTGAGCTGTTTGAGGGCTGTCGAACTCTTGAGACGTCTAGTTGGCTTAGGAGGTGTGGCATTATTCGTTGGCTGGGTGCTTGTTATATCGCACTTGCTGCAATGCTACTCCTCAATTGCAACGGTGTTATTGCCAGTGAAGTTTTTACCCAAGACATTGTTGCGGAAGAGATTGCAGCAGGTGATGGTATTCCCAACAGTTTGAACGCTCGTGAGTTATTTGAAACGGCTTTTTCTAATCGCTACGTGGATGGACCTGACTTTCCCGGTTATGAAGCCGAGGTGTCAGTTACATACAACCGACAGATTTACCAAGGACGAGTCCGAGTTCAGCCAGATTATCGGGTCGATATCTTCAATATGGCTCGGGAGGATGCTCGCAACTACGCTCTGGAACAGCTCAACCAGGCTCATGCCCAGCACCAACCCATTTCCTTTGATGCAGTTCATGGCAGCTCAGATTTTCGACTCGTCAGTACCGATGCCTTCGGCATTAGCGAGATTGAAGAGCACGGCCCCGATATCGATGCGTCTTATCGAATACAGCAGGGCCGCATCGTCGACGTTACCCGACATATCGGAGACTTTGATGTTGAGGTGACAACATCGGCATCCATCCATCCAGCTGCAGGCTATTTACCGACCGAGTATCGGGAAGTCGTTCGCGATCGCACCACAAACGAAGTCATATCCGCTAGAGATTTTCGCGACTATTACATGAAAGTGAGTCAATACTTTCTCCTCCACCGTCGCTTGATGCGAGAAGCCGATTCGCTAGAGGAGCTGAGCGGCAAGCCTGTTGATGAGACCGCGATTATTATTACCGGGATCGATGCTATTCCAGCTGCTAGATAGTCGCGAAGCTCCTTTCCGCCTCGGTGAGGGCTGTTCTGAAACTGCCACTTTATGATGCAGTGTTCGCGAACTCAGGCGGTAAACAAGTCGCTCAAGTAAAATTGGGAGACAAGATTGGAAGAAATGCTATTTTCGAGCAGGCATCTTTACTTACTCCGCTGTAGTCATATTTCAGGTCTTGCTGCCACTATTGCTCCATGATCGGGATGAACGAGCCAATTTCAGTCACGTCTAAACGCCAGACCGCTGTACAGCTGGTCCTGTACATCACATTGGTGCTGAATCTTGTGGTCTTCGCTGCCAAAGTTGCTCTAGGAATCACAACCGGTTCTCTCAGCTTAATTGCAGATGCATTGCACTCAGTGAGCGACAGCGCCAGCAATATCCTGGGGCTAGTGGCAATGCGGATGGCCAAGCCTGAACCAGACTGGGATCATCCGTACGGTCACACGAAATTTGAGTCAGTGGGAGCTTTGGGGATCGCAGCTTTTTTGGCCGTAGCCTTTATCGAAATTGTGCAAGCAGCCATTCAGCGATTGGTGAATGGGGATGCTGCAGAACTACTAAATATTGATTCCACCACGTTTCAGGTCATGGTGGGAGTATTAGTCATCAATATCTTTGTCACCCTCTACGAACGCTGGCAAGGACAAGTCCATAACAGTCGCCTATTACTGGCCGATGCGCGCCATACCCTGAGCGATGTCGGCATCACAATCGTCGTGCTGTTGGGATTGTTTGGAGTACAGCAAGGGTGGTTCTGGTTGGATACAGTGCTGGCGTTTCCTGTTGGGGCACTAGTGTTGTGGAGTTCTTGGGAAGTCCTGCGAGAAAACATTCCTGTCTTGACCGATCGCGTGGCCATTTCTCCCAGTGCTATTCACGAGCAGGTGATGACTGTAGAAGGGGTGTTGAACTGTCACGAGATTTCTTCGCGAGGCATTGTTGGGCAGCAGGTGTTTGTTGAGATGCACTTGGTGGTCAAGCCGTTGGATGTGGAATCCGCCCACAGGATTTCCGAACAGGTAGAGCAAGTACTGCAGGGCAGGTACGGCGAGCTTCATGCCACCATTCACTTAGAACCACACGACTATATTGAGCCTTTCGAACAGCATCCACCCGAGGAGTAGCCTCGGTTTTCACGTAGGTTAGATGCTGATTGTTCGGGCCTTTCAGCTTTTTCTCGCCAAAATTGAATATCTTGGTTGACAAGCGCAGATCCGCGCCTTTAGGATAGGTGAGGTCGAAGGGCGGGAGCCCTGCAGACAATGGTTAGCCCCCATCGTCTAGAGGCCTAGGACACCTCCCTTTCACGGAGGCGACAGGGGTTCGAATCCCCTTGGGGGTATACAAGAGACGACGCTTCGGCGTCGTTTTTTAGCATCTACACATAGTTCTGTTGGAATGGTGCTATGGCAATCTGCTCTAAGGTCTGGAGTGCTTAGACAGCTAGAGTCCTTAATTGGAAAGGAAAAGTACTTAGGAACCTCTCTATAGCGGATTGCCGATCGCTATAGTGTGCGAACTTCTGCAGCTTAAGATCTGCAAGTTTGGTTCAGCCAGAGGCCTGGTCAAACTGGCCAGCATGAAAAGAGTGGCACTGTTGTGATAGCGGACATCGATCGCAGTTTGGTTTTCGAGCCACGCACACCAGTGCACCAAAATCTAGCAGTGTGAGGTTCCAGCGAGCTACTTGCTGCTGGGGAGCAACCCGATCTGTCAGGTGTTTATACTGGCGATCTCGCTGCGGTAATTTGAGGGGCGGCAGTCCAAAAAAGCGCCCGAGAACGCGTGCAACATTAACATCTAGAACAGGTGTTCGCTGACCAAACGCACTGGCACAGATAGCATTGGCCGTGTAAGGCCCCACTCCCGGTAGATTGAGTAATTCGGACTGGAGATCGGGAATACGTCCCCCATACTCCGCAAGCAGAATTTTGGCAGAGCGATACAAGCGTTCGGCGCGGAACGAGAGTCCCAATGGAACTAATAGCGTGTTTAACTCGTGTAGGTTAGCCTCGGCCAAGCGGGTAAGGGTGGGATAGCGAATGAGAAACTGCTCGTATACGTTTCTTACCTGCTCGGCTCCTGTTTTCTGCAATAAAAACTCGGCGACGAAAATCGCGTAGGGATCTCGCGTTCGCCGCCAAGGAAAATCTCTTAAATTGTCGGAACTCCAGTCCAGTAGCTTGGTTTGAAACCACTGGATGCTGCCATTGGTTGGGGATATTGGCATGGGTCTCGCTAATCGCCCATCCCAGCGTAGCCCGCTCCCATCCTGTCAGCTTATGTTCCAGTGTCGAAGGGCTGGTACTAGCGAGTCACTAACATGTGACGTTGGCGATCGAAGGATAGCCAGCCTTCCTTGCGGAAGTTGCTCAGTAGGCGAGTCACTGTCACACGTGTGGTGCCGATTGCATTCGCCAATTGTTGGTGAGTGAGACGAACGGAAATCAGAGTCGCGCCATCCTCCGATTCTTGGCCAAACTCATCGGAAAGTAGGTCGATCAAGGTACTGAGACGAGAGGCCACAGGGCGCTGGCCGCTGAGGGCTAGCCAGGCTTCAGACTGACGCAAGCGGGCCATCATCTGACGGCATAGACCGGCCGCTAAAATATCGTTGCTTTCGACTTCGGCCAGCGACAAGCGCAAGACATCTACATGAGTTAGGGCGACTGCTTGGTAGGGGTCAACAATGGTTAGGGGTAAGCCAATCGGAGTGGTTGGACCCGCCAATCCTAATAACGTTTCGTCTCCACTATCATGGATGACACTCAATTGAACGACACCACGGCAAACAATTAAAATCTCGTTTGGCTTAAGTGGAATGTTACATCCGCCTTCGAATGGAGTCAGCGTCCGTTCGCGGTACAACTGCTCCAAATATTCTCGATACTGAGGGATGGGTTGTAGCTGTTGCATAACTCTGATGAGGAGTGTATTCGAGTTCACACTAACGGCTATTCATCAAGAACCTGCAAAGCAAACGTTAAGCAGAGGTTAAGCGATCCCTACTGGATTTATTTACGATTTTATGTATGCGATATCGTTCAAAACAGTCATGAAAAGATACTTTCAGCTATTTTTTGCTCTGACAGGATGTCGGTGTAACACTTCAAGCGATTCGTGATTCGAGAAGCTTTATCGCAAAAGTATTCTGCAACAACGGCCATGAGAAAAGATGCATCCTCCGTAACACTGACTAATTTTGTGACAGCAAAAGAACAGATTCCCGCTGGATTCAACTGAAGGTATCGAATGAATATCTTGCTATATCCAAATGAGAAATTAGAGTCAAGGGTTTGTGCAGCAAGTAGTGGCAGAGGGAGATGATTCATGCATGTCTAGAGTGAACTCGGGGAGGTAGGAATTCGCCTGTTTGGGTTCGACCACAAAGGTGACGAGATCGCTTGATTCTCCATGAGTAATCTTTAGGGTCCAAGTCCCTGGTTGCAGCGACCAGAAAAAGGAGTGGCCGTTGGGAACATCAAGCGGGTGGTTATTCAGAGTCCAAATGCTATCTGGAGCAGCCTGCGAGAGGCGAAATTCAATTTGTTGGGAACTACCAGGAGCTAATGGAGTATCGGGATAGAGAACAAAGCGATCGCCATTGCGTGGGGACAGGATTTTGAAGGTGCTGGAGGCCAGGAGGGCTTGTCCGTGGGAGGCCAGCCATTCGTCATAGTCTGACGGCAGATCGATCTGTATGCGATCGCCCACCTGCGTGTAGGTGGTGTCGGACTGGCGTTCATACGCGTCTAGCTGGTCGATGAATAGATATTCATTCACCACCGATGAGCATGCATTGGACGGCTTCAAGCCTGACAGAGCGCACACTGGCATGAGTTCCATGTTCTGGGGCAAGGGAAGCGATTCTGGCTCTCGATGTTCGTGCAGGTGCAGAAGAATGCGTTGCCACAACGGAGCTGCTCCGTCTACCCCGGAGACCTCCTCCATTTTCGAGCCGTCGAAATTTCCCACCCAAGTGGCTACGGTGTAGTCCGTTGTAAAACCCACCGTCCAGGTATCGCGAAATCCCGATGACGTTCCGGTTTTGACGGCTGCCGAGAACGGCAGATTCAGAGCCGAATCAACTCCGAAGGCACTGGCACGAGCGTGGCGATCGCTCAGCATATTGGCCACCAATGCCCACACATCGGGGTCCCCTACAACTGGATCTTTGGCAACGGGTTCTGGAGTTATTACTGGAGACTTTGATTGAGTCTCTTCCAGAAGCACTTGCACCTCTGCCAATGTCCCCAGTTGTGCCATCGTGGTGTATGCGCGGACCAACTCCAACAGACTCACCTCTCCGGCCCCCAATGCCAATCCCAATCCGTAGTGTTCTGGGGATCGGTCGAGATGATTGAAGCCAAGTTGGTGTAGGTGAGTCAAAAAGCTAGACGGCCCCACCGACTCCAAGACTTTGATAGCTGGAATATTGAGAGAGTTCGCTAGAGCAAGCCGCACGCGCACTGGTCCTTGGAACGTGCGATCGAAATCCACCGGGCGATAAATCTGGGCATCACCGAGGGGGTAGTAGGCGGGAATATCGGGAAGAATCCCGTTGGGGTGAAGAATTCGACTGGCGATCGCCTGCTCGTATAAAAACGGTTTCAGAGTCGACCCCGGTTGGCGCAGTGCTTGCACGCCATCGAATTGGGCAGCGTCTTGACCGGAAAAATAGTTGGGAGAACCCACATAAGCCAGAAGGTCTCCCGAAGCATTGTCGATAACGATCGCGGCTGCTTGATGAACATTGCGATCGGCCAGCGAACGAACGGTTTGACGGACTTGCGCTTCCACAAAAGTTTGTAAGGGGCGATCGAGCGTTGTGCGGATGTCGGTTTCTGATTCCTCTGGCAATTGAGATGCGACCCAAAATAAAAAGTGTGGGGCTGCCACGATACCGGATTGGGGCTGCTGGAGAGAACTGGTTTCTGTGAAGGCCCAATTGGCCTGAGACTGAGAGATGAGCTGTTCGGCCAGCATGCGATCGATGACGTAAGTTTGCCGACGCTGCAGACCTTCGAAATTTTGGTAGGGGTTGAGGTGGTTGGGGTTATTGGGAATCGCAGCCAGGAGGCTGGCTTGCGACAGAGTTAGATCGGACGCAGGCAGTCCAAAGTAGATGCGCGATGCCGCTTCTACTCCGTAAATATTGCCTCCCATCGGCAATCGGTTGATGTAGGCGTGAAGGATCTCGTCTTTACTGGACCCCGCTGCGATGCGCCACGATCGCCAAATCTCACGCAGCTTAGTGGAAACCGTGCGGGGAGCAGGGTGCAACATGCGGGCCAGTTGCATGGTGAGGGTGGAACCACCACTGACAATATGTCCGTGACGTGCCCATTGGTAGGTGGCGCGGGCAAGAGCAGGAATATCGAGTGGGCCATGCTGGTAAAAATCAGCGTCTTCGGCAGCCAAGATGGCATTGATGAAGTGAGGGGAAATATCCTCTAGATCGACAGTTGCGGTGCGATCGCTGGTCTGCGTCAGCAACGTACCCAGCAACAGGCCATTGCGATCTCGAAAGGTTAGCGAGCGATCGTCTTGAACTCGCGAGCCAACGTCAATCGGCGCGAAATACGGAAGCAATCGAATACCGATCGCCAGTCCCAGCAAACTTAGTGTGGCAAGGACTAATTTGCGTAGCGGAAAACCCATCGCGTCGAGCGCCATCTGGATGTCTCTACCTTAGCCAAGGTTTCTGATGGGGTTTTGGAGTCGTCTAGAGTCTCAGTAGGGCGACAACATCAGACAAACAAAGCAAGGGGGAGCAAGCCAACCAAGACTTGACCCACTCTCCGCTAGACATTCTCTGACGTTAGACATTCGCCAATTGGATGCTGATTTGTTAACAAACGTACCGATTCATATCAACCGTCCCTACCAGCCATAAAGATTCCAAACAAACTCCTTTTCCCTTTAGAGGCTGGGGTTAATGTGAGGTTACTGCAGCGAGATCGCAAGTTCTGATGCTGCATCGCAGTGGTTGCACGCTACGTTTATCGCCCTACAATAGAACCGTTCGAGCGCCTGAGGTTCTGCGGGCATTAGAAGTAGCACTCGAAGTTAAACCTGCCAGCTCTATCGATGGCGATCGGCGATCTAACTCGCGGCCAAGTTGTTTCGTTTGTGATGGCCGGACTGAATCGTTGAACCCGTCGCTAATTCGTTGGGGGCCACTGCGCTACTGACTGCGCACGGTTGCCGTGCAAGAGAGGTTGATATGAAAGGTAAAAGGCTATCGGACTCACGAAATGTAGCCATCGTGGGTCCGTACTCCAGCGGAAAAACAACGGTTTTAGAAAGTCTGCTCTACGTTACTGGAACTATTAGTCGGAAAGGAGCGGTCACCGAGGGAAATTCGGTCGGGGATGCTACCCCAGAAGCCCGCAATCGCCATATGAGCACTGAAGTGAATGCCGCCTGCCTAGAGTATGGCGGCATTTCGTTTACGTTCCTTGATTGCCCTGGCTCCATCGAACTGGCTCAAGATACCTACAGTTCTTTGATGGGAGTGGATGCTGCGATTGTTGTCTGCGAGCCGGATCAACTAATCTCCACTTCCCAAGATCACAGGGCCGTTACTCTGGCTCCCCTATTCCAGTTCCTCGATCGCTGGGAAATCCCCCACCTAGTGCTGATCAATAAGATGGATCGCATCCGGGGCACCTACCTCGACATGCTAGAAGCTCTTAAATCTGTCTCCCGTCGCCCCATCATTCCCCAGCAATACCCCATTCGTCAGGGGGACGACATCATCGGATTCATCGATCTGGTGGACGAGCAAGCCTATCACTATCATTCCGGTGCCCCCGCCGATCCGGTCCCCCTACCTGAAGAATTGGAAGAGCACGAGAAAGCAGCTCGCATGGAACTGCTGGAAACACTGGCCGATTTTGATGACCATCTCCTAGAGGAACTATTAGAGGATATCGAGCCTCCAACTGACGAGATTCAGAAGGATCTCAAGATGGAATTGGGGGCCGATCTGATCGTTCCTGTTTTCATTGGTATCTCTCAATCAGACTTTGGCATTCGGCCACTGTTGGATGCTCTAGTACGCGAAGCTCCCGAGCCTTCGGTGACCGCCGACCGCCGCAATCTTAAGACCAATGCCGACGGCGAACCTCTAGTTCAAGTGTTGAAAACCTATTTCAATCAACAGGGCAACAAACTGTCGCTGGTGCGCGTTTGGGATGGAACCCTGACCGACTGTTCGGTTTTAAACGGCACCCGAGTCGGAGGGCTGTATCGGCTGAAAGGCCAGCAGCAAGACAGCTTGCAAATGGCTGCGGCCGGAGCAATTGTGGGCATTACTCGTCTGGACAACGCCCATACGGGGGACACTCTCTCTGCTGGCGACGTCGATCGAGACTTGCCTCGGGCTGACGACCTCAAACCGGTTTATGCCCTGGCGATCGCCCCCGAAAATCGCAAAGACGAAGTGAAACTCAGCGGAGCCCTGAGCAAACTGGTCGAGGAAGATCCCTCCTTGCACTGGGAGCACCACGGTGACACCCACGAAGTTATTTTGTGGGGACAGGGGCACATCCACTTGCAAGTTGCTCTCGATCGTCTCAGCGGTAAGTTCAACCTCCCCCTCAGCTCCCACACTCCCCAAGTGGCCTATCGGGAAACCATTCGTAAGCCACGTCAATCGGTTCACGGTCGCTACAAGCGGCAGTCCGGAGGACACGGCCAATTCGGGGACGTCTATGTCGATATCGAGCCGCTACCCCGCGGTGAGGGCAACAATTTTGCCCAAACAATTGTGGGCGGAGTTGTTCCCAAGCAATTCATTCCCGGCGTAGAAACGGGCGTCAAAGAGTATCTGCAACACGGCCCGCTGGGATTCCCGGTGGTAGATGTCGCGGTTACTCTCAAAGACGGGAGCTACCACAGCGTAGATAGTTCCGAGCAAGCGTTTAAGCAGGCGGCCCGACTAGCGTTGCAAGAGGGGATGCCCCAATGCGATCCCCAACTGCTGGAACCAATTGACTCCCTGGAGATTTCGGTACCATCTGAATTCACCTCTAATGTTTTGAGCATTATCAGCGGACGTCGTGGCCAAATTTTGGGATACACCCCCAAGGAAGACTGGCCCGGTTGGGATGTGGTGTCTGCCTATATGCCCGAATCCGAGATGCAAACGCTGATTGTGGAATTGCGATCGCAGACTCTGGGTGTCGCCACATTTAATTGGCGCTACGATCGCTTGCAGGAGGTTCCTGACAAGCTTGTCGATCGGGTCTTAGCCAAGCGCACCCGCGATAGCTAGACCGCTCAGAACTTCTTGAACCATTTCTACCTACAGTTCTTGTGGCGCACCTCATGGATTATTTTGTCTGGGGGCGTCACTTTTTTTGGGATGATTCGAGATCGGCTTCTAGCCCGACAATCAACTTCTAGCAGCCCAGTACGACCGCTACCTCCTGTACCTCTATGGCCCACAAGCGTTTGAAACAAGGGAATCGATTGTAAAAAGTTGTGGGCAGCGTGTCATAATCCTTATCATAGAATTAATTCTTTAACCTACTGGCATAGAGGAGAGCTGCGATGGCAGGCGATACTGGCGAACGGCCATTCTCGGACATTGTTACTAGCGTCCGCTACTGGGTGATTCATACCCTCACCATTCCCGTCTTATTCTTGGCTGGTTGGCTGTTTGTCAGCACTGGCTTGGCGTACGATGTATTCGGTACCCCACGTCCCGACGAGTACTTCAGTGCCGAGCGTCAGGAGCTGCCGATTGTCCGCGATCGCTTTGATGCGACCGGTCAAATCGAAGATTACCTCAAGTAAATTTCAACTGAGTTTTCCAGGTTGTTCTTATGAATTCCCCTAGTTCCAACGAGCCAGTTTACTATCCCGTCTTTACCGTGCGCTGGCTGGCTGTTCACACCTTGGGTGTACCCAGTGTCTTCTTCATCGGCGCGATCGCCGCTATGCAGTTTATTCAACGATAACTAACCATGTCTGACGGAAATCAGCCAGAAAAAAATCCCAACGCTCAACCAGTGGAGCTGAATCGCACATCCCTGTACCTAGGGCTGTTGCTGGTGTTTACCACCGCTTTGCTGTTTTCCAGCTATCTGCTGAATTAATTCGCTTTTAAGCTACGAGATTTACGGAGAGAAAAAGAATGCAAGATCAACCCCGAATTCCCTTGTGGATTGTTGCCACTATCGCTGGCATGGGAGTCGTTGCAGTTCTGGGCCTGTTCTTCTACGGTTCTTACGTCGGAGTTGGCTCTAGCCTCTAAATAAAGAGCAGGCTGCACGCATTGCTAAAAATTTTGAAAGCCGCTCCAGGTAACGGAGCGGCTTTCAGTTTGTTATTGAAGCTTATATCGGGGGAGACTCTCTGAACAGTAACGATTCACGCTAGGCTGGCTCGTTCTCAATCCACAGGAACAGAGCGACAATCGCGATTGCGGGCAGAACTAGGCCCACAGAGAGCACCATGTAAGGCTGAAGGTAAGCTGCTGTCATGAAAGCATCCTAAACAAAGACACACATGACACCGTATCACGGAGATTTTGTGGGGTTGGCAAAACGTTAAATCCCGTAATGCAACGCCTCTGACCCAGCTTCCTATTGCACGATCGCTCTCACTGGTGACCGTCTAACTCAAACGCTGAGCTGCCATTTAGATCAATATGATGCACTGCATGTTAGCTGCATTGAAGAGATATCTTGAACGTGTATGGATGTCTTGAAGGTATCGCCAGTCCCTGGGGGAATCCTCAGAATAAAAGTACCTCTGGCGAAGAAAACTAATGCCTCTCCATCGTGTCAAACCATCCTGGCGACGACGACTGAACCAGAATGCTCCTGTCATGTCCACCCTCACCGGTCTCTTGATCGTCTATGGAGGGTTCATCCTTTTACAGAATGACATTTACAAATTGGTGGCCGTAACGATTGGACTCGTGTTTTTGGAAATCGGTCTATGGTACGGAGCTAATCCAGTACTCACCAGCGAACGACGCTACAAGGCATTGCGTAATGAGATCGATCGCTTCATTAATTTGGCACGCGAATTGAACGCCGCTGTGGTTCAGGGATTGAGTCAAGAAGAAGTCGATCGGGTCAAAAATGCCATGCACTCATCAGTTGACCTCATGGGTCAGCTAGCCGGTAAGTCCCAGGTCAAAGTGTCGGATTTGCGATCGCCTAACCCAGCGAGTTCGGAAGTCTCTCAATAATTCGGCTAGTTTCAACTTCACTGGACATCTTCTGGAATAGCGGGTTCGGAACGTAGACGCGGGCGAGCGAGGTTTTGCCGGTTGAAATCAAATTCCTGATTGACGTCGGCATGAAGTCTTGACGCTCCATCAAGTTTGCTGCGTATACGTATGCTGCTTGGTCACTCTCCTCATCTCAGCCCACAACGAAGCGAATATGCAGTCAGCTACGCATTGATCGGAAGGATGAGTGCAGTAGGATCGAGGGGCGTTCAATCGATGTCATGCCTCCCATTCGAATTCATCATTTTGTTGAAGCCAAGCAAGCCGGGCGCAAATTGGTGGCCCTGACGGCTGCAGACTATGCCACCGCCCAATTGCTCGATCGCACCGACATCGATCTACTGTTGGTGGGCGATAGCTTGGCCATGACCGCATTGGGATATGCCAATACCTTGCCGCTAACGCTGGATGAATTAATCCACCACTGCTCAGCCGTGCGGCGTGGCGTCGAACGGGCTTTTTTAGTTGCCGACTTACCCTTCATGTCTTATCAAGTCAGCAAGGAACAAGCGTTGATGGCTGCTGGCCGCTTACTAAAAGAAGCAGGAGCAAGTGCCGTCAAGGTGGAAGGTGGGTATTCCCAAATGGTGGACACCATCGCGGCCCTAGTACAAGCAGGTATTCCGGTACTGGGACACATTGGCTTAACTCCGCAATCAGTCCTGCAGCTGGGAGGATTTCGCCGACAAGGAACAACCGATGACGCCGCTCAACAATTATTGAGCGAAGCCAAAAACTTGCAGGCTGCGGGGGTGTTTGCCATGGTTTTGGAGCACATACCGGCGGATGTTGGTCGAGAAATTTCCGAACAGTTGGTCGTTCCGACCTTCGGTATTGGAGCAGGAGCTGGATGCGACGGGCAAATATTGGTAACCAACGATCTGTTGGGATTGTCAGAACAGATGCCACCATTTGCGAAAGCTTACGCGAATCTCCGCAATACGATTACATCGGCGGTAGAAGCCTTTTGTGATGATGTCCGCGATGGCAGCTTTCCCAAAAGTCGTTAGATCGAGCGACACGACTCGGAGTGCTGCAAGACCGTTCGGTTAATGCTGCTGTTTTAATTTTTCCGCTAAGTCTACGGGACTCATAAGTTCGTAAGGCTCGAATGGCTGGTGTATCCAGGGGCTATCTTCAAGAAAATCTACGAAATAGTCGGGCTTGTGTACCGAACAAGCCTTGTACCACAACACAGCGGCTCGAACCTCTTCGATGTAGAACCCGTAGTGGGAATGCAACCAGTCGATCCCGCGTTTGAGTGTCCATCCAGAGTCAGCCAGGTCGTCCACCAGAAGAATGCGGCTGCCTAAATTGATTGATGTCATAGACAGATCGCGCGAAAACTTGAGCTTTCCTCGCTGGCGACCGTCTGCCCCACCGTATGACGATGCTGACAGAATGGCGAGCGGAACGTTAAACAGGCGAGCAAAAACATCCCCGATTCGCAGCCCCCCTTTTGCCAAGCACACAATTTGATCGAACTCCCAACCACTGTCGTGAATTTGAACAGCAAGCTGTTCGATCTTGTGGTGGTAATCATTCCAGGTCACGGTGATATCTTGCAAGGGAAGGCTCCTGGGCAATGTGTCGAAAAAATTAGAACTGGCGTAAGTGCCTGGCAGATTGGACGAGCTTGGCGACCACCACGGTTTTGTTCGGGTGCGAAGATGCTCCATACCGTATCCGAGCATCGAGTCTTTTGTCATCTTGCGTCTGCTAATTCGATGAAGAGTCGCTGTGAGATGGTGCTCCAGAACAGATCGCGACTGCCGTTGTGAGAGTGTTTTTGGCAGGATAGTCAATTCTGCGAATCTACCCACAACAAAATGGTTTGGCCTATGGCTCGGACCAAACAGTCGCGTCATCAAAAAAACAGGGTCGTTCTATAAGCTGTATGTCTTTTTCCTTACCGCGAGATCGCCCCTTGCCATGTAGATAAGTTATATGAAAAACCGTGTCCTAGTTCGCCGATTACTGTTTGTCCTTACTAGCCTAGCGATTCTCCTCGTCGTATTAATGGTGAAGCTGCCCAAGACTCCCACTTTCGTCACCCCTGAGATCTGGCCAGTTACCACTGGTGGAGCCCCGCTCGATCCGGTCATCGAGGCTCAAGTCGATGAATTGCTGAAGTCTATGACCATTGAGGAGATGGTGGGGCAAACCATTCAGGCCGATATTGCGTCAGTTACCCCAGACGAAGTGCGGGCCTACGGATTGGGCTCGGTCCTCAACGGGGGAAACTCGGCTCCTAACAATAATGTTCGGGCTTCTGCTGCTGAGTGGTTAGCACTTGCTGATGCGTTTTATACGGCGTCTCGGGATACGAGCGGCGATCGCAAAGGAATCCCCGTGTTGTGGGGGACCGACGCCGTGCACGGTCATAACAATGTTATTGGAGCCACCTTATTTCCTCATAACATCGGTTTGGGAGCGACACGGAATATTGACCTCATGCGACAAATTGCTCGGATTACAGCCCGCGAGGTCTCTGTAACCGGGATGGACTGGACATTTGCTCCCACCCTAGCTGTGGTTCGAGATGATTGTTGGGGACGTACCTACGAGGGGTATTCCGAAGACCCGAATATTGTGAAAAACTACGCTACTGCCGTTGTTCAAGGGTTGCAGGGGGAGTTAGATACCCCGACTTTTTTGGGGGACGAGCAGGTGCTTGCTACGGCCAAGCACTTTTTGGGGGATGGGGGTACGGTCAACGGTATCGATCGTGGTGACAACCAAGATTCTGAAGAAGAGTTACGCGATCGCCACGGAGCAGGATATCCTCCAGCGATCGAGGCTGGGGTGCAAACCGTGATGGCCTCATTCTCGTCATGGAACGGCGAGCAGATGCACGGACATAAAGGGCTGCTCACCGATGTCTTGAAAGAGCGGATGGGGTTTAACGGATTTGTGGTGGGGGATTGGGATGGCCATGGCAAAGTCCCGGGCTGTAGCAATTCCAGCTGTCCGGAAGCGTATAACGCTGGTTTGGACATGCTAATGGCTCCGGAAAGTTGGAAACGGTTGTACGAAAATACGGTCAAGCAAGTGAAGTCAGGAGAGATCCCTCGACGGCGATTAGAGGACGCTGTCCGTCGGATTCTGCGGGTGAAATATCGCCTCAGTTTGTTCGATAAACCTGCACCATCGCAGCGATCGCTGGCGGGCAACTATGCACTATTGGGTGCCCCCGAACATTTGGCGGTGGCTCGTCAGGCAGTGCGTGAATCTCTGGTGTTGCTGAAGAATCAAGGCAATCTGTTGCCCCTAAAAGCCAACCAACGGGTATTGGTGGCGGGTGATGGGGCTGACAGTATTGGCAAGCAAAGCGGTGGCTGGACACTGTCGTGGCAGGGGACGGGGAACAGCAATGGTAGCTTTCCCAATGGAGAGTCAATTTGGGAAGGAATTCGCAACGCGGTTGAGGCGGGTGGAGGAGAGGCCGAATTAAGTGTAGATGGCACTTACGAGGAGGTTCCCGATGTGGCGATTGTGGTGTTTGGTGAAGATCCCTATGCCGAGTTCAAAGGGGATGTGGATCATTTGGAATTCACATCCGATCTGGGGCTGGAATTACTAAACAAGTTTAGGGACGCCGATATTCCTACGGTGTCGATTTTCTTAACCGGGCGACCAATGTGGGTCAACCCCGAAATCAATGCTTCGGATGCATTTGTGGTGGCCTGGTTACCAGGGTCGCAAGGGGGAGGGGTGGCCGATGTCTTGATACGTCAGCCGAACGGCTCAATTCACTATGACTTTGAGGGAACATTGTCATTCTCTTGGCCACGCTCAGCGGTACAAAATGTCAATCGGGGAGATGCGAATTACGATCCGCAATTTGCCTACGGTTACGGACTGACTTACGTCGATCGCACCACGATCGGCACGCTGTCAGAAGATGCCAGACTGGATGATTTAATCGCTAACAACGAACTGTTCGCGTTTGGTGAGGCCATTCACCCTTGGGTGTTGCAGGGAAATAGTGACGGGCAGTCTATTGTGGCGGTGGATGCACGCACGCAGGTAGGAAATACTCTGACCATCCGCTCGGTCGATCGCAATGCTCAGGAGGATGCCCGACGATTCACCTGGAATGGGAATGCCAAAGCCTCGGTGGAAATTTCTGGACCGGGGGCAGATTACTCGCAACGGGATGATACGGCGATCGCCATTCAATATCGAGTCAACAATCCGCCGAAAGACCCCGTAACTCTCTTTCTCACATGCGGTGAGGGATGTCGGGCTGAGTTGGATATGACGACTCTATTTGCGGATGCCGAACTGGGAGAGTGGACTCAAACCGATATCTCGCTGCATTGTTTTGCAGAAGCAGGTGCAGATCTAGAAGAGGTCACCACAGTATTTGGCCTGGAAACGTCAGGGGAATTTTCGATTTCGGTGTCGGATATTCAACTGGTTCCGGATGAAGGGCAAGCAATTTGCCCGCAACGCATTTAGTGTTTTGTCAGGCTTGCTATTAGGGGTCATCGAACGATCGATAGATTGCAGCAAGCCTGAGTAAGAGGCCAGGAACTGTCACTGATGGCTGGTTTTTAAATCTTTTTCCAAAACCTGATGCCTCGCCATACATTGCCAGCTTCTAGAACGAAAGTCCTCTGCTATTTAGGTGAAATTGCCTCCTGCAATACCGCAGTCTGAATAGCTATTACCTTGGTTTCAGTCATGCAGCAATCTCTTCACTAGCAGCAAGGACTTTCAATATAAACGCGTAGTCAAAGGCCTTTTCTCGCAGTTTGGTATAACGAGCAGAAGAACCAGCATGTCCAGCAGTCATTTTCATTTTTAACAGGAGCAAATTATTGTCTGTTTTGAACTCGCGTAGTTTGGCCACCATTTTGGTTGGTTCCCAATAGGTGACCTGCTCGTCGGTGATTCCGGAATTGAACAGCATGTTGGGGTATTCTTTGCGCTGGACATTATCGTAGGGGGAGTAGCTTAATATGTAATCAAAAGAGTCTTTATCCTGAATAGGATTTCCCCATTCGTTCCATTCGGGAGGTGTTAGGGGTAACGTTTCATCACAAATGGTATTGATAACATCAACAAAGGGAACATCCAGAATCACCGTTTGGAAGAGTTCGGGGGCCATATTAGAAATAGCACCCATGAGAAGTCCTCCCGCACTCCCTCCATTAGCCACAATTTTCCCTTTTGCACAATATTGATGCTCGATTAAATACTTGCAGCAAGATATAAAATCCGTGAAGGTATTCATCTTTTTATCCAATTTTCCATCTAGATACCATCGATAGCCCCTATCCGATCCTCCCCGTATGTGAGCGATAGAATAAGAAAATCCTCGATCTACTAAACTCATTACGTTGGATGAAAAGTAAGCCGGGATAGAGTAGCCATAGGATCCGTAGCCGTAGATGAAGGCGGGAGCCTTAGTATCTTGACTGAAGCCCTTTTTAATAACAATGGTGAGAGGGATTTCTTCTCCATCATGAGCCGGGGCAAACACCCTCTTGACTTGATAGTTATCGGGATTGAAGTTGGGACAATCTCCCGGCTTGACGATAGAAATCGATTCACTTTCTAGATCGTATTCTTGGGTCTCAGTTGGGCGAATGGGGGATTGATAAATGAACTGAATGGTTTTGCTTTCAAATTCCAATGCCCCCAGGTAACTAAGGGAGTAGGCTTCATCCTTCATCTCTATTTCACTCGTATTCCCAGTTTCAATATTTTTGATGACAAGCTTGGGAAGTGCGAGTTTGTTATCGTTAACTACCATCACCAGATAGTCATTGTAGAGATCGATATTCTTAATATAAATCTGTTCGCTATGAGGGATATATTCGGACCAACTCTCTTTTCCCCGTTGCTCTTCAGGGCATGTCATAACCTTATTGTTGATACATCGATCGGAGTTGGTAAGAATATAAAACAGACCTTTCCCTGACTCTAAAGAAACAAGGGTGTCCTTTTCGAGTTTGTGAAAGAGGACTGGTTGAGCTTTGGCATCTCGGGCATCAATGAGGTAGAGCTGATTTGCGTTGGTATCGCCGAATTCCAAAACGATGTAATTTCTATCGCTGGTTCGATAGATCGACATAAACAGATTGCTCAGATCGTCGGGCCTCTCAAAGATCAACTCTCTTTCCTTCGGCCCATCTTGAATATCTAAACGATAGAGTGCTCGTCCTCGACCATCCTGGGGATCGCGCTCGATATAGTAGAGGTGTTTATAATCCCGACACCAAACCACGTCTCCCGTTGTCTCTTTCGCCTCCCAAGGGAAATCTTCTCTACTGTCAAGATCGCGGACTTTTACCGTATATTCCATTGAGCCGGTAGTGTTTTCTGAATACGCGAGGTAGCGATCGCCTTCACTTCTACTTAGAGCCCCAAGGCTGTAGTAGCCTCTCCCCTCGGCTTCAGCATTAACATCAAAGTAGATTTCTTCTGCAGCTTCTAAACTGTCTTTTTTGCGGCAATAGTAAGAGTAGTTTTTTCCCTTTTCAATACGCGAATAATAATAGTATTCTCCATGTTTCATTGGAGCCCGAGAGTCATCTTCCTTTACTCGGGAAAGCATCTCTTGGTAAAGGTCTTCTTGAAGTTTTGAAGTGTCCTCCATGATGGTTTCAGTATATTTATTTTCCGTATTGATATAGTCAAAGATCGCTTGGTTTTTAAAATCAATATCGCCTTTGATAAACTGTTGCCAATTATCATCGCGCAACCAGTGATAGTCATCAATGCGCTCAATGCCGTGGCGATTGATTATGTGAGGAACCTTTTCAGCGCTGGGAGGGGGCACCTTACTGGTCATATGAGTTCCTCGCTTGGGGCATTAGGGGATATTGCACATGCAGGTACGCTCACTATTTCAACTTTTTTAGTGTCAGGCAAACCTCAACGCAGATATATCGAGCCTTTTTGACTGTTTCGGGTCTGGAACCTCTTTCCAGAATTCTCGAACTTACAGCGATCTGTCGTAGAGGCTCCTGTAAATTATTGAGTTTCTGCGGCCACCTCAACGCCAGCGTTCTGAATTGCTTCAGGTTACGCATTGCACGTTCGAGGAACGCCAAGAGACAGTTAACCTCGATCGGCAAGACGAGCCGTCCGCTTTTTCCCGCTCCGGTACATTCATCCGATCGCGATCACGGCACATCAAACTCAGCATTACGGACGATATCTGTTTCTAGGCCGAGGAATACAGAAAATCCATCCCCGGCTTTTCGGTGGCATAGAAATGGACCCAGATGTAGACGTGACTGAATGCTGCGACGGTGACTGCTGCCGACGAGTTCAGGCCAGTGGCGATCGCCCAAAATAAAAGGAACCCGTAGAGGTACATTCCGTTGTTCGTGAATCGGAAAATGCCTTGGGTTACAAGGGGCATATCGCGGTATTTCGGATCGAAGCGATCGGCACCAGCAGCCCGCGCAAATCCAAAGTATTTTTTTACGCTGTACATGGTGTAGATGCTGAGCAAGGCGAGCAGGGCCGTGGCGATCGCCTGTGGGAGAATTGCGAGGCTAAGACTGTAACGGTCTATCCAGGCTAATGCAAATAGCGAGATGAAGCGGCCTGCAAACAGCAGGAAGAACAAAACGAGGTATCCGTGGAATCCAATCGCATGACTGGTAATCGAGGAGTGGAGTTCTAAGCGCCATGCCAGCCATACGAAGACTTGATGCACGATGGGAATAGCAATGGCAATCCAGAAGGCGACCGGGTATGGATCGCCCAGATACTTCCAAACCAACCAAACTAGCGCCAGGAGAAACGTCAGGCAGATGAAATGTAACGACTGACCGACCCAGAGGCCGGGAACTTGTGGAGACATGCTTTTTCAAAACTGCGAGGGGTACGATTTTTTAAGCTTCAACAAGATGTAACGCCTACTTACCTCCTAGTACGGCTCTCGATGACAGTGTCGCAACCTACTCACCATAGACACTGTCTCATCGGTAGCTGCAATGACGATGTCGATACAATGAATGTCGTTGCACGTAACATCTCCTCTTCAGCTGTTGAGATTATTCCGGTTACTATTTACGCTGGCCCAAACTTACGTATTACTCTTGGGCATCGCGATTGGGCTGTGGTTGTGGATAGCCACGATGGGCTTCAGACCAGTCGTGATGGCTATTGGAGTGGCGATTGCCTTCCTTGGGTTCATTGCTTGGGTCTGGCAACTCTCTCGCTTGCCACAACTACAAACTCAACTGGCTCCAGAACGGTCTGCCAATTTGCTGGATACAGTGGTTTACAACAATCGCATTAACCAACTCAATGCCAAATTCCAAGCCTCTGCTCCTATTGAAAGCTGGCAACAAGCACTCAATTGGAGCCAGTCTTCCCAAACCATTGCAGCTGCGATTGCCGACCGACGCCCCGCTCTGTCTAGCGATCTGCTAGACACGCTCTACACTGTCTTAGGATTACTTGAGCAAGTGGGTCAGGCCATACAAGTTAACCAAGAAGTTGAAACCACTACGTATCGCCGTCTTGCCCGCCAAAAGCTCGAAACGAGTTTGCAACGGCTGGAGGTAACCTACCAGGACTTACAAGTATTGCGCGATCAATTAGCCATTTCCTCTCTAGCCTCAGAAGGAGATAGCGATCGACTCCCAGTGAATCTGCAAATGTTGATCCAGGCCAACTCGGCAGCTTTGGAACTCTCGACCGGAGAGTAGTGCGATCGATAGAGTAGCGAGATTAATACCGAAGCTAGATAGATGGTTCGCCTTATTATCAGTCACCGTTAATGATTAGACGTGAGATTCTTTCACATGACTCTACCGTTCTTAGCAAGTGCATCTAAGCGTTGTTGGATGCTAGTTTTACCGCTGGCAATAGTCAGTTGTGGCACTCTCACCATCAGTTCCTATGAGGACGCTGAAGATGCCTTGCGAGATCGGCTATTGCCCGAAATAGAGGTTGAGGATCGAACCGTTTCGGATGCGATCGCCACTCGGTATTCTGTCGAAGGTATTCGGGAACCTCTGCCCGACATCAACAACTATCCACTGTATGCAGCTCGTCGGACGAACGACCCCAATACGGTGTACCTCGAGATTTTTACATCGTCGGAAAAAGCCAATAACGAACGCGTGAACGAACGCTGGTTGATTGATGTTGCTGAGGAATTCAATCAACAGCAAATTCGCTTGGACACCGGGCAATTGATTCAAGTGGGCATTCGTAAAATTGCCTCCGGTACAGCGGCTCAACTGTTGGCCTCCGGTACCGTCGATCCCGAAGGCTATTCACCGTCCAATGATTTGTGGGTCGAAATTTTGAACGATCGAGGGGTGGATCTGGTTACCGTGCAACCTCAGTTAGTAGAAAACACGGCTGGGTTTGTGCTCCAAGGGGATGTCTACGAGCGATTGGCTGTTGATGGAAATCTTAGATTTGACGACTTGCTGAATCATATCCTTGCCGGAGAACTGAACGTGGGGTATCCCAATCCCTATACCAGCTCAACCTCACTTAACCTGCTGTACACGATCTTTTGGAATGCTGCAGGACATGCTGGTGATGGGAGTCCCCTCACCCTTAACGATTTGGGATCGCCGGAGGTAAACTCCGTTTTTTCTGCATTTCAAGACAATGTTTTGATTACCACTCGCACCACTCTCGACCTGCAAGAAATATTTCTGCGCGATCCGGATAAGCTGCAAGCCTTTCCGCTGGAGTATCAGAATTTCGTTAGCTTGCGCCAACAACCCCAGTTTCGAGAGGTTCAATTTGTTCCGTTTGGCATTCCCCACAACAATCCACTCATCGGGTTTGAGTGGAATACCGATCGCGAGGATGAGGCTTTAGACATATTCGGAGACTATGCCGTTGCGCAAGCTGCTCAGCAACTGGCGCAACAGCAGGGGTTTACTGACATCGCTCGTCAAGATACCCAGCCCCCAATTCCAGAGGGCACAATTCTTGAAGCGGCTCGCACCTATTGGAAGGAGCAGAAAGAGGGGGGGCGCACAGTCTATTTAATGGTGGTCGTTGATGCTAGTGGTTCGATGGAGGGGGAACCTATGCGTGCCCTCAAAGAAGGTTTGGCAATTGCAAGTACTGACATTAATGCCGGCAACTACATTGGCATGATTGCATTTAACGAACATCCTCAGACGCTGGTTCCTCTTGCCCCCTTCGATCGCCTGCAGCACCAACGCTTCCTGGCCGGAATTGATACCTTGCGGGCTGATGGGTCCACTGCGATGTATGACGCTACTATGGTCGCGATTGGAGAGTTAATGGAGCGTCGAGCGGCAGATCCTGATGGCCGTTTTTTCATATTGCTTTTGACGGATGGCGAGACCAATCAAGGGTTAACCTTCAACCGAGTTCAAGAGGTATTGGAATATAGCGACATTCGTTTGTATCCCATTGCCTACGGGGAACCGAATTTAGCTGAACTGGAGGCAATTGCAGGGCTACGAGAATCCACAGTTCAAACCGGAACTACTGCTAATATCCAAACCATTTTGCGGGGGCTGTTCCAAACGAATCTTTAACCGTATCGGCAAAGACTCTGTGACGGCAGACTACCGTTCTTCACGATTTACCCGAGTTAACTTATGCATTTGACGTCCCGCCTGATCGTCACTCTGTGTTGTACGGGCTGTGCTTTCGGTCTTGCTGGAGCTGCCGTCACAGCATTGCTTCCCGTTCCCAAACAAACCGTTTTGCTGGATCGCAGCTACTGTCCCCCCGAGCGATGGCAGGAAATAGCAGGGGACTATAAACGTCTTTACTCCCAACACCAGCGCAAAGTTGTGACTATATCGGAGGTGGTTACGTTTAGCAGTCTAGGTAGCCAACCACTGGCCGAGCTGCCAGCACCGGTCGATATCGAGCAAATGCAGACGTTTGGGCTCCCGGCCGAAGGGCAGCGCCAGACTTTGCTGGAACAATATGGCCAAACTGCTACGGTTCTACTTACCTGCCATTAACATAACGACAACTTACAGCCATTCCTTCGCAATTCCAGAAACCGTTGCGTTCAATACGCTAGGCCATCCGCTCTGGAGAGTTCTCCAATCATTTCTCCCTGTGGATTAAGGCTTTGAGCTGTCTCCCGACTTCAGACCTTACAGCGACCTGAGTTCGATAGCCCCCCCAGTCCTAAGCCTACATTGGGAGAGGAGAGAGGCTTCAAACCCTAATGCTTTGGTTGTACAGCGAAGGAATGATTCAACTCAAATTGCTCTGTCGAACTGACGTGGATACGATGGGTTAATGGAGATTGGACGAGCAAATATAGCCTTTGCCATTTCAGTTAGGACAGAGGTTCCGATCGTTGTCAGGTCTAGACATCGCTGAAATGTCCGCATTGGTATGGCCACTGCCATACACCTCATTACCCATCGCTATTAGATGGAGCGCTCGGGCCATTAGCCCAGTACACGCATCAATCCAGGTAGCAATACTGCTGTGGTGAACGCCGACAAAGCCATTGCTAGCCCAGCAAAAGCTCCCATTTCGGAGCTGAGTTGGAACGCTCTCGCCGTTCCCAATCCATGAGCTGCAATGCCCAATGCGACTCCTTTCGTGGTGTTGTCTCGAATTCGCATCCAATCGAGCAAAGCGGGGCCAATACTGGAACCCAAGATACCGGTTAAGACAACCAACACTGCGGTGAGGGACGGTAGGCCACCGATTTGTTCGGAAATCCCCATGGCAACAGGAGTCGTGACGGATTTTGGGGCAATGGACAATTGTGTTTCGAGGGTGGCACCGAGCACTTTGGCCAGAAAGACGGAGCTGAGGGCACTGAGAATGACTCCGGAGAGGATTGCGATCGCCAGTTGGGGCCACAGTGTTTTGAGCTTAGAGCACTGTTTGTAGAGGGGAATGGCTAAGGCGACGGTGGCGGGACCCAGCAAAAAATGTATGAATTGACCCCCTTCGAAATACTGCTCGTAAGACGTACCGGTGAGCAGGAGTAAGGCGATGAGGGTCAGGATGGACGTGAGAACGGGATTTAGAAGCGGGTTGGATTTAGCTAACCGGTAGAGCTTGTAGGCCAAGTTGTAGACCAGCAGTGTGACGGTTAGCTCCACCAGTGGAGTGGCGGGTAGGTAGACCCAAATGTCGGAGAAGTCGAAGTCAGGCATGGGTAGGCAATTTAGTTCGCAGTCAATTTCTGGGTGAGGAGACGATCGGCGATCGCCATGGCGGCAGCAGAGCCTGTGATGGTGAGTAGGGTACTGAGCACGAGGGCGATGGTGATGGGAATCCACTCGGCAGAGAGGCGATCGAAATGAACCATTACGCCCACCCCTGCAGGGATGAAGAGAAGGGACAGGTGGTTGAGTAGGGCGTTAGACGTGGTATCGAGAGCGATGGATACTCGACGCGAACAGAGCAAGGTCAGGAACAGCAATGTCATGCCTAGGACTGGGCCAGGAACAGGGAGGTGTAACAGATTGGTGGTCACTTCTCCCACCAGTTGATACACCAAAAGCGTAGAGACACCATTCAGAAATTTCATGTGCTTTTCTGTCTGTTAGGGGTTTGGGGAGATGTCGCCAGTGTAGGGGCGGGACGAGAGTGCTTTCTTACCTTAGAGTCCTTTTTGGGGACGGTCCGGGTATTTTGATTTGGAATATGCTGCGATTGCCCTTCAGTGGAAAACGTTCAAACATGGCAAGGCTCTAACTCTAGACCAGTGACCCCATCACTGCGGACATTTCAGCGAAGGCAATCCCTGTCTGTATCTAGAGTTGAATGTCCTGACTGAAATGAAAAACGCAATATTCCGGTGGATTTCACCGTTCGAGCAGCCGCTAAAGCACGATCGATATCAGTGCCGCCTGCTGCTGATATCGCCAAAGGAGAGTTCTCTGCTCAAGTGAGATTCATTCGCTCCATCTCTGGAAATGCTGCATAACAACTCCGCTTGGCACGAACGCTTCATTGTCTTTCTCATTTTTGCGACACTGCCCTGACTCGAGTGTTGCTGGCTCGATGAAGATGTAGGGATGGGTCCTCAAAAAACAAGAGGCAGATATGCCTTGGAGCCGCAGGTGAAGTCGCGAACGTTGAAATCGCGAAATCTGACAAAACGTATCGATAATTTGACGATTGTTTACCGATTGGGAGAACGAACCACAAACAGAGTGGCTGTTGCATAGGGTATTGATATTGCTTGCCTGATGTTTCGACTGGGTGTTCCTATGTACACCTATGCTTTCCTCACCTGTCCCGAGCATACCCTGCATCTCCCCGCCGGAATTAACGGACGGTTGGAGCTTGTATATTGCGACCGTATGGCTGCTTTGACGGAGCCTGACGCTGATTTCGAGCAGTTCCAGCAGGATGACGACAACTTAGTGCAAGCTGCACTGGCTCACGATCGCGTCATGTGTGCTGTCTTTGAGCAGGTGCCCCTTATTCCCCTGCAATTTGGCACCTGTTTCCACTCGCACCAGCGACTAGTCGATCATTTAGCCAAACACCAAGATACCTATCTCAGCAAGCTCGATATGCTGGCAGACTGCGTAGAATACTGCTGTAAGCTGACTCTGCTTGATTCGCCCGACCCTTTGTCCGCCGATCGGCCAGCAGAACAAATTATGGTTTCAACTCTTCCACCTTCTAAGGCGCAATCTGTCGATGACAATAATCGGGTTCAGGCAGAGAAAGACGACATCCTAGCGCGAATTGCTCAGACCTATCCCCGACTTGTCGCCCATACTCAGGGAGATACGGAGCGGGCTTATGTTCTGATTCAGCGGACTGAAGCGATCGAGCTGAAGGAGAAGGTGATGCGGTGGCGATCGCAATTGCACAATTGGACATTGGAATTGGGGCAGCCGCTGCCGCCGTATCATTTTGTTTAAGCAATAGCGCTACAGGCAAAGGAGTCTGTTCGAGGCATTCTGTCGAACTGTTTGCATACTACCTATTGCGATCGACGAAATCAGCGAATAGCAGTTTTAAGCTGCTCCAGCATGACGTCCGCCCCGAATAAATTGGCACCTGTTAAATCGGCTCCAGATAGCTGAGCCCCCAACATTGTGGCGTCTTGAAAGTCACAGTCGCGCAAATTTGATGATTGTAAACGAGCATTGGTGAGATTTGCTCGATAAAGTAAGGCCCCTTTTAAGTTAGCCCCTCTTAAATCGGCTCCTCTTAGATCTGCATCTCGCAAATCAGCCCCCTGCAAATCAGCACTATTTAAATCGCACCCCACCAGAGAAGCTGCTGACAAATTTGCCCCATTCAGGTTGGATGCATACAGGTTCGCTTGTCGTAAATAGGCTTCGCGTAGATCGCTATCTCGTAGGTTAATGGCCCGTAGATAAGCCCCGAACAGCAGGGCTTTCCGCATATCTAGATTGGGAAAGTCTCGCTCGCCTGAACCGAACCGCTCTAATAATTCATCCGTTTTGGTTGAGATGCGACCGGTCTGGGAATTGGCGGGCATAACGATAGGAGACACCGGTTCGGGCAACTCCACGGGAGCATTAGAGCGAATGCTGCCATCTGGCATGACGGTATTACGAAAGGTGACTCCGTCTAAATTCGCCAGCCCAAGATTGGCTCCACTCAAGTTGGCGTTACTCAGATCGGCTCCATTCAGATCCGCTCCTCCCAGATTCGCCCCCAGCAGCTTCGTGCCTTGCAAGGTGGCCAAACTAAGATCGGCCGCATTGAGATTGGCTTCAACCAACATGGCTTGGCTGAGATTGGCTCCGGTCAAAATAGCCCCAGTTAGGATAGCCCCAGTTAGATTCGCATCAATGAGATTGGCGTCTCCCAATTTGGCTTCGGTCAAGTTTACGTAGGGGGCCGAGACCTTAACTAGGTTGGCCTGATATAAATCGGCTTCAGATAGGTTGGTTCGCTTTAATGTCGCTTCAGTGAAATTGGCCCCATTCGCATCGCTACGACGGAGGTTGGCCTTGTAGAGGTCTGCCTTTCGAAAGTCCGTTTCCCGTAGGTGGCATCCCTTTAAAAAGGTGTTAACCAGTAGAGCCTCGGAAAGGTTTGCACTGTATAGATTAGTCCCGGTTAACCGGGATCCGCTTAGATCGACCCCCTTTAGGTTGCCTGCCGATAGATCTACATCTTGAATGCGGGCGCGACGGATACGAGCTTGACTGAGATTGGCACGAGCAAGACTTGAGAGTTTGAACTCGGTTTTATATAAGTCTGATTCCGATAAATCGATGTCTTGTAGGTTGGACTGTGAAATCCTGCAGCGGATCAGAGATATTCCTGATAACGGAGCTTCACTCATATCGACGCGTTCGAAGGACAGTTCCTCGAACTTTTTGCGAGAAGAGCCATAGATTTGCAAGAGTTCTTCGATTTCCATGAGGCTCTGGGCAGATGGTTATGCAGTGTGGGCTGAAGATGCCGGACCGGCTACTCAGAATGAACCCGACCTGGGACTCTGTCTAGCTACTGTACCCGCAAATGCGCCCTTGACTCACGCGCCAGTCAATTGTTGTGCGAGTTCAAATGGCAGTCACAGACTTAGTTTCAGAGCCTATGGCGGATTCATCTGAAAGTTTAATTTAAGGATTGGGGGAGTTTCAATACGGAGTCCAGAGGTCAACCCCAAGAATCGTGTTGGTTTTACCTACGATGCCTCATTGGTAGATGCCAGAGTTGATAGGTGGCTGGCGGTGGCTTTGACCGATGCGATCGCGCGTTCGTAGGACATGCGGGTAGGGCCTAGCAAGCTGACGCTGCCCATTGCCACAGGACCGCAAGAATACCCGGCAGAGATTAACGTGCATTGGTGCATAGGTTCGAGGGGATTCTCGCTGCCGATGTAGAGCACCAGGCGATCGAGAGTGGTGGGTTCGATGACGGGCCACAGCTCCGCTTGATTTTGCTCCAGGAGTTGCACGACATCCTGGATCTGTTCGGTTTGGGCAAACTCGGGCTGCCGTAGGAGTCCGGTCATGCCCCCGACAAATACCTGGCCAATGGTGGGGCGGAGGTAATTTTGTTTGATCGTGCCTAGCAAGTGCTTCAGCCAGTCCCCATAATCGCGAAACTGGCGGTCCATCTGCTGCCAATCGATGTTGAGAATATCGAAAAAGGTCTTGCCCTTTAATTCCAAATTGAGGAAGTTATTCAGCAGTTGGAGTTCCTGTTCCAATTGCTCTCGATCTCGCTCCCCAAGAGATGAGACACGAGTGGTTGAGCTGCTTGCGTTTGGATCGTGCTTCGCAGCCGGTGGCTCTGCGGCTGCTTGCGAGGTTAGGCCGTTGGCATCTCCACCAAGATTGAGCAGAACTGAATGAGTTTGGTAGGAGTCTGTCACCAGAATGGCCATCACCCGATCGCTTTCCACCGGCACCAGTTGCAAATGTCGGATGGTGGTGCTGTCGGTGGGAGGCGCGGTGATGAGGGCGATGCACCCGCTCAGGGATGCCAGGATTTGGGTGGCTTGGTGGAGCAGGCGATCGAGGTCTTCTTGCAGTTGGGGTCCCAATTGTTCGGAGAGGGTGTCGAGAAGCTGGCGTTGCAGATCTTTTGGCTCGTCAATCAGGTTGTCGACGTAAACGCGATAGCCGGAGTCGGAGGGAACTCGACCTGCAGATGTATGGGGTTGATAGAGCAATCCGGTGCGATCGAGGATGGCCATCACGTTGCGGATTGTGGCAGTACTGATTCCGAGGTCGTAGGACTGGGAGAGGGTTTTTGAGCCCACTGGTTCGGCCGTTGCAATGTAGCTGCGAACGGTTGCTTTCAAAATTTGTTGTTGGCGGGAGGTTAAATCGATATGCATGAGATCGCATCACCACGGGATCGCTGTGCAATTGCCGCCACCTCTCGAACGTTAGCGCTCGCCACTAGGCTAGCGACGAGCGGTTCGAAGATTGCTAACTCTTGGGGAAGACCTCTGGCAAGGGTTGGGTGCGAGCATGATGGAGCGCGAACCGCGAGCCATCTAAATGCCATCCAGAGTAGCGCAGCCGTTTCTTTGTTTACCAGTGTTTAGCGGAAAGGGAGCGCTCGTCTGTTCTTATCGAACAGTTCCCTCTTCGCTCTACCAGGCGATCCATTTGCAAAGGAGTGCATGGAAACAATGGCTAGTGAGTGGCAGAACCCCTCGGATGGTGCAATTGGATCTCACTGTAGTCGATAGGGTCGCGGTTGCGGCAGATTGCCGAGTAGGATCGAGTCACGATGTCACTCTTACCTAGGCTCCATTCACTGTGTCCATGCGCATTTTTCTGAAGTCCAAATTGCACAAAGCAACCGTTACGGAAGCAGATGTCCAGTACACGGGATCGATCTCCATCGATCGCGATCTCATGGATGCAGCGGAGCTATCGGAATACGAAAAAGTGCTGGTGGTGGATAACACCAATGGCAATCGGTTGGAGACTTATGTCATCGAAGGAGAACGTGGGTCTGGCACCATTTGCATGAATGGCGCAGCCGCCCATTTGGTGCAAGAGGGGGACGAGGTGACCATCATGTCCTTTCATTTGCAGGAGCACCCTACTCCTCCAAAGAAGCTGTTGCTGGGGGCTGGGAATGCGATTGTTCGGGATTTGATGGCGCTTGAAGTGGGATAAAGAGTTGTCTAGAAAAAAGAGTTGTCTGCAATAAAGAGTTACGCAGATCGTGAGTCTTGCGCAAATCGTGAGTCCCGATCGGACGCCCGATAGTCTACTTGCGTATCCGGTCGACCTTACTGAATCACTTGGGAATACTTCTCCATCAATACTCGATGGGTACCGCGAGGAGCTTCCCCTTCACCCGGCTGTCGCTGAATATAGGTGCCGTCAGGCTGTAGTTCCCAAGCTTGGCGATTATCCGCCAGCATGATGTTCAACAACTCTGTTAGCTCGCCCTGTAAAGTTGGATCGGTAATGGGCGTCACGGCCTCTACCCGGCGGCTGAGATTGCGTCTCATCCAATCGGCACTACCCAAATAGAATTCTTCCTCTCCCCCATTACCAAAATAGAAAATTCGAGAGTGTTCCAAAAATCGCCCGATGACACTAATGACTCGAATGCTCTCACTCATCCCCGGAATTCCTGGTTTTAGGCAGCACATTCCCCGCACAATCAAATCAATTTCAACTCCCAACCGACCGGCTTCGTAAAGCAGTGAAATAATCAGGGGATCGACAAGCGAATTGACCTTAGCGATGATTCTGCCTTTCTGCCCCAGTCCAGTCTCGTTAAAGCGTTTTTGGTGGGCAGCTTCGCGGCGAATCATTTCTGTCATGCGCGATCGCAGCGTGATGGGAGCCACCAGCAGCTTGTTAAAGGACTTTTGACGCGAGTAGCCGGTGAGGTAGTTAAATAGGTCGGTAATATCTGCTCCCAACTCTTCATCGCAGGTGAGCAGTCCTAGATCGGTGTAAAGTTTGGCAGTCTTTGGATTGTAGTTGCCGGTGCCGATGTGGACGTAGGTACGTAGGCGATCATTCTCGCGCCGGACAACCAGGGCGAGCTTGGTGTGGGTTTTGAGGCCGACCAGACCGTAGACCACGTGAACGCCGGATTGTTCCAGCCGCTTGGCCCAGTGAATGTTATTTTCCTCGTCAAATCGGGCCTTGAGTTCTACCAGTACGGCCACTTGTTTGCCTTTTTCGGCGGCTTCGATTAGTGCGCGGATGACGGGGGAATCCCCAGAGGTGCGATACAGCGTTTGTTTGATGCTGACGACGTCGGGATCGGAAGAGGCAGACTTGATGAAGTGGAGGACGCTGGCGTTGAAAGACTCGTAAGGATGATGCAGCAGGATATCACCTTTTTGAATTTCTTCGAAGATGCCGATCGGGCTCTCCGAGTCCGCAGATTGCAAGCGGGCAGGAATACTCGCCGACCACGACATGTCTTTCAGTTCGGGAACATCTAGGCTTGCCAGGGCAAAGAGTCGGTCTAGGCCGATCAGACCATCAATTTTATAGATAGACCCTTTATCTAATTCCAACTGGCGCTGCAGCTTGTTGACGATATTGTCCGGGGTGCGGGAGGCAATCTCCATACGCACTGCCGAGCCCCCCAGCCGACGCTTGAGCAACTCTTTTTCGATCGCCTGTAGCAGGTCAGATGCTTCCTCTTCTTCAATCTCTAAATCGGCGTTTCGGGTGACTCGGAAGGGGTAGTACTCCCGAATTTCCATCCCCTTAAACAATGGTGCTAGGTTATGACCGATCGCGTCTTCTAGCGACACAAAGGAATGCTCGTCCCCCACCTGGATAAACCGGGGCAAGCTGCTAGGGATTTTGACACGGGCAAAGTGTTCTTGCCGATCTTCGGGGTCATAGATTGTGACCGCTAAGTTGAGACTGAGGTTAGAGATGTAGGGGAAGGGGTGGCCAGGATCGACGGCCAGAGGGGTGAGGACGGGGAAAATATGGAGATCGAAGTAATCTTTGAGGTAATCCCGTTGGGTGGAGGTGAGGTCGGAATAGTAGAGCAGATGGATGTCGTGCTTGGCCAGTTCGGGAAGCAATAGCTCGTTAAGGCATTTATATTGCTTGGTCACTAGGGGGCGGACGGCTTCGCTGATTTTCTTAAGTTGTTCGGTGGGGGTGAGACCATCGGGGGTACGGGAGGTGACGTAGGCCGCAATCTGCTGCTTTACGGCTGCCACGCGCACCATGAAAAATTCGTCCAGATTACTGGAGAAGATGGCCAGAAACTTCAGCCGTTCCAACAGTGGGGTGCGTTGGTCTAGGGCTTCGTGCAAAACGCGGGCGTTGAACTCAATCCAAGTCAGTTCGCGGTTGAGGTAATGTTTGGGAGCTTCTCGTTCAACAGGACCGGTCACTGGGTCGAGTGGAGGAAGGGGAGTCGCTTGACGAGTGCGAAGGGTACGGCTGGTGCTGGTACCGTTTTTGCTACGGCTACTGCGGGTGGTTTTCGAGCTGGCTTTGCGCTGGGTTGTCTTGTGTTGGGTTGTCTGGTCCTGAGTAGCACTGCTGCGAGTCGTATTGCTACTTGTCTTACGGGTAGTTTTTCGGGTGGTTGATTTGGAGGTGTTGGATCTGGAGGTATTCGATTTGGAGGTATTCGAGCGCGCCGTGTTGGATCTCGTAGAAGACTTGGGGGATTCTCGATCAGTTGGGGTGATGCCGTTGGGACTTGAGTTGGTTTGAGGAGAGGGGTCAGCGGGGGTGTTGCTGGAAGAGGCAGTCATGGTTGGCAACGGTTGAGGAATGGAGGTGATTTGATGCTGGATCTCCATTCTTACCCACGTCGACGGTTCTGTATGTGGTTTGTCCATCAACAAAGACAACGACTGAACTGCTTGGTTCTCAACTCCTGCGATCGCGTTGATGTTTATGACGATTTTTGGGATAGCCTTGATGTCCCAGGTTGAATAGTTCTCAAGGGCAATATCCCTAGCCGTTTGCTATCACCGGCAATCTTGCTAAATGCCAATTTCCCGAGCACGACATTGTGAGCACTCCCGATCAGAATTCTGCTGAGTCTAACTCTGCGGCCGAACTGCCACCGATACCGGGTTTGTTACCCAAAGCACCGAAAGGGTTCCGGTCTGGGTTTGCCGCTTTAGTGGGTCGCCCCAATGTGGGCAAGTCAACCATTCTTAACGGGCTAGTCGGCCAAAAAATTGCGATTACCTCTCCGATCGCCCAAACCACTCGTAACCGCTTGCAGGGAATTCTCACCCTACCGATGGCCCAAATCGTACTGGTAGACACTCCCGGCATTCACAAACCCCATCATCGCTTGGGGGAGGCGTTGGTCAACACCGCTCGCAGCGCATTGAATTCTGTAGATGTGGTCATTCTGGTGGTAGATGGCTCGGAAATGTCAGGAAAGGGCGATCGATTCATTGCCAATTGGCTGTCTCCTGACCTTCCCGTCATTCTCTGTCGTAACAAGCAGGATTTGCTGCCAGCAGAGAAGGGTAAACGGAAGGCGATTGCAGCCTCCTATAAGGAGATGCTGCCGCAGGCCAAAGATGTCAGTATCTCCGCGCTAAATAAAAACAGCCTGGAGCCACTGTTGGGGGCTATTGCCTCATCGCTACCGCAAGGACCGTATTACTATCCCCCCGACTTGGTCACCGATCGCCCCGAGCGTTTCATCATGGGGGAATTGATTCGGGAGCAGATTTTGCACCACACTCGCAACGAAGTACCTCACTCGGTTGCTATCACGATCGATCGTGTGGAAGAAAGCCCAAAAATTACTCGCATTTTGGCTACAGCGATTGTGGAGCGGGATTCGCAAAAGGGCATTCTGATTGGTAAGGGGGGGCAAATGCTGAAAACCATCGGCAGCGGAGCCCGTCAACAAATTCAGAAGTTGATTGTTGGAAAGGTCTACTTGGAACTGTTTGTAAAAGTTCGACCCAAGTGGAGGCAGTCCGCCGGACTTCTGGCTGAATTAGGGTATACCGAGGAGTAGTGTCTCATGGCGGCGCAACTAGGTCTTCAGCTATTTCTATTATCGATTGTATTTTTCAAAACCCTCTCTGTTTTTGGGGAATAGGAAGAGAAAATCAGCGATCGACGCACTACAGGATGCTTTTAAGACAGCAATCCTTAATGGTTGACAGCAAGCCCCAGCAAGCAATTCGATCGCATTAGAAATGGCAAAAAGAAATATTGCCAGTGGGAATAGAACAATCTTTTCTTTAGACTCGTTGTGAAATTTATGGCGTAGATCGTATAGCAGTGACCATACCACTGCGGACATTTCAGCGATGTCCAGCCCTGACTTAAATTGAATACATTTGTCCTAACTGAGATGGCAAACACTATGATTTTCCAAAGGCGAAATTACATTGCGCCAGAAAAGAAAATATATTTTATCTAAATTTACAATCAAAATCAAAATATTAGATGAGCTTTTCAGACTTTCTTGATGCTTTCATTCATGGCGTTTAATACCTTTAATTTGATGCATTGTAAAAATAATCCCCGGTAGCTTGGAGCCATAATCCCCATGACTAGTTCGCACAATCATCTATAGCTACTGGAACTATTACAATTACAATAAGCGTCGAAGATTGAATGGCGGGTATCTAACGTGAAACTGCTGAACTCGAAAGTATTTTGGGAAATCGTCGGCTGGTGTTTGGTCTTGGGTGTGTTCTTATCACTTTCTGGTCTACACCTGCCTACCTAAAGCCGCGATCGCTGCCGTACTTGTCTTTTCCCCACTCGCCTTTCGCCCTACTCGTGCCCATCTCCAAATCTCTGGACGCCATCCCCGGCAAATTCTACCTATTCGTCGCCACAATCATCTTTGCTGGCGCCAACGCCATCACCAGTAAGCTCATGCAGCTCGGGGCACGGCAAGCAGTCGATGGCATCAACCCCATTTCTCTCTGCAATGTTCTGTTTGTGGGAAATGCCTGTGCATTGCTACTGCTAGTAGGACTCTATCGCCAACAACTGAGGCGATCGCTCTTCTCTCAACTCAGCTCCAAAGATTGGATCGTTATGGTGCTGGTGGCAATACTCTCCGGAGCACTGGCCCCCGCCCTCATCTTTGCCGCCCTCGATCTCACCTCCGTCAATAACGTCATCTTGCTCTCCCGCTTGGAGCCGCCCCTGGCGCTGATTCTGGCAATATCCGTACTCAAAGAGCGAGTCAATCGTTGGGTGGCTGCCGGAGCAGCAGTTTCTTTTGCTGGTGTCATAATCACGGTATTGCTGCAGCCTCCTACCGGGCCGATGATGGCTACCGGAGGTTTGCAGATTGGTATCGGTGACGTAGCGGCAATGGTAGGGGCGATTGCTGCGGCTGTGGCCACCACTATTAGTAAAGCTAGCTTGCAGCGTGTCCCCCTCGGTCTATTCACCGTCTTTCGCACTGCTCTCGGTACCCTGATCTTCTTCATTGCTGCGATCGCCATATTCGGTGCCGAACATTTCGAGGGAATCGGAGTGCCGCTGGTATGGCAGTGGATGGTCATTTACGGAGCCGTGATTGTTGTTGGGGGACAACTGAGTTGGTTTGCCGGGCTGAGACGGGGAACGGCATCAGAAATTTCCCTGGCAAACTCCATCCATCCATTAGCCGGTATTGCTGCTGCATTCGCCATCTTGGGGGATGTCCCCACCTTTGGACAGTGGGTTGGGGGCGGGACAATCGCAGTTGGAATTCTGCTCACTCAGATGGGAGTGATTCGCCAGCAGCACCCGTTGAGTCAGGAGAAATCGGGAAGTCTGAAAGAAGCAGACATCGATATGGGATTTAAGGGGATTTGAGGTTGCTGGGCGGTAATACAACCTGAGGGCGATCGAACTCAGGCCGACTACGACAAATCAGCCAGTTCTGCATTGAGTTCGCGATATTCACTCCAATCAATGTTTTCCCAGCGCTCTTCATCCGCAAGAAGAGTTGCAACATTCTTGCTAATGCGTAAGGCTACCGTCAGCTTTTTAAGTACAGGAGAGGACGTCTAAAATAATTGCTTCATACGCACTCAGAAGGCTTCGACTCCAAAATTCAGCCTGCTCAACGGACGAGTTCCATTCCTCTGTCAAATAGAGTGCGAGCGTAGTCCGTCCATGTGCCCTGCCCCCAATAGCGGAAGCAACTAGTTTGCAACAACAAATTGTAGAGCAATGACTGTTGATACTCTTCAGTTTGTGTGGCTTGTGGATTTGCCTGAACCTCTCGATCCCAGCGTTGGTGAAAGGCCGAACTGAGTTGATTCATCGGTTCCAAAACGTTTTCGTAGCCCTGGACCCAACTTAGATCGTTTGTCCAAGAGGCTCCGTCCATATGGAATTGATGGTCGGATTGTTTCAACCGAGCGATCGCATCTTCCACTGCCTCCGGCGTCGCGGTCTCAGGCTCGATCGCATTCCAAATTTTGTGTTGACCGACGGCTTGGCACGCTGGATAGTCAGACACCACTACACCTGTCGCTTCTAGCAGTTCCAGATATTCGGTACCATTCAAGCCTGCAATCTCGTCTCCACCATCCCGCAATTCGTACCAAACAGGTGGAAAATCGCGCGGAAACTCGTTCATCATGACTCCGCCGTTTTCCCCATCTGCAATCTGAGTCACCAGTGACGGAACCTGCTTGCTGCCAAGTGACAGCCTTCCGTGTCCCTTTGCTTCGTGATAAGGCTGCATCTGGGCCACCAGCTTGGTGTCAGATCCTTGAGTTTTGATCAGAGCGGTAATGCTGACACTATCTCCTCTGGAATTACGAGCGATCAACCGGTTGGGAACGTACTTATCGTCACGATCTAGAGGCGAACCATCTAGCCGCTCGACCGAATGTTCTTGCACCAGCAGCCAGCGATAGCCGCAGTCTTTCAATGCTTTGACATATTCAAACAGGGTGTCGGGATGATTGGGTAAATGCATCTCCGGTGGAGAAAAGCCTTTTACCCTGCCAAGTGCCTCCCATCCAAAAATGGCGGCAAAGTGATGCTGCCATGCCTGAATATGCAGCTTGATATCCGGAATGGGGGTAGAGGGGACAACCGCATGACTCCACATGGTGCCCAGCCATTCCACATGGGGCCAGTATTGGCGATCGCAAGTAATCCTGGACAACGCATCCAGCACATCATTCCGCTCCATTTGCCGCAACCCCCACAGCAAATTGCCCGAGTAATCCAGCATGATGCGAGGGCTACAGCCATTGGCGACTAACTCGGGAATAAATTCCCCCATGCGGCTATAGCACCAGGCAAAAGTGCCAGCGTTGTGGTTGTCTCCATCGTGAGGATGGTCGAACATGTGCTGCAAATTGCTAATGGGCTCGCCGTGGTTCCCTGCAGGGATAGTTGGCTGGTGCATGTGGAGGGCACAGGCAAACCCCGCCTGCAAGCGATCGAAGGAGACGGAAGAGTTAGGACGCCACAGTGATTCCTGCCGCCGAACAACTTCGGCCACCTCAGTTTCCCAGCCGCATAGATTTGGAAAATTGGAGCGCAATTCTGGAAGTTGAAACGTTGAAGTCGATGTGGCTACCATGCTTACTCCTGAATTCTGTGCCGACTGTTTGGGTGACAGCTGGAGCTGGTTGTCACCATTGAAAGTGCAGGGATGGCAGACGGGGCATTAATTTTTGCTTGACTGAACTGCGGAAAATGAACTTCTATGAAGGCGTGTGTCAAGGATGATTTATGTACATCGTTCAGATTGCATCGGAATGCGCACCGGTCATTAAAGCGGGAGGACTGGGCGATGTTGTATACGGCCTCAGCCGCGAGCTGGATATGCGCGGCCACACGGTGGAATTGATTCTGCCGAAATACGATTGCATGCGCTACGACCACATCTGGGGATTGCACGATGCCTACAAAGATCTGTGGGTGCCCTGGTTTGGTGGCGCCATCCATTGTTCGGTGTATTGCGGATGGGTGCACGGCCAAGTGTGCTTTTTCATCGAGCCCCATTCAGATGACTTTTACTTCGATCGCGGTCACTACTACGGCAGTGATGACGATCCGATGCGGTTTGCCTTTTTTAGCAAAGCAGCCCTAGAGTTTTTACTGCGCAGCAACAAGCGGCCTGACATCATCCACTGTCACGACTGGCAAACCGGCCTCGTTCCGGTATTGCTGTACGAGATCTATCAATATCAGGGGATGAATACGGAGCGTGTCTGCTACACCATCCATAACTTCAAGCATCAAGGAATTGCCGGAACGAAAACGTTGTGGGCCACCGGACTCAATCGAGAATCCTATTACTTCCATCCCGACCGCCTACAAGACAACTTCAACCCCTTTGCCATCAACTACATGAAAGGGGGGATTGTGTACTCGAACCACGTCACTACGGTGTCTCCCCATCACGCCTGGGAAGCGCGCGAAACGGACATTGGCTGTGGATTGGGACACACCCTCCACGTGCACCAGGATAAGTTCAGTGGGGTACTTAACGGTATCAATTACGATTTCTGGAATCCTGAAGTGGATACACAGATTCCCCATCACTTCACCCCCAAGGATTTAAGCGGAAAAGCTCTTGATAAGAAGGCACTCCGCGATCGCCTACTTCTTCAAGACAACAACAAGCCCATCATCTGCTTCATCGGTCGCCTTGACCGACAGAAGGGGGTTCACCTCGTTCATCACTCTATCTATTACTCGCTATTTAAAAACGCTCAGTTCGTTCTGTTGGGCTCCGCGACAGAGCAAAGCATCAATGACCATTTCTGGGCAGAAAAACACCATCTCAACAACAATCCTAACGCCCACCTAGAGATTGCCTTTGATGCCGAATTGGCCCATTTAATCTACGCAGGCTCGGACATTATTGTGGTGCCCAGCAATTTTGAGCCCTGCGGTTTGACCCAGATGATTGGCCTCAAATACGGCACGGTACCGGTGGTTCGCGGCGTAGGCGGATTGGTCAATACGGTCTTCGATCGCGATTTCGACCCCAACAAGTCTGTAGAAGAGCGCAATGGATTCGTCTTCTACCAGGCTGATTACAGCGCATTGGAGTCTGCATTGGGACGGGCGATCGACTTGTATTATCAGAAGCCTGATGACTTCAGGCAGCTTGCCTTACAGGGGATGGAGTACGACTACTCTTGGAATTTGCCGGGGGGTCAGTACGTTGAGATTTACGAGTCAATTTGTCATAAGTAGTTGTCCGCTCTCGAAATGGGCTTGATAAAGGGCTGAGATCGCCGATGGAGAAGCGTCCGTTTGGCCATGGGGAGCGGCCACAGCGTGAGATAATGTCACCTTAAGTCACTGCCCAATGCAGACCCATTGCGGCTAGTGAATCAGGGTTGCGATAGCATGACCCCTGTGGAATCTATTTCGATTGAGTCTTGAGGACTATGACGTTGGCTGTCGATGCCTTTAACCTGACGGAGTACCTGGCCGAGCGACGAACTCTGGTTGAGGATGCACTGGCAACAGCCGTGCCGATGGCCTTTCCCGAAACTCTCTACGAGTCAATGCGCTACAGCTTGATGGCAGGCGGTAAGCGCTTGCGCCCAATTCTGTGCCTGGCCTCCGGTGAAATGTTGGGGGGGACTGCGGAGCAGTTGATGCCCACCGCCTGCGCTCTAGAAATGATTCATACGATGTCGTTAATTCACGACGATCTTCCGGCGATGGATAACGATGATTTTCGCCGGGGTAAGCCCACAAACCACAAAGTGTATGGAGATGACATCGCGATTTTGGCTGGAGATGCCCTGTTGGCCTATTCGTACGAAATCGTGGCCGAACGCACCCAAAATGTCGATCCCGTTCGGGTTTTGAATGTGGTCGGTCGGTTGGGGCGAGCTGTCGCTGCTGAAGGGTTGGTCGGGGGGCAAGTGGTTGACCTGCAATCGGAAGGAAAGCAAGTCACTTTAGAAACCTTAGAATTTATTCACGCTCACAAGACTGGGGCACTGCTGGAAGTCTCTGTTGTATCTGGAGCGATTTTGGCAGGGGCAGATGACGAGACGGTCGATCGCCTGACAAAATATTCTCGCGATATCGGTCTGGCCTTCCAGGTGGTGGATGACATTTTGGATGTGACCGCCACTAGCGAACAGTTGGGCAAAACGGCGGGCAAAGATTTATTGGCAGAAAAGGCGACTTATCCCAGCCTGCTGGGTTTGGATGGGGCACGGCAGAAGGCCGCCGACCTGATCGCCCATGCCAAAGACATTGTGAGCCCTTATGGCGATCGCGCCATGCCACTTAAGGCGATCGCCGACTACATAGCCAACCGCACCCACTAAGTCGCAGGAGGATGATGGTGCAGGAGTTGTTGGACAACCATTTACTGTGGATGGCTCTATTATCAAGCTTGTTAGCCCAAGGGTTAAAGCTGATCGTTCGATACTTTGAGTCCAAGCGGATTGACTTTCACGTACTGGTGGAAACCGGGGGAATGCCCAGTTCTCATGCCGCCTTAGTCTCGGCATTGTCTACCGGTATTGGCTTGCAGGAGGGTTGGAGCAGCCCCTTGTTTGCGGCTTCGGTCGTATTTGCATTTATCGTGATGTACGACGCAGCAGGGATTCGGCAAGCGGCAGGCAAGCAAGCCAGAGTACTCAATCAGATGGTCGACGAGCTGTTTGGAGAAAAGCATCGATTTAGCGAAGAAAAGCTCAAAGAACTTCTAGGACATACGCCGATTCAAGTGATTGCTGGCGCGGTATTGGGGTCTATATTTGCCTGCGCATCATTAAATGTCTGGGCTCTCTAACCTTCTTCAACGCATGAATAAAGTGAATAAAGCAATAGCGCAGCTCGCTTTTGCTGCCATTCCGTAAGGCCAGAAGAATTCTACAGTGGGAAGGATTATTCTTCCTCCGCATTCTTAATAGCCTTTGGCAATCAGCCCTGGAGAGTTATTTAGGTCTTTATTCCTGGCCAATCAAGGCTTTGAGCTGTCTTTATACTCCAGACCTTATAGCGGATTGTCGTAGTCTACATAAGTGCTAAAAATCAACCCCCAGCATAGAGTGCTTGCCCTACTGTCGTTCCCCATAAATTGAGACGCCTGATTAGAAGCCCTAAGAACGCAATTCCTTTGCTGACAAGATATATTCATTATCTGCATACAAGATGGCGTTGTCTGCAAGACTCCCTATTACCTATTCGTCAGTTCGCTCGTCCGATACGTCCAAGTTCTCTCAAACTTCCTGGGGAAGAAAACCTTTTTAGAAATAGGTCCTGAATTCTTTGACACTTTGATCGCGAAGTCACTGCAAAGCATTGTGCTAGGCCTATACAGGTGTTTCATTCTTACTGGTGTTCTTGATTTTTTATATTGAAGTCCGATAACTTTTATCTCGACATTCGGGCGATCTTGTAAAGGGAGAGCCACTTTAGCAGAACTGAGTATACTCTGAATATGGTGCTAAATCTGAAGTACAGTAAACTGGCGGCATTTTATCCGTACAGGTTGTCTCTTCAGTTTTGATTGTTCAAGTACAGTTACGGGAAGGACGCATACATCCGAATTCATTATGGTAGAGCTGCGCATTATCAACAATTTCGATACAAGTTTCACCTTAGAACCTGACTCGCAGAAGTTGCTGTTTAGCTTGTTGGAAAGCGACAGTTTTCTTGGTCAAGTGGCGGGACAGATTGAAGCCCAGAAAGTTCAGTTCACGGGTATCTTATTCCAGCCATTGCCTCAGGTTTCTGCGGCCCCCCGCAATATGTCGCCGGAGGTGGAAGAGTATTTCACTTCAAATCAGTACGCAATTGTTGATATCCCGCCTGCATTTTTGTTTAAAGCGCGGATTTCAAATCCCAAACATCTGTGTGCTATTTTTCACCGGCTGAAATGAGCACTGCTTTTGTCGGCAAGTTTTTCTGCGCGCTCTTTTTCTGCAGTGCTTAGCCCTCTTCTGAATCAGAATCACTCGGGGCTGGCTAGGCTGACTCTATAGTGAAGACGAAACGCGATTGTGACGCAGTGACATTCTCTATGTATCCGCTCAGGACCGTTCTTGGGCGAAGTCTTGATATCTGAAAAGTGCCTCACTTCGCAGTGAATATGCACTTCAGGATAATCGAGAAACCCGTATGGCGGTGGGATAACCGCTACTAATTGCCACGTGCACAATTGCTAATTAATTAGTTAAGTGTCAACTTCAGGGAGCTGGGTATCCCCCACTGGCCCTCCAGCAAGCGAATCCGCCCATTAGCCGCGAGGTGGCGAGTGATTTGGTAAACGTTCTCCACTCGGTTTCCTTCCCCGATTCGTTCGGCTAATTCTGATAAGCTTGCGGGTCGGTCTTTCAGACTAGCAAGAACTTTGAGTTGCAACTCGAGAATACTGGAGGCTGCTTTCTTCCCAGCTTCTACTCCCGGCTGGTGGTAGGCATTGATATTGATTAGAGACGCGTACAAACCTACAGCTCGTTCGTATAGCGCAATCAATGCTCCCACCGATTGCTCGTCTACCCGAGGCAAGGTGACAGCGATTGAGTCGCGATCGTTTTCGTAGAGCGCTTGCCGGGTACCGAGGAAGAACCCTTCCAGATAATCGCCGGAGGTAACACCAGGCTCCAATTCGGGGGAGGGCCGATCTCGATCCTGCAAAACTTCGATAAAGGTGGCGAAGAAATTGTTCACCCCATCCCGCAACTGCTGAACGTAAGCATGTTGGTCGGTCGATCCTTTATTGCCGTATACCGCCAACCCTTGATTGACGATCGCCCCCGACAAATCTTCTGCCTTCCCCAACGATTCCATCACTAACTGTTGCAAGTAACGGCTGAACAACATCAGTCGATCTTTGTAAGGAAGAACCACCATATCTTTGCTGCCCCTGCCATCGCTCAACCAATACCAGCAGGCCGCTAGCAACGCGGCTGGATTGGCCCGTAAATCTGGCTTGCGAGTTGCCCGATCCATAAGTTTGGCACCGGTTAATAAAGCACGAATATCGACTCCTTGCAGCGCTGCGGGGACTAACCCAACGGCGGAGAACTCGGAGGTCCGTCCACCCACCCAGTCATCCATGGGGAATGTCGTTAACCAGCCTTCGGACTTTGCTTGGTTGTCTAGTCTGCTCCCTTCGCCAGTAATGGCCACTGCGTGGGCAGCAAACTCCAATCCCGCATTGGCAAATACAGCCTGGACTTCCTGCATTCCATTGCGAGGCTCTGGGGTACCGCCGGATTTTGATGTCACGGTCACCAACGTAGTGCTCAGCCGCTCGCCCAGTAGGGCTAGAACCCGATCGATGCCATCGGGATCGGTATTGTCAATAAAGTGAATGGCTAGAGGCGGGCGCTCGGGGGCTAAGGCCGAGGCGACGAATTGAGGGCCAAGGGCAGAGCCGCCAATGCCGATCGCCAGCAAATCCGTAAACTTTCCACCGGTGGGCGGAAAGATTTTACCGGCGTGAATGTCGGCCGCGAACGCTTCAATGCGATCGAGGGTGGCGGTAATGCTTTGGGTCAGCTCTGGCTTAGGAGCCAACTCGGGGGCCCGCAGCCAATAATGACCCACCATGCGGTGCTCGTCCGGATTGGCAATGGCACCACTTTCCAATGCCTGCATGTCCTCGAAGGCTTGCGCAAACTTCGGTTCTATTTCGGCAATAAAACTATCCGTGAAGCGAACTCGACTGATATCGAGGTAAATCCCCAACTCGGCGTTGAAGTAGAGCCACTGTTGGTAGCGCTGCCAAAGCTCTGCTGGCGTCATGGAATCTACTGCCTTGCTGCTGACGGGTCACCAAAAAGGCTAACGCAAAACCGACAGAGGGACGTTAAAACTAAATATGGTAATGCCTGAATTTTAAGGATTTCTGCTGCTATGGCCGATCCCATCACCCCTGCAATCAGCGATCGCATCTGTAAGCACATGAACGAAGATCATGCTGAGGCGGTGGCCCTATACGCAACGGCTTACGGTGGCTTGAGCAATGTCACAGCCGCCCAAATGAAGGCGATCGATCCTGAAGGCATGGACTTAATGGCTAACGTGGATGGAGCCGAAACCTCCGTACGAGTCACATTCGAGCATCAGTTGCAAGATTCCGAAGATGCCCATCAAACCTTGATTGCAATGGTTCGGCAGGCACGCGCTCAGACGTAAGCCCCATCAATCGCTTAAACCATCCGTTTGGAGTCTTCTTGAGGTGCCTGAAAATTGGGTTTCGAAACTTTAAGATTATTAACGGGCACTCTGTCGGGCTGGACTTATTCTAAGTAAAGGTTAAAACTCAACAGTGCGATCGCTCCAAGAGTGTGCGTTTTTGCTCGCACGACTGGGGGTGTTTCCCGTTGTTGGCGATCGTCTTTATTACTTGTCTTGAAACCTCGATAAACATCCTTTTTGCATCAAAGCTTAGGAGGCCCAGTGAGTCATCAGTTAGCGACCTTACTGAAGGAAGGGACGAAAGAGTCTCATACGATGGCGGAAAATGTCGGATTTATTAAAAGCTTTTTGGGGGGATTGGTTGAGAAGAGTTCCTACCGCAAGCTAGTCGGAAACTTTTACTTCGTTTACTCTGCAATTGAGCAGGAATTCGAACGCCATAAAGACCATCCGGTACTCAGCAAGCTCTATTATCCCGAACTGTGGAGAACCCATACGCTTGAAGAAGATTTGGCGTTCTACTACGGCAAAAATTGGCGCTCTGAAGTCAAAGCATCCCCTGCGTGCGAAGAGTACGTGAAGCGCCTCAAGGTTGTATCTGACGAGCAGCCCGAGTTGCTGGTTGCTCACGCTTATACCCGTTATCTAGGAGATTTGTCGGGCGGTCAGATTCTGAAAAATATCGCGAAAAATGCGATGGGTCTTGAGGATGGTGCTGGTTTGAGCTTCTACGAGTTTGAGAGCATTAAGAATCCCGGCAAGTTCAAGAACATGTATCGTGCGGCAATGGACAGCCTGCCTGTCAGCGAACAGATGGCTGAGAGCATTGTTGATGAAGCCAACCTCAGCTTCCACATGAATATGAAGATGTTCCAAGAGCTAGAAGGCAACTGGTTTATCGGTCTCATGCGCCTCACGTTAAACGCTTTGCGGGCCAAGTTGCAATCCATGTTCGGTGCCTCTGAAAAACCAGCATCTCAAGTTGGCTAGTTGGAGTTGGCTCCAACCCTAGTTCCTCTGTTCTTCCTGTAGTCATCCTGTAGTCATCCTGGTGATGAATTACGTCTAGCCCCGACATCTGTCGGGGCTTTTTTGAGGCTGGGTAAAGAATTGAACGCAGTGTCTGTTACAGCGATCGGCAATCCGCTATGGAGAGTTTCCTAAGGACTTTTCCTCGCCAATAACTTTTCCTCGCCAATAAAGGATTCTAGCTGTCTCAACACTCTAGACCTTAGAGCGGACTGCTATAGGTCGTGCTGTAACCGCGGGGGGTGATGGGATGGTTGGCATGGATAAAGGTCTTGGAATTGCCAATCAACACCGTTGAGAGCATGTCCACTTGAGTGACATCAAAATGTTGTAGTGTCGTCACCACCGTTGTCTCTGAGGGACGAAAAGCAGATTTGACGATTGCAACTGGAGTATCGGGTGAACGATGACGGGAGAAAATCTCTCTGGCCGTCGCTAAGCCTTGAGTGCGAGTTCGCGATCGCGGGTTGTACAGTGCCACCACAAAATCCGCCGTGGCGGCTGCCTCTAATCGCTGCTCGATGGTCTCCCAGGGGGTGAGTAAATCGGATAGAGAGATGGCACAGAAGTCGTGCATCAGGGGAGCGCCAACGCGAGCTGCTGCTGCTTGCAAGGCGGTGATCCCCGGAATCACCTCAACCGTGGGAGTTATCCCATCCCATCCGGCACAAGCCAGTTGTTCCATAACCAGGCCCGCCATACCGTAAATACCGCAATCTCCAGAAGAAATAACGGCAACCGATAGGCCGCGATTCGCGAGTTCAATCGCTGTCTTGGCCCGCTGAACTTCTTGAGTGATCGGGCTAGCTCGGACGATTTGCTGGGGGGTCAGTAGCGGGGCAATTAAATCGAGATAGAGCTGGTAACCAACCACGACATCTGCTTTCGCGATCGCTGCTCGCGCCGCTGGGGCAATTAAACTCAGCGATCCTGGACCCATCCCGACTAGGTGCAACGCTCCGCAGCGATCGCTATATTCTCGAGCGGCGCGGGCGATTGCTACCGTACAGGCGGCTCCATCCACGCGACTGGACCGTTTCTCCGCAATTAGAGTCGTGGTCGAGGCTGCCAGCAATGCAGCGGCTTCCGCGACTGATGGAGTTCCGACAGCGTGCTCCACAATGGACGAGGGATTTGGCACCGATACTGTTTTGAGGGCATCAGCTCTATGCCAAACGATCGGCCACTGATATCTCTCGGCTAGTTCTACTAACCCTATTTCGTCGCGTTTGATATCGATTGACGTCAATCCGGCGATCGCCTCCCACGCCAGGTTGTGTTGTTGCAGGCAGGTGCGAATGGCGGTTTCGATGGTTGTCGCCGAGGTGCCTCGTTCGCATCCCACTCCAATCCACAGAGTGCGCGGATGCCAGCAGGCGTAGGGCCTAGGAAGGTTAGTCGGTGGTTGGCGATCGGAGATCCAGAGGGTGGCGGCTGGAGATGGCTGACTGTCGGAGCAACGATCCCAAACCAAGAACGGGTGGACTGGTGGGAGGCGATCGCGCCAGATATCCCAACCACAGGTTTGGATAACCGCCACGGATTGCGAGAATCCGACGTCCTCAGCCTTTGAACCGGCAGCTCTGGCATCAGAAATCTTGTTACCAGCAGTTCTAACAATGGCGCTGGCAACATCGGTCCAGTTCCCTGCTCCCCGCTGCCATCCCATCGGCTCTCCGAGAGTGTCAATGGCAGGTAGCTGATACGCCGTCGCTCCCGAAGAAATGACAGGAGTGGTATCGAGTAAAGTAGAGACTATGTTTGCCAGTTCATCCCCTCCTGCGACGTGCCCACCGCATAACGAGATGGCAAATTGTCCGTTCTCATCAATAGCGACTACCGCAGGGTCGGAGTGCTTATCTTCCAGTAACGGTGCGATCAGTCGAACAATCGCACCAGTCGCCAGAATGCAGATTAATGCGTCAGCAGAGGCCCACAATGTCTGGAACAAGGTTGCGAGCGGGCCGCTGTACAGTCGAACGTCCCTCTCGAGGTTAGGAGACAGTTCGCCAGCACCGTTATCTCTCCTGCTGCTACTGTCGCTGCCGGCGTTTAGTTTGTCCTCAGTGACTTCAGAGTTTGCAGATTCAGAGTTTGCTGAATAAGTCTCTGGACTAGAATCCTTTGTCCAAATTGTTGCATTGGCCAAACCCGCTCGCAGCCGCCGAGCGATCGCGACCGCTGCATGCGTAGGGGCAATAATGGCGATCGCAGAATTTGCTAGAGATAGGGGCATGCGTGGCGGAGAACTAGAGGGATATATTCGCCTCAAACCTTAGCCCAAGAATGTGCGCTCTACCCTAGAGAAAAAATTGCCGATAGAGTGCTGCTGGTCCAGCTGAGGGCAACAAACCCTCCCACAAACGTGAGGGGAACAATCCAAATTAAGCGTTGCCAGGGAACATCAAGGGCGATCGCTGTAGCCCGTAGCTCCCAGACCACAAACCAAACCAATGCTGCCAACCCGGCTAAAGCCCCCAGCGAGCCCCCCAATGCCTGAGCAGGAGCAATAAATACCCACGGAAGTCCGCCAAAGGCGATCAGTACTAAGACCGTATCGAAGCGTGGATCGAGATTGAAACTGTACGCTAGCCCGCGCAGCAGAGCCCCAAGAATGACCCAGCCCAGCAATCCGGCGACAGCAGCCAACACCAATGTGAACGGGTTAAATCCTCCCTGCCGTCCAGCATCCAATGCATTTAGCAAAATTGTGATCGCTCCGGCTTGCCAGATAGGAGGATTTTCCCGCAAGTTGCGAAAGGTCCGGTCTGGGAAAAAATAAGCACCGTAGATGTTATCCAGCAGGGCTTCCATAAACGGGGATCCTCACTCGGGCCAGAACTACGTCAGAATCTCGGGTCGGGTTGCTTCAGCAAAGCGATCGCTTCAACGTTCGACTGCTTCAACGTTCACCAGCTTCAACGTTCGACTGCTTCAACGCTCGACTGCTTTCACGATAGCGCGGCAATCGGGCAGGGGATAGCGGTATCCGGGATCCTTGCAGTATCTCCCTCTGTAGTCTGTGATGGCTTGGCACTCCATTCGCCACTGTCGCCCTATCGCCACAGCTTATTCGGTGGTCTGGGTTGCCACCGCCTGGCTAGCTTCTGACTGACTCGACTGGGGGATTTGTGTTTGAGATTTCTGAGTGGGGGACTGCTCGGTCAGGCGGTGAGTAAGGTGGCATTGACCACCGTTGGTGGGGCGATAGTTGAAGGTGGCTCGAACGTTGCGCGGAACGGCTACAGCAAAGTGATACTCCTGCTTGTTGGGTTCGTCGCCGAAGAGGACATCGAGCTTGGAGAGCAGTACAGCCAGAGTCAGCTTGATGGTGTACTGGGCAAATACCTGGCCGATACAGGCCCGCTTGCCACGTCCAAAGGGGAAAAAGTAGCTGCTGCCAAACGGATTTGCCTCGATTGTGGCTCGATCCCAGCGTTCGGGTTTGAACTGCTCGGGATTGTCCCAATGGGAGGAATGCCGCTGCAGGAACCAGCTATTGATAAACAGTTGTGTATTGGCTGGGATTTCAAACTCTCCCAACGTGATGGATTTGTCCGGGCACACGTTGCGGGTGAAGAAGGGAACGGCGGGAAACAGCCGTAGAGCTTCGCGCATGACCTGTTCTAATGGCAGGCAGTTGTTGAGGCGATCGTAGGTGAGCGGTACCACCATTAATTCATCCAGCGCCTGCTGCAGCACCATCATCTGGTCTGGGTGTTGCCACAGAAGATGAAGGGCATTGACAATCGCACTGGGAACGGACACGGCTCCCCCCGGATAAATTCCGGCACAATAATCCCTCAGTTGCCGCTCGGTAAAGTTTCCACTGCTGTACTCCCTAATCCACTGCAGCATTGATTGTGTTGAGGAGCCCGCTTGGGCATCTTGCGCCACGCGATCGAACAGGGAATACCACTTCTGACTGGCCTGACGGTATTGCTTGTCCCGTGGCTCGGTAGGAATAGCCCAGTTTCCTAGGGTTGTGGAGAGAGACATCCGTTGGGTGCCAGCATTGCACATAACGACAAATTGCTCGTAAACCTCGGGGGGGAAGATGCGCCCGTTGACCGCCAGGGAAAACCCGTCAAACGTTATCTTTTGCAGGGTTTCGTAAGCGGTTAATGGCCCCAGTTCCGATTGGCCTACTAGCTCGGCCGCACGGGTTTCCAGGAGTTCTTGGAGGGGATGAACCTGCGAGCTGAGCCAGTCTTCAAAATAGGGTTGATTGAACGGATCTTTGTCTGACAATCGAGTCCAGGTTTTGCCAGCATCGCGAGCAATAAACGGACTGTTATCCGTCAGCATGGGAAGCAATGCTTTGCGGGGTAGGTTTTTATAAAAATCGGCTTGGTTCGTGGGGAGAAAACGGTGGACGGGACAACGACTGGAGGCTTTGGGCGGAGGCTCGCTCTGCCCAGAGGGAGGTTCGCCGACTACGTGTGGCTTCTCCGTATGGGTCAGTTCTTCTGCATCGAGCAAAACATGGGCGATCGCCTCCGGATCGTTAAGCACAACGGAGGGCTTCGATCCGAGCCACATCACTGAAATTGGGCCATATTCTTTGGCATAGCGGCCCAACACTCTCCATAACGGTTCACCTGATGTTAAGTCCAGTAAGTTTCCCAATGGGAATTGGGGGGCTGGGCCAGGAATATCGGCCAGTCCCTTGTACTTTTTGGCATGGATGCTACGAAATAGTGAGGTGAGGAGTGACACAAGCGATCCTAGAGTGACAGCAATTTTCCAAATTTCATATCTGTGACGGTGGAATATAAATTCGGAACGCGAGGCAAGTGTTATGACAGATTTTGATGTCAAAAAACATATAAATAAATGGCCGGAATTGACGAGCGCAAGCAATGCAAGAAACGGCAGCGATGGATGAACCCTTGGTTCATCCATCGCTAGTCCCAAACAGAGCACCCACTGACGTCAGGCCAAGTGAGGGACAGCGAACACTCTCTCTGAATGACATGGAAAACCCTACCGTTATGCCATGGCTACCGATCGGGCAACAGGGCTGATGCACGCATCTGCAATCGGGGTTACTAGGGGTTATTCAGTATCTTCTGGAGGCTCGTCGGTATTGGTTGCAGCCATCGGCAACTGCACGGTGAACGTAGTGTTTCCAGGTACAGACTGGAACGAGATCGTACCCCGATGCTTGTCGACAATTTTCTTGACAATATCTAAGCCCAACCCACTCCCCTCTCCGGGAGGTTTAGTGGTGAAAAAGGGTTTAAAGATATCGGCCTGAACATCGTCTGGAATTCCAGCTCCGCTGTCCGTGATTTGGACTTGAATGCAAGAATTCACCTGGGTAATTCCCACAGTTAACGTACCCCGATAATCCATAGCTTGTAGCGCGTTATGAATTAAATTTGTCCACACCTGGCTGAGCTCATCAAAGTAGCAAGGTATGGGCGGTACATCGACATAATTTCGAACGATCGTCACTCCATGTTTGATCTGATTGTGATACAGAGTTAGAACCGCTTCTAAACCATCGGTAACTTGGGCCACAGCGGCATTTTCTCGATAGTCATGTCGGGCATATGTTTTTAGCGCAAAAATAATCTTGGCGGCTCGATCGCCGGCGGTCTGAATATCTCGTGTGCTCTCCCACACCCGCGTCCAATGTCGCACCATCTTGACAAAGGGGATGCAATCTTGAGAGCAAAAGAGCGGTAGAAAGACATACAACTCGTCATCAATTTCGCCGTAGATATTAATATCTAGCAACAGACTGGCAAGCTGGTCAGCACTAGGTACCCCGTTCTCATCTAAATCGGTTTTTAGACGCTTCCGAGTCCGACGTCGCTCGCGACCGGAGAGAATGGCCGGTGGATCGAGCGCTTTCGCCAGTAATTGTTTGAATAGCTGTTCTCGCTCGGGAGTCAAGCTACCAAAAAACGCGGGCTGGTCGTAGAGCGTATTCTCCAGAAAATTACTGATGTACTGGACTGAAGAGCGAATCGCCCCCATCGGCGTGTTGATTTCGTGGGCAATTCCGGCGACTAGCTGACCGAGTGCTGCCATTTTCTCGGACTGCACCAGCCCCTCTTGAGTGCGTTGAAGCTCGGCCAAAGTATTGGACAGCTCTTGGGTTCGCTCGTCGACTTTTTGCTCTAGGTTGGCATACAGACTGGCTTGGTCGATCGCGATCGCAGCTTGTCCCGAGAGCAATTGCAGCACCTTCAGTCGCTCCGGGGTAAATGCACCCACCGTCAAATTATTTTCCAAATACAGAATGCCGCTGAGTTGCCGCTGATTGAGCAATGGGGCGCAGAGGATGGATTTTGACTGATGCTCCTGGACGTAGGGATCGGTGGTGAAATTTCCCGACTGGGTGGCATTTTGCAGCACGACGCTCTCTTGGGTGCGCTGTACGAAATTGAGCAGGCTTTGGGGGAGGCGGTTGTGGTGGGATAGCGATTGCAGAACCGTTTCTTCGTGGGTGTCCACATTACAGGAGGCCTCGATGGCAAACTGGCCATCTCGCTCCAGTAACAGCAACCCCACCTGGGCACCCGCACTTTTGACCAAAATTTGGATCAGAGTGATGAGTAGCTTGTCGAGGACAATTTCGCTGGAGATCGCCTGAGAAGCTTGTAACACAGCTTCTAAATCGAGAACGCGATCCCCACTGACCTGTGTCGTGGAGGCTTGTAAGGTAGCGCCCACCGTAATAGGACAGGCGTCGATCGGTCTGCCGAGATCGCTATCCTCCCAAGCCGTTTCTCGTCTCTGTATTTGGCGACGGGCATGTGTGCCCCTAGAGAGGGCTGCCGAGATCGATACCAATTGTGGGTGGCGGCCCTCTAGCTGCTGGACTTTCTCCGTTGCCCCCCATTGGTAATAGTTGAAGTAGGCCTCCTGGAGATACACTCGCCCAAATTGCTCGCGACCCCTGGATAGGTAATGGCTGGCAGCGAGTTCGTTGGCGAGGGCTTCTTCGTGGACGTAACCATTGGTCTTTGCGGCAGCGATGGCGCGATCGTAAGATTCTCCAGCCCGATCGATGTGGCCGAGTACCCGATGGCGCTCGGCCTCCACCAGCTCGTACTTGTGTTGATGGTTATTGGGAGCATGGTTGGCCCATTGTTTCAGTTGCTGTTGATTGCGCTCAACTTGCTCTAATAAGGTCTGGCGATCGGGAATGGCAGGCTCTTTGCCAGTGGCCTCTTCGACAACTACGTCTCGATCGATGAACTCTTCGCTGCCTATACTTTCACCGGCTAAACGATCTGGGGAGGCGGTAACGCGCTCGCACAGGGCTAACAGAGTCAGTGATTCGTAGAAGTTCAACTGAGCGACGGTTGCTGCCGCAATCATGCCGTCTTCATTGGCATGGGCTTGCCGAGCACTTTGGTATGCGGTCTCGTAATCTTGCAGGAGATAATTGACAAAGCACTTGTGCACGTAGAAGAACGCCATTGCCAGCTTGTTTTGCACGCTGTCAACAATCACATCGGTTTCATTCAGATACTCGCCGTTTAGTTGACTGCAATCGTCGGAATGACCCAGCAGGTTGGCAACCACCTGTTGGTAGATGCGCAGGTACAGCAAACAGGCAGACTGTTGCAAATCGGCGATCGTCTCGTGAAACTCCTGCATGCGGGCCGCCAGCCGCCGCAGTCCTTGCCCGGTGAACAGCGCATGCATGGCTTCCCAGCACAGGCAATAGCAGGCGTATTCCAAATCGCCTGTTTCCAAACCAGCTTGGAACCCAGAGTGTAATTCGGAGATCGTGTTACTGAGGGGTTCTGTCCAGTGGCGCACAAAGGCATTAAAGACAAACATCACTCGGCTCTTGCAGTCTTTGGCCCCAAATTTTTCCACCACCGCTTGAGCCAACTGCCCGAACTGATAACCTGCAGCAATATCTCCGGTTACTCCGCACAGAATAATGCCGTAGCAGTCGTAGGCAAACGCCGACTCGGCAGTGTTACCGTACTGAATCGATAACTCGATTTGTTTGAGGTCACTCAGGATAAAGTGACCGATGGATGCTTGGTAGCCTGACGATAGCAACTCCGACAGAATTTGCATCGCCGCGAGTTTCTCCACCGCATTCATGCTGGGGCTCTCGAGGAGAGAATAAACCTTGGTGTCTACTCTGAGCTGGGCCACCTCAGATAGCTCGCGTTCGATATTGGGTTGAGAGTTTTCTGGCAGCTCGACCCCCAATCGAGTCAAAATGTCTAAACCAATCGAGATGGCTTCCAGATGCAAGTTGTGGGCAATCTTGGCCAAAATCTGGACTCGCGATACATTGACGCAGTCCAAAACCGATTGAGCGTTGCCTTCCACAATCGCCGCCAGTTCTTCTACGCGATTGAAGTCGTGGTTGAGATAGGCCACCTCTATCGCTTCGTCATGTAGGGCTAAGGTGAGGGTGTAATCGTTGTTCCAGCCAGAGTCCCCCATTAACTCCAATCCCGTGTTTAAGTAACGGGCAGCGGCTTGATACGCGGTTGCAGATTTGGCTTTCTTGCCCCCCCGCAGGTTTAACTTGGCTAATGTCAGGTACTCGCCCCGCTCGGGATTGTCTGGCGAGAGGATAAGAGGAATAGCATGGTTGAGGTGGTCGAGGACCTCAAACAGCCGACTCGATAACGTTTTGGGTGGCATCTGCTTGAGCAGCAAGCGGCCAATGTTGAGGTGCACGGTTGTACGTCGAGCGCTCGCAATGGTGGCGTAAGCAGCCTGCTGAATCCGATCGTGCTCGAAGCGGAAGCGATCGATGGTCAGTTCGGAATTGAGGGTGGATAGAGTGACCACCAGTCCCATGCGAATGGCATGAGTTAAGTTCTCAAACGTCTCCTGTCGCGATCGCTCGCAGGCGATCGCCAGCGTATCGAGGTCGAATTGCGCTCCGATGCAAGCGGCCAAACGCAAAGCCTCTTGTGCATCTGCCGGTAATTGCTGCAGGCGACCGATGAGTAGATCGACGACATTATCCGTTAAGTCTTTGGCTCGAATGCGCTCGATATCCCATTCCCACTGTCGCGATTCGGGACTGTAATGCAACAGGCTCTCGTCATGCAGCCGCTTCAGGAATTCGTTCACAAAAAACGGGTTGCCTTCTGTCTTTTGCCTCACCAGGCCAGCCAGAGATTCCACTTGCTCGATGGATCTCCCCACGGTATCGGCCACTAATTCACCCAGATGCTGCTGTGACAGGGGGTGCAACGTGATGCTGCCGATGGCAATCTGTTTGGCTTCCAGACGATCGATCAGGGCAGAAAACGGGTGGGTGGGGCCGACTTCGTTATTTCGATAGGCGCAAATCACCAAAAAATGTTTGAGTTGGCGATCGCGCATGGTCCGTTCCAGCAGGCGCAAGCTGGCAGAATCTGCCCATTGCAAGTCATCCAAGAACAGAACCAGCGGATGGTCAAAATCGCAGCACACCCGAATGAAGTTTTGGAACACCAGATTGAACCGGTTTTGAGCCTCGGTGGGGCCGAGTTTGGGTACGGGGGGCTGTTCCCCCACAATTAATTCGATTTCGGGGATCACCTCTGCAACGACGCCACCATTGGGGCCGAGGGCCGTGGCTAGGCGATCGCGCCAGCGATCGAGCCGCTCTTCGCTTTCGGTCAGTAATTGTTTGACCAAATCTTTGAACGCATCAATGACTGCAGAATAGGGAACATCCCGCTGGTACTGGTCGTATTTTCCGGCAATAAAATAGCCTCTCCGCTCGGTAATGGGCTTGTGAATTTCCGCCACTAGCGAGGATTTTCCGACTCCCGAATACCCCGCTACCAGCATCAGCTCGCTACAAGCATTTCCCCGTTGGTTAACCCGCTCGAACGCTTGCAGCAGAGTGACTTGCTCTCCTTCGCGACCGTACAGTCGTTGAGGCATCTGAAAGCGATTGGAAAAATCGTGAGTCCCCCACCGAAATTCTGGAATAGAGTCTTGCTCTTGCAAGTATTGCCAACAGCACTCTAAATCGGCCTGAAGTCCGAAGGCACTCTGGTAGCGCTCCTCGGCTGTTTTCGCCATCAACTTGAGGATGATGTGCGACAGCATGTCCGGGATTTTGGGAGACACCGCGTGGGGGGGGACGGGCTGGTGCGCGATATGGCAGTGAACGAGCGCTAGCGGGTCAGTGGCTGTAAACGGTAACTTGCCGGTGAGTAATTCGTAAAATGTCACCCCTAAAGAGTAAAAATCAGTCCGGTAATCGAGAACGCGATTCATCCGCCCGGTTTGTTCGGGGGAAATGTAGGCCAAGGTCCCTTCCAGAACGCGCGGGTTTTTAATGCTGGGGTTTTCCCGACTGAGCTGAGTGGCGATTCCAAAATCAATCAGCTTGACTCGACCACTAGCAGGATTGAACAGGATATTGCTGGGGTTAATGTCTTTGTGGATGATGCTGCGATGATGAACCTGACCTAGCACCCCTGCCAGTTGAATGGCTAAGGAGAGGAAAGTTCTCAGGGGAAGAGCTTTGTTGAGATAGAGCTCTTTCAGCGAGCGCCCGTCAATGTCTTCCAGCAGGATGGCATAGGTGCGTTGGTAGGGCTCTAGTCCGAAGACATTAATGACCCCTTCCACATCGGCTAAGCTGCGGGTGATCTCGTATTCCTGGCGATAGCGGGTGAGTTCTGCTGCGCTGGGATAGTCTTCTTTCAAAATTTTGACTACCACCACCGGACGCTCCCGATCGGAGGAGCCACTATTAGGGAGGACGCCATCGTCATCGGGAATAGCGCGAAACACCATAGAGTTAGCGCTGTCATAGATTTGCTCTAGAAGATGGCAATCAGCAACGGTTCCAATCATTGATGTAGAGGGTGATGGGGAATAACGGTTGGTAAACCAAGGAATAAGTAATAGACGCGTTTGAGGGGGTGAAGGAAATTATTCTTTCGAACAGATGAAAACCCCCAACTCCATGGGGAGTCAGGGGTCAAAGATGCCCTGAAGGCAACGGCGTAAAGGCAGCGGATTGAAAAGAGACTCGGTTGCGCTCATGGAATGAGTCTAGAATTCTGCGCGTAAATCTTGACTGTGGGAATATCGCGTTACTGCTTAAATCTGCGTTTTCACTCAGACCTGTGTGGCAACGCAGGACTGAATCAGTTCGTTGATACGATCGACCATAGCCTGTTGGTCAACCACTGGCTTGGCAATATATCCTTGTGCTCCGCTTTCCTGCAGAAATTTTTCGCGATCGCCCCGCATGGCATGGGCCGTAACCAATATGACTGGTACGTGAGCGGAAGCTGGATTCTGTTTCAGAAATTGCGTAATCCGAATCCCATCGACCGATTCGCCGCGATAAAAGCTACCAGACAGCGACACATCCATCAAAATTGCAGCGATATTGCCATCGGCGACCACCTGCAGAATTTCTTCTACATCTTGGCTGACAATCACCTCAAACCCACCGCGTTTGGACAGAATCGTTGAAAATACGCGGGCATTGAGCGGATCGTCTTCAACCAGCAATACTGTGGTCATACAACAGTCACCTGCTTGAATGAACGCTCCCAGATTACCCAGGCCAACTGGCGATCTCGACACGGAGACCTAACTCCACTAATTGGTTACACCATGCCGAAAAAATTCGTATAAATAATTGCTTTTGATTGCGATTTTCACGATTGAATCGGTTGATGCTTGGGCCAGAGTTGGGATGTTTGAGTGGCAAGAGGTTGCTGGAGTGCCGGTTGTCCAAAAGACCTCACAAATGTAGCGATAGGCCAACCCCTCCCCGGACGCTCGTAGCCAACGCAATGTCGTTCCAGAATTTCCGCTTGGCATTAGACTGATTGAGAGCCGAAGAGGCGAGTCTGTGGCGGCCTTGAGGCCGTTTACTTGCGTCAAGCCTGTTATCTACCCAACGCCAGCGTATTCACTGTTATGACCTCGGAACCTTCGTTATTTGCTACCGCCGCCCGTTACTGCCTGATTTTGGCCGGTGTTTTGGGATTCATGACGGTGGTCCTGTGGGTGCGCGAGATTAAGTGGAAATTTGCTTTTTTTGGCTATACCGCGTTCACATTAGTGCTAGCTGCTGGGTTGGGAGCTCTAAGCTTGGCACCGATCGTGCGCACAACTGTTCCCGGAACGGTGCCGTTCTCAACGGTATTTGACGACAATTCCACCAATGCTGCGATCGCCGTATCGCCGACGATCACCCCCGAACAGCTGGAACCCACGCTACGGCAGGCTGCGGCCAACTTGTATTCCTACGGGCGTTATTCCCCGACCACTCGCACGCTAACGATTCGGGCTCGGGCGATTGTTCACCCCGAACCGGGTATCTCGTTACCGATCTATGTGGGACAGGTGAAACGGTCGATGGAACTGCGTGACGATCCTGACATGACCATTGATATTGACTCCTCTGCGTTCTCCGAGCTGCGCAAATACTCGCCGGCTAGCCCGTCCTTAACCTCTGAAGGTGATGAGACAGCGGCCTAAACATTAACAAGTTCGGTTGATGGGTTGCCGAAAATCTTAATTGCGGCTACCGGTGCGGAAGGCGTCAAAATCTGTAAAAGTGATGTAGTGCTGCTGCATCTGCTTTCAGGCCTAGCGTTTTGCGCCAGTGCCGAGTCAAATTGAGCCCGTTTAACGTTGAGTAAATCCAGCGTTGACGATGCTCCGGGGGGAAAAGGAGCCTAATGGTATCGAGACTGGGGGTTGCGGACGATCGTTGTCTGTGGGCTCGATTGAGTGACCGCATGGGTGGAGATGGGGCTGCAGTATGGTCAAACTGCGCGAGCGGTTATGAACTACTACCAAGTTCTGGAGATTCCTCCAGATGCGACACCAGAAGATATTAAACGGGCGTACCGCCAACTGGTTCGCAGGCATCATCCTGACGTTGCCACTGACGAAACGGGCGATCGCTTCCATCAAATCCAGGCAGCCTACGAGATTCTGAGCGATCCCGGAGAGCGGCGCAAATACGATTTATCTGTGGGGTGGGGACGTTCTCCTCGCACCGCCATTCCGTATCGTCCGGCCCAAACCAAAACGGGATCGGGGGGGGCATCATCTGCTAATTCCCCTGCACCAAAGTCTCCTGCATCAAAATCTTCCGCAAAATCTCCCGCATCACCCAACCCGACCCAACCAGCAGCGCGATCGAGCCAAGCCAGCGATCACGCTCGTTCTGCTTGGGCGAGTACCGCCAATCGCAGCAAGTTTGACAATACCGAATTCTCAAACAGCGGTCGTTCTCCCAACACTCAGCGCCAAGCGCACGATCGCAAGGCAGCAGCCCATGCGCCTTCGAAAGACCGACAGCCGCCGTCCGTTAAATCAGCTCGTTCGCATTCCGAAAGAGACACAGAAAACAGAGGTAGCCGTGAAACACCGGATAAGCCCGGACAAGATCGCCGAGTGGGAGACCGCCGTAACAGTGGCGGTAAAAGCGACCGTAGCAATGGCTATGCCGAAGATCGCTCCCATATCCCGCACCACGATCGCCCCTCTCAGCAGGGCGCAACGCGCTCCAACACCCCAACGGTCGACGGGCCCCATAGGACCGTGTCTCCCAGCTATAGCCAGCGAATGCGGACTGCCGACAGTACATACAGCAATAGTTCGAGTAGCACTTCAAATGGCACCACGCCACCGAATGGCAAGATCCCAGGAGCTAGTAGGTTAGATGCCAGCAGAGCAAGTGCCAGTGCTTCTGCAACTAGACAGGCGTCGTCTTCCCCATCCTCCAATTACAAGCCCTATTCTCCTCCCCCCAGACCGGAACCCGAGATTCCTAACTTCAATCGTGGGGTGAAATCTCTCAAAGAAGCTCTACGAAGTAATCGCTATTCGCTCGCGACCGAGATCGCCGACCAGTTGGTGACCCATTACTCCAACCGTCCCCCGGTTATGCGTCTATTTGTGAAGGCGTATCATCTGCGGGGGAATGAGATGCTGTATTACAAGCGCTACGAACTGGCCGAGATTTATTTGTACGAAGCATTGAAAACAGCCCATTCTCACTATCCCGAGCTGGTAAAAACCATCCAGGCGGATCTCGAACGAACGGATACCAATCGGCGTGAGTTGGGGATGATGTAGAGCGACGTCCCCCTGTCGAATAACAGCAGTATGCTCAGGACGGTCCACCAGGCAAGATAGCGGATTGCTATTGCTGTAATTGAAAGTCGATCGCGATTTTCCCCACCGTTTGCGCTATGGAGGCTTAGACTAGCGGTCGGGATATGAACTTCCCACATTGGTTTGAACGTTCGCGCCGCCAACCTAGCGGATGGTTCAAACGCTGTTGATGAATTGGGTAAATCGGACTGTGCCTAAGTGGGATGCAATTGTTGTCGGGAGTGGGGCGATTGGAATGGCGATCGCCTACGAGCTATCGCTGGGTGGTTGCAAGGTCGCTCTAGTCGATCGGGGGGAACTGGGCAAGCAGGCCAGTTGGGCGGCGGCAGGAATGTTGGCTCCACGAGCGGAAGAGTTACAAGAGGGGCCCCTACTGCAGTTGTGCCTGAAAAGTTTAGGACTGTATCCAGAGTGGTCCACGCAACTGCAACGTCTGTCTGGAGTTGATATCGGATATTGGCCTTGCGGGATTTTAAGACCCTGTCTGGAGGGGGAGACAGTAGCAACCGATCGCCTATTGACACGCTCGGAGCTGGACGAACTGCAGGTGGGGTTGGGCTCGAAGGTGGTAGGCGCTGGTTGGTTGCCAAACGAAGGGCAGGTGGACAACCGCCAGTTGGTGCAGTCGTTGAGGGCTGCGTTGACAGAGGTGGGAGCGATCGCGATCCCCAACACCGACGTTAGGCAATGGCAAGTGGAGGGCGATCGCGTTGTGGCTGTACAGACCTCCCGAGGTCGCTTGCTGGCGGACTCATTCGTGCTGGCGGGAGGGGCGTATTCGTCCGAACTCTTGGATATTCCCGTTCGTCCCCTGAAGGGGCAAATGCTGATGGTGAACGATCCGGTTTGCCAGTTGCAGCACGTTCTCTACGGCCAGGGCATCTACATCGTTCCACGCCAGGATGGACGCATTGTGGTGGGGGCGACAGAAGAAGATGTGGGATTTGAAGACGGCAATACGGGTGGTGCCATGCAGTCGTTATTGCAGAAAGCGATCGCGGTGTTCCCCAAGATTGCCGGGTTGAACTTATTGGAGACCTGGTGGGGGTATCGACCAACCACTCCCGATCTGCTGCCTATTCTGGGAAGGGGCCCCCAGGAGAATGTGTATGTGGCGACCGGTCACCATCGCAACGGTATATTGCTGGTGCCGGCGACGGCTAGAGTGATGGCTCGACTAATTTTGGATGGAGATCGCGATCCGCTACTGCAGCACTTTAGTTGGCGACGGTTTCAGGCTGCCGAACTCAGCAAAGTCTGACCAATTACAGTAGAGCGAGCGATCGCTTATCCGTTGCAAGTTGTAATTACTGCCACTCGACTCTGGAGTTTGTGAGTACATTGAGGTTACGGTTTGCTCGGGAGACAAGACCAGTGGTTCGGGTGTTGATTCCGTTAGTTGATGGGTTTGAAGAAATCGAGGCGATCGCGATTATCGATATTCTGCGCAGGGCGGAGATTGACGTCACGGTTGCAAGCTTGGGGGCGCCAAACACGGTTGTGACAGGTAGCCATCATATTCCCGTTCAACCCGATACTACGCTGGATGAAATTTGGAGCGAGACCCTAGTCAATCAGTACGATGCGTTGGTGATTCCGGGCGGCCCTGGTGTGAGTACGTTGTTGGAATCTGCAGCGTTGGGTCAGCTCGTGCTGCTGTTTGATAAGTCTCGCAAGTGTACGGCTGCAATTTGTGCGGCCCCGTTAGTGTTATCAAAAGCTGGATTACTGAAGCGACGCAGAGCGACGAGTTTTCCCGGCGTGCGCGATCGGATTGATGCTGGGCAGTACAGCGAGGAGCGCGTAGTGGTGGATGGGCACATTGTCACCAGTCGCGGCGCAGGAACTGCTGTCGAATTTGCGCTGCAGTTGGTGGCTGAGTTGATCGATCCGGTAAAGGCCAATGAGGTGGGCAAGTCCATTGTGTCTCACTGGATTCCGGAGCCGATCGCCACTGCGTAGCTTATTTGCAGGCAATTGATTGGGATTTACTGCAACGCCATGAAGTCCGACAACAACTCGCAGGCGTAGTTGAATGTCCGGCGTTATCGATCGTGCATTGTCATGTAGGTGATTTGCCAACTAGGTTAAGTTGATTGCGGCGCAGTAATTCATATCGAAGGAGGAAAGTGTGGCGTCGTTACGACGGCGACTACTGATGGTTGATTGTTGAGAAGTTCGTTTCTATTCACGATTCTTTGTTCTTCGAGGAGGCTGTTGCTGATGAATATTTTTCTTAACTCAGAGGACCTGTTGTTGACAGATCCACATGGTTTACAGTGCCGGTTGTCCAGCATCTTGGGTCCACTTCAGTTGTCCCAAGTGAAACACGACTTTTACTATGGGGAAACCAAATTCCCTATGAAATCCAGTAGAGGATTTTCCATGTAACGCCTCAACATGGCTTGATCCAAGAAGGGATCATCAGTTTGCTCGCGATAGTCTTGTAACTCATTCAAGAGGCGTTGTTGAACATCTTCGTAGGCTGGCAGGCCTGCAAGGTTGTTGAACTCTACTGGATCCTCTTGCAAGTCGTAGAGTTCGAATTCCGGTGGATCAACGAAGGTAGCAAAAGCTTGCTGCACGGGAGTGCCTTCATACGGCACCTCTTGGGATGCCAGATACGCATCACTGCGAGCGTCTCTGGAGCTTGGGCGGGCTTTTCCAGCCAATAAGTTGTGAATTAGTTTGTAACGCCGATCGCGAATCGAACGGCGCGGGAAAAATGGATGCGGCCCGTGAAAATGATGCTCTGCTACCAGATATTCGCGCAGCTCTGCCTCGGGCTGTGAGAGTAAGCTACGAAGTGATTGTCCATGAGTTGTCCCACCAAAATCAACACCAGTTGCATCTAGGATCGTCGGTAGAATGTCAAGAGTTGACACCATAGAATCGCTGCGCATAGGAGTCGACACCCCAGGCCACCGGATTAAAAACGGAACGTGAAGCCCGCCTTCATAGAGCGTAGTTTTACCACGCGAAAACGGAGGGCCGTGATCGCTGGTAAATATAACTAGAGTATTGTCATCGAGTTCGTGCTTGTGGATAACGTCCATCAACATGCCAACACCAATATCTACCCGCCGGACACCGTTGAAGTAAGTTGCCAAGCGTTTCCTTTCGAGAGGCGTGTCAATAGTTGAGAAAGGTAATGGTGTCACCTCTTCTGGGGTAAGGGGATTTTCAGGGATTCCATCTAATTGAAGCGGATAGGTCTTATCTTCCCTTCTCCCAAATTCGTGTGGATCAGAGTAATTGACCATCAAAAAAAACGGTCGATCACCAGCCTCTGAGATAAAAACATCTGCCTTGCTAGCGATCCAGCTTATGTCCCGAGCCGAATCAAAAGCATTTTTTCCCTCGTCACGGAACCATTCGTCGAACTGAAAGCTATCTTGAGGGGCTACATGTAGTTTGCCAATATTACCGGTGCGGTAGCCTTCCGCTTTTAGGAGATTGGGAATCGTTTTATTGCGTAGCGAGGAGTGCAGCTCAATTTTGGGACGAAAGGGGGCATGCCAAGTGGACAATGGGAGGCCGAACTGCCCTGTTGCGTGAGGTTGAAGTCCAGTAAAAATAGAACTCCTAGAGGCGCTGCACGAAGCCTGGGTAACGTAAGCCAAGTCGAATTGCACTCCACTGGCAGCCAGTTCATCCAGGTGGGGGGTCTCAACCAGCGTTTCACCGTAACTACTGAGCTGTAAGCCGAGGTCGTCAGCTGTGATCAGCAGTACATTCATACGATTGCTGTTTGCCCCAGCACTGTACATCCAGAAGCCAAGCAGACAAGCGACAATTGCAGCTAGGACAAACTTCTTTTTGAAACGGCTCAATCCAGATCCTTTGAGATACTTCTTCAAAAACAGGCAGAGTACTTTGACTGTTTCAGATGATGAACAGGAGCAATGCTACCTCATATCTAGATCGTGGTTCAAAAAGTGGCCAATTTGGGTAACAGTCGCAGCAAAAAATGGACCAACTCTTAAAGTGGGCCAATCAGGCAAAAAAAAGTATAGAGCTCATGCCCTCTGGAAGCGCTGGAATCCCAACATCTCCAGGCAGTACGGATGGGCCTCACCAGTCATCAGTTCTCTGGGGCCCTTCCCCACTCGCTGTGCCACCTGGCTGCGGATGAAACGGCAGTGATTCAGAAAAAAACTGCAACAGGCTCAGATAGGAATCACTCAAACTCCTGCGCAGGAAAAAGTAGTTTCGCAGAGGGCAATTCAGATTCTCCATCAGCGAGCTGGCTCTCGGAGTCGGCTTGAGCGCCCCAGCTACCGCCTTCATCACTGAATGAAACTGCCCGGATAGCTGAGCATACAACTGATTCCAGCGTTCCCAGTAGGGATTAGATGTCGGCCGTTTCCTGAACAGCAGATAGACCTCTCTCACCGTCTGTAGTGGCAAGTTAAAACTGCGAGCAACGGCTTCCAGTTTGCGATAAAGGACACCACCAGCAAACGCCAACAAATCATCCCGTTGTTTGCCTAAAGCTTTTCTGAGTGTGCAAATCGCTGGGTGTTGGTTGCACTCTAGCTTCTGGAGTTCGACGACGATGAAATCGTAGAGCTCTTGCCGTGCCTCCAGTGACGGTCCCGCCAGTTCGAAAACGTCGTGACCCAGCTACTGCAGCAATGTTTTGAGATCCTGAGCCAGCGGTACGAGTTTCCGTTCTTTTTGCCTAGCATGGCCCAATCGGCTTCTCATCTGCCTGGTGACTTGATGGGTCAGTCTCGCTTTCAATTGGTTGCGGGTTTTGGCTCCCGTATGAATTTGTCTGAAAGCCCCTACTGACCAGGAACTCCATCGATTCAGCCTAAAGCGGCTACAGTCCTTTAGGTTGACGGTTGATTGGAGTGATGATGGCTCAATCTCTCTTCTGGCAACGGATTCCAGCGCATCTGATTTTGAAGTGGTTTGAGAAATTTGTCTTGCCCTACTTGCATATCGGGAGTCGCGGACCTCAGTCGAAGCTGGCTTTGCATCGGATATTCAACTACATCCTCAAGCTTCTATACCTCGGGTGTTAGTGGAAAGAGCTGCCCATCGAAAACGATAAAGAGGGACAACCTGAGATTCACTACAGCAAAATCTATCGTGCCTTTAGGCGCTTCGAAACCCATGGTTGCTTTGATGCCATTTTCACAGGTTCTGTCGTGCAGATTCACCAGAATGATGACCTCGACATCCGCGTCATCCATGGTGATGGAACGACGACAGCAGCGAAGAAGGGCGGCGATAATCTTGGATTTAGCGGACACAAACACGTAACAGGCGACAAGGTGGTTGCCTTCTGCGATCGCCACTGCAATGTCATCGCCCCGTTCGTGACTGCCCCTGGCAACCGTCATGAGTCTCCGCTGTTGAGCGAAGCTCGCTCAAAAGTGGCACGCACCGCTCAGGCGGTAGGACTGGCGTTGAGCGATACAACGGTCAGTCTGGATTCTGCTTATGACAGCCGGAGAAACCGCAAAGCCATTTTCAACCGTGGCATGACTCCAAACATTCCGGAAAACTGGCGCAGTAGAAAGACGCCTAAGCGGGGACGCAAGCGTTTGTTCAGAGCAGCGATTTGTCAAGAGAGGTTTTTCACCATCGAGAGGGGCTTTGCCTGGGAAGACAAATTTAGGCGTCTATTGCTGCGCTTCGAACGGATCGGCCGATTGCACTATGCCTTAAAGAGTTTGGCACATACGACGATCGATCTCCGGTATTTCGGCAAGAGATCGGCCACGTCTTCAGCATATTCTCTTAGGTCTCGGTACTAGAGATCTCGATTTGCTGTGCTTTGAAAAGAAGAATACAGATAGCAGGAACGAGAACCACTGCCGAATCAGATCGGTTATACCCGATTGAATTCACAAGGCAGAATCCAGCTGGCTATGCAAGTCGACAGTTCTGATTGGTTACATCCAACCCCCGCAACCAGGTCTGAGGAAGAATTCTGAAAGCCAGGCACAGCATGGGTTTAGCTAGAATGAAAAAGCCTTGGGGCCTCTACTATGTCTATAAAGGAATTTCGAGCTTAGGTAGATACCTTGATTGTGAGGTTCCCTTTAAATCATCTGCTAGCACTGCTGCAACTCATATAAGCCGAATCTTATGTCCATATCAATCTGGGATACTTCAGAACTAATCGTTAACAATCTTTACTATTGGCTAAATTCATCACCTTTGAGTAATGGCTTTTTCAGAACGTCATTAAACCGACAATGGCAACCTACAGGAACCCAAGTTGCTTCGGTGGTGTCTCAGTCCAGGTTGATTTTCACAATGTCTATGGGATATAGACTCACTGGGGATGAGAGTTTCCGAGCAGCAGTGGTTCGGGGAGCTGATTTTTTACTCAACTACTTTCCTAATAATGCGCAAGGTGATGGTAAGTGGTACTGGAGCGTTTTGCCTGACGGTACGGTTAGCACTGTCTCCGATCCCAATGGCAGAGCTGACCTAAACCGATATGGAGAGGCATTTGCAATTTTTGGGCTGGCCAATGCTTATCAAGTCAATCCTGATTCTCGCTATTTGGATGCTGCGCTATCCACATTAAGAAATCTGGATTTGTGGACAGATATTGAAACTTACCCTGAAACAGTTCACGACCATGAGAAAACGTTTAACTCAGTGTTACACACATTTGAGGCACTGTTGTATTTGAGTGATGTGGCGCTCCCTAATAGTAGTTTGTGGAAAGAGATTCAGATCAAAGCTGACTCATTAGCAACTTTCATCTTTTCGGAGCTTTATAACTCGACTGGCCATATCCCTGAAAAGTTTAATGCCCAATGGCAACCACTATCAACTTCGGCAGGGGGGTACATTGAAGTTGGCCACATCGTTGAAATGGCATTTTTTATCAGTGCTGCAATAGAACGAGGCCTCATTCCAGGAAATTATCTTAGCCAAGGCCAAAAATTATTGGACTTTGGGATAGAGCATGGTTACGATGCTCAGAATGGTGGCATCATTACTCGTGTCTCGGAGACTGGACAGCCCATTAGAACTGACAAAATTTGGTGGGAACAAAATGAATTGTTGAGGACTATTGCACAATACGCTAGTCTCCACGGAAGAGAGGACCTGTGGTCATTATTTCGACAAACTTCCCACTATGTTGAAACTAACTTTATAGATGAAGTATATGGTGGTTGGTATGCGCAGCCAGCTGATGTTCTCGGTGATAACGAAGCGGCAAAAGCAAAAGGCAACATTTGGAAAGTTGGTTACCATGTCACCACAATGCATGCTCAAGCAATTCAGCTCTATGAACGAGGAGAATTGGGCTTAGGAGCATCCGTTCACATCAATTTCCCAAACGCAGTTTCCGTGGGAGACGATTCAAGCGCATCTTATGAAATTAGTTTGGCTGTTCAACCAACGGAACCTGTAATAATTACAGTCACTGATGAAGAAGATTCTACCGGAACTCCAACAACTCTAATCTTTACTGCAAGCAACTGGAATCAACCTCAAACCGTTGCAATAGATACCGACAATGTCCTTCCTGAGGACAGCCTGCTCAACATTAATCTACAGGTAAGCCAGACAAGCAGTGACCCGAATTACAATCAATTGTCACCGCTTGACTTAGTTACCCAAATCTCCATAGGCTCAACATCGCCACCTGCCTCAGACACTTTGCACTTTAGCTTGAACTCAGCCCAAACATTTAGCGATCTAAACCTAAACCCGATAGATATTGTTGAATTCGATGGAACAGGCTTTAGGCTCTTTTTTGATGGCTCGGATGTTGGCCTAACGACTGGCAAAATCGATGCCATTGATGTCATTAGCGATACGGAGATCCTCCTCTCCTTCAACAATGCGATTAGGGTCCCTGGTTTAGGAACCGTAGATGACTCGGATATAGTCCGGTTCACGGCTAACAGTTTGGGAGAAAATACATTAGGCACGTTCTCTCTGGAGTTCGATGCTAGTGACGTGGGATTAAGAAGTGGCAGTGAGGATGTTGATGCCATTACTCTCTTACCTGATGGCAGTTTGCTGATTTCTACAACTGGTAGCCTTAACCCCGGGAGTGGAACCATTGCGGCTGATGAAGATATCGTTCTGTTCACCCCGACGTCCTTGGGAGAGACGACAGCAGGTAGTTTCTCTCTATATGTTGATAGTAGTGATATCGGTCTTGGCAGTGAAGATGTCGATGCGTTTGGAATCAATGCAACAGGTGACCTCTACTTTTCGACGACTAATAGCTTTATAGTGTCCGGATTGTCGGGAGATGATGAGGATGTTTTTGGTTTTACTCCATCCTCTTTAGGGAATTCTACGAGCGGTAGTTTTGCCTCGGCTCTCTTCTTTGATGGCGATAGGTTTGGGCTCGCTGTCAACGACATCACTGGCCTTGATATTTCTGGTAATGGCGCCAGTGGTGCACCCGGGGACACTACCCCCCCCAGCATTTCCAGCCTCACCCCAACAGATAATGCAACCAACGTTCCAGTGGGTAGTAATCTACAAATCCAGTTCAGCGAAGTGGTCCAGGCTGGAACGGGAACGATCGTGCTAAAACGTCTCTCTGATGGCAGTGAGATCGAGTCGATTAATGTCACGTCCAATCAGGTGACGATCTCGGGGTCCACCGTGACGATCGATCCTAGCGATTTGGCCGCCGATACGGATATCTATGTAGAAATTGCCGCCGGTGCATTTGAGGATGGAGCGGGGAATGATTTTGCCGGGATTGCTGACGACACCACCTGGAATTTCACCACTGCAGCTCCACCAGTTGGATTGGACAATTTGGTCTTTGTCAGTTCTCAAGGGAATGGCAGCGTGGGTGGAGTTTCCTACAGAGATGAAGATGTCCTAACCTATGACCCCAGTACTGGAAGCTGGGAGCAATTTTTCGATGGCTCTGATGTGGGAATAACCGCTGATACTAATGCCGTTCATGTGATGGATGATGGCAGTGTGTTGTTGAGCTTTGAATCGGCTGTTACGGTCTCGGGCTTGGGGACTGTTGATGACAGCGATATCATCCGGTTTACTCCCACTTCTACGGGAGCCAACACCGCCGGAAGTTTTGAATTATATTTCGACGGGTCTGATGTGGGCCTTACAAGTGGTGGTGAGGATATAGATAGTGTTGCTTTCACACCGAATGGTGACTTAGTTATTGGTGTCACAGGAACCTTTAATGCCGGCGGTGTTTCCGCTCAAGATGAAGACCTGATCGTGTTCGAAGCCACTAGTTTGGGAGCAAACACTAGTGGCAACTTATCGCTGTATTTTGATGGGTCTGATGTCGGTTTAGATTCTTCCTCTGAAGATGTGGATGGCTTCTGGGTTGCCCCAGATAGTGAACTTGTCTTAAGTACTCGCGGCAACTTTTCTGTTCCCAATGGGAGTGGCGATGGTGATGACCTGACCCAATTTATGCCAATTTCTCTGGGAACTAATACTGCCGGCACTTTTGGGGGAACGATTTTTGACGGAGATGACGCGGGGTTTTCAACTGTTGATGCATTCTCCCTCTACTCTGCTGGTCTGCAAACTCTGCCGTAATTCTGCGCTGAAACAACACAAGGTGACCAGCTCGACCAGTTGCGACAGCGACTCCAATCGCCTCTACCGGATGGTGGTTTGTGGAGTGGTCCCAAAGTTGCGAAGGTGCTCTCCGAAATGCTGGGCCGTCAAGTGTGGCCGCAAGGGGGGTGGGATTATCTCAGGCGTCTAGGTTACTACTCCCCTCAGCGTCCCCGTCCCAACCACCTCAAGGGGGATAAGCAGGAGCAAACGACCTTAAAAAAACTGCCGACTCTCAAAGCAGCGTTGGAATGACATCACCCTTCGGCCACCGTTGAAATCTGGTCGTTTGACGAACATTGCCTCGGTCTCAAACCCATCCTACAAACGCTTTGGGTCCAATTGGCGCACGCCCTATTGCCCAGTCCATCATTCCTATGAATGGACTTATTTGTATGGTTTGTCCATCCCGCCACAGGAGATACTGAATGGCTGATTTTGCCTCGGGTCAATACCACTTGGTTCAATCAATCCTTGCAAATCTTAGCCCAACAAGTCGGGGCCGGGGCTGATAAGCACATCCTACTGGTCCTTGACGGGGCTGGATAGCACAGCAGCCAGAAGGTTGTTGTTCCCGATGGCATCCATCTGGTCTTTCTTCCTCCCTATTCTCCGGAATTACAACCAGCTGAACGGCTTTGGTCATTAGCAGATGAGCCTCTCGCTAACCGCTACTTCGATACTCTCGATCGGCTTGAAGATGTGCTAGAACAACGGTGCCGCACATTATCTTCCATACAAGGAGACATACAAGCCCTCACCAACTATCATTGGTGGCCTTAATTCAGAACCTATTTTTTCTGGGGTAAAAAACAGCGGATTTGGTATAAGTCACTTCTTCAGCATATTCACTTGGGTCTCGGTAGTAGAGAGATCGATTTGCTGTGCTTTGAAAAGAAGAATATAGATAGCAGGAACGAGAACCACTGCCGAATCAGCTCGTTTGTACCCGATTGAATTCAAAACTGGCTATGCAAGTCGACAGTGCTGATTGGTTATATCCAAAACCCGCAACCAGTTGTTTAACTTTCAGCACATGCTCTTGACGGAGCCACATGGTTGATAAAGTCACTAGACCTCTTGTCTTTTACTCCTTCAGCTCCGATTGCTTGCCTCGACGCAACGAAAAGAATTGGTAGGAGGCGATCGCCAGCCCCACCAGAGCAAACGACACTACTGTCGTCACTGTTCCCAACGCATAAATAGCCGGAGTGGTGACATTGGTGGTCATACCAAACACTTCCAGTGGCAGCGTGTTATTCTCTCCAGCAATCAGCGATGTACGGGTAAATTCGTCGTAGGACAGCGTGAAGCTGAGGATGCCAACGCCAAGCAAACTGGGGGCGATTAAGGGCAAGACAATTTCGCGAAACGTGGTGAACCCACCGGCTCCCAAATCGCGGGCGGCTTCTTCGTAAAAGGGATTAAAGCGATTGAAAATCCCCAGGACGATCAAAAAAGCAAACGGCAGCGTCCAGGTCAGGTGACCGGCCAATGCCGAGGAATACCACTGAATTTGCAGTCCCAGCACCTCGAACAGCAGAGCGATCCCCAAAGAGAGCAGAATGCCAGGGACGATCAAGCTGGCCACCGTAAGGTAGAACAGCGGAGATGAACCTCGAAAGGGTCTTCGAAACGCAAAGCCAGCGCTGAGGGCGATCGCCACTGTCAGCATTGCAACGAGCAGACCGAGGAGGAGGGATCTGCCAAAGGGTTCGATAAAGCTACCGACAATTTGGTCTTCAAATACTCCCAAAATCCAGCCAAAGCCAAACCCACGCATCGGAAACGTCAGAGAGCCACTGGGACCTTGGAAGGACAGGGTGAAGATGGCCAGCATGGGGCCGTAGAGATAGAAAACAAACAAGCTGAAGAAGCCTGCTAGCAGATAGAAAGCGATCGGTTTTCGACTGGGGGTCATGACGCTAACGCTCGAAGAAGTGAATTTTGAATTCAAAAATAGAGACGAAGATCGCCTAGAGTTGTTTGCGAATATCGACAGCTCGCAAAATTCCGGCAACAAACAACACGGTCACCATCAACAAAATGGCAGCATTTGCAGAGGCCAGCGGATATTGCAGACTGCCAATTTGGTTGCTAATCAGATAACCAACGGAGGATGATTGACCGCCCCCCATCCAGCGAACGGTAATAAATTCCCCCATCACCAGCGTTACGACAAAGATCGACCCAATAGCGATCCCCGGTCGCGAGAGTGGCAAAATTATTTCTTTGAATACTTGCAACCCTGAAGCTCCCAAATCTCGGCTGGCAGCAATCAAACTGGGCTCAATTCGAATCAAGCTATTGAAAATCGGCACCACCATAAACAGGACGTACAGGTGGACCAGCGCCAGCACCACGGCAAAATCAGAAAACAGCAGCTTTTCTAACGGTGTCTCGATTAAATTCAGATTCATCAATGTCTGGTTAACCAAGCCCTCCCGCCCTAACAGCGGTACCCACGAAATCATGCGAATGATGTTGGATGTGAAAAAAGGAATGGTACAGATCACAAACCAAATTAACTGCCATTTCAAACTAGCAATATGAAATGCCAAGAAATAGGCAACAGGGTACGCAATCAGTAGCGAAATCCCCCAGACCAAACTGACAAACTTAAATGTGTTGAGATACGTATCTAGATAGACGCGGCTAGTAAAAATGCTGATGTAATTATCAAATGAAAAAGCGGCAGTCATGGAAAAGCCGTTGAACTGCCAAAAACTGACGATGACAATTAAGAGAATGGGCAAGACCAAAAAGATTGCCAGCACCAGAAGTTGCGGCAACACCAAAAGGTAGGGCTGAATTGTTGAGCGGAGCTTGGTCATGAATTCGGATTCTGACGAGCGAGAGGGGCTTGATGGAAGGGGGTCACACTCTTTACCTGGCTGGCTGCAATCCACATGCAACTCATCGCGCTATTTAGCCTGAGTTCGATAGCCTTCATCTCCACCCCTTCACCTACGTTGAGGTAGGGAGCAAGAGACAAGCCGACGAATAGTTTCGGATAACGATGAGAGTAATATCTTGCTCGAGTAACTCTGTCGGATGGACTGGGTTCTTCGTAAGGGTTGACAGGCAACTAAACCAAACCAGGGAAAAGGGCCCAAAGACCCCTCTCCCTGAAACGCGGTTAGCGAAATGAGTGTGCAGCAACCAACGAGTTAGGCAGCAATGAATTCATTCCACTTTTGAACCAAGTAGGTTTGCTCGTCCATCACGGAGTTCCAGCACACAATGTTGCCTACACGTTCTTTAAACGCTCCGCCATCGCGAACGGCTCCGGCATCGGCAATCTTGGTTCCAAACGGATCGACAATCTCCTGAGCTGCAGGCTTACCTTCGTACCAGAAGTCCCACTCGTAAGGCTCCATAAACTGCCGCGAGTTTTCAGGAGCAGCACTGTAGTATCCCTGGCGGCCCAAGAAAGCCCCCAACCAGCCATCCATCATCCAATTAAGATACTCGTAGGCCGCATCTAATTCGATACCCGACAGGTTCTTGGAGAGGCCAACGCCGCCACCCCAACCGCGATAGCCCTCTTGCAGAGGTCCGTACTGACATTCCAAACCGCGTGCCCGCACAGCAGTAACGGCAGGCGACCACATCGACTGCAGAATAACCTCACCGGAGGACATCAAGTTCACCGATTCGTCGAATGTTTTCCAGAAGGCACGGAATTGACCGTCGCGCTTGCGTTCGATCAAGACTTTAGCCACTTCATCCAGCTCGGCTTTGGTCATGTTGCCTTTGTCACCGAAGGTCATCATGCCAGTGGCTTCAATTACCATGGCCGCGTCCATGATGCCAATGGACGGGATGTCTAGAATGGAAGTTTTTCCTTTAAATTGCTCGTCGAATAGTTGTGCCCAAGACGTGATTTCGGTGCCCACCAGGTCGGGACGCCATCCCAAGGTATCGGCGTTGTATTGGAACGGTAACAGCGTGGCCCAATCAGTTTGCCCGTCGGCAAATTCGTTGGAATCTTGCCCTTTCAGATACATCACTTTGTACGGAGCTGTCCCTTGGGACGTTTCCACTGGCATGCCATCAAATTGACCGGTGGTGAAAAACGGGACAATTTTGTCAAATTGATCGATCTTATTGATATCGATCGGTTGCAAGTTACCGGAGGGAACAACCAACGGCAGGCTGAAATACTCGCCGTCAAAGATATCCCACTGCCGCGGTTGAGTAATCGCTTTGCGATTATTTTCGTCGGTGCTCAGTGGGGTCATCACCACCTTGAACCCCAAATCTTCCTCGATTTTCTCTTTGATCCCTTCAGTTTGCGAAACGCCAGTACCGATAAACCGCAGGGTAACGTCGCTAATCTGCTTGGTAATGATAATAGGACCGCGACGGGGAGCAGCTTTGGCAGGGCTGGTCAAATTTGACATCCCCTTCGTCGCCAACATCGACCCAGCAGCAAGTCCGGTTTGAAGTAGACGGCGACGTGAAAGCTTAGACATAATCACTCCTTGCAATGTTAAAGAGAGTTAAAACAGGGCGTGCCAACGAGGTTGGCTCTCAGTGAGGAAGAAAAACACAGTCTTCAACGGTCCACCCTAAGCCAATTGTCTGACCTTCTTGATAGCCAGACTTCAGCCAGTCATCGGTGCGGACCTTGAATAACAAATCGCGGCCATCCCGTTCGTTGACGAGAGACACTCGACTCACAAACCCAGTAAACTCCACCGAACAAATGCGAGCGGTAAGTTGATTGGGTAGGGACGAATGGTGGGACGCGGAATTGACGATCTGCAGGCGATCGCCGCGAATACAGCAGGCCGGTTGCTCACTGATATGGGAGGCATCCCCTTGGCAAACAACCCGACCGATCCCCGGAACATTCAGCACGATCTCCGAGCTCTCGGCCTGTTGAGTAATACTCTCGACCTCCCCTGGCAAGATGTTGTTATCACCCACGAAGCGAGCCACAAATTGAGAGGCAGGGCGATTGAAAATATCGACCGGTGTCCCCACCTGATCGATACGGCCTCGGTCCATCACCACAACGCGATCGGAGAGAGAAAACGCCTCATCTTGTGAGTGGGTGACCTGGATAAAGGTCATACCAAATTGCTGTTGCAGCTTGCGTAGTTCCATCCGAGTCCGAGCCCGAAGAGATTCATCCAACGCACTTAAGGGCTCGTCCAACAGTACCACTTGAGGACGGGTGACTAGCGCCCGGGCCAGGGCAACCCGTTGTTGCTGGCCTCCACTCAGTTGAAAGGGTTTACGCTTGGCAAATTCGTCTAAATCGACCAGGGCAAGCATCTCCGAGATGCGCTGCTTCCGTTCTGTCTTGGAAACCCCCTTCATCTTGAGGCCAAAGCCAATGTTGTCCTGTACTGACTTGTGGGGGAACAGCGCATAGTTTTGGAACACCATCGCCGTATCCCGCTGGGCCGCTGGGCGATCGTTGACCTGTTCGGTCCCGATCCAAACCTCGCCACTGCTGGCGGATTCGTGCCCGGCAATCAATCGCAGTGTGGTGGTCTTTCCACACCCGCTAGGGCCTAACAGACAAGTGTAGGAACCGGGGTCGATTTGAAGGTTTATCTGCTCTACAGCCGTAAATTGGCCAAATTGCTTGGAGACGTCTCGAAGGGTAACTCCACCCTGTTGAACCGATACTGGAGAACTTGACTGTGTCGCGCTGACGAAGGACAACCCCATTACCCAAGATCCACAATTTGTTGACCAATCATGTCGCCTAGAGTTCGCCCGATGTAGAGTTCGCCCGAATGAGTCAAGCGCCTTAGGTTCGGCAAATGCAGGTGAAATCAACCAGAACACTCGGCCTGACAATACGCGATCGCCACAATGACGAATGTATTGCATGGCACATAACGCTCTCTAGACAGTTAACCTTAGAGGAGATAACAAGCTCAAAAATACAAAGAAATTCTTCAGGATAAATATGTATTGCCCCGTGCTGTGAGGCCCCTATCCCACCCAAATGGCTTCGTCAAACTGACGTTAACAGCGGGTTGATTTTTTTGGACAATTGCTGTGGTGTTCTCTGCTATCTGATGGCAATTCAGACCATATCCGCAAGTCGGTGAGATTATGCTCAATTCCCCCCTCCAGACATTACCGTTGGCTGTCGATGGCGATCGCCTCCTTCAGGCCCTCAAAAACCTGGGGAAAATCGGTCGTCAAGAAGAAGGCGTTGTCAGGCGTCTAGCCTTTTCGCCCGAAGACATTGAAGCCCGGAACCGAGTATCTCAATGGATGTCCGAAGCTGGGATGGCGGTGCGGATCGATGCTGCCGCTAACCTAATCGGCAAATATCCAGGACAGGAATCCGATGCCCCTGCGTTAGCGACGGGGTCTCACATCGACACAGTCCCATCTGGAGGGCAATATGACGGGGCATTGGGGGTGATTGCCGGTCTCGAAGTGGCTCGCGTCTTGCACGAGAATCAGTTAAGGCTACACCATCCGTTCGAAGTGATTGTGTTTGCGGATGAAGAGCGGACAATGGTGGGGTCTAAAGCAATGGCGGGGATTGCACCATCCAATCCAGACGACTACTCCACCGCAACCAACGAACCGATTCAGATTTGTCTCGATCGCGCTGGAGGACATTGGGAACGGTTGGCGACAGCCAAACGGACGGCCGCAGACCTTGCCTGTTTTTTGGAATTACATGTCGAGCAGGGGGGCGTACTGGAAGCGGTTGGCAAAGACATTGGAGTGGTGGAAGGGATTGTCGGTCAACAGCGACATCAAGTTGTGATTAAAGGGCAAGCCAATCATGCTGGGACTACCCCCATGTCGATGCGTCGAGATGCTTTGACAACAGCCGCACAGCTAATTCTGGCGGTGGAAGATATGGCCAAGCATTATTCTGGTGAGCCGGTTGCTACGGTGGGAGCAATGAACGTATGGCCCAACGCCATCAATATTGTTCCTGGCGAAGTTGAAATGAGTCTCGATCTACGGGCGTTGTCTCAAGATGTCATCGATCTGATGCTGGAGCATCTGCGGCGCAAGATTGAAACCGTGGCCGTGTCAACACGCACCCGAATCCGCATGCGCAACGAGCTCAAGGTAGACCCGATACTGGCCACGCCGAGTGTTGAAGCGGCGATCGAACAGTGCTGTGACGAGTTGGGACTGAGCCACACCCATTTACCCAGCCGTGCCAGCCACGATGCTCAAGAAATCGGCCGCTTTACCGATATGGGTATGATTTTTGTGCCCAGCCATGAAGGAGTCAGCCACTCTGGCGAGGAATACACATCTCCAGAGCAATGCATTCAGGGGGCAAATGTACTCTTGCAGACGCTACTCAAGCTGGACGACAACTATCAATAGCGCATCTCATCCAGTGGGTTGAGTGTATCTCTCACGATCGCTTTTTCGCTAGGCGTTTATTCAATCAAAATCTAATGGCGACTTCATCCACCAAGCAATTTTTTATTTGTGGGTCTGCATTACGCGGCCAGCCCGATCACGAGAACTTGAAGGGAGCGACGTTTGTCGGTGAAACCCAAACGAAACCAAAGTATCGATTACACGCGGTCAAGGATGGCTGGCACCCTGGCATTTACGAAGTTGAGACAGGGGGAATTTCCATTCCCGGTGAAATCTACGAGATGACTACCGAGCAATACGATTACCTGTTGGGTAACGAACCCCCCGACATGTACGAAGCTCCCATAGAACTAGAAGATGGTCGGTCAGTGTCCGCGATGTTATACCCACAAGCGTTGATTGAAGCAGACAACTGGCCGGACATCTCTCATTACGGTGGCTGGGCCGCATATAAAGCGGCGGTCAGTTCGTAACGTTGCCCAATCGAGAATCCCTAAGCTGAAGCATGGGAGGCTTCATTCTCTGGTGTCGGTATTCTCCGGTGTCGGGGGTCCGTTAGCAAGCCTGGCAGAGCCAGTGGAAAATATTGAAGATGCAATATAGTTCCTCCACCCTCCCCATTGAGTAATCTCCAGTTGTCCATCACACAAAATCGGTTCGCCAATCACCCCAAGCACTTCATCACCATCGGCAAGACGAACCTTACCAATGCTTAAGCCGGGAGGTTCTTGCTGCAAAATTGTGGCTAAACCAGCAGGGGGCACGGCCCATACTTCAAGAGCGATCGCCCGTCCTCCAGAGTCCACCCGCACCATTGCCGGATGGCGATCGCCGATTGACCACAGCCGGTAAGTTGCTTCCGTTTCTGCTTCTTTAACAAAGGTAGCCTTCACGTTGAGCAGGTTTTTATTGAGTTCCAATCCTCGCATCAACGTACCATTTACAGCTAGCAATACTTTTTTCATAGAGCTGGATTGAATCAAACAAGAAACGTCAGTCGTGGATATCAGAGCATAAAGCGCTTGTTCATTGTCTCTAGATGTTGTGTTTCTGAAAGCGTATAAGGATTGTTAGGCGGCTCATGAATGTATTGTCGAATTTTATTTTCTTTCAACAGAACCCTACAGTCCGACTGTTACTTGGAATACAAATCTATCCACTCTCCCGAGCGATGATGCTTCCTAACCTAGAATCAGATTGCTGTTAGCAAGCCATCTCTGTCATCGTCCAAACGCAATTTTGAGATTGCAACTCGTGCGAATTTTGTTAGTTGAAGACGATCCTCAACTGTCAGCGTCTCTTGCAGAGGCATTGACGGCCCAGCATTATGCTGTCGATGTGGTTCAGGACGGTGAACAGGGTTGGCAACAAGTGAATGACTATCCGTACGACCTTATGTTGCTCGATGTGGCACTGCCCAAAATGGATGGGCTTAGGTTGTGTCAGAAATTGCGATCGCAGGGCAATGTCTCACCGATTCTCATGCTGACTGCTCGGGACACTAGTGTTGACAAGATTTTAGGATTGGATTCCGGAGCAGATGTGTATATGGTCAAGCCATTTGACCTGCTGGAACTTCTCGCTCAAATTAGAGCACTTTTGAGACGACAATCTATTCGGGACAGCTCTCTGTTGGTCTGGGGAGACTTGATGATGAACAGTCAAACCTACGACGTTAGTTTTCGATCCCAGAGAATCAATCTAACTCCCAAAGAGTTCGCCATTCTAGAGCTGCTGATGCAAAACGGTCGTCGGGTACTCAGTCGGGCATTTATCATCGATTCAATTTGGTCGTTAGGCGATCCGCCCGAAGAGGAAACGGTTAAGTCGCATATCAAAAGCCTACGATTGAAATTGCGCAAAGCAGGAGCACCAAAGCACTCAATTGAAACAGTTTACGGGTTTGGATATCGATTGGAAGCAGTTTGAGATAGGAAACTCTCCATAGCGAATTGCCGATCGCTATAAGCCTAATAGACCCCTAGTCCACCAAGGGAAGTTTGACCGTAACTGTTGTGCCGATGTCCAGCTCGCTATCGACGGCAATCGTTCCCCCATGCAGATCGACACAGGTTTTGACGACAGATAATCCCAATCCCGTTCCCGGTATCGTACCGACATTCTCGCCACGGACGAAGGATCCGAAGAGTTTTTGGCGAGTAGCCTCAGGAATTCCCATCCCGCTATCGCTTACCTGAATGACCAATGTTTCTTCCGCCTTATTCAGAGTTAGCTCAACAATGGAGTGCTTAGGAGAATACTTAACCGCATTTGATAGCAAATTCATAAGGATAGAGCGGAGTAACTTGGGGTCGAGATAGACCAACCCAACGTCGTTGATGTTTTTAAACAGGATGGACTGGCTCTTTGCTCCAACTTTTATTTCGCTGACGAGTTCAGTGCAATAGACATCTAAATTAAACAAGCGAGGAGCAAAATCCAACTTTCCACTCTCGGCCCGAGTCAGGGTCAAAATATCGTCCACCAGCTGAGATAGCTCCTTGGTAGCGGTTTGAATTCGATGGGTGAAAATGTCCTGTTGCTCGGTTGACAGTCGATCGCGATTCGTTTCCAGCGACTGAGCACAAATCAGAATAGTGCTGAGGGGAGTCCGCAGTTCGTGGGAGGCCATCGAGAAGAAGCGTAATTTGAGATCGTTGATTTCTCGCATGCGATCCAGAACCGCTTGAGAACGCAACAAATAAGACAGCAACCCTGCGGTCAGTAGCGTTCCGATCGCCATCACGGAAAAAGCCCCCCAAGAAAGCGGGGGCAACGGGTATGATTCGGCAGCCTCAAATACGATCGACCACTCCCGCTGACCGACAGTCAGTTCTCGTACACAGCTGGTCGGGTTTGGACACAGGTAAGTATTACGTTTGCTGATACCTGGAGGCTGCGAGAGGGTCATGCTGCGCCCAGACGCTTGATAGGTACCGAGAAATTCACTGGCTGGGACTGCGTTGAGATCGCGAATGAAAAAGTTGATGTCGTAGTTGAGATTGGCTAACGATTCTTCCACGACATCAGAGACGCGAAAGACTCCGAGGATATATCCATTCGGTGTATCGGAATGCGATCGCTCTGGGTTGTGTGGTTCTGGATTTCGTTGCTCTAATGGTCCTCCCCCAGACCGAGCGGTGCTTGGAAAAATGGGCAAAAACATTAAAAAACCAAACTGTTCCTCAGTTTCTTGCACTAAGGAGATTCGCCCGGAAGCTACCACAGTACGTTTGTCTCGGGCCTCTTCAAGGGCCTGTCTGCGAGTATCGTTAGACCTCAGATCGAAGCCATGCGCTCTTTCATTTCCCTGCATGGGGGCAATATACGTAACGGGAACATACTCCTCTCGAACAGTAGCGGCTACGAGGTTGCCATTTAGATCGGACTCGACAATTCGAAATGAGTCATACCCGAGAGCCCGCACTGACGCTTCGAAGTCCGCTCTCTCGTCCGCCGCGATCGCTGGGGCCCATTCCAACGCTTGAATTCCTGGGTAAACATTTAGATAGGGACGCACAAACGTTTTAAATTCGGCCTCGCTGACGGTACCTGAGACATCGTAAAACGCTGATAGCGACAGTAATAATTCAGAATGGCGATCGATATTCCGCTGTAATGTGGTGGATAGATTGTCGATTTGTTGAGAGAACTGCAGTTGCTGCTGGACTCGCTCGAATCGACTCACAGCGATCGCTGTAGCCAAAGTGAGCACCCCTCCCAAACAGAGCGTCGTACCAATCGATATGAGGCGCTTGGCCCTCACAGATCACCTTTTTTCGACCCAATCTACCCGACTTTTGCCCGGTTTCCTCCCGATTCTTCCACATCTTTTACCTATAGTGCTTGGCAAATTGATGCGCCGAGCATTGTGCTTGTCGTTGATATTGATAGATTTCGGCGGCTCCTGCTAGTACGGAGCGTTCTAGTGTCCGCCAGTGATTATCGTGGCTGCAGCCCTCCATGTGAAGTGGAGATCGGGCGAGTTTTTTGGGGAGAGTTCGATGAAGCGAAGAGACTTGTTGAAAGGTGGAACCGCTTTGGTGGCGGGTAGTGCGCTGTTAGGAACTGGGCGAGCAACGCAATCTGTTCCTACGCTGATTGCCCAAGCAGGGGCGGATAGCACCCTGAGAGTCGTTCGCGGTGGAGGCTTCCCTAACGGTCTAGACCTGCACGCAGTCGGTACCAACCGTCCTGCCTACGGATCTGCCTGGAATCTCTACGATCGCCTGATGACCTTCGGCACCAAAACGCTCGCCGATGGCAGTGAATCCTACGATTACACAGTTCTGGAACCCGAGCTGGCAGAAAGCTGGGAGATCGCCGAAGATGGCCTCTCCGTTACCTTTAACTTGCGTCAAGACGCGACGTTCCACGACGGAACACCTGTAACCGCGAATGACGTGAAATGGTCCTTCGATCGCGCTGTCTCTGTTGGCGGCTTCCCCACCTTCCAAATGAAAGCCGGGGCGTTGGAAAGTCCGGAGCAATTTAGCGTCGTGGACGATTACACGTTCCGCGTCGACTTTTTGCGCCAGGACAAACTCACCATGATCGACATGGCGGTACCAATTCCGGTGATTATCAACTCGGAATTGGTTAAACAACATGTCACCGAGGATGACCCTTGGGGGACAGTGTGGTTGAATGCCAACGACGCGGGCGGCGGTGCTTATCAAGTGGACACCTTCAAACCCGGTGAGCGTCTGGTGTTGAAGCGGTTCGAGGACTGGAAATCGGGTCCTTTGCCTCAACTCGAACAAGTCATCGTCCTCGATGTGCCTGAAGCAGGAACTCGACGAGCGTTGTTGGAACGGGGCGATGTCGATATTAATTTCGATGTGGCAGAAAAAGACACCAAGGAACTGCGCGATATCGGCGACTTCACGGTGATCTCTACTCCGATTGAGAATGCGATGCACACCATCGATCTCAACTCCACCCCCGAACTGGGAGGGGAGCCGAATCCCTTCTTCGATGTCAAGGTGCGACAAGCGGTTGCCTACGCCGTCCCGTACGAAGCAATTATGACAACAGCCATGTTCGGACAGGGGGTACCGATGTTTGGCGGGCCATCGTTCGAGCCCGAAACCATTGACTGGCCGCAACCCTTTCCGTACGTGACAGATATGGAAAAAGCCAAAGCCTTATTGGCTGAATCCAGCTATCCAGACGGCTTTTCAACAACACTGGCGTTTAACTTGGGAACGCAGGAATGGGCTGAACCCATGTGCGTGCTGATTCAAGAGGCGCTCGCTGAGTTGGGCATCCAAGTGACGCTGGAAAAAGTCCCAGGAGCGAATTTCCGGGCTGTTCTGGTGGAAAAAAACCGACCGATGATTATCAATAACTTCGGTGGTTGGCTAAACTTCCCAGACTATTTCTTCTTCTATTCCTATCACGGGCAAAATGCCACCTTTAACGGAAGCTCCTACCAAAACCCAGAGCTAGATGAGTTGGTAGATGCCGCCTTACAAACCGGACCTGGCGATCCGGCTTACGACGAGTACGTGAAAGGCTTCCTGAAAATAGCCTTCGAGGAAATGCCGCGAGTACCGATGGTTCAACCCTCTCTATCGGTTGCGATGCAACCCAACATATCGGGCTACAAATATTGGTTCCACCGTCAGCTCGATTATCGGCAAATGGTTAAGTCCTAACGTTCGGGCCGTCGCTATTTGCTGAGTTATCAGGCTTGCACTTAGAGATGTGCCACCAAGCTTGAGACGTTGCAAGCTGTGGACGTCATTAATCTCCGGATATATTCCAGCAAGCCTAAAGGAGAGCAATCGCCGAACGCCTCTCCATTGACAGAGCACCTGCCCAGTTTCTATCGCCAATGGCCCGCTCATCGCTCAACCTGTTCATCAATCGCCTATTGGCTGCAATTCCCAGCTTGGGAGGAGCGATCGTGGTGGCCTTCGTGCTCACTCGGGCGTTACCTGGCGATCCGGCAGCCTATTTTGCCGGACCGGCAGCCACTCAAGAGGCGATCGAGCAAATCCGGGAGCAACTGGGACTGAACGACAGTCTCTGGGTTCAGTTTTGGATTTATCTGAACAGCTTAGTTCGCGGGGATTTCGGCACATCGCTGAATACTGGACAACCGGTGCTGACGGACTTGCTGGAGAAGTTGCCCGCCTCTTTAGAACTGACCGGCTTGGGGTTGATGTTCGCGATCGCAATTGCCATTCCCCTCGGCATTTTGGCGGCATTGCATCCCAATTCTTGGATCGACCGTTTTGCGCGATCGATAACCACGGCTGGTGTTTCCCTGCCCACATTCTTCACCGGACTACTCCTGCAGTACGTGCTGTATTACAAGCTGGGCTGGGCTCCTCCTCCTGTCGGGCGTTTGGATTTGTTCACCACACCACCGACCCACATCACCGGGTTTTATTCCATCGACAGTTTGCTGGAGTTGAACGTCAGCACCTTTATCGATGCCATATCCCATCTCTTGCTGCCAGCATTTACCTTAGGTATTTTCGCTCTCGCTCCCCTGGCTCGCGTTACCCGTGCCTCCATGCTGGGGATTATCTCCAGCGACTTCATCCGTACCGCTCGGGCCAATGGATTGCCCCGTCACACCATCGTCTTTAGCTACGCCTTCCGCAACGCTCTCCTGCCAATTGTCACCACGATGGGAGTGGTATTCTCCTTCCTGCTGGGGGCCAATGTCTTGGTTGAAAAAGTGTTTGCCTGGGAAGGGATTGGCTCCTATGCAGTGGAGGCACTCGAAACCTCTGACTACGCTCCGATTCAGGGATTTGTTCTGACGATGGCAACTCTATACGTGTTGCTCAACTTGGCGATCGATCTCCTCTACGGCATCATCGATCCCCGCGTGGAGGTGGACGCGTGACAGCGTTTCTGCGCCAGGCTCGCTACACGATCGCCGAGAATCGCATGACTCTCGTCGCGTTTTTGCTGTTCGTGGCGTTTGTCGTCATGGGCATATTCGGTCCTTGGATCGTTCCCTTCGATCCGAGACAAACCAATGACGCTCTCCAACTGCGATCGCCCACTTGGCAGCACTGGTTCGGCACCGATGAGTTAGGTCGCGATGTCTTTAGTCGGGCGGTTGCTGCAACGCGCTTGGACTTGGGCATTGCTGTCTCGGCGGTCGGCATGTCCTTTCTCGCCGGAAGCGTCTTGGGCACCTGCGCCGGATATTTTGGCGGTTGGGTCGATCGGATTGCCGGTCGGCTCATCGACACGATCATGGCGTTTCCTCTGTTTGTGTTGGCGATGGGGATTGTGGCAGCGCTGGGCAATTCGGTAGAGAACATCATTTACGCGACGGCGCTCGTCAACCTGCCGCTGTACGCGCGGGTGGTGCGATCGGAGGTGGTGGTGGCTCGAAAGGCGGGTTATGTAGACGCCGCCCGACTGGCTGGGAACGGGGACTGGCGCATTATGGCAGCACATATTTTCCCGAACGTGTTACCCGCGACGATGGTGCCGATGTCGCTAAATATGGGCTGGTCAATTTTGAATGCCGCCGGTCTGTCGTTTATTGGCTTGGGGGTTCGGCCACCGACGGCGGAGTGGGGAATTATGGTGGCGGAAGGGGCGACCTATATCATTTCTGGGGAATGGTGGATGGCGTTGTTCCCCGGCATGATGCTGATGCTAGCGGTATTTTGCTTCAACTTGCTGGGGGATGGACTGAGAGATCTAGTCGATCCGAGACGGAGAACTTGATGGTTTGTCAGGCTGACGTTGATAGTTTTGCAGGCTGACTCCAAAGAACACTATTCCTTGGCCAAGACCCTGCAGTCAGCCTGAAAGGAGTGGTCGACAACTAGGGAGATATTTGCATGGGTGCACCGCTACTCTCAATTGAAAATCTGACGCTAGAGTTCAAAACTCGGTTGGGGGTGGTTCGCGCGCTTGAAGGGGTCAATCTCTCGGTCAGACGTGGCGAAACCGTCGGCATTGTGGGAGAAAGCGGTTCGGGAAAATCCGTGCTGGCGATGGCTGTGATGGGGATTTCGGATAGCGCGGCTCGCATCCGCTCGGGAGCCATTCACTTCGATCTCCAAAACCTCCTCTCTCTAAAAGAATCGGCCCTACGGAAGATTCGCGGCAAAGACCTCTCCATGATTTTCCAAAGCCCGCGCACCGCTCTCAATCCGATCCGGCAGGTGGGCAAACAGTTGGAGGATGTGCTCAAAGCCCACGCACGCATTCCGCGATCGCTGTTGAAACAGCGGGCAATCGAACTGCTGGCCCAAGTGCGTATCCCCGATCCTCAACGGCGATATTTGGCTTATCCCAACGAACTGTCTGGTGGACAATGCCAGCGCATTGGAATCGCTCTCGCCCTCGCCTGTTCCCCCAAGCTACTGATTGCCGACGAACCCACGACGGGTCTGGATGTCACCACCCAAGCCGCTATCTTGCACCTGATTCGTGATTTGGCCCGCGACACGCAGATGGCCACTGCCATCATTACGCACGATCTCGGTTTAGCCGCGGATTATTGCGATCGCATTGCCGTCATGCACGCCGGACACGTGGTGGAAGTGGCACCCACTCAAGATTTGTTCGAACACCCCAGCCATCCCTATACGGCCAAGCTGATTGCAGCCACTCCCGATTTGGTATCCGACATGCGTCACTTGGTGCCAATTTCGGGGAATTTGCCGGATTTGAGGGGTGCATTACCGGCTTGTCGGTTTAGCAAGCGTTGCGATCGCTACCATCGAGACTGCGAACAACCTCTATCTCTAAAGACAATTGCCCCCAATCGTGCAGTTGCCTGCTGGAGGCCCTTATGACAGAGGAATCGCAAACGAAAGATTTACTCGCCGTCCGGGGGCTGACGAAGAAGTTTCACACCGGTCATTCAGAACCGTTGTTGAAGCGGTTGAGAACGGCGTTTTTGCAGGAAAAGAAGTCGCTGTCTCCTCATTTGCTTCACGCTGTAGACGACGTCTCATTTTCGATTCGGGCTGGCGAAAGCGTTGGGTTAGTGGGGGAGTCCGGTTGCGGTAAGTCGACCTTGGTCCGTTTGGTCACACGCTTGATGGACCCTACTGCAGGGGAAATTTGGTTCGAGGGCAGCGATCTCGCCAGCATTCCCAGTCGGCGCTTTGCCCGATCGCCGCACAGACCCAACGTGCAGATGGTGTTCCAAGATCCCAGCGACAGCCTTAATCCCGCTCACACTGCCTTTGCAGCAATCGCCGAACCTTTGAAGCGATTGGGGACTGCAAATCAACGGTCTGAATTAACTGTTCGCGTGCATCAATTGGCGGATTGGGTGGGGTTACCGGCGGAGCTGCTCAGTCGCTTTCCCCACCAGCTTTCGGGGGGGCAGAAGGCTAGGGTGGTGATTGCGCGGGCGATCGCTTTGGAGCCAAAGTTATTGGTGTTGGACGAACCGACTTCGGCGTTGGATGTGTCGGTACAGGCGTTGATTTTGCAGCTATTGGCGACATTACGCCAGCGATTGGGAATTAGCTACCTGTTTGTGTCGCACGATTTAAATGTGGTGAGGTTGCTGTGCGATCGCGCCATTGTCATGTATCTGGGCAAAGTTGTGGAATCCGGCCCTGTGGAAGACATATTTACTCGACCGGCTCATCCCTACACTCGCGCTTTAGTTTCGGCGATTCCAAAGTTTGGCAGCAAGGTAAAGTCCGAACAGTTTCAGTTAGAGGGCGATCCGCAAAGTCCTATCGATCCCGATCCAAATACGTGCCGACTGTTTGGCCGCTGTCCGAAAGGGACGGACATGTGCGCAGAGAAGATGCCTCCCTTACAAGCGTTTGTTCCCGATCGTGAGGTGGCTTGCCATTTCACAGAAATCAACATTGAGGCCTACTCAAAAAGCATGTAGATGTCCGGGCCGCTTGGGATTACTTGACTCAGGAGTGAGGCTTACAGTCAGAATAGATTGCAGTTTACGTTCACTCGATTGGAGGGGCGATCGCGATCGAAGGTTTATCGAACAAGCACTGCCTCACAGACAATGATTTGATTGTGAGTTGTTTCATTAGCACTGCCAAGAGGTCACTCAGTCGGCAAACTTGCGGAATGCCAAAGTGACGTTGTGCCCGCCGAATCCAAGAGAATTGGACAGAGCAACATTCACGGTCAATTCGCGACTGTTGTAGGGCACATAATCCAAATCGCAACCCTCACCGGGGTTGTCCAGATTCAGAGTGGGAGGAACGCGATCGCGAGCCACCGTCAACACGGAGGCCACCGCCTCAATACCACCCGATCCACCCAAAAGATGGCCGGTCATAGACTTGGTCGAGCTAACCGCTACGCTTCCAGCATGCTCGCCCAACACCGTTTTGATCGCCGCTGACTCATTCTTGTCGTTGGCTGGAGTGCTGGTGCCGTGAGCATTGATATAGCTGACTTCCTCGGGAGACAAACCACCATCCTTGAGGGCAAAACGCATCGCCCTCGCAGCCCCTTCGCCCCCCTCAGCAGGAGCCGTGATGTGAAACGCGTCGCAGGTAAGACCGTAGCCCACCATTTCGGCGTAAATCTTGGCCCCACGAGCTTTGGCATGTTCCAGCTCTTCCAGCACCAAGATGCCGCTGCCTTCACCCATCACAAACCCGTCGCGGTCTTTGTCAAAGGGGCGACTGGCCCGCTGGGGGTCGTCGTTGCGAGTGGACATCGCCTTCATATTGGAGAAACCCGCCATCGATAATTCCGTAATGGCAGCTTCCGCCCCTCCCGCAATCATGGCTTGGGCATCTCCTCGCTGCACGATACGAAACGCATCGCCCAACGCATTGGCTCCGGCAGCACAAGCGGTCACCGTGCAGTTGCTCGGACCTTTGGCACCAATTTTGATGGCAACCTGACCGGCGGCCATGTTGGCAATCATCATCGGAATCATAAACGGACTGCAGCGCCCCGGACCTTTGGTGAGATTGACCCGCTGCTGATCTTCTAAAACTTTAATGCCGCCAATCCCCGTTCCGATTAGCACGCCCACCTGCTCGGCATTGACATCGCTGATGGGCAACTCAGAGTCTTCGATCGCCTGCAGAGCAGCACCAATCGCAAAATGCACAAACCGATCGTTGCGTTTAATTTCCTTGCGATCCAAGTAAATCGCTGGGTCGAAACCCTTTACCTCAGCTGCAATCTGACAACCGTGCCGAGACGCATCGAAATGAGTAATCGGCCCCATTCCGCTGCGACCCTCCATCAACCCCTGCCAGTACTCTTCGGTGGTAATACCAATGGGGGTGACGGCACCTAGACCGGTCACAACCACGCGCTTCAGTTCGATAGTGCGGTTCGTAGAAGTATCAGACATTAGCAGGGTCAGAGAAAGAGAACGGCGATCGCCAAAAAATCAAAGGGACAGTTCGAATGAGTCCAGCAATTACACGAAGTAATTTGCGGTTCCAGACTAGCTCAGGTGGGCCGAATGCCCCAAGCCAAAGCCACTGCTATGAAACCAAAAGGGCCTAAACAATCAGCGCACATAACTACAATGCGTAGCGCCAGGCAATTCCCTTACAGAAGCTGGATTCAGAACCGTCCCCAAGCACTAAAGCTTCAGCAGACTGAAAACTATGCTTTGCTGTCGATGTACTTCACAGCGTCGCCAACGGTGGCAATGTTTTCAGCTTCTTCGTCGGGAATTTCCATATCGAATTCCTCTTCAAACGCCATCACTAATTCGACGGTGTCCAAGCTGTCGGCTCCGAGGTCGTTTTGGAAGTGGGACTCAGCTTTGACGGTGTCAGACTCGACTCCCAACTGATCGACGACAATCGTGCGAACCCGCTCTAACGTATCTGACA
>JBFRWD010000141.1:0-58269 GCA_051439425.1 Synechococcus sp.
AGATAGTACGTCAGGCTGAGTTGGAGGAGTAAACCGGTACAGAGTAGAAAGATGGCAGCTCCAACGAAAAATAGACCGATCGCGGTGGGGGCCAGAGGGCCGAAGAAGCGAGCACTGGATTGGATACCAATCTTTTCGTCATCGTCGCGATCGGACAGTGCGTAGACTGTATCGAACCCAAGAGTCCACAGCACCGTCGCTCCCCACAGGAAAAACATGGCCGGTTCCCATAAGGGGAGAGCATCTACTTGTCCTGTCACAGCCGTCCAACAGATCAGGACGGCAAATCCCCACGCAATGCCCAGCACCAGTTGCGGCACCGGAAATACCCGTTTTGCTCCTGGATACAACGCAATCACCGGTACAGCCGCCGCGCACAGACCAAAGGTGACCGGATTGAGGAACGTTGCCAATACAAACGCACACAGTAATCCCACAACACCCACTACGGCCCCGACAGTGAGGGAGAGGCGCTTGGATGCCAGGGGACGAGTTTTCGTTCGCTCTACCCGTCCATCCAAATTGCGATCCCAAATGTCATTCACTACGCAACCGGCAGCACTGGTGGCCAATGTACCGACAATGATGATGGCGATTAATGAAATTGGCGGAGTTCCCCGTGCTGCCAACACTGCACCCCACAACGCCGGAACCATCAGAATCAAGCGACCTGCAGGTTTATCCCAACGCAACAGATGAATGATCGCTAGCAAAGTCGGATTCATGTGGGAATAAGCAATGGAGAAATTGGCGAGTATTCGAGTCCGCGCCTGGTCTGTTGAGGAGGTATCTCTTAGTGCTCAGCTACGGGCTCAACTGCCGCACTTAGTTTAGCTGAGAAGCGGAAATGAAAAAGCTGGTCAAAAATCCGGCAATTGTGGCTAGAGAGACGATTCCACCCCCCAACTCGTAAGCTTCGGGCATCATGGTGCTGGCCAACATCGCTAGAACGGCCCCCCCCGATATCGATTGAATGATGGCCCCTGCTGTCGGGGAAATGGCATTCACCAGTAGGCTGCCGCCTAGAGCGCAGATGCCGACCAACGCTACCTGGCTGCTCCACAATCCGAGGATTTTGCGGATAGTGTAGCCTGCTTGTCGCATGCCAATCGAGCTGGTCAAAGACTCCGGCAGATTGGAAATAAACACGGCGAGAAGAAACGCACTACCGCTGGAAGGAGAATGGGTGGCCATTCCCAGCACGATTGCCTCGGGGATGTTATCCAGCATGGTGCCGACAAAGATCGCTAACGGAGCCGACTGAGAGGCCAGAGACGCTGCCAGTAGTCGCTCCTCTTCTGGGGACAGATCGAGTTCGATACTGTCGATCGCCTGCCGCTTCCAAGCCGCTAGATTCGCCTCTGCCCGGACGCGAGAGGTATTGGTGGATTGCAGGCGTTCTGCTAACACGCGACTGAGGGAGCTAGCTAAATGGGGAGAACGGGCCAAGATGCGCTCAAAGTGGGTGCGATCGAGACGATAGAGCCGCATGCGGCTACTGGCGATCACCGTGGCCGAACGGGGTTTTCCGGTTAACAGCGCCATTTCCCCAAATATTTCCCCTGGCCCTAGGTGGGCGATCTCCGCACCATCTAGAACAACATCTGCAGTACCTTTGGCAATCATCCCCAGCCAGTCCCCCTCATCCCCAGCCTCGAACAGAACCTCTCCCGAGGGCACAATCACCTCTTGAACCATGCCTACGATCGCCTGAGCTTCCGACGGCGGAATGGTCTGCAATACCTTGATATGGGCCAAGGCGCTGAGAACGGTTTCCGCTTCCCGCTGGCGGCTGCGAAACAGAAATCGGCGCCGGGTGGAAGGGTGACGAAGAAACCCGCCCTGAGTATCGATATAGCGTGTGGCTAGAGCAAAGCAGGTTCCCCCCAAGCAAAACCCGAGGGCAATAGGAATAATTCCGCTGGCTTCGAAGACGGGTAGGGCAATTTCAAAGGCGATCGCCGAAATCAAGGTGCCACTTCCAAACGCCATGATGGCGGCAGACAAGGCTCGGCGAGGCTGCCACACCAACCCTAGAATCGATCCCAAAAGCAGGCTGGAGGCGGCAAGTAACCCTTGTAATAGGGCGCTCAGGGACATGGGCTTGAAGGGTCAGCAACGGGATGATTGTATAGCAGTGGCCATACCACTGCGGACAGGTCAGCTCTCTTCAAACCTGAGTGGGATTTGAACCCTGTGTGCTAACTGAAATGGCTAACGCTATATCGTTCAGTCTTACATCCCGTTCGGCAAGATCTCGGCAATTCGCCCATTTCTGCAGGCTAATCACAGCCACAGCGACGTCCTATGCTGCACGTACCCCTTCCCCTTTCTCGCTCTATAGAGCCGAGGTTCAGGCAAGCTTGTAACTTAATAGACTTTCGCTCCGGGTAGTCCGATCGATATGCTGGAGTCGTTCGCTACTCCCCGATACGCAAGATGACCGCTGCTGCTCCCATCAAATTCGGAACCGATGGCTGGAGGGCCGTGATTGCCGACCAGTTTACCTACGCCCAAGTGCGACGGGTGGCTCAAGCCAGTGCTCGCGTTTTGGCCAAGACATTTGCAGGTAGCGGTATTGTCATCGGTTATGACAATCGCTTTTTGTCCGAGCAGTTCGCCCGCAGTGCTGCAGAAGCAGTAGCGGCGCTAGGCATGCCAGTTAAGCTGTCCACCTGTGCGGCTCCCACCCCTGCATTTAGCTGGGCCGCCAACCAATTGGGCTTGCACGGTGCTCTGGTGATTACCGCCAGCCACAATCCTCCCGAATATTCCGGTATCAAGATTAAAGGGGCCTTTGGTGGGTCGGTCACTGCTGATATCACCCGACAAGTGGAAGCCATCCTGGAAGAGTTACCGGTGGCAGTTGAATCCGATACTGCGTCTGACATCGAAGACTTCGATCCCTGGCCCATGTATTTGGAACAGTTGGGTAAGCAGGTTGATTTGGATGCCATCCGCAACAGTTCGGCCAAAATTTGGATTGACGCCCTGCACGGCTCTGCTGCCGGTGGTATGACTCGATTGCTGGGCGATCGCATTCAAGAACTGCGCGGCTACCGCGATCCGCTATTTGGCGGTTTATCTCCCGAACCCCTTCCCCCGCAGTTGGCGACAACAATGGAGACAATCGCCCAAGACAACGCTCCCCTAAAAGTGGCCCTGGTGTTTGACGGCGATGGAGATCGGATTGCTGCTGTAGATGGTTCCGGCAAGTTTCTCAGTCCACAAATTCTAATTCCCGTGTTGATCGAGCATTTTGCCGATCGCCGTGGCTATCGTGGTGAGTTGGTCAAAACCGTCAGCGGTTCGGAACTCTTTGCCAAAGTCGCAGCCCTTTACGACATCCCCGTCACCGAAACCCCCATCGGATTCAAATACATCGCCGATCGGATGCTGGAAACCGATGTCCTGATTGGTGGAGAGGAATCGGGGGGCATTGGCTTTACCGGCCATATTCCCGAACGAGATGGCATGTTGTCTGCACTGTATTTGCTGGAAGCGATCGCTGCGAAAGAGAAAGATCTAAGCGACATCTACGCTGACCTGCAAGAGCGAACGGACTACACCTCGTTCTACAACCGTCGGGATTTGCACCTCAGCGATAAATCTAAGCAAGAAGCCCTGATGGCATCGTTAGATACCGAACCTCCAACCGAGATTTTAGGGCGCTCGGTCAAAGAACATCTGACCAAAGACGGTCACAAGTTTGTGCTGGATGACGGTAGCTGGTTGATGATCCGTGCAAGTGGAACGGAGCCGGTGTTGCGGTTGTACTGCGAGGGGCTGAGCAGCGAGGCAGTGGAGTCATTGTTGGATTGGGCCGAGGAGTGGGCGGCGTAGTAGTGGTCACTGGTCATTAGTCACTGGTCATTAGTCACTGGTCATTAGTTACTCGTTAGCAGTGGGCCTGTCCCACCAAGGACCAAGGACTAATGACCAAGGACGCAGGCCAACGGCCTGCTTCACCTCCCTCCCAACCTTGCATTACATTGAAAAGGCTGAACCTCTGACACCATTTCAATGACTGCTACCGCTCTCACCCCCGAAGCCATTTTGGACGTGCTTCGCCCCGTGCAAGATCCCGAGTTGCGCAAGAGCTTGGTGGAGCTGCATATGATTCGCAACGTTCAGGTGACGGGGGAGGATGTATCGTTCACGCTGGTGCTCACCACACCGGCCTGTCCGCTGCGGGAATTTATCGTGGATGAGTGCAAGAACGCCATTCGCACGTTGGGAGCTGTGGGGGCGATCGACGTTGAAGTAACGGCAGAGACTCCGAAGTTTGTCAGCAGCCTGCCCGACAAGCAGGGCATTGATGGGGTCCGCAATATTATTGCGGTGACCAGTGGCAAGGGTGGCGTGGGTAAATCCACCGTGTCCTCCAACCTTGCTGTGGCTTTAGCCCAAACTGGTGCTCGTGTTGGCATTCTCGACGCCGATATTTACGGACCGAATATGCCCTTGATGTTGGGGGTACAAGGACAGCCAGTCGAGGTAGAGAAGAGTGCTGACGGGCAAGAGGTTCTCTATCCAGTAGAAGCCCACGGCATCAAGCTGGTGTCGATGAGCTTTTTAATCGATCCCGATCAACCAGTGGTGTGGCGAGGTCCCATGCTGAATGCCATCATCCGTCGTTTCCTGTACGACGTGTCGTGGGGAGAACTGGATTACTTAGTCGTAGACATGCCCCCTGGCACTGGAGATGCGCAATTGACATTGGCTCAAGCTGTACCGATCGCCGGAGCCGTTATTGTCACCACTCCTCAACCCGTCGCCCTGCACGATGCTCGCAAGGGGCTGAAGATGTTCGAGCAACTGGGTGTTCCCATCCTCGGCATTGTCGAGAACATGACCTATTTTATTCCCCCCGATATGCCCGAGAAGCGCTATGACCTGTTTGGCTCTGGCGGCGGCGAACGTACCGCACAGGACTTGGGAATTCCTCTGCTAGGAACCGTTCCACTAGAAATCCAATTGCGAGAGCAGGGGGATAGTGGCAGACCGATTACCCTTAGCCATCCTGAGTCGGAGTCTGCTAAAGCATTGATGGCAATTGCGAAAACCGTTGCTGGAAAAGTCTCCGTTCAAGCTCTGACGAATCAAGCGGTTGCTCAGATCTAATGTCCGTTGAGCAACACTGAGTCAATTTTGATTTCCTATAAACTGGACAGTTATTTAATGCCGGAGAACTGACTGAGCAATGCGGTTGCAAACGCATAGTCGCGATCGTGGCTAAAGCTTAGTTGCCAATCTGCCAGTTCGGCCTCTCCTCCCAAACGCTGCAGAACTTCCAGTCCGCGCCCGTGCAGAACAATCGTCGGGGCTCCAGACGACGCCCGCACCACTTCTACATCCCGATACCCTACCCCTTTCCAGCCCACCCCCAAGGCCTTTACAGCCGCCTCCTTGGCCCCCCAACGCCCTGCCAACCTATGCAGCGTATGTGAAGGAGATCGCAGGCAATAGTCTCGCTCAGCAGGGGTATATATCTTGTTGAGAAAGCGATCTCCAAACCGATCCAGTGCTTCTTGAATTCGCGGAATGTGAACCACATCAGTACCGATACGAACGAGTGGCTTTACCATATGCTGAGGCGCTACGACTTCGACTTCACCCTACACAGAATATACAGACATTCAAATTGAATTCCTGACAGAAATATCGGAGCTATACAGGAAGCCAAAACAGAATAAACCGGCATTTAATTGTGATGCCAAAATGCCTAAGAATTCGCGTCCAAACGGACTAAGTATTTATATCTATTGTCGTGATTTCGCCTTATCCAACCGCAACGGCCGTCCCATGAAGTCAGCTCCATTGGCTTCTTCGATCGCTTCGTCTTCCTGCCCAGATGTCGCTAGGTTCACGAATGCAATTCCCTTGCCTCGTCCGCTCTCCCGATCGACTGGAATACTGACGGACTTAACCTCCCACTTCTCGCTGAAAAATCCAGTTAGATCTTCTGCGGATGCAGTGTAATTCAAATTGCCAATAAATATGGTCATAAACCGTCTAGAGGCACCTCTAGTGCGAAATACGTAACTGCGAAAATTGGGATGTGAAGAAGTTATTTACTTTTATCATGGTCGTTCGACTTATCTGAGAAAGATAAAGGGATGTAACAATAAATTTTCTTAAAAGTTAATGGAAGCAAGTTGTGCAGGTGTCGAACGTAATCCGTCGTGTTTACGTAGCAGGTGTAGCTAATTATCTATGTCGGGTGCGGTCGATGACACCTCAACGCAGCATTTTGCTCGTTTAAGAGGGGACAATATGCGGATTTTTGGGGCGATTACAGCATACTGCAGCTTAGGGAACAGAGCTATTCCGTGGGCTAACCGCCGACGGAATAGCGCATTATCGTCGCTCGTCAGGCTCGATCGATCGCTAAAATCCGAGAGTATCGAGCGATTGCATAGGAGGAGGTCAGAGTGCTGGTATCGGAGATTGCTCGCCGACTGGACTGTGCTTGGAGTGGCGAAGATGTTGACATTTCAGGGGTGGCGGGGCTAGCTGAAGCCAAGCAAGGTGAACTAACCTTTGTCAGCGATCCAAAGTATCTACCCTTGCTTGAGGGCATCCAAGCAAGTGCGATCCTGCTGGACATAAACACTCCGGCTCCGGCAACTGTGGCATGTTTACAAACGGACAATCCTCGACTGGCATTCGCCAAAGTCTTGGAATGGTTTTATGCCCCCTATCGAGAGCCGGTCGGAATTCATCCCACTGCAGTAGTGGCAGAGAATGTGCGGCTGGGGACAAACGTGGCCATTGGTCCCCATGCCGTCATCATGCCAGGCGTCACGTTAGGTGATGGAACGCAGGTTCATGCCAATGTCACTCTCTATCCCGATGTGACGGTTGGGAACGATTGTGTATTGCTAGCCAACTGCGTTTTGCACGAGCGTACTCAGGTGGGGCATCGCTGCATTATTCACAGTGGAACCAGCGTTGGCGATGACGGTTTTGGCTACGTGCCGCAGGCAAATGGCGAATGGTACCGCATGTTGCAGTCGGGACATGTTGTGCTGGAAGACGCAGTGGAGCTGGGGGCGAATGTGGCGATCGATCGACCAGCAGTTGGGGTGACGCGCATCGGAGCGGGCACTAAGATTGACAACCTGGTTCAGCTTGGACACGGGGTAGATATCGGTTCGAATACATTGCTGTGTTCGCAGGTGGGGATTGCAGGAGGGACAAAGCTAGGCCGTAACGTTCTACTGGCAGGACAAGTGGGAGTGGCGGATCACGTGGAATTGGGCGATCGCGTTATGGCCGCAGCCCAAACGGGAATTTCAGCCGATGTCCCGAACAACACAATCGTGGGGGGCTATCCCCACCAAACAGCTAGGGATTGGAAACGGACGGTGGCCGTGCAGCGAAAGCTGCCCGATTTAGCGGCAGAAGTGCGGCGATTGAAGAAGCGTTTGGCAGAGATTGAGGATAAACTCACTTAATTTGGTGGGCATCAAGCGATCGCAGATCGATTGCCTGATTTGGGAATGGGACTGTCATTGAGCAGCAACGGCTTGAACCGGTTGGCTCGAACCATAGAAAAGTGGTGAGCGTGGATGAATAATCGGGAAGCGATGCGCAGTCGTCGGCTTGCTAGAGAGCGAATCGGGGTGCTAGCACTGGCATCCACTGTTTGTGTCGGTATAGGAGCCATTGGCGCAACGCTGCCGATCCAGGCGGGCTCAAACGCGACAGGAGACGGTCTGCCCGAGCTGGCGATCGCACCAGCCATCTACCCGTCATCCGCTCGCACCGACGACAGCAGCAGTAGCCCATCACCGATGACGCCAGGTCACTCCCATCCAAATGCCTTGAATCCTAATCCCACCGAAACAATTACTCAACACACTGCTCCCGCCGCGCTATCCTCCAATTCACCGGCCATTCCTTTGGCATATCAGGCCACTGTCGATCGCTTTCTAGATCGCCTCAATGCACGGGGGTTTCCTCGCCGCCATCAGGGGGTGATGTTCGTATCGCTAGAGGGTGTAGAACTGGCGGGGCATCAACAAGGATTGGCTCTGCCTGCGGCTTCAATTACGAAATTGGCCACCAGTTTGGCAGCGCTAGAAATCTGGGGACCAGAGCACCGGTTTACTACACGGGTATATACGACCGGAGAGGTGCGCGATCGCATCTTGCACGGCGACTTGATCGTGATGGGGAGCGGCGATCCGTATTTTGTTTGGGAGGACAGTTTTGAGATCGCCTCCCAAATTGCCCGCATGGGGATTCGCCATATCACCGGCGATTTCAAGGTGGTTGGTTCCTTTCATATGAACTACCGCACCGATCGCGATCGGAGTGCCGAACTATTGCGCTGGGGCATGCACCAATCCTTATGGCCGCAAGCTGCTCGCACTCAGTACATAAAATGGGCAATACAGCATCCGCTGGCTCCAATTCCCAATCTCAGCTTTTCCGGTGACATCATTGCGGCCCCTGCATTCGCCAGCGGCTCTTTACCCGACGACGCCTCGCTCTTGGTGGAACACGAATCGGCTCCACTGACCACGATTCTCAAGATCTTGAACAGCTATAGCAACAATGCGATGGCTCACATCTTGGCTCAGCAAATGGGGGGCATTTCTGCCGTTCGTGCAACCGTAGCTCCGTGGGTACCCAGCGGAGAAATGCAGGTGGAAACCGCATCCGGACTGGGGCGTGGCAATCAGTTCTCGTCTCGGGCGGTGGTGGAGCTGCTGACAGCATTAGATGCGCGGGCTACGTCTGCCGGATTGCAGCTGGAGGATTGGCTACCGGTGATCGGAGACGATCCGGGCACTCTGGAAAACCGCACCGCCCCCCCTGGAACAACGGCGAAGAGCGGCACCTTGAATAGTGTGGCAACGCTAGCGGGGATTCTGCCCGATCGCACCTATTTCGTCTTACTCAACCAAGGCTGGGATTTAGAGACGATTCGCGCCCTGCAAGACCAGTTACTGCGCGAGGTGTTACAAGTGTCTGTAGATCCCGATTCCCCACAAGTGAATGCAAGCCATTAAGCAAATTGTCGATCGCGTCCTGGTTGCAGCCATTTTTGGCGTATTTGCGGCCTTTGCTTGGTTTGCAGTGGCCGTGGCGGGTGCCGCAACCGGTGTCTCGCTGGGATACGATGTCTGGCTGCAGCTTTGGCAGCCGCTGTTTCAGCCTCTTTTGGGCCTGGTCATGGCGGGTGCTTTAATAAGCGGTGCTTGGGGATGGATTCAAAAGCAGCGCGAGAAGTTTTCGAAATAACCCGGAGCTAATGAAAAGCTAACGCTATTGTCCCAACGCGCTATATGTCCCTCATGAAGTCAATCACACACAAACGCCTAAACATGTATATGCAAAAAGCTTGTCAGTAAGACCTGAAAAATAAGGGATCTGTTCCACAATTTTCTATTCAACCAGATGGCTCAATTATCCATTCACTACGTATCCATCTAAGTAGGTGATTGAATCTATAGATAGGGCATTGTCGTCTTCGCTAGCGCTAAGCGAGAGTAATAGTGGTAGTAGTAGAGCGCAGCTATAAAAATCCCCTCAGCGATTAATTTTAAGCTTTCCTCGAATACCGCAATCGAATCGTCTACAAACGGGGTGAGGGCTCCTGGCCCAAATATGGCAGGTATAATATCGTCCCCGCTGCTAACAAGATCGACAAAAATCGTAGCAACCAGCAGAGAAAATCCAACGATCAACAAACAATTGACTTGCATGTATCGGCAAATCTCGTGACGCCAGTAATAGATGATAACGCCACTTAACACCGCGTAAAATCCAACGATCAGATCGTCAATCCGATCGGTGACATTAGTTTCTTCGATGCCCAAAAAATCATGAATAAAGTAATCCATATTTTCATGCCACATAAATTTTTCATCGAGGGCAAGAAAAACAAAGCCAAACGCGATAAATCCCCAAATCAAATGCTTGAAAATTCTCCCAGTTGTTCGGAAACGAAGGAACAAGATGGCCGAAGATTGTACAGACAAGATAAACAGTTGAACAAACGACATGTCCGTTGCTGGAGCATATTCCCCAAATGCCCGATCGAGATCTGCTTGGGATAATCCGATCGCAATACAAATAGAGATGGCAATGGCCTGAATGACAAGCATTGAAATCAATACATTGCTCGGACGTGGCATATGCCTGAGCTTTTCCAACAATCTCCTTCTCCAAGCAAGACTGGTATGCGTAGGGCATATTCATTCTACGGAGCTTTTGTGATCTGGGACACATTGACCCATTGGCGTCTGCAATATCTGAAATCGACTGCCTGTCGCCGTTACTGCGGTGCCAGCCCCCAAGTATTGACTCACTGAGCAAGAACGCAGCGTGCCCGCTTGCCGCATACCGGTCAACAAAATACGTTTTTCATCACTCTGCAAAGCACACGACATCCTGTAGAAGACAGAACTATCTGCATACATTTAGGATGTAGGCTGGGCATTCGGAGAGGGTGCGTTTCGTGAACCCGATGATTTCTTCTATCGTTCGATCGCTCCAGCAGTCCAGCCAGTCAGCCGCCAAATGGGGCTCCGGTCTACTATCTGTCACCCTCATTGCATGGGGCTGCACTCTTATTCCCGGATATGCAGCCACATCGATTAGCGCTTCCCTCGGCCCCGTTCAGCGATCGATCGCCGTTTCCGATCTGGAAATTTTCATCGAAACGGGCGAGATCCCCCGTAGCCTCAAATGGTACGCAGATCGCTTCACACCCTCTCAGCTGGCCACTCTCCGACAACTGCTGCAACAACCCATTGATGTAGACGTGTTGACGCTCGAACGGTTCACCCGTCTGCCGGCAGGCGAAACCTTATTGCGGCGCTTGCTTGTCCTGTTCAACACCACCGATCCCGACAGCACCTACAAAGCATTGCGGTCTGCCCTGATCGTGGCAGCTTCGCGAGAGGGTGGATTAACTGTCGCCAACATCATCCGCAGTTACCCCCTCTCCACCATCAACATTAATGTTGATAACGTGCTGGCAGGAGTCGGACAGGCGCGGGAGTTATTGATCGATGATGATGCGGCGATCGCCTATTTGCGAGCGATCGACACCGTGCAAGCCGAGGCATCCGCTCGGTCGGTCAACAATCGCAGTTCATTAGAATCCCCTAACTCGGAAATTGCCAACCCATTAGAATCTGGCCCTCTAGCTTGGATTCCCTCTGTACTGTCGTATAGCAATCCCCTCCGTCCCGGTAGCAGTCAAACAGCTGGTTTATATTTGCCCCAAGACCCCGAGCTCGAAGCCCCTCTGGTTGTCATTTCTCATGGAGTGGGCTCTAGTCGAAACACGTTCGATTATCTGGCTCGACATCTCGCGTCCAAGGGGTTCGCTGTTGCGGCTGTCGAACATCCCGATACGAGCGCATCCCGATTTGCAGAGTATCTAGAAGGGTTTGCCGATCCGCCATCCCCCGAGCTGTTCTATCAACGACCTGCCGATATCACAGCCGTCTTGGATGCTATTGAGGCCGAACCCGCCTTTAGCAGCCGTATCCGTACTGACAATGTTGGGCTGGTGGGTCAGTCGTTGGGAGGCTACACCGTACTGGCCTCGGCAGGGGCTCGGTTGGATTTCGAGCACGCAGCTGAGTCGTGCGAGACCTTCGAAGGAGAATTACTGCCCTTTAATTTGTCGCTGCTGTTGCAATGCAGCCTACTGGAGATGCCTGCGGATACATCCCCCATCAAGGACGATCGCATTGGGGCCGTACTTGCCATCAATCCTGTCAGCGGTACGGTGTTTGGGCCGCAGGGCATGGAGGACCTAGAGTTGCCATTGATGATGGTGGCGGGCAATAACGACTTTTTTGCTCCGGCTATTCCCGAACAGCTCTATCCGTTTACATGGGCGGGCAGCGAGCGCAAGCATTTAGTCATGGTAGAAGGAGGCACTCACTTTTCCTTCCTATCTGGATTTGAGGAGGGGGCGGTGCAATTGCCCGAAGCCGTGATTGGCCCCAATCCTCTGCTGGCTCATCCGGTCATGAATGGGCTAGCCACAGCTTTTTTTGAGACCTACATCAATGGCAATCCAGAGTACTCGGCCTTTCTCGATCGCCCATCCATCCCAGAAAATAGCCCCTTTAATTACTTCCCAACTCAATCGCTGTCCAATCGGGAACTATCGAATGCCTTAGGGCGAGAGTCGTAGCCCTACAGCCCCTACATCACCTCACTGACGGGAAAGCGATCCATCAGAGTTACCGCTCGACGGGCATTGTCTTTCAGCTCGCCGGGAATGTGGGGCACGTGGGGCAGTTGGCTGAGGACATCGAGAGTGCGGCGCAATAGACGTACCAAATCCCCCTCGTCCAGATTGGTTCCGGCGGTCAGCTCTTCCCACGACATACCGAGCGCCCACTGCTCTACCAATCCTGACAACTTACGCTCTAACCACACGGGGACAAAGACTTCATACTGCCGCTGCACCTTAAACAAGCGTCGTCGTGCTCGCCGTAGCGCGTACAAAATGTCGTCAACATCGTCCGAAGTTTTGAAGCGGGTGAAGGTTCCCGATCGCGGCTTTTCGGTCACCAGTGCTGCCATGCAACCGGCCAATTGGTGCGGGGGTAAATCGTCCATACGGCCCGATTCCAAGGTTAGGGCCAGCCACAGCTCGTTATCTCCGCGAATGGCCGCAGCAATTTCTCCCAACATGGTGGGTTGATAGCTCTTGAGGTGCTGGAATTCGGTCAGCACATCGGCAAAGGCCAGAAATTCTAGCCAGCGCAGTTGCTGGGTGCGGCCACCTTCCTTCGATCTCCGCTCGATTTTGCGTTGCAATCGCTGTCGTTTTTCCTGCATGCGCAGCAACTTGGCCGGTTTGGGAAAGCGATTAACGGGATTCTGGCTCATTTCATGCTGCACGGCGTCGATCCGTTCTTGCTGAGCCAGCAATTCGGGAGCATCATCGGTCTCGCTATGTTTTTTGAGGTACTTGAGAACGCGACGCTCCTCCCGCAATTTCCCTTGCAGCTTGTGAAACTCCTGCAAATGTTCGGGGGTAATGCCGTCTAACGCGCGATCGATCTCGGCTAATTGGTCCAGCAGCGTGCCAACATCCCCTTGCGACGCCGCTGCCTGCAACGACATCAGGTACTGACCAAAACTACGTTCGATCAACTCCTTTGCCCGATCGAGCGAGTGGGTTTGCAATAGGTTCAGCACCATCCCGTATGTGGGAGTGAACTGGCTGACGAGCGGATCGGGATCGGAGGTGGCCAGATAAGCGGCCTCTCGGGCTCCTTCAAAGGGGGATTGGACCGTGACAACGTAACCAATCGTGTCTTTGCCCCGTCGCCCAGCCCGACCTGCCATTTGCAAAAACTCGGAAGCTGTCAGCAAGCGATGGCCGGAATCAGTGCGTTTCGACAGCGACGAGATAACGGTCGTGCGGGCGGGCATGTTGATTCCCGCCGCCAGGGTTTCGGTGGCAAACACCAGCTTCACCAATCCCTGCTGAAAGAGGGATTCCACCAGAGCTTTCCACGCAGGCAAGATACCGGCATGGTGGGCAGCAATGCCGCGATACAGCGGCTCCAATTGCTTGTGACGTATTGCTTCTGGAGACTCTTTGCAGAAGCGATCGATTTGCTCGGCCAGCGACTGCCGTTCGGAATCAGAGGTGAGTAAATCCAGATCCCCCATGCTGTTCACCGCGTTGTCGCATCCTCGGCGGCTGAAAATGAAGAAGATTGCCGGCAGCATGTCGCGACTGCGCAAATATCCAGCCACTGTTGGATTTTCAGTACCTTTAGGGCGCTGGTCTCGGCGCTGCAACTTTTGCGGACGGCTGGTTTTGAGGCGAGGATTGCAGATAACAGCTCCATTTTTCTCCTGCAACAAGGGAAACAGCCCCTTGTTGTTGGCAAAGCTGAGTTCGAGCGGCACCGGTCGATGGTCGGAGTCCACCAATGTTGTGGGGCCGTGGACGGAGTTGAGCCAGTCGGTTAGTTGTCCGCTATTGGCCACCGTTGCCGAGAGGGCGACCAACTGAATGGATGGGGGACAGTAAATAATCGACTCTTCCCAAACAGTGCCCCGCTGCTGATCGTTCATGTAGTGGCATTCGTCCAGCACCACCGTTTGCACGGCTTCCACCGAGACACCAATTTCACCGATCGCCGTCCCGTACAGCATGTTGCGAAAGATCTCGGTGGTCATTACCACCACTGGGGCATCGCGATTGATTGAAATATCCCCGGTCAGAAGGCCAACGTTCTGTTCCCCAAATTGTTCGCCAAAATCTCGAAATTTCTGGTTCGATAACGCCTTGAGAGGGGTGGTGTAAAACACCCGTCGCCCCATCGACATCGCACGATAAATGGCATATTCCCCTACCAGAGTTTTACCTGACCCCGTTGGGGCGCAAACAACCACCGAGCGATTGTCATCGAGGGCGGCGATCGCCTCGGTCTGAAAATCGTCCAATTCAAACGGAAATAATTCGCTCGCGCTGGTGTATACCGATGAAGTCACGCGTTAGGCCATGTGGAGATCGTGTAGCAGTGACCTGACGTAACGCTAGAACTCTAAAACGCCAGAGCGCCACAAGCCATCAAACTACTGCAGGTATTGTATCCAATGGTGTCGGGCCTCTGGAGAGCCGTACCAGACACGATTGCCCCGAGGCGAGTGATAGGCCCCATCCACCACAAGGTTAATCGCTCCATCCAAATGGGCTGACGGAATCGGCGTAATGCCATCCCCCCAACAACTGCCCGTCCCACCGGTCAGTTCGTAACTGGAATAGGCCAACCACTTGGCACCATCCCATTGTTGGGGGTTCCACCAGGGGGCTTTTTCGCCAAATGTGGATTTTCCCGCCACGCAAACGTAGCGGATAGAGTCGTGAAAGGCTCCGGGGTAGGTGTCGTTAACGAAGTCAATATTCCAGCGGGTCCAGCGTTCTTGGCTGAAATGAGGGGTGCCGAGGGCAATGAGAGTGCGAACATGTTGGGCTCCGCCCCAGACGCGATCGCAGTAGGGCACATCCCCCAAATAAATCCGCGAAATCCAGCCCCCTGCTGAATGACCAATCAGGTTAACGGCGTCACAGCCAAACTCTTGTTTGGTCTGCCGAACAGTCTCATCCAATGCCGACAGGATAGGAGTCACGGGACGCCCCCCTACCGTTGGAAACCAACTGGAGACCGTCAGCGGAACAATTCGGGTGGGATATCCCTCGTGCTCTAGCTCTTGCTGCAGGCGTCGGTACTCTTTGGCTCTGGCGAAGAAACCAGGCAGGATGACAGTAGGTGGCGGGGCCAATGGTTGAGAGGCAGATTCGACACTCAACGTCTCACCGAACATCCCAGAACCATCACGGATGGATGCGGAAGAACCTGCAGACATACCTAGCGCCTCTCGTTTTCGGGATACCAAAACATCCCTTTAATTCCGTCTGGATCGGGGGTAAATCCTAGCCCCTCGTAGAAGCCCACCACATCGGGATCGGCAAACAACGTGATGTTGCTGATGTCTTGGGCACGCAAATCGTCAATCACCCGCTGCATCAACGCTTTGCCCAATCCCTTGTTCTGAAACTCTGGATGCAGAACTACATCCCAAACCGTAGCGTTGAAGGTGCAATCAGAGGTTGCTCGGGCGAATCCAATCAGACGCCGGTAAGCTCCTTGATCGCGCCACATAGTGACCACCAAAAAGCTATGCTCGATCGCTTTTTTCACCTTGCGTATCGGACGCCGTGCCCATCCGACCGAATCACATAGCTCTTCTAGCTCGTACAAATCCACTTCGCGATTGTTGCTCAGTACAATGCGTGGAATATTTTCAGTTTCTGCCGTCTCCGTGCCTGTGGCGAGCGCGGCCTCACTGTCAGTAGTGGTGGGAATAAAGAGGCTTTTCCAGAAACTCATGCGAAGCTCGCATCGTGGACTGAGATTGAACTCAAATTAAATTGTGACGATGTTGTTACATCAGTCAACTCAGTATAGCGGTTCAACTGCCTACAATTTTGCTTATTGCGAGCGTGACAAGTGGTTTGCTCCTTGATGGCACTAGTAGTTAGATCGGAGATGGTACTGCGCTAGTATCGCGAGTGCTCTCTCGGGCGATCGATCTCGTCTCAGAAGGTGAACTGATATTCGCTCGCATTCTGGGAGGAATGCATTTCCGTATGGCTGCTTCAACGTCAGTCTGACAAATCACGCGATCGCGGCGTACTGCATCAACTATCCTCACGTTCTGTCTCTGCTGTGGCAACACTTGCACTTCTTCTTGTCCTTCTGGCAACTGCGCTGTGGGTGCGCACTCGCATCATGCGAGGCACTGGTTTTTTGCGCAACCGCTCGTTAGAACAACGACAGCGAATTGCCACCGTCAGCGATATCGGTTTTATTGCATTGGCGATTTGCCTCCTCATTGCCAGTGTCGTCTCGGGGGTTGTGGGTACAGCCAACGCTGGCTCCGATGCTATTCCCCTACTGTTACTAGCCTTAGCCTTGATTGTGTTGCCCGTACTACGCGATGCCCTAGCATTTGCGGTGCTCAAGCTGGAGCGCCAATTGCGCGTCAACGATTACATCGAATGCGATCGCGTGCGGGGGCAAGTGGAGCGATTATCGATGCGCAGCACACTGGTGCGAACTTTGGAGGGGCACGCCGTCGTCGTACCCAATCACTATTGGCTCATCCATCCGCTAGTTCGTTGGAGCTTGGGAACTCATGTCAGCCGCATTGTGGTGCCGGTAGAGACCTCCACCCACTTAGATCCCGCCCAAGTGAAAGAAATGCTGTTGGACTGCTCTCGTAGTGCCACTCTGATCGTGTCGGACCCAACTCCAGACGTCATGTTTGTGGGACGGCGCGGCGATCGCTTGCACTTTCACCTACGAGTTTGGATTGCTGACAAACGACTGGAGACTGAGGCCATCAGTCAGTTGAACTATCCCATTGACCGCTGCTTGCGCGACGCAATTGGGGGCGATCTTGACAGCGATCGAGAGACTCTAGACTCGAATTTCGCGTCTGTGCCCGAGTCAACTTCAGCCATGCCAACGGGAAGCTTAATTACCCCACCTCCAGACCCGCCTACCCCTCCAGATTCAAATTCTCTAGGTTAACGATTGACTACAGGAGAACCCTCGTGGGTGTCACAGCAACCCACTGTCAGTTGATGGCGGAGTATAGCCACTGGATGGACCAAAATCTATACCGGGTATGCGCCAGTATCCCCGATTGCGATCGCCGTCGTGACTTGGGAGCCTTCTTCCGATCCATTCACGGAACTCGGAATCATATTTTGTTTGGGGATCGAATCTGGCTAGCTCGCCTCAGCGGGGAGACATGACCCTACCCGGTGGGAGAAGAACTCTATGCAGCCTTTGATGAATTACGTCGCCAACAGCAGCTAACCGATCTGCAGCTATTGGGGCGATCAGTTAGACAATGACTGGTTGTTACAGCCGTTTATCCATACCGGTAAGACTTACCGACAAACTCGCGTACCCACTTGGATATTGGTGACCCACATGTTTAATCACCAAACTCACCCCAAGGGACAGCTCACTACTTTGCTTGCACAACTGGGGTACGAATCCGGCATTACCGACTTACCGTGGATGCCGTCTTTGGCCGGGCACTCCATCGAGCGACCGGAAACCAACGTGACGCACCCGCCGCAATAGCTCACTGAGATAGCCAAGACACCTTGTTTAACGTCAGTGAGACGGAGCAGTTCGTGCAGGATAAATCCCTCGCGGCACCAAGAAACTATGAGGGTTTTACGCGTCTTGCGTCCCTTTCCCAATGTGGGAGAGGGGCTGGGGATGAAGGCTATCGAACTCAGGTGACAGCGATCGCTACACTCATAGGCGTATCCTAGCTGGTAGCGTTTCTGACGATGCAGCCCGTATGAGTTGTGCGTGACAGTGGAGGTTAGTTGTGCGGCTAAAGATTGCTGTGGTTGTTGCCATCCTGGCGATCGCTGTATTGCTGGGCAGACGAATTTTAGGAAGGTTGACATACCCTGCGGATGTTGGCGAAGCCTTTCTCAGAACCCTGGCTAATGCGTCGGAACAATACCGATTTGACTGTAATTCGTATCCCACTTCCCTTGAAGATCTGCAGGGACAGGGGTGTCGCAACAAAGACTACGTCACGGTTGGCGGCACCTACGAACGTCTATTTTCTCCCCCCGTCTTTTCGGCGTCGGAAACGGGTGGGGGAATATCCATCAGCGTTCGGGGAATGGGCGAAGCTAATGGGGTAGCGTGTCAGGCACGAGTTCCGGGCCAGCCCACCTGCATAATTGACTGGGCCGAACGACTTTGGTAGTTAAAACTATCGATCGCTGAATGCTTTACAACAGGAGGGCTACACCAATTGAGTGGCCAGCGAAATGGTGCCAAATGCTACTAACAACGCACCACTCCCATAGGTCAGCCAGCGAGACCAGCGCCGTACTGCCAACAATTGTTTGATGAGTCCCGTAAAGGTGCCGGCAACAACGAGAGGAGATACTAGCCCCAGAGCATAGGCAAATAGCAACCCTCCTCCCACTGTCAGATTGCCGCTGGTGGAGACCCAGCCCAACAAGGCTACTAGTACAGGAGTACTGCATGGAGATGCAATCAACCCGAATGTGAGGCCCAACAAGAGCGATCGCATCGTCCCCGGCAGGTGCTGGGGAATTTCTTTATCCGCCAGCCAATTAGGGAACTGAATGGGTAGAATTTCGAGCAGATTCAGTCCCATCGCAATTGCCACTCCGCCCATCAAGAGCGGCCACCAATGCCCCACTTGGCCATAGACACGACCTAAGAGTGCAGCAGAAAGACCGAGCCCCGTTAGGGTTATGGACAAGCCCAATGCAAACCACAGCGACTGAACAGTTGCCTGCCAACGCTGTCGGTCTTCGCTGTAGCCGCCGATGTATCCCACCGCGATCGGCAACATAGATAGCATGCAGGGGGACAAACTGGTAACAACCCCAGCTCCAAACACAACGGCTGCACTGGTGAGCGAGAGATGAGTGAGTTGCGCTTCAACTAAGCGATCGGCAATTCCTTCGACCCGATACAGCCAAAGCTGCACTGATTCCCACATGAGCCTTGGTCTCTTTACCTATCTTCACGATTCTATCAGCAGAGTTGCAAGCTGTTGGCTTGAGTGAAAAAGAAACGACTACTAGTAAGTCGATTGGACGCCTACACAAACGACCTTGCCTCAAGCCAAGCTATCTCGAGTGATGCCGGCAACCTAACCAGTTAGCTAAATTTCCAGTCATCTTCTGTGCGAAACCCAAAGTTGGATTCCCCGAATTAACACCTGATGACCCAGATGGCATAAACCGTATTTATACGCAAGCATCTTGTTTGCCATGTATGATTTATATCTCGGAGTGGGCATTCTTTGCTCATCAGACTTTTGGAGTGGGCAACCACTTTACAACTATGGACATTCGGAACTACCGACAAAAGCTGCTTCAGTCAGTATTAATGAAGCAAGCGCAGATTTCGAGCGTAGGACATCACAGCGGTTTTACGTTGATCGAGCTGATGGTGGTTATGGTTGTTATTGGTGTTCTGACCGCAGTTGCAATCCCTTCTTTGGCGTCCCAAGTTGATCGCGCCAGAATGGCCGCTGCTGTCAGTGAAATGAAAAGCTTCGCCGATGGGATTCACTCCTTCGCCATTCTCAATGGGGCCTATCCTGGCGACAATCACGAAGCCGTCCCTGCAGGGACAGACGGCTACATCAACGGAACGGCTTTTATGAACCCCACCCCATTGGGCGGTCGCTATAACTTTGACAATTCTTCGGGCGGTGGACAGTATGTGGGTATTTCAATTTCTAGTTTTAACTTTCCAGTTGAAACTCGTGAACGTTTAGATGCTCTTGTGGATGGCGAAGTCAATCTAGGCAGTGGAATTTTCATTGACAGTGGCCATTCTCCCGCTCGCCCCACGCTACTCATTGAGCGTTGCAACGACGGCGCAGGACTCTGCTAGCTTGCGGTGATTTACCATCAGGAGCTGACCTCTGTTGCCCTAAGACTTGAAAACAATACTCGGATCGACCCGTGTTGCTTTTTGGATGGCGAAAATTGCCGAACAGGAACACATGGCGATTGTTAATCCAAACACCCCCGCTGCAATGGTGGGGGTGATCAAGATTAGCACTCCCTGTGACAACAATGCCCAGCGACTTAACCCTAGGCAAAGCGCCATCCCGGGGGCATATCCCAATACCGCCATTAATACTGCTTGTCGCAGAATAATTCCGTAGAGCATACGATCGTCAGCCCCCATTGCCTTGAGAGTGCCGTAATCCTGTAGGCGATCGCTAACGGACGAATACAAAATCTGCCCCACAATTGCAACGCCCACAATAATGCCCACCACGGCTCCCATCCCCAAAATAAAGCCCACCCCCGTGCGATCGCTCCAGTAAGAGCGGGTCCGAGAAATCATTTCGGATTTGGGAAACGCAACATATCCAGGGAGAACGGTAGAAATTTGTTGCGACACTTGCTCGAAATCAGCATCATCAGCCAGGTCCAGCAAGAAATATGTCGTAGGACCGACTGGCAGCGAGCTATCGTCATCTGCCGGAACGTAGGGCAAGCCCAAATAATCGTAAGTATTAGCAAGTGACAGATAAACATGCGTACTGGATGCAATAGACTGGCTGTCGCGCACAATCCCAGCCAACTCCACAAAAATCAGATTGAGTTCAGCCAGCTCTCCAACAGTCGTGACCCCCAAAGAATCCAGATTGGCCCGATCGGCGATCGCAGTAAACGGTCGGTTCAATTCCTCTCGCGCACCTTCAATTAGGGGGCCAGGATTGAACAGCCTGCCATTCGGGTCAAAACCATACATGCGGACTGGCGTTAACTCCCCCGCCTCAGAGTCCCATCGGTTTGAGGACAGCAGTAAAGGTTCGACTGTCTCTACACCATCGATTTCCAGCAGGTCATCCACTTGCTCGGTGGATAGAGACGATGATGTCAGCTCTAGATAGACCATGTCCTCCGACGCTACCCATACCTCTGCCGGAGAGTTTTCAATCACTAAGGTGGTGGAGCGGGTAAAGCCTTCCAGAATGCCAGTCTGGATCGTCACCAAACTGACGGCAAACATGATTCCTGCTTGGGCAACCAACAGTCTGGGAATATCGGAAAACAGGTTGCGGCGAGCGATCGAAACCATTGAGGAAACCAAACAGGACAAGGGAATACAACAGGACAGTTCCTACTCTGAATACCGGTCGAGGACCGGCTGATGAACGGAACACAGGTCGCACATTCGATAGCACTGCGGATGAGTTAGAAGCGATAAGCACTCTCCACTCTATTCGCCTGCTACCCAAAATCGGCGAACCGAGCAGCGATGAATCCTCCAATCTTGAACATCACTGCAGTGAGCGCCAAGCAATTAGACAGGAGTGGGGACGATCGCCAAACTGGCACCACCTCTCCGCATCTAGCAAGCGTCTCTACCTACCATCCAAATATGGCCGTGTCGTCAATTGCATCTGGAGACCACTATGCCCATCTCTTGCCAATCTTCGTCAGCCGTACATACTCAAAAGCAAGGGTGTTTCAGTGCGGTGATGATGTCCTCTAAAGAACTATCAAGTAGCGAACTATCAAACTCAGTCACGCTCCCAGTGCTCTGGCAACAGTTAGCCGAGCAATTTGGCAATCGCCCCGCCCTGCGTGCTCCCCACAGCAAGCCGTCTTTAACCCTCAGCTACCGAGATGTATATCGGGAAGCGCTTCTGTTTGCCAGTGGCTTACAAGCACTGGGACTGACCAAAGGAGATAGCGTCGCTATCATCTCCGAAAACTCTCCCCGCTGGTTTATCTCCGACGCGGGCACCATGATGGCGGGACTGGTGAATGCCCCCCGCAGTTCAGTGGCTGATGCGCAAGAACTGGCCTATATCGTCCGCCACAGCCAAAGCAAAGCAGTCATAGTCGAACATGCCAAAGCTTGGTCAAAGCTTGAGCCTGAATTAACGGACTACCCTCTCAATCTCGTCATCCTTCTCTCCGACGAACAGGTGGATGGATGCATGACCTTCGCAGACGTTCAAGCTCAAGGAGAGTCGCACCCATTCACCCCCCAACCCCTGACCCGGAACGATTTAGCCACCCTGATTTACACCTCCGGTACTACTGGCAAACCGAAAGGTGTCATGCTCTCCCACGGCAATCTCATGCATCAGGTGGAAGCCCTGCGCCAGCTCATGCAATTGGAAGATGGCGATCGCGTCCTGTCCATCCTGCCCACCTGGCACGCCTACGAGCGAGCCGGAGAATATTTTGTGTTGAGTCAGGGGTGCACGCTGATATACACCGGCCCGCGTTACCTTAAAAAAGATTTGGCCAAAGAAAAGCCCCACTTCATGGTGGCAGTACCGCGCATTTGGGAGTTGCTGTACGACGGTATTCAACAACAACTTAAGCAGCAAGAGGGCTTCAAGAAGCAACTGGCTGAATTTTTCTTGGCAGTCAGCGATCGCTATCTCACCCAGAAGCGCATTGCCGAGAATACCTCTCTAGACCATTTCGACATCTCTCTGCTAGCCAGACTGCAGGCGAAGCTGCAGGCTGCTGCTCTGGCACCGATACACGCACTGGGCGATCTCCTAATTTACGCCAACATTAGGAACGCCATTGCACCGCAACTCCGGTATGCGGCTAGCGGCGGTGGCTCTCTGCCCAACCACATCGATCGCTTTTTCGAACTAGTTGGAATTGAAGTGCTGAACGGTTATGGATTGACTGAAACGTCACCCGTATTGGCCGGACGCAGCCCCAGTCATAACGTTCGCGGATCGGTGGGTCGAGCCATTGTCGGCACGGAGATTCAGATTGTCGATCCCGCTACACATCAGCCACTGCCTCAAGGCAGCATTGGTCTCGTTTTTGCCCGTGGCCCGCAAGTTATGCAGGGATATTTCAATAATCCCGAAGCGACGGCTAAAGTCCTAACCACTGACCGATGGTTCAATACCGAGGATCTAGGCTGGCTCACTCCTGATGGCGATCTGGTATTGACCGGCCGGGCTAAAGATACCATCGTGCTGCGTAATGGAGAAAACATCGAGCCGGTGCCCCTAGAGGATGCGTGCAGTCGCAGCCCGTATATTTCTCAAATTGTGGTGGTGGGTCAGGATCAAAAGCGCCTGGGGGCATTAGTGGTGCCGAACGAAGAGGCGATCGCTGATTGGGCACAATCCCACGGATTACAGACGGACGGAATTTTAGAGCAGTCTGAAACTCGCGAGCTCCTGGCCGCTGAACTCAAACAACGGGTCAAAGAACGTCCGGGCTATCGAGCTGACGACACCATTGCCGATTTCCGCCTCGTGCCGGAACCGTTCACAGTGGAGAACGGGTTGATGACGCAGACCCTAAAAGTGAAACGCAAGCAGGCGATCGCACGCTACACCAACCTTGTGGCTGACATGTACTCCGATTAGTGGAACCTCTTTACCGGTGTTCCGTACAGTAAGGAGTTATCGCTCTCTATTTGAATGCACGGATCGACTCACGGATTCTTGACTCACGGATTGACTTGATGGGTCAACAGTTCTCCCGTCCGCATCCATACATCCGCTATTCAACTGACCTTCGTATTGACCTCTATGCTGCAGATAGATTCCGTCCAGCCCCCCCTCAAATTTGTCCCTCCCATTTTCAATCCCATCGTGTTCCCGGTTCTGAAAATCTTGGGGCCGTTGTGGATGAAGCGCAACGCCAGTGTGGATGGGGTGACAATTGACAATCCCGAACCTTTAGTGGATTTATTCCGGTCGTTCTACGCCAAAAAAGCTCGGTTTATCCTGGCCTTCCGCCATCCATCAACAGACGATCCGCCTTCAATCGAGCACATGATGCTGAGCGTGTTACCTCGCCTCGCCAAGCAAATGGGCAAGCCCATCCCTGGTGAGGGGCACGCCCATTATCTATACGAGCGCGGCATTTTGATGTGGGGTGGGGTGGGTGCTCGCTGGTTATTTCCCCGCATGGGCTCGGTACCGATCAAACGAGGAACAGTGGATCGCACGGCCCTAAAGATGACGCGAGAATTGCTGGTGGATGGCCCATTTCCGTTGGCGATGGCTCCCGAGGGGACGGTGAATGGCTACAGCGAAATTATCAATCCGCTAGAGCCAGGCGTGGCACAAATGGGATTTTGGTGTGTGGATGACTTACAAAAAGCGGGACGCGATGAGGAAGTTTTTATTGTGCCGATTGGCTTGCGCTACACATTTAACCGAACACCGTGGCGCAAGATTCATCAGCTACTCTGCGAATTGGAAACCGATTGCGGTTTGGATGTAGCACAGTCGCTCCCCTCACTGCAGGGTAAGGCGCTGGGGTTGTGGTTCCGCGATCGCCTCGTCAAGCTAGGCGATTATCTCCTCCCTCAAGTGGAGCAGTTCTACATCCAGTTTTACGGTCAGAAGTTATCGCAAGAAGGTGGATTGCAGGATCGCTTGAACGCACTACTCTCTGCATCCCTCAGCGTTCCGGAACGGGCGTTCGACATGAAGCCAAAGGGAGAATTGATCGAACGACGACACAAAATCGAGCAGGCGGCGTGGAATCGCATATTCCGCGAAGATATTGAAAATATCGAGCAATTGTCGATGGTCGAAAAGGCGCTGGCCGATCGCGTCGCCAAAGAAGCCAACGACCTGCTGTGGCACATGCGCATTGTGGAAAATTTCGTTGCCTTGCGACAAGATTACGTGGCTGAGAATCCGACCCCCGAACGAGTGGCCGAAACATCGGTCATTTTGTGGGACTTAGTTGCCCGCCTGCAGAATAAGCCAGTGGGATCGAAACCGAAACTGGGTCAACGAACGGCAAAATTTACCATTGGCGACCCCATTTCCGTCACAAGTTATCGGGACAGTTATAAGGCCGATCGGCGTGGTGCGGTCGCATCGGTCACCAACGATTTGCAGGCTGCATTAGAAAACATGCTTCCATAAGAGAAGCGATCGTTACATAAGATTAATTTTCTATGAGTTCCAGCGTCGATCGGGGCATCCAGCCTGCGGCACCTTCTTCCCCACGTTCTGAAAAGCTGAGCCTGGTGACCAAGCTTGCGTTCGGTGTAGGGGATATGGGAGCGGGCATGACCGCCACCATCATGGTGTTTTACCTGCTCTACTTCCTCACGGAAGTAGCGGGCTTGCCTCCCGGTATGGCAGGAACCGTGCTGCTGATCGGCAAAGGCTGGGATGCTATTAACGATCCGCTGATTGGCAGCTTGAGCGATCGCACCAAATCTCGCTGGGGTCGTCGCCATTCCTGGATGTTGCTGGCAGCGTTTCCCTTTGGAATTGCATTTTTTGTGGGCTGGCTCGTACCGGACTTTGGGGTGAATGTTGCCGACAATCCCTGGCCTTTGTTCTGGTATTACACGATTGTCGCCATCCTGTTTCACACCTTTTACACCTGCTTTAATCTGCCCTACGCAGCTCTCACCCCAGAGCTGACTGAAGATTACAACGAGCGCACGAGCCTGAATAGCTTTCGATTCACCTTTTCAATCGGCGGCAGCATCCTAGCGCTTCTAATGGCCCAGGTCATTTCTAGTATGGTGAGCGATTCGAAGCTGCAGTTCACACTGTTGGCAGGGGCGATTGCTATCGTGGCCGTGATCCCCATTTTCTTGTGTGTGTGGGGAACCGAAGAACGCTACAGTTCGTCCACCGAACACCCTCTATCCCCCCTCGATCAAATCAAAATTGCGTTTGGCACGCGCTCGTTTTTATTCGTCATCGGGATTTATTTGGCATCCTGGCTCTCATTTCAACTGACTGCCAGTATTATTCCGTTCTACGCCGAGCATTGGATGGGATTGGACGATGCAACTCCCTTAGCACTAACGGTACAGAGTACGGCGATCGCAATGCTATTTGTGTGGAGCCGTCTCAGCCGCCGGTTAGGAAAGCGAATGGTCTACTTCATGGGCATGTCATTGTGGATGATTGCCCAAATCTTTTTGTTCTTTCTACCGCAAGGACAGGTGGGATTTTTATATTTCCTCTGTGTATTGGCAGGGATGGGGGTCTCTACTGCCTACCTCATTCCCTGGTCCATGATTCCCGATGTCATTGACGAAGATGAGCTGAATACAGGGGAACGGCGAGAAGGTATTTTTTACGCATTCATGGTTCTACTGCAAAAGATGGGGCTGGCCTTCGGTCTATTTCTAGTGGGACAGGCCCTGGAATTCTCGGGGTTTGACAGCGAGCTTGTGGCTCAGCCGGAATCCGCCCTGATGGCAATCCGAGTCGCGATCGGGCCACTTCCCTCATTTTTCCTCGTCTGTGGATTGGTGTTGGCGTTTTTCTATCCCATCACCCGCAAGCGCCATGCCGAGATTTTGCAGCAACTTCACGAGCGCAAGGGATTGCCAGCTCCCACTTGCGACTAACGAACTTACAGTCATCTCTATGGATCTGTACACGATTCATCCTTAGCAAGGTAGTTAATGAATATTGCTGAATTGTTCGAGTCTCTGCATCACCGCCTGATTGTGTCCTGCCAAGCGGAGGGAGATAGTCCGTTTAATTCTCCTGAAGGTGTGGCCATGTTTGCGCAACTGGCGGAACAGAACGGAGCTGCAGCCATCCGCTCTGAAGGCACGGCCAAAACACGGGAAATTGTAAATCGGGTTTCCGTGCCGGCGATCGGACTCGTGAAGTCCGAATTTCCAGATGGCACTGTCTGTATTACGGGATCGTTTCAAGCGGTGGAGGAATTGCTGGAGACAGGCTGCGATGTGGTGGCCATTGATGGCACGTTGCGATCGCGTCCTATCCCTGATGACGCTTACACTGGTCCTCAGTTCATTCGCGAAGTCAAGCATCGCTACAACTGCATCGTCATGGCCGATATCTCAACGGATGCAGATGCCAAGGCCTGCGTAGAAGCAGGAGCAGACTGCTTGTCCACAACCTTGAGTGGATACACCCCCGAAACAGCGAACCTGCCAAGAGACTGCCCCAATCTCGATCTACTGGCACGACTGGCAGACACCTACGATATTCCGATCGTTGCCGAGGGACGCTTTAACTCGCCGCAATGGGCAGCACAGGCGATCGCCAATGGGGCTTGGGCTGTTGTTGTCGGCTCGGCTATCACGCGACCGGGAACCATTACCCGCTGGTTCTCTGAGGCAATTGCAGACGCGGCAGCGGATGTTTAGCAACACATAGGACGTCCCGGTAGGCGTCAGCCACTATCGGCCGCCACGCACTCGGCCACCAGTGGTTGATGCCTCGTAACTATTGATAGGCTGACCGAAGTGAATATCTCTTGGCCTGCCAGACTATGTTGCATCACTAAGACTGTGTTGCAGTGCAATGGCGGGAATCGAGTTCAGCTTGAAACGCGTGAGGATGCTCCTGATGATCCCCTTCAAGATGGCTATCTCTCAACACTTGCAGGCCATTGTATTGGCGAGTGCTGGGCTGGCGGGTGCGGGACTGGTGTTGCCAGGCTTTGTCGCTGATGCTCAAGAAGCCCTGGTTGCGGAGTCACGAGAAGTCGAGTGCGAGATTCTTATTGCGGGGGGCGGCATGGGAGGAGTTGCCGCTGCTTACGACAGCTTGCGACTGGGTCGCCAAGTGTGCATGACGGAGATTACCGATTGGATTGGCGGGCAAGCCACCGCTCAGGGAGTATCGGCCCTCGATGAGCGTCCGCTGCAGCGAGATAACAATATCTTTCCATCGGGATATAGCGAATTTCGCGATCGCATCGTAGAGACATACGATGGCGATCCAAATCCCGGCAAGTGCTGGGTCAGCGTGCTGTGCTTCTCACCTCAGGTCGGCCACCAAGTCTTGTTAGAGATGCTGCAACCCTATGTAGATTCGGGACAACTGCAGCTCTTTACGGACACCGTTGTTTCTGCGGTCGATACAAACGGGAACCTGGTTAAGTCGGTGGCAGCAATTTCCAATTTTCCCCGCCGCCCCGAGCTGGAGGGAGGCAATCGAGGCAATTTGTCGGAGTACATCCTGGAGTTTTACGAGCCCCAGCCATCGGCTGATTGGGACAAGCAACTGATTACATTTGTGCCACCGAGAGATCGCTCCAATCGCAAGATCCCCTGGATGGTGATTGATGCCACCGAAACCGGCGAGCTATGGCCTCTCTCGGGAGTGCCATATTTGTTAGGGACCGATAGCTTGGCCCAATATTGGGAGCCTTCGGCTAAAGATGTTGCAACCCCCTATTGCACGCAGGGATTTACTTACACATTCGTCATGGAGCGGACAGCTACACCACAAGTGCCGATTCGACCGGATTTCTACGATGACGTAGATCATGGACGGTACTACAGCTTCGAGCAAGATCGGTTTGATTTCGCAGCCGTATTCACCTATCGCCGCATCCAAGGAGCAGTTGGCATCAGCAATATCAATGACGCTGACGCTATCAGCATTGGTGACCAATCGATGCAGAACTGGACATGGGGGAATGACTGGCGCATTTCCACCCCCGATCGCAACTTCATTCTCACTCAGCAGCAACTGGAAGACTCCGGGCAATTAGACCCTGGAGGTTGGCGCGGAGGGCTACGGCAATACGCACTAGAACGGGGAGAACAACATGCGCTTGGATACTTTTACTGGCTGATGGCAGGTCGCACGGACTTCTTACTTGGAGATAGCCCGGAATTCGAACCCAATTACAACTTTTATTACCGGTTGATGACTGGAGCAGATTCGCCTATGGGAACGGCGAGCGGGCTATCCCGGTACCCTTACATTCGCGAGAGTCGTCGGCTATTGGGGCGTCCGGGTGTGGGATATCCGGATGGCTTCTTGATTTACGAGTCTGATATTTCGGTTGAAGAGTCGGACTTACAGCGGGGGCGTCCGTTTGTATTTGGCGACTCAGTTGGAGTGGGTCAGTATCCGATTGATTTCCATGCCTGCGTGCAGCCGGATGATTTCTCCCCCGATCCGGCAGACATCGATTACGAAGGGGTGATTCTTGCCTACCCTTACCAAATTCCGTTGCGAGCGCTAATTCCGCAGCAGATCGACAACTTGTTAGCGGGAGCCAAGAATATTGCTGCCACTCACATTGCAGCTGCTTCGTATCGGGTCCATCCGGTGGAATGGGCGATCGGCTCGGGCTCGGGCAATGCGGCCTCATTTGCGATCGCTGAAGATATTTCACCGGCTAGCCTAGTGGATGCCATCCCAAATGACTTTGCGGATATGCAACGGCTCCAAACCCAAATCCAGTCGCTGGGAAATCCAATTGAGTTTCCAGGTACATCGCTTGCAGACACCGAATGGGCAGAATCACGATAAAACTCTGGCGATACATCTATAGAGATACTGCCAAGTTAGATGTTAGTCGTGATTGACACCACGTCGAAACACGGGTTTGTCGGCTTGCGAAATGATGAACCGCAATGGGGCAGTCAATGCTCTCTGGGCTTGGTGGCCAGAGTCGGCATGCTGATGGTTCGCCAGATCGTCGGGTGCGATCGCGCTCGGAGTAGCCAAGTCAGTCGAAGTGATGGAGGTGAGCGTCATGTTGAAATCTCCTGTACCGGGAGAACGGAGTCGTTTGTGATGGCTTACGGCTTGACTTTATTTTATCTATCAGTAGGTAGAATGCGGCGAGCTACACCACTTGCTTGCTTCAGACTGCTCGAAACAGCACTGAGCCAGTCGTGAGCATGCTCAATCAGGAGTGGTACTTTTGGCCCTGACACATACTCAAACTCACCGCACGTTAACGAATATTGCCGTCTCTCGGTTCCACTCCTAAGCGAACGCATACTGCTATTGGAGTGTGTAGGAAGGCTTGAGTCACCGACCAAGCGTGTGCGAGCGCTATGTTCACCCCCTACACGTTGTAAGGAGCAATCGTGTCATGCAGTTATTTCGTCAAGTTTTAGTGGCAGTCGATGCTTCGTGCGAGTCAGTCAAACAGGCCAAAGCTCTCTTGAGTGCCCCAAGCGCCACGACGTCTGCTATCACTCTCTTACATGTCATTCCTACCACCCAGTTCACTACATCAGTGACATCTGGCAGCAGCGGAGACAAGAAGATAGAAGCCCGCACCATCTTAGACACCGCCCAAGGGATTTTGGACGGTACCCCAAATTGCACCATTACCGAGCGATTGGAAGAAGGTGACCCCAAAACCATTGTGCTCAAAGTCGCGGATGAAATAGACGCATCCCTGATTGTGATGGGAGGGCGCAGCATGAACCGCCTGTTGGCCATCCTGAAAAATTCCGTCAGCCAGTACGTGTTCCAGCTATCAACCCGGCCCATGGTGATCGTGCGGGAAGGGATGCAAACCTCGAAGCTTTATCGTGTGATGGTAGCCATTGACGGCTCTGAGGCGTCCAATCAAGCGTTAAAGATCGGCATGGACTTAGTACGCGGTTCTTCTGGTTCCCAACTTCTTCTAGCCCGCGTCATTTCTGGACGCTCGGCTGCTAGCTATCAAAAACTTCCAGAGAATCCCGATAAAGATGACGAAATCTTGGCAGCAGCGATCGCTCAGGTGAAAGCTCAGAACATTCCCTATCGGGCTTACTTCAATTTGGGGGATCCCGGTCGAGAGATTTCCTTGCTTACGGCCGAAACCGGTGCTGATTTGCTGGTTATGGGCTCTCCCGATCGCCGCCCAACCATCGCCAAAAATTTGCCCGACTTAGAGCGACTATTAGGGAATTCCGTATCGGACTACGTGCGAGTTAACGCCCAATGCCCCGTACTGTTGACCCGTCCACAAGAGTGACGCTCGCTGATTAGATCGCAGTCAGTCTGGGTCGAGCTAGCTGCGACAGTCATCAACCCCGCTAGAGTGGGACAGTCCCCTGTCTTGCTCTAGCCTTTTCTCGACCGCGTTTTATTATGGCCGCCACACTTCAAGACACCATCGCTGCGATCGCCACTGCAGTTGTCCCCGCTCAAGGGTCGGTGGGCATCGTGCGAGTATCGGGGGTCGATGCACTTGAGATCGCAAAATCTCTCTTCGTTCCAGCCGGACATGCCGCATGGGACAGTCACCGGGTGATATACGGTCAACTGCTCGATGCGGAGGGGGCAGACATTGATGAAGCCCTCGTGTTATGGATGCAGGCCCCCCGCTCGTTCACTCGCGAAGATGTCATTGAGTTTCACTGTCATGGCGGAATTATGGTGGTGCAGCAGGTGCTGCAGGCTTGCTTACAGCAGGGGGCAAGGCTAGCGGAGCCAGGGGAGTTCAGTCTGCGGGCATTTTTGAACGGTCGTATCGACTTAACCCAGGCGGAGAGCGTATCTCAGCTGGTGGGAGCACAATCGGCCCAAGCCGCTCAGTTAGCCCTGGCGGGGGTGCGGGGGAAGTTGGCGCAGCCCATCCGAGAGCTGCGATTGCGGTGCCTGCAAGTCTTAGCTCAGGTGGAAGCTCAGATTGATTTCGAAGACGATCTACCACCGTTAGATGAACCTGCTCTCGTCCAAGACCTGAACGCTATTCAAGATCGGATCGCAGATATTCTGGCAACAGCGGAACGAGGGGAACTGCTGCGTCGTGGAATTGAAGTCGCTATTGTAGGGCAGCCCAATGTGGGCAAATCCAGCTTGCTGAATGCTTGGAGCGGCCGAGATCGCGCGATCGTCACGGATCTACCGGGAACAACACGGGATGTAGTGGAATCTCAGTTAGTTGTGAACGGAATTCCGGTTCAGGTGCTGGATACGGCGGGCATTCGAGATACAGACAATCTTGTAGAGAGTTTGGGGATCGAGCGATCGCTACAAGCAGCTCAATCCGCTGATTTGGTCATTTTTGTGGTGTCTGCTCCGATCGGGTGGACAGATACGGAAGGCCAGATTTTTGATGCGATTCGCGAGCGCCCTATTCTACTAGCGCTCAACAAAACCGATCTCAAGCCACCAGGACTGATTCAATTCCCGCCAGACATCGCCTCGTTACCTCGAATTTCCACTCAGTTACAGGCAACTGATGCCGCACTTAACAGCATTCGTACACTAGAAACCGCCGTAACTGAGATCGTAACCGGTGGGACAGTAACAGCCGAACATTTGGACGTCGCCATTAATCAGCGACAACAAGCGGCGCTATTGCGAGCCCAATCGGCGATCGCAACGGTGATTGACACTATTGCCAATGCTCTCCCACTGGATTTCTGGACGATCGACTTGCGAGATGCCATCCAGGCTCTGGGAGAAATTACCGGAGAGGACGTCACAGAATCGGTATTGGATCGGATCTTCAGCCAATTTTGCATTGGCAAATAACAACTGTGCCACAGCGTTCGTTCGCTACGACTCCAACAACAGTAGCAACACTCTCTTACTAGCCTGACAAGGCAGCAATAAACCGGCTCAGTATTGGAATGTATTGGTCAGGGGCAATCAGAAGTAAGGGAACGTGACCGGCCTGAGGAATGTCTAGAAAAAACTTAGGCTCTGGCGCTGCAGCAAACAATGTTTGACCGTGTCGAAATGGAATCACAGAGTCCTGCTGTCCGTGAGCAACAAGCACGGGACAATTCAGCCGTTGTATGCGGCCAAGATTGTTGAAGGTCTCGAACGGGACTAGCGGAATACGAGTCACCACTCTAAACACTGTTGTAAATGTGCCTTCAAGAATGACGCCACCCAGCGGCTCGCGGCTGGCCAAATACAGAGTTGGCGCTCCTCCTAACGAAAAACCATGAGCAATAATCCGCTCGGCGGAAATGCCCACATCTTCAGTCAAATACTTAAATGCTGCGGTGACATCCTCATAGATTCGCGCTTCAGATGGAGAACCATCGCTGGTACCGTAGCCACGATAGTCGTAGGCCAATACCGAGTAGCCCGCGTCAAACCACTGACCCATAACTTCATCCAGGCGGCCAAGGTCATCGGCATTACCGTGGCTCATCAGCATCGTGTATTCGGCATCGGGATTCTCCCAAAACATGGCAGAAATCCGGTCGCCATTTCCGACATCCAACTTGAGAATCCTATCGCCATCGCTATAGCTAGGCGTTGGCGGAAGAAATACCTGGCGTTCGCTCAGGAACCAGCCATAGCAACACAGAGCGAAGTAGGCGATCGCCAGTAATCCAATCAATCGACACACCCTCCACTTACCAATTAATCGCCGCTTCATGTAGTCTTTGCCATTTCAGTTAGGACAGAGGTTCCGATCGCAGTCCGGTCTAGACATAGCTGAAATGTCCGCAGTGGTATGGCCACTGCTATAAATCCTCGGCAAGTGCCACACTCGTATTCATCACTCCCGACACCAATATCGTTGAGCAGGAGCCAGAAACCAACGCAAAACTGCAGCGGGAACAGACTCCTGCTGCAGTTACTGTAGATCGATCGGAGCAGGCGTGAGCCTAGCGAACTAGGTTCTCGGTACCAGAAATCATCTTGGCACTAATGACTTTATCGTCGAGGGTGATGCTACGTAGGTCATCTACCCCTTCAGTCACGTAGCCAAACGTGGCGAAATTACCATCAAGTAGGTTCAATCCGGCCGGAGTCAGTTCTGGCTCGGCCAAGAAAATGAAGAACTGCGATGATGCACTATTGGGCTCGCCATCGTAAGTAGCCAAAGCCAGCGTCCCCTGAGCATAGAAGGGAATCATGGGTTCTTCACCCACGTATCCTGCCTGGTCGAAGGTGACCTCATATAGCGGAAGCTCATCGCCACGAGCCCGAATTTCCAGAGGAATTGTTCGCTTCTGGCGAGTGGACGGATCGATATATCCATCGGCATCACCCGGAGGATCGCCCAACTGGACTAAGAAAAAGTCCTCAACGCGATCAAATCCCAGACCATCGTAAAACCCTTTATCAACCAGATCGGCAATATTCCCAGCAGACAGAGGCGCATTGTATCCATCCAAGGTCAAGACAAACCGACCTGCAGTTGTGTTGAACTCTGCCTGTGCTCTGCCAAGTAAGCGAGGGAGATTGTCATATTCACTGGGGATTTCGAACGGGAAACCACTGACAAAATCTTGCTCGAATGAGGTGAGTCGATCGATCGCCGCATCAATTCGAGCTTTTGCCAAATCGCGCTCGTCGTCTTCCAGGACCTGCTCGAGTTCGTCAATCGAACTTTTTAGTGCGACTAAATGGGCCATCGCAGCTGCCTGTTGCTCCTCTGGCACCGCCGCCAAAATGCGACTTTCCTGCCGTTCCAAGCGTCGCTTGGCCTTACTCGCATGGCCTTGCGCGCTCTTGAGGCTACGAACACGTCGAATGTCCTCCTCTGCCTCGGATAGCTGTTCGTCAGCAAAGCGGACGTCTTTTTGCTCAAACGGCAGGCCCATCCTCAGCAACCGCTGACCGTCAGAGACAACATTGCCTTGGGGCAGGGCTGCTGCGGGTAAAGCGTGAAGTCCGAATATCAGGATGGCCGAGGTTGCTACATAGGCAGAAGCTCCCCAGAGATCGTGGCGAACTACCATTATTCGCTGAAGCATCCGGATCCACGGGGATCGGGTGAGAAAAGAAAAGCGTGGCATAACTACTTGTTTGAGAATCGTGATGACCCGAAAGGCCCTCTATGCCCCCAGAGTAACTCGCTCTGCGAATTGGCAAAACCATCGACGGTTGCATTGCACACCAGTATGCGATGCTGCCCAGTTCAATCAATTCGAAAGCCCTGCCCAATCAAATCGAAAGAAGGTCTAAAGACTGGTGTAAATTGTGGGTGGTTCGACCTGACCTCAGTTACCCCCGCAACGCCCTATGAAACCCATCACCCTGCTTGGCTCCACCGGCTCGATTGGTACACAGACGCTAGACTTGGTTGCCCAAAATCCTGAGCGGTTTCGAGTAGTTGGGTTGAGCGCCCATAACAATATTGAACTGCTATCCGAGCAAGTGCGTCAGTTCAAGCCGGAGATCGTTGCGACGTCCAATCCAGACAAAATCAACGAGCTCAGGAATGCACTAGTTGGATGCGATCCGGCTCCGCAGATCGTAGCGGGGAGTGATGGAGTGTGCGAAGTTGCCGCTTACGGCGCCTCAGAATTGGTGGTGACAGGGATCGTGGGTTGCGCAGGACTGTTGCCAACTTTAGCGGCGATCGCAGCAGGTAAAGACATTGCCCTCGCAAACAAAGAGACTTTGGTTGCAGGGGGGCCAGTAGTCCTGCCTGAAGTGAAGAAGCACGGCACTAAGCTGATTCCGGTAGACTCCGAGCACTCCGCCATCTTCCAATGCCTGCAGGGGGTTCCGGATGGTGGACTACGACGCATTATTCTGACCGCCTCCGGTGGAGCCTTCAGAGACTTGCCCACCGAGAAACTGACTTCCGTCACACTAGCCGATGCCCTCAAGCATCCCAACTGGGTCATGGGCCGTAAGATTACCATCGACTCCGCCACCCTGATGAATAAGGGTCTGGAAGTCATTGAAGCTCACTGGCTATTTGGTGGTCTAGACTACGACAACATCGATATCGTGGTGCATCCTCAAAGCATCATTCACTCGCTGATCGAGCTACAAGACACATCGATAATTGCCCAACTAGGCTGGCCCGATATGCATTTGCCAATTCTGTACGGAATTAGTTGGCCCGAGCGCATCCACACCGACTGGAAGCCCCTCGATCTGGTAGAAGTCGCCAACCTCACCTTCAAAGCCCCCGATCATCGCAAGTATCCCTGTATGCAATTGGCCTACGCAGCAGGCCGTACGGCTGGAACCATGCCCGCTGTTTTGAATGCAGCCAACGAGGCGGCAGTCGCGTTATTCCTAGACGAACAAGTTGGCTATCTCGACATTGCCCGCTTGCTGGAAGCAGTTTGCGAACGCCATGACGCGATCGCTCAACCCAGCCTGGATGACATTTTGGCTGTTGATGCCTGGGCACGAGGAGCTGTTCGGGAACAGGCGAAAAGTTTGGGTACGACAATGGTTGCCTGCTAACACTGGGCAGCCAAAAAGAGTCGTCGAATCATGATGCGAAAAAACTAGCCTGGAATGTCCTGGGAACGATCGCATTCAGCTCCTGGCCAGTCTTACCGAATGATTTTGCTCATTTTGCTGAGATTCAAGACTTCGTTCAACGTCTCCTCAGACATTAATTGTTTGTCAAGAACGATATCGCGAATGGACTGACCTGTGGTTAGGGATTGTTTGGCCACTTCGGCGGCAGCTAGATAACCAATATGAGTATTGAGCGCTGTCACCAATGCCAAAGTACCTTCGGCGTAATCTAAACAGCGATCGCGATCCGCTGTAATTCCACTGACACACTTGTGTGTGAATGCATCCAGAGCATTGCCCAAAATCTGGATGGAATGCAGCAAATCGTAGGCAATCAGCGGCATCATAACGTTTAATTCGAATTGCCCTGCTTGAGCAGAAAAGGCGATGGCAGTATCCAGCCCCATGACTTGAAAGCAGACCATGTTCAGCATTTCAGCCATCACCGGATTGTATTTCCCCGGCATGATGGATGAGCCAGGCTGTACGGGGGGCAATTGAATTTCCTTCAAACCGGTTTTAGGGCCCGAATCCATCAGGCGTAGATCGTTGGCAATTTTGGTGCAGTCTTGGGCGAGATTGCGCAGCGCATTCGATACACTGACAAAGGGTCCCATACTTTGCATGGCTGCCATCAAATGGGGGGCCGGTTCTAGCGGTAGCTCGGTTAACGCTGACAGCGTGCTCGCAACGCGTTCGCAGTATTCCGGATGGGTGTTGAGTCCCGTTCCCGAAGCACTGCCACCCAGTCCCAATACATGTAGCTCTTCTGCGGCACGCTCGATGCCGCGTCGGCGATCGCCCACAATCTGAGCGTAAGCACGAAATTCCTCCCCCAACCTGACCGGAACGGCATCTTGTAGGTGGGTACGCCCAGACTTAATCGTGTCGTCAAACTCGGTTGCCTTAACCAATAGAACAGCCCGCAGATTCTCCAGTACAGGCAGCAAACGATCGCGCAGCGCTAACAATGCCCCAATACGGATCGCTGTGGGAATAACATCATTGGTAGATTGGCCGTAATTGACATGGTCGTTGGGGCTCACCAGCTGGTAATTTCCCTTGTCCTCCCCCAGCAGTTCGAGGGCGCGATTGGCCAATACCTCATTAACGTTCATGTGGTGGGAGGTGCCGGCCCCCGCCTGATAGATATCCACCACAAACTGGTCGCGCAAATGGCCCTCTAACACTTCATCCGCCGCCTGAACAATGGCTCCACCAATCTCTTCGGGAATGCAACCCAAGTGAGTGTTGACGGAGGCTGCCGCTTTCTTAATCAGCAAACAGGCATCGACGTATACGGGCAGTGGCTTTATGCCGCTGATGGGAAAGTTCTCGATCGCCCTGAGCGTCTGGATGCCGTAGTATGCGCTACCGGGTAGGTGAAGTTCCCCCATCGAATCCCGTTCGACTCGACCGGAGCCAGAGGGAGAGGATTCAACAGAACTCATGGGGATACCCAACTGCGCAACAGCATCCCCCAGCATACCCCCAGCCCTGCAACGATAAAGGGTTGTAAGAGTTACCTTGCTAGTCGTCGCGGTCGTCGCGATCAAGCACTTCCTGAACAGCATCTACCAATTCCTCAATGGATGCTGCCAATACCTTGGCGGAGTCTCGCAACATGATGTTTGGAAAAATGGTGCGATCGGGATACTGCACCGCTATTTCCGAACGAATGCCAAAAATAGGTTTGCCCAGAGCATACGCATACCCCACCTCAAATGCCGTTCCCGAATCGGAGTCTACCCCCGATAAATTGGCCACGATATAACGACTCCGCTGCACGGCATCGATGCAAGAGGAAAAGATTTTTTCTTCATCTTGGGGGCAGTCTCTTTGCGGCAAAAACGTGCTGCCAAGCTCCGAGATCGCCGATTCAATCTGTTGCTGAAATACCTGCTCGTAAATGTTAAACAGCGGGCCAGCAATATAAAAGTCTATTGATTGCGATGAATTCACCTGCCACCTCCTCTACACTCACTAAGAACCCATCTGGGGCTTATGCCATGTTTGAAGTCAATTCTGCATCGGAACTGTATTCGACAGTCTATTTGCACGACAGAACTACAGAGTCTTTTGTCACAGTTGTCCCCCAACGAGGGGGGATAATCACCGGGATTCAAATTGGTGATCGTCAACTGTTGTATCTCGACCGCGAGCGGTTTGCGAATCCGGAATTAAGCATCCGCGGAGGCATTCCCATCCTGTTCCCCATTTGCGGAAATCTGCCCAATAATCGCTATATGTGGAAAGGCCAAGAATATACTTTGCCCCAGCATGGGTTTGGACGAAACCTGCCGTGGACAGTGGTATCGTCGGGCATTGAAGATGCTGCATCCCTCACCCTCGCACTCACCCACACCCCCGACACCCTCAAGGTATATCCCTTTCAATTCGAGCTGAAATTTACCTATCGCTGGGCCGGAAGCACACTGACAATCGAGCAACATTTTCACAACTGCTCCGATAATGTCATGCCGATGTCCATTGGCTTCCATCCTTATTTCTCAGTCGTGGATAAAACACTCCTACAATTTGATGTCCCCACCCAGAATTATTACGATCGCGCCAACAACATCCGGGCTGAGTTCTTGGGCACTTGGGACGCCGATTTAGCCGAAGTTGACGCTGCCTTCGAGCCCATCGAACGAGGGCAATCATTGGTAGCAGCAGTAGACGATGGGAATTGGCGAGTAACGTTAACTGCCGAACCTTACTTCAGGCATCTCGTATTCTGGACCGTTAAAGGGAAACCCTTTTATTGTCTTGAACCCTGGAGTGCCCCTCGCGACGCCATCAATAGCGGCACCGACCTGCTGCTACTCGACTCTGGAGCAGTCTTAAAGACTGCCGTCAACCTTGAATTCCAAATTCATCAAGAATAGCTACAGGTCTCAACTTGGGTGAGGTTGCCGAGACAATGTGAATGGATTTAAGTCAGGACACCTAAATGATGTCACCACATATTACGTCCAAATCTTCACAGCACAACCACCAACTCATCACAACTCTGGCAGCAAATGAAGGCAGTCTGGGCATACTCTGAACGTCTTTCTGTAGATGCCGATGAGTTCTTCTTCTTCCCGTCGTGCCCTAGTTGTTAGCCAAACTAGCGTTACCCCCTTCGGACGCAAACTGGTACAGATGGGTGTTGCCGATAACGCCCAAGTCCAGGCAGCTTTTGATACGCACCACAAAACTGGTCGCGATTTGATGGCGGTGGTGGCAGAGGTCACAGGGAAAGACTTACCCCCGGATCTGCAGCGGTTGTACAAGCGGCAAGAGCTGTTTGAACTCAGCATCATTTACGGCCTTCAATCTCTCGATATTGCTCTAGCAGGGATCGACGTTGATGGTGTTCTGGCTCTGATCGATACATTATTGCCACTAGATACCTGTAACCGCTACAAAATGTGCCCTGTCTCTCAGGAGGGAGACGTGGTCACCGTTGCGATGGTGAACCCCGAAAACCTGCAGGCTATGGACGACTTAAATCGTCGCCTGCGCTTACAAGGACTCAAACTGAAGCGAGTAGTTTTCGGCCCCGGAGACTTTGAAAACCTGTTGGACGACTGTCTTAATAAACAGGCTGAATCTCTGGCTACAGGTAGTGGCAAGGAAGACTATGACGATGATGATGATTACGACGGCGATGACTACTACGATGACGACGAAGAAGAAGAACTAGACGACGAGGAATTTGAAGACGAGGATATCGAAGTTACCGGTCGTCTGGAAGATATCGATCTGGATATTTCCGGATTAGAAGAAGGGGACGACGATGTTGGGGAGTCACTGGAATCGGCACTCCGATCGGCAGAAGGGGCTCCCATCATTAAATTAGCCAACCAAATTATGGTTAAGGCCCTCAAAGAAGGAGTATCCGATATTCACCTGGAACCCCAGGAAGAATACTTGCGGGTGCGCTTCCGACGAGATGGTGTTCTGCGCAAAGGTTTTGACAACCTGCCGAAGAAGATTACCTCCGCTCTAACCACGCGCTTCAAAATTCTGGCAGAGCTGGATATTGCCGAACGGCGTAAGCCTCAAGATGGCCGTATCCGAAGAATGTTCAAGCGCCGCAGAATTGACTTTCGCGTCAACGCTCTGCCCTCCCGCTATGGCGAGAAGATCGTTATGCGGATTCTGGATAACTCGTCTACCAAGTTAGGGCTCAATAAACTGATTTCTGACCCCGATGTTCTATCCAGTTTCCGCGAAGTCATTCATCGTCCTTTCGGCCTCATTCTCGTAACGGGGCCAACCGGTTCCGGCAAAACCACCAGTTTGTACTCTGCTCTGGCGGAATTAAACAATCCGGGCATCAACATCAGTACGGCAGAAGACCCGGTCGAGTATTCCTTAAAAGGGGTAACCCAGGTTCAGGTATTACGCGAAAAGGGGATGGACTTTGCCAATATCCTGCGCGCTTTCCTGAGACAAGACCCCGATGTGATTCTGGTGGGTGAGACGCGAGATGTGGAGACGGCAAAGACAGCGATTGAGGCATCCCTTACGGGTCACCTCGTATTGACCACACTGCACACCAACGATGCTCCTGGTGCAATTGTGCGCCTAACAGAAATGGGGGTAGAGCCTTTCAACATCTCCAGTGCCCTATTAGGAGTACTGGCGCAGCGCCTCATGCGTCGAGTGTGCAATGAATGTCGCCAACCCTATCACCCCTCCCAGGAAGAACTGGCTCGTTACGGCCTAGTCGCAAACTTGACCGATCAAATTACCTTCTATCGTGCCAATGCCCTTACTCCGAAAGAGATTCGCGAGGCGCGCAAGAATCGGACCTTGTGTCGCAAGTGTAAAGGTGTGGGCTACAAAGGCCGCGTTGGCGTATATGAATTTATGCGCATGAATGAGAAATTGGCCAAGCTGATCAACCAAGAAGCCCCCACTGAAATGTTGAAGGAAGCGGCCGTTGAAAGTGGTATGGATACGCTGCTGACCTACAGTCTCAAGCTTGTTCAACAAGGCCACACCACGCTAGAAGAAGTCAATCGCGTGGTCTTGACCGACAAGGCATTGGATTCAGAACGCAAGCAGCGGGCTAAGCAATCTAGTAGCTGCCGAACGTGCGGTGGGGAACTGCAGCCGGAGTTGATGAATTGTCCGTATTGCCTAACCCCTCGGTTCGAGTCTACTGGGGCTGTTGAAGATGAGGTGGACAATACTGCATCAGTGGGAGGAGATGTGGACAATCCGGCTGAGTTTAACCCCACACCACCGCCTACTTCTGCCCCTTCAGCTCCGGCTGCTGCACAAAGTGCTCCCACTACGACTGCAGTAACTACCCAGAACTAAGGCCGCCGCGATCGCTGTGCTGGCGATCTCGCCTTAACCCATCCTCACCCTTAACTAGCTCGCTAACCAGTAGGAGATTCGCTCATGATGATGACGATTGAAGACCTCATGGAACTGACGGTTCAAAAGGGCGGCTCTGACTTACATATTTCAGCTGGATTACCTCCCTACATTCGTGTCAGCGGTGAACTTGAGCCTGTGGGAGATGAGCACCTGACATCCGAGATGGTGCAGAAGCTGATTTTCAGCATGCTCAACAACACGCAGCGGAAGAATCTGGAGCAGAATTGGGAATTGGACTGCTCCTACGGGGTGCGGGGCATCGGCCGCTTTCGCGTGAATGTCTACAAAGAACGTGGAACCTACGCGGCAGCTCTACGAGCGCTATCCTCGGATATCCCCGATATCGATAAGCTTGGTCTGCCAGAACTGGTTAAAGAAATTGCTCAACGTCCCCGTGGATTGGTGCTGGTAACAGGGCCTACTGGTTCGGGTAAGTCTACAACGTTGGCGTCAATGTTGGACTTTATCAACCACACTCGAGCAGAACATATTCTGACGGTGGAAGACCCGGTGGAATATGTCTACACACCTGACAAAAGCATCATCCACCAGCGTCAATTGGGCGAGGATACGCGCAGCTTTGCCAATGCCTTGAAAGCGTCTCTACGTGAAGATCCTGACGTGATTCTAGTTGGGGAACTGCGGGATTTAGACACCATTCAATTGGCCATTACAGCAGCAGAAACCGGTCACTTAGTGTTCGGTACGTTGCACACCTCGTCAGCAGCCCAGACGGTTGACAGGATGGTTGATGTGTTTTCCCCCGAACAACAGCAGCAGGTGCGCGTACAGCTGTCCAACTCTCTGGTTGCTGTTTTTGCCCAGACGCTGGTGCCCAAAGCTAACCCCAAGCCTGGGGAATACGGACGAGTCTTGGCCCAAGAGCTAATGATCGTGACACCTGCGATCGCCAACCTGATTCGAGAAGGGAAAACCTCCCAGATTTACTCCGCAATCCAAACCGGAGGCAAGTTGGGAATGCAAACGTTGGAGAAAGTGCTGGCAGAGCAATATCACAATGGGCTGATTTCGTTCGATAGCGCTATGTCCAAGACTTCGCGCCCAGATGAACTCGGCCGCTTATTGGGAGGTTCTGGATCCCTCCAGCAAGGTCGAGCTGGACAGCAACCCGTGGCCGGTAGACGCCCCATGGCGCGCCGATAGTCTCGAATACGGGAATTTAGTGACTAAATCTCGAATCGTTACTGGCCCTCAACAATTGCTCATCGGGATCTCTTATTGCCTCAAGCTGGGCAAGCTGAGTACAGGTTCGTGGTTACACCTGTAGTGTTTTGCAACCGTAAAACCAGCACATATCGTCTGTTGCCACTGCCGTTGAGGTGCTTTTCTTCGTATCTAGGGTTTTGGGATAACGCTCATGCCACAGTTTAAGGTGCAGGGACTACAAGCGGGTCGTCCTGTCACGCAAAAGGTTAAAGCAGCTTCTGTGGATGAAGCTCGTCAGATGCTGCGTCGCAGCGGTGTCTACGTTCGCGATATCAGCGAAGTGAAGGGTGGACTGGACTTCGGCAATCTTGAAATGTCGATGGCTTCTATCAAAACGCGTGACAAGGCCGTTTTTTCCCGACAATTTGCTGCGCTCATTAATGCAGGTGTATCGATGGTGCGATCGCTCACCATCATGTCGGAACAAACCGACAATCCCAAGTTGAGAAAGTATTTGACAACCGTTAAGGCAGAGGTCGAACAGGGCAAAAACCTCTCAGATGCGATTCGCCGCTATCCTGATGCGTTCGATGGTCTGTACTGTGCCATGGTGCAGGCAGGAGAAGTGGGTGGTGTTCTGGATGAAGTCTTGCAAAGATTGGCCAAATTACTGGAAGACGTTGATAAATTGCAGCGCCAAATCAAGTCTGCAATGACCTATCCAGTCACCGTTTTAATTCTGGCAGTTGCCGTGTTTTTAGGGATGGTTATTTTCATCCTGCCAACATTTGAAGGTATCTACGAAGAGCTTGGTGGAGAACTTCCTGCATTTACCCAATTCTTTCTGACGATTAGCGAGATTCTCAGAACACCGGTGATTATGGTGGGTGTTGTCGTAGCCTTTGTTTCACTGTCGTTTGCCTTTACCCAGTACTATCGCACTCCTGCTGGCCGCGAAACAATTGATGCTCTGTCTCTCAAGGCTCCTCTCTTTGGCGATCTGATCAAAAAGAGTTCCGTTGCGCGTTTCTGCCGTACCTTCGGCGCTCTATCCCGTTCTGGTGTTCCTATTTTGACCACCATGGAAATTGTTCGAGATACCGCAGGAAACCGAGTGATTGCTAATGCTGTTGACTCTTCCCGGCAAGCAATTTCTGCCGGAAACCCTATTGCACCAGCACTGGGAGATGCCAATGTATTCCCGATCATGGCCATCCAAATGATTAGCGTTGGTGAGGAAACGGGAGAATTGGACCAGATGTTAATGAAAACAGCTGATTTCTACGAGCTAGAAGTAGAAGAAGCGGTCAAATCTCTGACTAGTTTAATGGAACCGATTATGATTGCCGTGCTGGGCGGTATGGTGGGTTGTATCATCATTGCGATGTACATGCCCATGTTCCAAATTTTCGAGTTGGTTCAGTAAGCCAATCCGGCACTTGAAAACTCAAGTCTTAACAACTCTAAGTCTCAACTCAAAAGGAGGGCTATTTCAGCCCTCCTTATTCTATGTTTTACCTGGGCAACCTTTGTGACTTCAACAAAGAAGCAAAGAAGAGCAGTGGTTAGCTGCCGTAGGAGAACGACTGCACCGTATCGAAGAAGTGGCGGACATTATCTTCAGGAGTGGTGCGATGGATGCCGTGACCGAGGTTCATAATATGACCAGTGGGGCCAGCTTTGCGGATAACGTCGAGGGTGCGATCGCGAATTAAGTCCTTGCTGCCCAGCAGAACCATCGGATCGAGGTTTCCTTGAACGGCGATATTAGAACCCAGACGCTGACGAGCTTCACCAATGTCGGAGAGCCAATCGACACTGAACACATCTACACCAGACTTGCCTACACGCTCCAGTAGCGCCCCACTACCGTTGATGTAGAGCACCAGCGGAGTATCAGGATGGACAGCTTTCACTTGCTGAACGATGCGCTGCTCGTAGGGCAGAGCAAACGTTTCGTAGTCAGTGGGGTGCAGTTGACCGGCCCAGGTGTCGAACATTTGCACGACTTGAGCACCGCATTCGATTTGGTAGATGACGTACTTAGCGATGGAGTCAGCTAATTTGCCCAGCAACTGGTGCAAAATTTCGGGAGAGGCATAGGCCATCTCTTTGATGACAGCATAGTCTTTGGAGCTTTTGCCTTCGACGGCATAGGCAGCGAGAGTCCAGGGAGCACCGACGAAGCCCAGCAAGGTGGCGCGATCGCCGATTTCACGACGCAAGGTACCCAGAATTTCTTTGATGAACGGCAAGCTTTCTTCGGGATCTAGTTCACGAACGGCATCCACCTGAGCTTGAGTGCGGATGGGCGGATCGATGATGGGACCAACGCTTTCTACTAAATCGAAGGGAATGCCCATGCCATCTAGGGGAGTGAGGATGTCGGAAAACATAATCACACCGTCGGGCTGAAACGCTCGGAAGGGTTGAAGAGAAATTTCAACCGCCAGATCGGGGTTCTCGCAACGCTCTTTAAAGCTGTACTTGTCACGCAGTACGCGATATTCCGCCATGTATCGACCCGCTTGACGCATCATCCACACAGGGGGACGGTCAACAGCTTCGCCACGAGCTGCGCGCAACAGGCGATCGCCCATGACAGGAGGGGCGGAAACAGAATTTGTCATTGCTAAATCTAAACTCGTCTGACGTTTGTAAAAACTTAAGAAAGCTAACCCCGATCTTAAAGCACTGAGGGGTTAGCTTTTCCCTTACGGTGATTGCAAATTGTGAAGCTGTGTGGGGCCATTGATGGCCATTCAGTTGGAAACGCTCGGTTCGGGCCGCCCCGCCTTTAGGAGATAGCTTAGTTGAACCGAATGTCCGAGCTGAATCCTAAGGCGGAGACGAAACAACCGCTCAACGAATGAATACAACGTACGTCCCGAAAGACGACCTGCTTTAACAGAGAGCAGTACCTGACAGAGAACCTTACCAGCGATCAAGCTGTGGCACCTTCAACAGCAGCCTTGACCAGAGGCTCTAACTCTCCCCGCTGATACATTTCGAGAGTGATATCACACCCACCGATGAATTCGCCGTCTACATATACTTGGGGGATGGTAGGCCAATTGGAAAAGCTCTTAATGCCCTGACGGATCTCGTTGTCGTCCAATACATTGACGGTTTCGTAGGGATACCCCATACGCTGAAACACTTGAATGGTGGCTGAGGAAAACCCACACTGAGGAAATTCGGGGGTGCCCTTCATGTAAATCATGACCTTGTTGTCAGTAATCTGCTGTTGAATAACATCGTTAATGGCTTGGCTCATGCTTGAGTCTCCGCGGAAGCAAGTAAATGGTTGAGGGTAGAACCGCTATTCAATCGCTGTGATTGATGAAAGCGCACGTTTCATTGTATGCAAGACTTGCTAATTGTTAATTGACAGTATGCGATAGCTCTCTTTTCTGAAGAAGAGAGCAATAGGATTGGTCGGTCGAAGGGGAATTGATGAGATGGAAACAATTCGCCTATCGCAGTTGGGACTGGAGAATCTGGACGAACTAGAGCAACTGGAAGCACTGTGTTTGAAAGCTTGGACGCGAGATGGGCTGAAGGTAGAACTAACGCGACCTCCTAGAGATCCGATCGATCCCGATCGCCCTAGCTCGTATGTTGTTGGCGCTTGGCTAGACAATCTCCCCCCTAAACTGGTCGGTTTCGCAGCCTTATGGGCTATTGGAGAAGAGGCCCACATCATTACGTTGGGCGTTCATCCTGATTGGCAACGGCGAGGAATTGGAAGTCAGCTGGTCAAGCAATTGCTTCAGGTGGCAGTAGAACAGCAGTTAGGGTGGGCAACTCTGGAGGTCAGAGTGTCGAATCAAGAGGCGATCGCTCTCTACGAATCTCTGGGATTTACGTCAGTGGGACGCCGAAAAAGGTACTACAGCAACCCGGAAGAGGATGGACTCATTCTCTGGAGGCGGTTGGGAACAGCCTGTAAAGGTGATTAGGTAGAAAATGTGGCTCCTCTGCGATTCTGCCGCAACGCTTGCACGGTGCTAACAACGCAGGCTGCTATTGCGTCAATATCCTCCGCTGTCATGTTTCGCTCCAGACCAAATCGTAATGATGCTTGGGCCAGGTCGGGCGATCGCCCCAGCGCAGTGAGGACGTGGGAGGGCTGGGGATTAGTGGAACTGCAGGCAGAACCGGTGGAGACCGCTACCGTGTTGCGAATACCTAACATGAGGGCAGAGCTGTTGACGCCCGCAATGCTGACGTTGAGGTTATTGGCCAAGCGAGGGGATGAAGAGCCATTGAGATAGATATCGGGAAGTTGGTCGGCCAGGACACGCCACAGACGTTCGCGTAAACCTGTCAAACGTGCTGTGTCTGTTGCCATCCGCTCCAGTCCCAGCTCTACTGCTTTGGCGAATCCGACGATGAGAGGGGGGTTGAGGGTGCCAGAACGGCGATCGCGTTCTTGGCCACCTCCGTGTAATTGTGGCGCGAGAACAATGTGAGGATGGCGACGACGAATGTAGAGGGCCCCCACCCCCTTGGGCCCGTAAAGTTTATGAGCAGTTAGGGAAGCCAAGTCAAGACCGAGGGCTTCAACATCAAGGGGGATTTTCCCTAAGGCTTGAGCCGCATCGGTATGAAACGGTATCTTGCGCCCAAACTCCTCCTGTTTATCTGCGAGCAGGGCGGCGATCTTTCTCAAGGGTTGCAGTACCCCAATTTCGTTGTTGGCCGCCATCACCGACACTAAAATCGTGTCAGGCCTGACTGCTTGCAGTAACTCGTCGAGATTGAGAAGACCATCGGGCTGAACGGGTAAGACCGTGACGTCAAACCCCAATGTTTCCAGATAATGCAAAGGAGCAAGAACCGCGTTGTGCTCGGTCGCTACGGTAACGATGTGTCTGCCAACAGCCAAAGATGTTTCTGCAATCCCTTTTATGGCTAGATTATTGGCTTCGGTAGCTCCACTGGTGAAGACAATTTCGCTGGGGGCGGCATTGATGGAAGACGCAACGATCGTGCGCGCACGATCGATGGCGGCTTGAGCCATCCAACCGTAGACGTGAGAGTTACTGGAGGGATTGCCGAAACGCTCGCCAAAGTAAGGCAGCATGGCATCCAACACCAGTGGGTCAATCGGTGTGGTGGCATTGCAATCGCAGTAGATAGGCAATTGGGACGATGCCATAGCGTTGCTGAGTAGCGTTACTCTATGTCTACTCTACTCAGAGACATATAAGAGTTAATGGCTTAGTGCGCACTAGCGGTTTCGCGACGAGCAGCTTGCAAGCGATTGTAGGCACGTTCCCGCTCGCGACTGATTTGACTGACTAAACCATCGGGCATCATGTCAGCACTTTCAAGCGATCGATCGAAAGCAGCAACACTCTCCTCATAACGATTGAGCTTGCGTAGCAGTTGTGCCTGGAGATAGTAATGCTCGGGATGCTCGCAGCCACTGCCGAGCGCTCGTTCGATCGCATCAAGACCTTCCGTGTACTGACCCATATCCCGATAGGTAAGTGCTTGCCCCCAATCCGCCATGTGCTGGGGGGAGCTGGCAGCTTGAAACTGTGCAAGAGCGCGATCGTGACGCGTCATCATCAAATCAATGAATCCAACAAAGAAGTTCACTTCGGAGTCATTGGGGGCCAGCTGCTGAGCCGTACGAAATTCGGCAAACATCGTGTTGATACTGGGTAAGGCCTGCGGCAATCCCACCGCAATCCCCTCGTTAACCACCAGTGTGGCTGCCCTCATGCCATTGCCTACACCAGTGTAGAGGTGACTGCGTAGCGGATCGCTCCCCTTCAAATTGGCTGCTGCATCCAGGGTTAACCCGGTCATTTCTCGAATGGTATCGTAGTCTTCATTCATGTATGCCAAGGCGGAGTAGGCAACGTAGACCATAGGCTCTTCGGGGGCCACCGAGCGAGCGTCTCCCAGTTGCTGAGCCAATGTTACATAGTCTCCGTTGCAGAAAAACGTGTTCATGGCTCGAGCAATTTCTGGCGCCATATCGCGAGCATCAGTCCCTGCCCGAAAGGGATCGGTATCTTCTGCAGTCAGTCCTGGCTTCGCGAAGGCATTGCCCTGGAGGGCGATCGCCACTCCCAAACCAGCCGCGAGTGAAATGGGCTTCCACAGGGGTTGCACGATATTGCGAACTTTTGAGACGTTCGCACCTCTAGATACATGTCCGAACACTGACAAAACACCATCAACGAAACGTCTGAGGGTATGAACACGCGGCCTTTAAAGACTCATCTGGCGAATTCATGTCTCCATTCAGTTCCCGCTTTCCTAACCGGGCTAGTCGGAAACAAACACCTTTTCTGAAGAACCGTTACACGACCTATCAAAGTGGATGGAGTCACTTGACTGGAATCGTCAAACTGGGCTGTTGCCGTTCCTTATTCGAACAACGCAGCTCAGGTGACGATTGACCTACCGTGCACGCTATCAGCAAAACCATAAATGTCGCATGGCGATCGAGTCCTAAATTTGTTGCCACAGTGAGCAGTCAACATTGCCCTAACATTGCCGCAAAGGGGCATTTAGCTAGTATCACTTGTCACTATCATTGATGTAATCGTATCAAAGCCCTCTAAAGCACACAGATTTTCGTTCGAAACTTTACGGATCGAGAAGTTCTCAGAAAGCGGAAACAAGCGGAAAAGCGTTAGCAGAACGGTCTTGAGGAATGAGAACAAGATTGAAATGGGGAGGAGCAATCTCCCTCTCCAGACACATGAGTGAGCAAAAGAGCGATCCGGGTTTGGCTCTTATGCTCTGGACTGCGTGTTCACTGTTGATAGGGGTTATCTTGCAGAATTGGGCTGTATGGAATCTTGAATAAATCCAACCTGAGTTCAATAGCCCTTATCCCTAACCCTTCTCCCACATTGGGAGGAGGGAGCAATAGACTTCAACCCTAATAGTCTCGTCAATCTATGAAGCGAATATCCTACTCAAGTTGCTTTGTCGAACTGGTGTTAATCCAAAATAATTGAAAACATCATTCCAGCCACTATTCAGAGTGCAATAAAAAACTCCCCGACATCCAGCCAGGGAGTGAATTTGGTAGCGCCGAATCTGAGAATTTAGTAGATTCAGGGCTCGGATAGATCCTTATGCAGGCTCGACTTTCAAATAGTCAATGTTTGCACCTTCGGAGCCTGTCACACGGAGCCTAATCCTGTTCCGTCCTTTACTGAGCCTAATACGATTTTTGCTGCTTTCCCTCCACCTTGACCAGCTTCCAGTACTTCTAAAGTCCAAAGAGCGGTCTATCACTTTACCGTTTACGGTTAGTTGCAGCGGGCGATTGCCCCCATTTCCCAGTGCATACCTCCAGTCGAGATTGTACAGTCCACCGGAATCAAGGTTGACATCCCACTCGATCCATTGACCCCATTTTTTAGTGAAGTCGGCGTATCTTCCATTAGAGCCATTACCTCTCTTTAAGCTAATGCCACCCGAGCGACGGGCACTTTCAGCTTGATAAAGCTTACTACCGCCTCTACCGCCGCTACCGCCACTAGTAGATTCAGAGCTGGGGGCTTGGCGAGAACTGGGCTCGGGAGGTAGAGACCCGGATGAAGAGGTAGCACCCGGAGTGAATTTGATGTCGTCGTAGTAGAGAACACGACGTGAGGTGCTCGATTTGCCGGGGCTAACGGTCCAGTCGGGTTTGTAAATACCGAATTTCATGTAAGGAGCAGCAGCATCGTTATACGAATTCGCGCCGTTATAGTTCAATACCTGTTTGCCATTCTGGAAGACCCTGACAAAACCATCTCCCCGGTGGCTCCACTTGATTTGGAACCTCCAGCTCACCCATCTACCTTTCTGGAGGTTGCCACTCCACGGATCGACTTCTTTGAACGTCCCTTTCTGTTTGGTATTGGTAACGCGGTCAGAATCGGATCGGATTACTAAAGCGTATCTGCCACCCTTGACCCTCAGTGCCATGGCAGCACGGCGAAAAGGCTCTCCAAGGTTGCGATCGGGCCTACCGTGCCATTGAGCAATGGTTTCAGCAGAACCGTCATTTTTCCAGTCGTTCGGGATGAAATTTTTGAACTCGTAGGTGTAGGTTTGTCCAAACCGGACACCATTCAGCTTGGGCACCAGTTCAGCACGATGCTTGTTCGAAACCTTAGGATCTCCACGGCGAAGGTCGAAGCGTACCACCTTGCCCGACCCCTGGGGGTTGTCGACAACGTTAACACCGTGCTTGGCCTTGTATTGAAGGGCGAACTTTCCAGACAGGGAACCGTTGTTAAAGTCGTGGCTGAATCGTTGCAGAATCGATTCGTAGGATTCCGTTGCTTTGGCGCTGAGAGGAGATTTCGTATCGATCTCGCCCGTGGCGTACTCCAGATCCCAGTCGCCGCCTAGCACGCTACTTCCCGTCAGGTCGGTTGAGGCTGCAATGTCAGCACCGGTTAATTGGTCAATCTCATTGACCAACGCTTTTCCGTCCAAGCTACCAGCAATATTGCATCCGTAGAACAGGATATCGGCATCATCAGTCAATGAAGCGCGCCAGCTTTCCAGTGCGTCTTGATAACGACCGATGTTTTCAGACGATAGGGCTGAAGAGCCCAATTGAACTTCGTCAGTATCGCCGTGAGACAAAATGTGGATGCTTTCAACATTCCGGACATCAGCCAGCTCATCAGTAATGGCAAAGATGCCGTCTTCCGCACCGTCGAGATAGATGACCTTTGCATTACGGTCTACATCAGCGATCAGCTGCTCGGCATTTTCGACTGAAGAGTCTACAACGACAAGGCTGTTGCTGGTGCCGCGAGACGGCAAGAGACCCTGTTCCTGAATATTGGCTGCAACGACAGTCTCTTGCCCGTTTAAATGAGCATCGGCGTTCATAGATCGATCCCCTAGTGGTACGTGAATATCGAATGACTTTGCGCTTCGGAGCCTGCCACCTACGTCGTCAATGCGTGGTACGTATATGTGGAGCTTTCACGAAATAGCGCTGATTGCGAAGGATGCAAGTGGTGCTACGGCACCAATAGAATTTCCGCTGTGGACGTGCCAGCCCGGGCACAACTGTCAGTACCCCTGAAGCAGAAGAGGACGCGCATTGGTCTCATGCAACAGATATTGCTTCGCCTCAACATTCTCAGCGGACGACATCCATCCAGGTGCATACGGTCGTTCTAGTTCGGGAAACATAAATAGATAAGAAGAGAGCTTCAAGAACGAATACGCTTGCGTATGACTGCACTAAAAATTCAAATCCCACACGCAAAAGTCCACTCGTAAATCAGGAAGATAGAGACATCATTCTCAGAGAGAAAGCACTCAAATGAGTTCACACAATTGTGCGATCGTCACCAACCCTGATCACGGGGAAAGACCGAGTACTTTAAGCGGGCCGCCTAGCTATCACGGGATCCACCCCTCAGATATGAACCTGAAATTTAGTAGTCCCGCTAGCTCGTGCCAGACATGCATTTGTATCGTTCACGTAAAGCAATATGGCAGTAGAAAGTAAAGCAATGATAAAGGTCATAGTCAAAATAGAATCGCTCGTGCTAACGACCTCTCGAATGCTCGGCCCAGCAAGGGTTTTTGGCGATCGTATTTTTTTAATATTCTTTCAAAGCATTGCCTAGATTGCCGTCCATCCATCACATAGAACCTATACCTTGGTGACAACGACATAGATATGTGCGTGGTAAATTATTTTATACAACACAAAACACACTCTACATCCACAAAACATGTATCCTATTAAGCATTGAGTGTCTCCTTTTCTGCTCAACCAGAAAGCCGTTTGTTACACCTTATTGACGAGAGCGACGGACTATATATGTGTTTGTTTTGCATTGTGTAAGGTGATTTTGCAGAACCAATCAACAATGACTAGCAAGAATCAGGACAGGTTTTGAAAATGGGTGGGTTGCGCCCGAATTGTTCGAGACATCAAACCATTCCTTCGAGGCCCAAACACCGAATGATTTGTTTAAAAATTGATAATTTTGTGTACTGTAGCTTGATGTGAAGTTCAATATTTTATTCGGCCGAAAAGACGCGTAAGTTATTAGTAGTAAATGGGGCGTTATTGCGTCAGATTCATGTAGCCAATATGGCGCGATCGCCAGTTTTGAATTGCGCGCTTGAGCATTGACCATACAGCCGCAATATGTGTCTATTCAGCATTGGTGAGAAGAGCTGGGCTTGCTTACGATTGCCAGCGGGGCCTTGAATTCCGTATCTAGCGTTGTCAGATGTTGTATCCTTCAGGTAGCCGCTATCTGTAAAATTGCAGCCTGCTCGTGCCTTTTTTCGAGCTGGGGCGCATGTTAAGGGCATCTATCGGTCTGAGACATCTGTGAGTCAGAAACATCTATGAGTCTCAAAACAGCGCGACTCTTCGATCTGTTAGAGCGCAAGCGCGATGCGTTTGCCAATTTTGATTCGGATGCCGTGTTTCGGCGCGGGGAATATGTCAAGGCGCTGAAGCGGCTGACCAAACTGAGTCACGCTGATATTGTCGCCAGCTTGGCGGATAGCGAAGCCCCAGGAGCCTTGCCGACGGAGGAATGGGATGTCGGGCACAAGTGGCGGGTGAAATTTAACTCAAATTGGAAGAACCGGGAGGAAAGCAACCGCTGGGTGGCGCAGACGATTGAAAACGTACCGACATTCGCGGTGGATGGATCGCAGATCTATTTGAGTAAGGATGTCTCGATTCCGGTGGCACTGGTGCAGGTGGGCTGGTACGAGAATTTTCACTGCCAGGCGGGAAAGTACGAAAAAGATATTCAGCTAGATGTACTGGCTCCGGATGACTTGGAGGCAAGCAGTAGCGGGGAGCCGCGCGAGCAGCGAGTGAATTTGCGACGGTTCCAGTTGGAATGCGATCGCCTGACTCAGTACTTGACCCAACATTCCGGGGGAGAACAGCGGTTGGCCTTTTTCGATGGTGCTCTGGTGGCCACCTTTGCCGAAGCCTACGAGCCGTCGGTACGGTCTGCCTATGTCAACTCTATTTTGCCGATGTTGCGAGCGAGCGAAACTAGCAAAGTTCCTTTGGTGGCCTACGTCGATACCACCTACACCCGCGATTTGACGGCGATGTTGCAACACCTGTTCGGGTTGCCGGATGCGCCGCAGGTGAACGACGCGCAGTTGATGGACAGCATGTTGCAGTGGGGCGATCGCACTCCCTTCTTTATATGCGCGCGGGGAGGGGCGCAGCGAGGACAAGAAAGCATCTTGACGGATTATGGCCCCATGCGCGATCAGGTGGGGTTTGTCTACCTAAAGACGAATGGGGATAACTATCCAGTGCGGCTGGAAATGCCGGTGTGGATTCACGAGGCGGGGCTGCTGGATTGGGTGGTGGATATCGTGCGGTGCGAGGTGATTATCGGCAAGGGTTATCCCTACGCGATCGAGACGGCGGACCAGACGGCGGTGTTGCGGGCAGAGGATCGCAGCACGTTTATGCGAGTGTTACAGGATTGGTCGGCACGGTACGAGTTGGAGTTGCGGCTGTCTCGCAAGATGACCAGTAAATTACGGCGGAGGCGGGTGCGATGAGTTCCGGTGCGGGTGAGACCGATCGCAAACAGCGATCGCCAAAGTCCGGAGGTTCCAAAGCTGGGACGTCCAAAGCAAGTTCTGCAAAAGCAAGTCGCTCGAAAGCCAAGAGAGCGAAAACGGGCACTTCTTCAAAGTCAGAAATATCAGAATCAAAACAATCGCAAAACATAACGCCTGCGGAGGAGTTTCAGGTGGGGATTTTTGGTGGAGGCGATCCGAGTAGCGACTGGGATTCAGGACTGAACGAGGCTATGGATGTTGATGGCATGAAGTTGGGGAAGGTGGTTAAGTCCAACAGCCACTGCGATTACGTGGTGCAGGTGGACGATCGCCTGGAAGTGGCCGACCCGCCATCAGGGTCTGATTATGGCTTTGGCAGTTTTGTGAAGCTGATGGTGGAGGACGAGCGGGAACCGGTGTGTGCGGTGGGGGTGGTGTATAACACCCAGTTATTTAACCCCTCTTTCTTGAATACTGGGCCGAGGCTGTCGAGCGACCCCAGTCCTATTTTTGCACCGGATTTGCAAACAGAAATTCGCACCTTGCTGAACGTAGCGTTGGTGGGGACGTTGGAGTTGCCGCCTCCGGCTCCGGCGGATAGTCGAGCCAAGGCGTACGGAGTGCAGGGGATTCCGCGCTTGGTGGTGCCGGTGAATACCTGCTCGTATGCCATGACAGAAGACGAAATTTATCGCTTCCATCGCGATCGCGCTGGGGATTTGCAGCTGACGTACTACGGTTTGCTGCTAAATAATGGCGGACCGTTTGCACAGCAGCTAATCTGTCAGGTGCTCGATCAAGTCAGCGATATGTTTTACGGCAGTCAGAAGCGAGCGCTGGAGATTCTCAGTCGAGAGCTGTCCTGGAAAATCACGATGGGAGCAATGCGGTGATTCACGCCATTGAGAAAGAGCGCGCCATCGGCACGGTGAAAGGGCCGGGTGAAACGGCCAACCAATACGTGTTTATTACTTCCGACAGCACGTTGGTGAAGGTGGGGGAATACGTTTACTACAACACGGCAGATGCAGACCCCGAACGCTCCAAGCAAATCTTGGGAAAGATCTCGGATTTGGCGTTGATCGACCATTTGCCCGATCGCATTTTCTCCGACACCGATATTGACCCCAGCGCGATCGCCTCTCTGGTGGGATTCTTCCATCCCAATCCCGAAATCTACTCCGTTTCGGTGGATGTGATTGGCTTTTTCCATCCGGCGTTGGGGTTTATGAACCCGCGTCAGGCTCCCGAGCCGGGGGCGAAGGTGCATTTGGCACCGGATGACATGCTGAGGAAGGTTCTGAATAAGAAGTCGTCTGACGATATTGGTGGGGCGTCGGTTGGAAACTTATTGCTACGGGAAGAGGGGACGGTGCCGGTTGTTCTTGATGTCAAAGAGCTAGTCAGTACGCATTTGGCGATTTTGGCCGGTACGGGCTCGGGGAAATCGTATACGGCAGGGGTGCTATTAGAAGAATTGATGCTACCCAAGAATCGAGCGGCTGTGTTGGTGTTTGACCCACATGGGGAGTACCACACCCTGTCAGCATTACAGGGTCATCCAGCGTTTGAAGGAGAGGATGGCTATCAGCCGAAGGTAAAGATTTTCACGCCAGACGAGGTGCGGATTCGGATTTCGTCGCTGACCTTCCCGGATATTTTGACGCTGTTGCCGGAGATGTCGGAGCGGCAGAAGGCGTTTTTAGAAAAAGCGTTTCGAATGACGACACAGTTTAACGAACACCGTTGGACGATTCCCGATTTGATTGACACCATTAACAGCTTGGATGCTGGGGAAGAGGGGCAGCAGGGGTCGTCGGCGGCGGCGCTGGAATGGAAGTTAGACAAGATCGAGCGTTCGGAGTATTTCAGCAATCACGAGCATTCGGTGTCACCATCAGAGTTATTTGAGCCGGGGCAACTGACGATTTTGCAAATGAACGAAATTAGTCAGGAAGAGCAGCAGGTGATTGCAGCGGCGGTGTTGCGGCAAACGAATAATGCCCGCATGAATACCCACAAGGAGAAGGTGAGCGAGGGGGATGAGAATTATTTGCCCTGTCCGGTGTTTATTTTGTTGGAGGAAGCACATCGCTTTGCTCCAGCGCACGAGCCGTCGCGCTGCAAGCAGGTGTTGCGGACAATTTTGAGCGAGGGGCGCAAGTTTGGTCTGGGCGTGGGCTTGATTCCGCAGCGTCCGGGGAAGTTGGAGTCGGATAGTTGGTCGCAGTGCATGAGCCAGTTTTTGATGCGGATTGTGAATCCGATCGACCAGGAGAATTTGAAGCATGGCGTTGAGGCGGCGGGGCGAGATTTGTTGAGTGAATTGCCGGCGTTGACGAAGGGGCAAGCGATTATTGCGGGGGTTTGCGTGAATACGCCAGTGTTGTGCAAGATTCGGCAGCGGTTGACGAAGCACGGTGGCGAGACGATGGATGTGTTGGGGTTATGGCAGGGGCATTTTCAGACGCATCGGAAGAGCGATCGGCGGGCGAAAGCGGCGTTGCCGAAGGCTAGGAAGATGCCGCAGACGGTTGATGGGTTGAGCATTGATTAGGAAAGCTGCAGCCAAAACAACGTTTTCTCTCATAAAATGGCATGCACATCCCCGCATTTATCCTGACAATTCACAGGAATTTTTGAAGCTCGATTTGATATGAAGGAAGAGATATTAAAGCTAGGAGTTATCCATAAATTTTATTGCTCGGTCGATGAGACGCCTTTTATTCCTCAGAATATCTATATCTTTCGGGAGATCAAGAAATGAATTTGCTTCTTCTACACATGAAAAAATGTGGGGATTAAGTATATGATAAAAAAATAGATTGTAGAAATATGATTGCAGCTGTAAACAGCAATGCTTCGGAGTCGGGCTTACTATTCCAGCATGAATAGCTTCATTTCTTACTGCTTTCAATTGTTCTAGGATTTGTGAATGATATTCTCTATCGTCAAATAAGAATGAGCATCTTCTAACAAGTGGATCGTAGTTTGAACCTGATGATGTTGCCAGCGATTCAAGAGCTCCCCATAACTTCAGAAAAGCAGTGTTATGATCTGCTTCATCTAATGATTGGACATATCTTATCAAAACATCTTGTAATTTATTCCGATCTGCAGGAGGATAGCTATCTATTCCTTTAAACACTTTTCTGCCAATCTTCTTGAACCCATTTTTTAGTGACTGGGAGGTTATCGGTTGTTTTCTTTGATATTTTGGGTTGAGAAGAGCCCCCTGAGTTAATGCCATGCCACTATGGTCATGGATGGTATGAATTTCTCCTAAACATATTTGATTGATGGGCTCTGGTAAAGATTTTGGATTCAATAGATCGAGTAAGTCTATTCCGCCCAATTCTGAGTTTATAAGACAAAGTGTTGCTCTAAGCATTTCTAAAGCCTTGATAGCTTTTTCTGCCGCTAGCTTAAAATGATTGCTTCTAACAACGACAACTACCTTTCCATAATCGTTAGATAAATCATCGATATGTTTGTGCTTGGCTATGATATCTTTTCTTCCTAGATATTGACGGGGATAGGACTTAAGAATTTTGATTTGGCATCCGTCGATACTAATTCGACTGACTGGGAAAGGGGGCTGTAAAGATATTGATGTGAGAATGGAGAATTCTTTTTCTCTACGCTGACATTCTATTCGAAAGCATTGATTAATTGCCTCCAAAATATCGCTCTCTTCAACCGTAGAGTCAGATTTTCGATAGGCCAGTGAAATAGCATCTGTTACCAAGTTTTCCTTGTTGTAGACGTCCATGTCAGTAGGAAAGTCAAGCATATTCTGAAGTGCTGACACGGCGTTAAAATACTCGAGCGAGTAAATACTGAGTCTTCCATCATGAGAGATAGATATTATTTCTGAAATCTTCTTGATAATTACCTTTGGCCTGAGACTCTTATTTCTCTTCCACTTTACAGGCATGACCTATTTCCCTTGGGATCTATGCTGAGCAGATGTTTCCCAAACCTGTTTGGGGAATTACTTTTTGTCTGTCATTCCTTGGAATATTTGAATAGCTTTAGTACATTATTTTTATGGCGCGATTATTTTTTTGTTACTGACTTTGACCTGAGTACAGGACAAAAGCTTGAAAAGGAACAGAGGTGGGGGTTTCGTAGGATAACCACAACCAA
>JBFRWD010000142.1:0-54562 GCA_051439425.1 Synechococcus sp.
GTGCGATCGCTAGTAATCTCAGGGCGACAGTAGCTGTGATAGACCGCAATCTCCGCCAACCCCGCCAGAATATCGGCAGTAGCAATCGCATCTGCCACCTCCCGAATCAAACTGGCATAGCCCCCCACCTCCAGCCGCAGCGCTAACAACAAGTCGTACTCGAGCTGCTGCATGTCTGCTTGCGCCGTCAGAATGCGGGCCTCCCGTTCCTTCAGCTCCGGTGTGATGTAGCGCTCCTCGTTCACCAGGGTTTGCTTGCGAATGTAGTCCTCCGGAGCCTGCTTCGACTTGGCCCGACTGACGCTGATGTAATAGCCAAACGCCTTGGTAAAGCCCACTTTCAGGGTGGGAATGCCTGTGCGCTCTCGCTCCGTGGTTTCTAACGAGGCAATCCACTGGCGATCGCTGTCAATCTGCTCCCGCAACTCATCTAAGGATTCATCCACTCCCGACTGAATCAATCCCCCCTCCGTCAGCGTCAGCGGCGGATGCGGCACCAACGTGGCCCGCAATCGCATCCCCAATTTCTCCAGCTCGGGGTCCACAGTCTGCAGCCGCTGCAGCAACTCCGCCTGCGCCCCCTCCAGCAACCGCGCCAACTCCGGCAGCTTTTCAAGAGAGGTGGCCAGACCGATCAAATCGCGAGCGTTTGCCGTCCCCGATCCCGCTCGACCCGCCAGTCGCTCTAGGTCATACACCTCGTTGAGCGCTGTCTGCAGATCGGTGCGCAAGTGACCGTCATCCGCCAGCTCAGCCAACCCATCCTGTCGCTGTTGAATTCCTGCCACGCTCAGCAATGGCTGCAACATCCAGCGGCGCAAGGCCCGACTGCCCATTGCCGTACGGGTGCGATCGAGCGCCCACAATAGTGAACCGTGAAATACCCCATCCCGCACTGTCTTCAACAGCTCCAAATTGCGGCGGGTTTGGTTATCTACAATCAGGAACTTATCCAGAGCGTAGGTCTGCAATCGCTCCAGAGTCAGAGGCGTATCCTTGCGGGTTTCGCTCAGGTAATTCAGCAACCCTCCTGCCGCCCGAATCGCTAGCGGCAGTCGTTCGCAGCCAAACCCCTCCAACGACTTGACGTTAAATCGCAGCACCAGCTCGGAGCGCGCTTCCCCCAAATCGAACGGACGCTGGGGCCGCAAGGTATAGCAATATTGGTTGGGCAACCCTTCGGGAATGCGTCCACCCCCCGCTTCCCCCGGCCGGAAAAGTCCTAAATTGCGCCCTGTCTCGTCCACCGGAAACAAAATCTCGGCGGGATTGAGGCGCAGCAGTTCTTGGCTGAGGCGATCGACGTGCTTGTGTTGGGTGACGCGAAATTCTCCGGTAGAGATATCGGTGTAGGCCAGCCCCCACTCTTGATTGGGGCTACGACCCACAATCACGATCGCCGCTAAATAGTTATTCTGCTTGGCCGCCAGCAGCCCCTCTTCCAAAATCGTCCCCGGTGTAATTACCCGAGACACGTCCCGAGAAATCAGTCCCTTGGCTTGATCGGCAGATTCTAGCTGCTCGCAAATGGCGATCGCGTATCCTTTCTGCACCAGCTGCGAGGCATACCGATCCATGGCGTGGTGGGGCACTCCCGCCATCGGAATCCGCCCCAAGTTCTTGTCCGGCCGCCCCGTCAGCACCAGCTCCAGCTCGCGGGCCACGGTGTAGGCGTCTTTAAAAAAGGTCTCGTAAAAGTCTCCACAGCGATACATCAGCAGCGCCTGCGGATACTGCTCTTTCATCTCCGCATAGTGAGCCATCATCGGCGTCAGCTTGCTGCGATCCATCGCCAAAACGTTCCACTGCTCGGCAGGATCTTCCAGGCTGGGCATGGGTGCTTTAGCTGCCTTGGTATCGCTTGCTTTGGTGTTGCTTGCCTGGGCGGATTCGGGTTTGCCGGTTTTGGTGGATGGCATAGAGGAAAGGCTGGAGTCTCGGTGTTTCGTGAGCGGTCACTCCCAAAAGGGTTGCCGTGTCAGTACGGTAACCGATGCCTCTCGATTTCTAGATAGCCGTTTAGTTCTTCTTTAGCAAAGCAATCTCGGTTGAGTCTGCCTTGATGCATAGAGAGGATGCCGCGGTTGACCGGAACGGTTGCGCTCCAAGCAATAGGCTGGGCGATCGCCCAGCAACTCCAATACTTCACAATCGCGATTCAACAACGTCCCCCAATTTCCCCAAGCCAACACCAGCAATTCAGCGCGATCGCTAGCCGCCACAATAAACTCATTGGTCCTTTCCCCCACCGGATCGCTAGCCTGCTTGAGCTGTTGTGGACGAGTTGCCCGATAGGAAAATAAATTCACCACCTCTATCGACCCGTATCCCCAATCGCGCGCAAACCCTATACACCTTCGAATCGTGGGGTCGTTCACCTCAGCATCAGCCGTACTGGGATTTAGCATCACGAATGCCACCCGAGGCAAGGTCTCATCCCACAACCGCCACAAGTTATAGCGATAGCGACCTGTTTTATCGAAAGTGGCTCCAGTTGCTTGAGGGGGAGTTGAGGTTAAAGGCAATTCAGTTGAGAGAACGCGTTCTCACAATCTTCGCAGGCGATCGCACAACAACTCGTACACTCCATCCGCATCTACCTGCTCCATTACACGGATATTGGCCTTCGGCTCGGTAATGTCCCACAAGTCCACAACCAGCCGCCCCATCGTGGTTTCGCTCAGGGTTTCCACCTCCACCGAGAACAGTCGCCCTTCAAATAACTCCGGTTGCAGCAGATAGGCGATGGGGCAGGGGTCGTGCAAAAAGCCGCCGGGGGTACCGTAGCGGTTCATGCTGAATTGGCCGTAAAACTCCAACATGTCAGCAGCGGCGATCGCCGGTTGCGTACCGATAGCGCGAATAGCTTGCAACCGCTCTGGAGTGCTGATGACCTTGTGGGTGAGGTCGAGGGTGAAGAGCGAGATTGGGGCACCGCAGTTGAGTACGACTTGGGCAGCGTGAGGATCGACGTAGAAGTTGAATTCAGCAGAGGGGGTGATGTTTCCTTGGGTGATGGCACCGCCCATGATGGCGATTTCGGCGATGTTCTCCACTAGATCTGGAGCTTGGATGAATGCTAGGGCCAGGTTTGTCAGGGGGCCGACGGCGGCAATAGTGACGGGTTCGGGGGCGTTGGCGATCGCCTCCATCAAGTACGAAACCGCATGCTGAGATTGCAGCGGCATAGTGGGGTCAGGCAGCGTTGCCCCGTCCAGACCGGTTTTGCCATGAACTTCGCGAGCCGTTTCCAAGACTCGCAGCATGGGGCGGGGGCATCCGGCATACACCTTGACTTCGGGATGTCCGGCCAGTTCGCAGATTTTGCGGGCATTGCTGTGGGTGAGGTCGAGGGGGACGTTGCCTGCAACGGTGGTGATGGCTTGGAGGTCGAGCTCATCTGGAGACGCGAGGACGAGCAGAATGGCGATCGCATCGTCCACCCCCGGATCGCAGTCAATAATTAGCGGTCTTGCCACAGCGCCGTTCCCCCATTTAGAAGCAATCGAGTTGAGCCTACTCGATCGCACGCGGCTCCGCCCAAGAGCAACGTCACCGAAAAAGGCGTCCTGACTCCAAGAGCAGGACGCGAGCGGAAGCGTAAAACGAGGAAGGATGAAAAGTCCGTGGAAGTTTAGTACAGGCCAGACTCGCTGCTGGTCGATGCATCATTTAACTTCTGCAGGAACTCGGGGCGGAAGTTTTTGTTGTACACGCCAGACTCGCTGCTGGTGGAGTTCGCTTCTACTTTTTGTAGGAACTCAGGGCGGAAATTTTTGTTGTAGATTCCAGATTCGCTGCTGGAAGAATTGGCCTCTACTTTCTGTAAAAACTCGGGGCGGAAGTTTTTGTTGTGGATGCCGTTTTCGCTACTGGTGCTGCGCTCTTCAATTCGATCTAAGGTTTCCAGAATGGATGCGTTGGTGGTGGCTGGAGCCGCGACGGTAATAGTGGCAACAGCGGCGATTGCGAAGGTGGCGGAAGAAAGAGTTTTGAAAGCGTTCATGATGAAATCTCCGTAGCCGTTAGAAGTGCGTTTCCTTGACACTTCCTAGTAAATGGCTCACCCCTGAGACCTCACCGAATCTCCCATCCATCTCCGCTAAGGGTTGCGTGAACAATTCCTCGCGTCAATCTCAGAGTCCTCTCAGGTGGGGGAGAACCAACCACATTCCGGCTTGCTAAAGGTGGTTGGTTCGCAGCGAGTGCACCAGTCACCTTACTGATGACCCACGCAGATCCATTCCCATTGTTCGTAGTCAAACCAGGAGTAGTCCGGCACGCACATCTCGGGACGAGGAGGAATTGGCTGGGCGATATGAGTGACCTGGGGAACGACCGGTTGAACGGGTTCGGCAACAATCGTCGCTGATTGAGGGGCGACCCGTTGGGGGGCGACCCGTTGGGGGGACACCGCACTCTGAGATTGAAAGCGCATGGGAGCTTCTTGGGCGATCGCGCTGGTACCGGTGAATAGGGTTGCAAGGCCGATGATTCCGATGGCAAAGCGTTGTTTGGTAGCGTTCATGGTCTAACTCCTTTCGAGTGATTGATAGCTGTTTCGTTGACATTGCTATCTTCTCGAAGCTCGCTTGAATCCACCGTGTTCGCTGTCTTATCAACCCTGTGATGCTCGACACACAGGCTATTGTGCTGAGGTGTCGTTCAACAATGACGTTTGCCACTTCAGTCAGGACAAAGGTTTCCGATCGCCGTCAGGGTTGAACATAATTGCATCCGCCGTAAACGTTAGGACAGTGCTCTGGCGATCGGTCAATTCACCACAGCCGCGATCGCCTCAGCATCAATCTCGAAAAAATAGCGTCGCAAGTAATCCTCTTCTGCCAACGCTTGCTGAAACACGGAAATCTGGGCTTTTGCCTCTGCTGAGTGATCCGACGAAGTGGGTTCGTTATAAGCCGCGACTGAAAAGCGATCGCCCTCCCACACCACCTCAAATCCGACCGCTTGCAAAGCCTGAATCCCTCGCTCCAGGACATCCGTAGAAACCTGCAAACTGTCGCTCCAATGGTCGACTGTTGCCGATACTCCGAGCTGGAGGAGGGATTTCGCCCATCCCACCAACGTTGTCCACGCCTGTGGTGAAGTTCTCTCACTCGGTCTCGGATAGGCCAACACTAAGTCTTGTTTGGGGCGAAGACGGCTGAAAATCTGCGTCCAAGTGCTGGGGCATTGAGTCAAGACGACGGAAGCGGGGAGGGAATCAAGACGATTGGCGATCGCCGCTTCAGATTGACCGCGCAAATCGACCACGGTGTGAGGGGTGGGCTGAGCCAGTGGAACACTAGAGTTTTCGGCAGGACGAACATCAATTAAGCGCACTTGGTACCCAAAGGACGAGCCTTGACGCTCTCGTTGGGTACTCATGTAATCTAGCTCGACCACAGCATCGCATAACCCTTGAGGAATCTCGTACGAGGGGTGACCCCACCAGATGCCATTGATACTGGATGTGCGATCGCGCAGGGTAAAGGTGGTGTAGATATATCGCACGGTCTGGCCGCTGGAGTCTTTGCTATTGCGATTGCGAATGTTATCGAATTTGACCCCCCGCAGCAGGAGTTTCGGAATAGGATTACCCATCCCAAACGGCTCCAACTGACGCATTTGCCGAAACAAAGACTGGCCGAGGTCCCCAACGCTGAGTTCTAGATCGGTCGTCAGCTCGGGACCAGGCAGATTGCGGGGGAACAGTTGTCGCAGGGTGCGATTGAGACGCTGCTGCAAAAGGGGAAGGTTTGCAGCAGAGAGTCTGAGGCCAGCGGCGAGAGGATGGCCACCGAAGGATAGCAGCAAGTCTTGTTGCAGGTTGAGAAGGTCGTACAGGTTGATGCCATTGACCGAACGAGCCGACCCCACCGCAATACCGTTCTCAATACAGAACACGAAAGTGGGGCGGTGGTAGTCGCGTGCAATCTCCCCGGCAACGATACCCAAGATGCCAACAGGCCAGTCGGTAGCAGCCAGCACGATCGCGGCATTTGTGGATAAATCCAAGAGCTCTAGCTGGTCTAAGGCCTGTCGCTTCAGCGTTGCTTGTATCCCCTTGCGACGAGTGTTGGCCAATTCGGTCCGCTCGACGAGCAACTTAGCCCGATCGAGATCGCGCTCGACCAGCATCTCCACACAAAAGCTGGCGTCCCCATAAATACGACTGACGGCATTGATACGCGGGCCAATCCCAAAAGCAATGTCCATCGCGCGATCGCCAGCTCGCTTGCAATTAGCCAGCAGCAGTTCTACAGCAGGACGTTGTTTTTGTTTCAGTTGTTCGATGCCCAGTTGAGCCAGATAGCGAACATCCCCCTTTAACTCAACTAGGTCGGCCACTAAACCGATGGCGACTAAATCCAGAAGCTCGGACAGAGGGCGATCGGGGATGGTTGGATCTGTGAGGTAGAGAGCCTCGACTAGCTTGTAAGCAACGGCAACCCCGGACAGAGTGTAAAGAGGATGATCTTTGGCAAACTGGCGTGGATTGATGATGGCAACACCATCTAAAGGTTCTGCTGGCAGGGTGTGGTGGTCGGTGATGATGATATCGATGCCAAGCTGGCGGGCGGTGGCGATTGCGTCCAGGCTAGTGCTGCCGGTGTCGCACGTCACAATCAGCGCTGTACCCTCTACATGCAGGCGCTCAACCCCCTTTGCGGATACTCCGTGGGATTCTGTCAGGCGATTGGGGATGTAAAAGTTGAGGTGGGATGAATCGAAAAATTGGCCCAGACCGTCTAGCAATACAGCCGTTGCGGTGACTCCGTCAGCATCAAAGTCTCCCCAAATGGTGACAATCTCTTGCCGATCGCGGGCTGCAAGCAAGCGATTGATCGCCTGTCGCATATCAGTAAATGCCCACGGTTCGGTAGGAGTGTATCTCTCGGGCTGACAAAATCCCGCGACTTCTTGAGGTCGCTTAAGTCCTCGTTGCCACAGAAGCTGAGCAGCCACGCTACCCACCTGTTCCACCATCCAGTCAGGTGGCGCGGAGACACAGGATGGCTTCCATTGTTTAGGAGGAATCTGGCGGACAGTCATAACAAACTGCAGCAGACGTGTAGGGCGAGCAAACTACGAGATGTTCAACCGAACGGCCGTTGCCGCTGTTGTGGCGCGATCGCGAGCCTCCTCCACCGACTCTCCCGCCGCTACTACAACTCCCAGCCGCCGATTGGGATACGCTTGCGGCTTGCCAAATAAGAGCAGTTGACTTTCCGGTACCGCCAACGCTGCGTCCAAGTTCTCAAACTGAATCGAGTCTCCAGCAGCATCTGCCAGTACCACAGCAGATGCTGCTGGGGTCAGTAAGCGAATTTCGGGAATGGGCAACCCCAGCAAGGCCCGTGCATGTAAGGCAAACTCGCTCAAATTTTGACTACCCAGCGTTACCAGCCCAGTGTCGTGGGGACGGGGGGAGACTTCGCTAAACCATACCGTGTCTCCCTTGATGAAAAGTTCGACCCCAAAAATACCGTAACCACCCAATGCATCTGTTATGCGCTTGGCGATATCTTGCGATCTCTCCAACGCCACCTCAGACATGGCACAGGGCTGCCAACTTTCACGATAGTCACCCGATTCCTGACGGTGGCCGATGGGAGGGCAGAAGAACGTGCCATTGCAGGCACGGACCGTTAGCAGCGTGATTTCGTAATCGAAATCAACAAACCCCTCGACGATGACTTCAGGAGGGGCAGCAGATTTGGAACCGCGACCGCCAGAGCAGGCGTAATCCCACGATCGTTCAAGCTGTTCGGGAATTTTGGCAACACTTTGGCCTTTGCCGCTGGAACTCATGATCGGCTTAATCACGCAGGGAAATCCCACCTCGTTAGCAGCCGCTTTCAGTTCGGATAGCGATCGCGCAAATCGATAGGGACTGGTGGGCAACCCCAGCTCTTCGCCAGCCAATTGGCGAATGCCTCGTCGGTTCATGGTCAAGCGCACCGCTCGTGCCGTAGGAATGACTCCCTGACCGTTGGCTTCTAGCTCTTCCAGGGTTTTGGTGCTTATCGCTTCCACCTCTGGCACCACCAAGTCCGGCTGTTCTTTGGCAATCACTGCCGTAAGCTCCATAGCATCCAGCATGTTCGCCACATACGAGCGATGGGCTACCGCATGAGCGGGGGCGTTGGGGTAGCGATCCACCGCGATTGTTTCCACCCCTAGCCGCTGCAGTTCGATAACAACTTCTTTTCCTAATTCTCCACTCCCCAGCAACATGACTTTGCGGGCACCGGGTTGGTGAGGGGTACCGTAACGGATAGAAGCGGATGCGGATGGACTCAAGGCTTCGAATTCGGTAAACAACAGATAGTGGCTGAGGCGATCGAGCCGATCGCCGGAGCTGGCAACAGATGACTGAGTACAGACCGAGCCAACCGTGCCAATCATCTCTCCCAACAGGGGATTATGCTGCGGGTTTCGGAGAAAGTTTACGAATGTCGGAGCTGAGAGAGGCGGCGCTGAACCCATCAGCAGTTTCCACGATGGTGGAACGGATACGCAGATTTTCGCTCGCAAACCAAGTCCGCTCTTTGAAGGCACCTGAATCGCTTGAGGCGTTCATTGTCAACGCATCATCGCTGCCCAGCGAGTATTGTCCGGTAGATGTGTGGAACTGACCAACCGAGTGAGAGGTACGCACTAGTTTGCCTGTTGCTGCAATCCCACCGTCAGGAATAAAGACAGAAATTGTAGTTTCGGTGCGATCGCCCTTATCCCCATCCAAACGCCCCGTCCAGACGTACTTCAGTCCTCCTGCTGTGCTAGCAGGTTCGATGTCGTGCTGCTGACAAATCGTGGCGAGTTCGAAGGATGATGCGCTTAGAACCTCGACGGCGATCGTGCAACGACCACTGGCATAGCGACTATCTGCCACATCGTGGTTGGTCCGCTGAGACAGCCAGTCGCCTTCACTCTGCTGCAAAAATTCTTCGAGGGTCATGCTTGGGGAAATCCCTGCCCAGTGAGGGATAGGTGCGATACATCTTGTCGATCTTATCGCAGCGTTGCAATCTCTCTATGGCAATCTCTCGCTTGGGCAAATCCCCGATCTGGCGTTAGCCAGAAAAACCGGTCACTCTCAATGTGGGAGCTGTCAAACAGGAGCGCAACTGCTCCCATTCACTCTTTTGCCGTTTCTCAAGAGCAATACCTCTCGTGGCTGTGGATTCCAGTTTGATACTGACCAGCATTCGTAACCCGTGGATCAAGCAACTGCGGCAGTTACAGCGCAAGAAAGGTCGCCGCGAGCAAGGATGTTTTGTGGTGGAGGGGACTCATGCGTTGCAGGAGGCGATCGCTACTGGCTGGCCATTGAGTGCCGTCTGCTTCACCCCTCAGTGGTTGGAAAAATCTGGACACCTACTGAGCGAGATTGAGACCGAAGTACGGCAACAGCTCGTTGGTAACGATGTATTGGCGGCCATTGCCAGCACCCAAGCGCCAGATGGAGTCGTCACGATTTGCCGACATCGCGAATCTCAAGCGGACACACAGTTCCCCACCCTGGGAATTGCGGTCGAGACGCTACAAGACCCCGGAAATTTGGGCACGCTGATTCGTTCGGCTGCGGCAGTCGAGTGCGATGGCATTTGGTTGAGTGTCGACAGCGTCGATCCTGAAAACCCCAAGGTGCTGCGATCGTCTGCCGGACAGTGGTTTCGCCAACCTCCAACCGTCACCGATCTACCTGCTTGGCTGCAAGCCTGTCAGCAAAACGGAGTTCGAGTGTTAGCTGCTGAAGCTGGAACGGCTGAAGTACCTGCGGCATCGATGTGGGATGTCGATCTAATACCGCCGACAGTCTTTTTGCTTGGGAATGAAGGGGCCGGGTTATCGGCGAAACTGCGAGCGCTGGCTGATGGAACCATTTCAATCCCCATGACTGCAGGTGTGGAGTCCCTGAATGTGGGAGTAGCAGGATCGCTTTTGCTCTACGAAACAAAGCGACAACGGCAGTCATAGGAGAAGATGTTCGAGGCAATTGAGTGTGTGAAAGAAAAGTATTTGAAATGTATATACCGAACGTTCGGTACATACAACCAGGTCAACACAATACAGCGATCGGCAATCCGCAACAGAGGGTTTTCCAATCATCTCTCCTTATCAGTTATAGTTTTGAGCTTTCTACAGACTCCAGACCTAAGAGCGGATTGCCATATACCCTGTCAGAGCGGCTGGATCGAACTCTTGCTTTGAAAAAAACAGACACGCCCTGAGACTAGGGCGTACCTGTTTGGGAGCAACTAGAAATGACGCGGGAGTCTATCCAGCCATCATGCACGAGCATCCACAGAGACTGTCCCTTCTGCTCGATTGGTTGTCGCTGCCCGATTGGCTTCAACTTGGTCTCTGAGTTGGTCAAGCCAGTTCAACAGCAAATCCCCCAGTTCCACATTTCGCTTGCTCAAATTCGCAGGAGCCATATGCTTGCCAGGAAGAGTGGCAAACATCGTGTTATAAGATTTCTGCTCGAAGACTGCGCGCAAGAAGTCAATCGTGCCAGCCTTTGCGGCAATTCGATCGTTCGCAAATTTCACAATGCCCGTGAAATGGAACGACTCGCTGTTGCCAATCAGACATTGAGTAGCTTCTGTCGATGGACGAGCATCGATAAATGGCTTGACGGCATCAGCGATCACCTTCACCGGAATCGCCCCCTCAATCCCAGTAATCACGGGAGCCATCAACACCATCGGTTGGTCTTCTAAGGATAAGTATTCGGGACCTTCTGTTTGCAGGAACTCCCGTAGGAGCTGTTTTACCTCGCTGACGCGCTTCTGATTACCCACACAAACATCTAAGTCGGACAATAGGCGATCGAACTCTGCCGGATCGGTAATGTTTTTCAGCTTGCGCAGGCGATCGACCGGCCCTAGTAGTTCCAACAATGAAATATACTTGCACCCCAAACTGTGCCCCAACCAAAAATAATTACCCTGGCGGAATTTCTTTGGATCGGTATAGAGATCGAGATTGGCAGTGTACCCCATCCGCTTAGCTTCTTCATAGATGGCGTGGCGTAACGGCCTCGCATCCCGCACCATGCCAGTGGCCACCGACCAATGGTTGAGGGTAAATCGGTAGGGCAGCGCAACCACGGTGTAGCCACCCTGGAACAATCGCCGCAAAATATAGCGGTAAAAAATCGTGGGAAATGTACCAAATCCAGCACCGCCAATGAAATAGACCACCCCTTTGGGTTCGGGATGAATCAGCACCCAGTTAAACGCCAGCGGAATGAAGTTGAGTTTGACGGAGCGATCGATCCCCAACGTCGGTAATTGAGTCTGCGTATATCGTTCGGTCAACAGCAAGCTCAACGCCAACACCGTTTCGGACGCGCTTCCCAGTAATGTCCCCACCATTGCAGACGGAATCGCATTACCGACCAGCGACACTAGAGTCCCCACAATCAATACGTTCCACAAACTCTCTGTCCGCACCCAAAAGCCGATACCAACCAGCAAGAGGAAGACATTGACAGCAATCGTAATCACGGGAGGAGAAACAGCGGAGCCGGGTGCCAATGCATACCGCAAAACTCCAAATTGCTCCGGAGCCAGTGCTAGGGTCAACCCCAGATAGTTTTTGAAGATTTCGAACACCGCCAACCCAGCAGCCAAAATCCAGGCACCGAACCGTACCGGGCCGATCGCCCATCCAGCCCCTGCCCGATTGGCTAGCTCCACTCCAACCGCAATCAAGAACGGAACGGAAATGTAGTGAAACAGGAAACGGGCACGACTGAGTGCCGCTAACGTCTCTCCACCGCCTAAATAGCTGCCCGCAAACAACACAGCATTATCAAATGCCATCGTGGCCAAGATGGCTGGCAACACCAGCATCGCCACACTTTTTTCTCGCGACCACAGTCGCAACGACCACCCGATCAGCCAAACATCCGCGATCGCCAATAGTAAATGTCCGACTGGATAGATTCCATCAAGCATCATTCATTCTCTCGAAAACTACGAACTGTCTTGTGTCGTACGTTTCTATTACGGCAAGAATGGGTCAAGAACTCTCCTCAAACTGTGCCTGTTGCTTCTGAATTTGCAGTCCCTTGAAATACACGAGGGCGGTGAAAATAAACACGCCTGCTTCCGTCCCACCGGCATCATGCAAGATATGGAACAACGCATTCCACGTCACCTGCGGATCGGTCACGGGATTACCACCATATTTATCTAGCAACGCGATAAAGCCGAGATTAACACCTACAGAAAATAGTGGGAATAGCACAATCTTCCAATCTTTGAGTAGCTTATATCCGCGATAGGTGAGAACAGAGAAAACTAACGTTAGAGCAATATAGATCGGAATCTTGTAGCTGGGATTATCTGCTTTATATCCCAGCGGATAGAGAATTGAAACGGCTAATAAACTAAGGGCAAATATCACATTTACAAGATGAGTTTTCCAGGTTGTTTGTTCTACCAAACCATCAGCCCACAGCGCAAATGCAGAAATCAGAAAGAAATAGAACATGAAATTGAGCATGGTGAACTGGTTTTGGTAATACCAGCACTGCGTGACGTGCCAGCCCATCTCAGAGGCGATCGACACCATGATCAGGGATAGCCCTAACTGAGATCCAAAGATCGCTTTCGGCGACCAGTTCAGAACAATCAGGCTCTTATAAAACACCCGCATCGCTAGCGGAATCAACGCAAATGTCAGGGTATGAGTGACGATCAATCCCAATTTCCAACCACCAACAATACAAGTGGCACCTGCTGAAGTATCGGGAATTCCTGGTAAGGACGCGAGAATGTAGCCAAAGCCCCCGAGCGCAATTGCAAAGCAAAGACCAACAATCGCTAGATCGGTCGTGAAAATACGACGATTGGATAGATCGGGAAACTGCAAAAAGCGATCGTTCCGATCGCGGTCTGAGAGATCGGCAACCATAGTGAATGTCCTTCAAGGTGAGTGAAACAGAGCGATCGTACCGCGCACGATTGTCGAGGTCGCCACATAGCCCAGCTCAACACTCAACATGGAACGGCAGAGGATAGACGTTATTTTTTACCCTAAAGATTGATGTTGATGGAGTCTTCGGCAACCGATATGTTATTTCAAGGAATTCACGACCGAGACATTTCCTGTAATTCTACGCATTCATCTCTGCCGGTATGCACGTCCAATCATTGATTTCGAGATCGTTTTGTAAACCAGTCTCATTCGCTCGAAATAGTGCTTCAGTTGGAAGCATCGAAAATATAATCTTATGCCCAACGGCATCGTCATAACAATAATTATCAAAATTGGAATTATCTATTGAAAATCTCAAATTTCATATAGCGATGCGCTATATCCCAGCCCATTTGGGTAGTAAGAATCTGTTATGAAGCACCTGGATTTTAGAGAAATTCTAGGCGATCTTGGCGTATTTGACTCCATTTCTCAAGCAGATATAGCAGTGGCCATACCACTGCGGACATTTCAGCTATGTCCAGACCTGGCTGCGATTGGAACCCTCTGTCCTAACTGAAATGGCGAATGTCATATAGTCCACAATTTCCAAGGGCAGTCAATCCATTCAGAGTCCCAGCCATCTTCAGAGCATCAACACATGAGGGTTTGGCTAACAATAGCCTCACAATTTTGATGGAGTGGGTAAATCCTCTAGAGGTTTCCGTGAAGGTGATGGAGTACAACGTTGGCACTCAACATTGCATATCTAGAACCGGGAAAACTGTTCCTCCAATCGGCAAACCAAGCCGTGCAAGAAATTGAAAGCGAGTTTGGCCAGTCAGTCTAGGAGCGTCGCCTAAAAGTCCAGCTCATATCGGTCACTTAAGCTACAGTGCCAAACACAGCTTATTCGCGTGCACTAATGCCTATCCCACAGGAATAGCCGATCTGGCCACATTGAGCCTGGACTATCACCGACCCAAGACTTGACCGAAGGGGATTCGATTGGGCGGGGGGTTAGCCTGAAACGATGGGTCAAAGACCGGGTGATGCTTCCCTTTCGTCTGGCACATTCCATCTTCCAGTTCTTCAACATTTTCAGCCCAATGATTAAAGGTCAGCCGCTGGCATCTAGGAGTCAGGCTGGTTGTAAGTCACTTCCACGCAGGTGTGAACATTGCCGCGCGGGTTAAAGTCCCCTTTGAGGTGGGCCCATACTGGTTGAATCGCTTCCACGATGTCATCCAAAATTTTGTTCGTGACTTCTTCGTGGGGGATGTACTCGTCACGATAGCTGTTGATGTAGAGCTTGAGGGATTTCAGTTCCACCACCAGGGGTCCGGGAGTATAGGTGAGAGTGAATGTAGCAAAGTCGGGGTAGCCAGAGAAGGGGCACTTGCAGGTGAATTCCGGCAAAACGATTTGAACCTTATAGTCTCGACCCACCCGAGGATTGGGAAACGTGACAAACTGATTATCGGCGATCGCACTCTCGCCATATTTCGGCTCGTTACTAGAAGAGCCGGTGTTAGAGGAAACTGTCATAGCTGCAAGTGAAGTGTCGGGAATCCAGTTACTATTCTGTAAGCAATTCTGACGATCTAATTGGGTCAAGACTACAGAGTTAGTGTTGACCCAGCCGCCTCGGCATCAAAACTGGCCCGCCTATTATAGAACCTGCGACGTGACTTCACCCAACCCCAATCGTACAGTTACCCTCAGTGTCCTCGGACTGGCGATCGCTGCCCTTGCCGTCGCCGGTCTCACCATCTGGCACCCTCTCGTTCAGCAGCTTTTCGAGGCCAGCATGCAGAACCTCCAAGCAGCCATCGGCCAACTGCAACCCCCAACTGACTCTGCTGGAGACGAGAACTCTGTCCTGCAATGGTTACTGATTGCCTTTAGCACTGTTTTTGTAGCGGAGATGGGCGATAAAACCCAACTGGCCACCATGCTGATGAGTGCGCAAGGGAAATCCCCTTGGAGTATTTTCGTGGGGTCAGCTTCGGCACTAGTGGCAGCCAGCCTGGTCAGCGTAACGTTAGGAGGCTGGTTGTCAGCATTGGTGCCACCAGAGCTATTGCAAGGGGTGGCAGGCATCAGCTTCATCCTGTTAGGCATCTACGTATTGTGGGCGGAATTGACGGGCATGGAGGAAGACGTGGCCAACAGCGATAATTAATTGCATGGCGGGGGCAATGCATGATAGGGGGACATGCCTAATCGGATACAGGTGACGACCGATCGACTGGAGAACAATGCAGGAATGACCCATTTAGAAACAGAGTCTGAATCAGATAGCAGGGCTCCAGGCATGCAGGACGACGCTGAACCGGCGATCTCGAATCAGACCAAGGTAGGGTTAGTAGCCTTCGGGTCAATTTTTTTAGCTGAGATGGGGGACAAAACCCAACTAGCCACAGTGCTGCTCAGCGCTCAGTCTCACCACCCCGTCATTACATTTGCAGGGGCGGCCTCTGCTTTGGTCTTGACCAGCTTGATCGGGGTATGGGCTGGCCGCTGGGTCGCCGATCGCGTGTCTCCACGCACGATCAAGTTGACTGCGGGGATTGGATTCATCGGGATCGGTGGCTGGGTGCTTTGGGATGTATTGCAAACCACTAGTTGAGGTTGCCCGAGCGTGAACCTGCCAGATTGGAGAGTTGTGCGAGCTGAAGCCTCCGTGCTGGAGATCCCGAGAATTAGGGGAATATCACGACGTGGAAGGTTAACCGTTCGATCGAAGAATAGTGCCAGTGACATCGAAGAGTGGAGAGCAGTGCCAGAGTATTACCCATCGTCAAAAGCCCAGCAAGCATAGCGTCCGGGCTCTATCCATATCGAAAAGTGTTTGCGAGCGCAGCAGGCTTTGAGCATGTATGGCAGTGGCCATACCACTGCGGACATTTCAGCTATGTCTAGACCTGACTGCGATCGGAACCTCTGTCCTAACTGAAATGGCAAATACCATAAGTCACTATGTGAGCGACTGGTTGCAGAGTCAGAACAAGACTCTGCAAAGGATCGATGCCCAGCGTGTGTTTCCAGAGGGCCAACATGTCAGTCGTCAGCTATGCGTGAGGCCGTCTTGGAAGCGGGCTGGGACCGGCAAGAATTAATTAGGCAGCATCAACCGTTGCGAGCAAGCACCAGGGTCGCGGGCGAGAGGTACTATCTCTAGATTGGACGCTGGCGCATCACGATCGGAGTCGAGAGCTCTACGCGGCTAAACGAGCCTACGCTTACGTCGACAGTTGGATGAGTGGCTATCAAACAGTAATGACCGCTGTCGTCGCCCCCCAGAGCGTCTGAATGGTGTGGCGATGGAGGTGGAATATCCGATGCCCGTCATTGGGAACCCTCGCGAGTGACTCAAACTTGGAGTTATCGCTGGCCTGTCGAAATCTTTCATGAGTTTGCCAAGTAGCTGACGGGACTGGAGTCGGCTCAGCTACGCAAGGAGGAAGCGGTCAAGCGCCATTTCTGCCTGAGTTGTGTCCTCTCACCAGGGTGCTGACTACAATGAGCTTCGAGCGATTGACAGAATTCGTCCACTTCCCAAAACAGTTGGCTCATATCGGGACGAGATTTTATCTCCATGGCTTATACCGAGCGTTGCTTGCTCTCTGAGGTATCGGCTCTGTTTCTTCAAGGCTCACTCTGTCGAGCTGACGTTACGTTAGCGAACGGCAGACTCATTGCCGCGAGATCTCGGAACCTGCTATGAGCAAGAAATATTGATAAGATGCTGCTGCAATTCAGGCTTGCTCATGGAGACTCCTTCCAATCCCCCTGCACCGGCATCCTCATTTTTACCCGACATCGATCGTCACTCTTACTCTGACGCCCATCTGGCATTTTCACTTGTCATTCCTGTCTACAATGAAGAGGAAGGTGTATCCCAAACTCTAGACGATTTGCATCGAGTTCTGGGGCAATCCAACTATCAATACGAAGTGATTGCCGTAGATGATGGATCGAGTGATCGCACTGCCGATATTTTGGCTCATCGCACCGATATTCGGCTGATTCGCCACGGCAGTAATCGCGGGTACGGAGCAGCATTAAAAACAGGCATCTCGCGAGCAAAATATGACTTGGTAGCCATTACCGACGCCGACAGCACATATCCGTGCGAACGCTTACCCGATCTCGTTCGCTTGGCTCGTGAAACCGATATGGTTGTGGGTGCGAGGACAGGGGAGAACGTGACTTATTCCACCCTGCGCAAAATTCCCAAATGGTTCCTAGTCCATTTTTCTGAATGGATCGTGAAGCAGAAAATTCCCGATTTAAACAGCGGTATGCGAGTCTTTCGCAAAACATCCGTCATGAACTTCTTCGGCATTCTCCCCGACACCTTCAGCTTCACCACGACCATAACGCTGGCGATGCTGACCAATAACTACATTGTGCGCTACGAACCCATCGACTATTTTCATCGGGCTGGCCACAGTAAAATCAAGCCCATTCGAGATACGCTGCGTTTTATCCAGCTCATTGTGAGAGTCGGAGTCTATTTCGCGCCGCTCAGAATTTTTCTACCCGTCGCCGGCTTCTTTTTTCTTGGATTTATTGTTTCGCTATGGAATGACTTATTTTTGCTTCGCGATCTGACCGAATCGACGTTGATTCTATTTGTGACCTTCATTCAGATTTCAATGTTTGCACTGCTCGCAGACATGATCGACAAACGCACGGGTCAATATTGACCCCATCTGAGTCCGACACCCCGAGCCCCAACCCTTTTCCCAATGTGGGAGAAAAGAGCAGGAGGATCCCCTAATAAGTTCGATTCATGGGCTTAGGCAACAAAATAGCGCTCTTGAAGAAGAGCGCTTAAGACTACATGGCTGCCTCAGCCCATTGCCACAAAATCGAGACCGAACGAGGCTAAGACGAGGATTTAGCAGTTTCTCTATACTGCATCTGGTGAAACTCCCACAACTGCCCCCGTTTATCGAGCAATTCTTTATACGTACCTTGCTCGACAACACGCCCCGCATCCAAAACAATAACCTTATCGGCGTCATAAATTGTTGAAAGACGGTGGGCAATCATAATGACCGTTCTTCCCTTCACCAATTTCTCTAATGAGGCTTGAATCAGCTGCTCGGTTACAGAGTCCAGCGCACTAGTCGCCTCATCTAAAATCAAAATCTCGGGGTTGCGGACTAATGCCCGAGCAATTGAAATCCGCTGTCGCTGCCCACCAGACAAACGAACACCACGATCGCCAAGCTGGGTATCCATCCCTTCAGGCATCTCGTGAATGAAATCTAGGGCATTTGCCTGACGAGCGGCTTCTAGAATAGCGCTGTCATCGACATCATTGAGTCCATACGCGATATTGTCTCTCACAGAAGCATTGAAAATAAACGTGTCTTGGCTGACAATCGCCATCTTCTTACGGAAAGACTCGATATCAAGCTGAGCCAAGTCGACTCCATCTACTAAAATCGTGCCGTCTGTGGGCTCAATCAAGCGCAACATCAAATCGACAATTGTGCTTTTTCCCGCGCCTGATGACCCCACGAGTGCCGTAGTTTGTCCTTTCTCAAAGGACAGATTGAGCGAGCTCAGGATTGGGCTACCAGATACATAAGAAAAACTAACATTTACCAGATCGACAGAGTTCTTGAGACCTGGAAATGGTAGCTCACCATTTTCGAACAAAGGTTTATTTCTGGGATCGATCAGATTAGAGATGCGTTCCAACGACCCACGCTCAGCCGCTATTTTGGCCAAGTTATTCAGACACTGGTACACAGATGGAAGTGCACGAATCAGAGCAAACAAATACGTGATCAGGATGGTTGCTTGAGACGTATCATCCGTTGACAAAATGATGTAAGCAACGGCAACCACAATCACCATTGCCGTACTTCCCAGAGCTTGGGAGAGTGGCTTGGTCATAGCAGTCAGTTTCGCTATTCTGCGGCTAACCTTCTCCGATGCATCAATACCACGATGTAACTTATCCTGCTCGTAGTCAAACGTTGCATATGAATGAACGGTGCGTACCCCGTTGATGAATTCGACAAAGCCGGATGTGACAACTTCGTTCGCTTTGGGCAGAGCGTAGCTAGCTTTGCGCGTCTTACCTCGAATCAGAGAGACCATGCCGATCAAAATAGATAACAGCATGAATGCGAAAATAGATATTTTCCAAGAGATGACGAACATTGCAGCAACAAACGCCAATGCCTGTAGCGCTGCAATCATGAAAACCGAGTAGAGATTAAATAGGTTTTCTACTTTCTGGAGTTCTGTTGTGACCGTGTTGAGAAGGTTACTACTGCGTTCGTTGACGTAGAAATGGAATTTGAGAGATTTTAAACGCCTGAAAATGCTCTTCCGTAAACGCGCGACTAATCGATAACGTGTATAGCCTGCATATAGCTGGCCAAGATAGAGAAAGGCAGATTGCATCCAACTGACAATCAGGAGGAGTAACGTCACCCTGAATATACGAGTATTGGCTGCTGCTCCCACAGGATTCAGCCAACCATCTAACCACGATAAGCCAGTTTGAAATGAGGGCGAGTCAGGCTCTGTCAAGCCCTGCAAAAAGAGGGCAATCAATCCAACAGTGGAGCCTCCAAAGGCTGCGGCCAGACCGGAAAATACAACTGCAGCAACCGCTAACCAATAGAAATGCTTGAATTCTCTCAAAATGAAGCGATCCCGCTTCCACAGGTTAGTACTCTTAAATAGGGGTGCTGAAAACTTGTAGATTCCAGATAATGCAGGCTTTAACACGAACATACCTCTAAGGTTTGCCTAATCGGTCTATGGACTGTGGAGATCGGGTCATCCTCCTGCAAAGAACGGGATGAATTCTCAATCGTATGAATCAAAACAAAATTCCTACGCTCGGGGCACAAACCTTGAACATAGAAGAGTAAAGATGCCAGAAGAAGACACATACAAAACTCAGGTCATCTCCTCATAACTGGAATGAGCTACCAAAATTAGTCGCATCGGCGGGAGGGATTCAACGTCGGTCAAGCAACGAGCAGTCTACTGTTCTAGCGTTAACGTGGATTGAAAATACGGTGATAGTTCGAGTTCTGACGGTCATGAATGGCATATGGGATGACAGGAAAAGCCCAGTACTTAATCTGCTGAGCAACCAAAGCAATCAGAGTTCTGCAAGACGATCGCAAGCTCACTGCGTAAATACTATACAGCTATGTCCCCAGCATTTTCTAAGCCAGATATCAGCAAGATAGTTTGTCACGGAAAACCTCACTTGATGGGTACACTTAGCCGATCCATTTGGGGTACTACCTCTGGGGGGACGGAACGTCATGGAGTCCCTCAAGATACCAGGTGACGATGTTGGCCTTGCAGGCAGCATCAACAAAAGTCTCCACAAGCGTACAAATGCATAGGGCTAGTGTATGTCTAAATGAAATACAAGCCGAATGGCGATCGCCATTCGGCTTGTGACACTAATGCAGGTTAAAGCCAACAACCATCAGCCAGGCAGAAACGAGGCTTGGTTCATCTTCGAATCGGCCGGAATAAAGCTATCGCCGCTCGATCTTGTCCTCCAGCCGCTCGATACGTTCTTCGGTATGCGGGTGGGTACTGAGAAACTGAGGGGGAGCACCGTTGCCAAGCAGCTTAGTCATGAACTGTGTCATGGCATTGGGGTCATATCCAGCCCGAGTCAAAATTTTCAAGCCTTCCGCATCGGCCTCGTATTCCGCTTCGCGGCTGCGAGGCCGTCTAAATCCCAACTCCACACCAGTAGCCACGAGCACGTTGTCATCAACCCCCAAAAGCTGTGCGCCTGCCTGAGCAAAGGTCATGCGCTGCATTTGCTTCACAACGTGGCTCTCGGTGATATGAGCAATTTCGTGTGCCAGCACTGACGCAATCTGAGCGTTGGAATCGGCAGCGGCAATTGCACCGGTAGTAATGTAAACATACCCGCCAGCCGTTGCAAAGGCATTGATGCCGCCATCCTGAACCACCTGAAATGTAAATGGTAGATCGGGGCGATCGCTCACACTTACTAAGCGGCGACCAATGCGATTAATACGTCGAGTCAGGCGAGGATTATTGGCCAACCTCAATTCACCACTTTCTAGCAATTGCCGGTTAATATCGCGCCCGAGTTTAACTTCGTCACTTTCAGACAAGTTAGACAGCTGTATTGCTCTAAAACCGCCCTGTAATAAACCTCCCCAATCGAAGGCTCGGGCAACAACAGGACTGAATAACGTCAGTACAACAGCTGCAGCAACAGCGACAGTGCCAGCTTTGAGCCTGAAGGAGATGGAGCGGCGGGTCATGGACTCTATCAAACGAGCAGCAATTACACGATAGTGAAAGCAACCCCAAAATGCTTCGATCCTTCGAGACAAGGCATCTGCGGAGGATGGCATATCTCTTGGCTCAGTTAGGGAGGAGAAGTAGCGCTAGTTGGTACAAGCGGGTTAGATCTCAGACCCGCCTGTCTATGCATTCCTTGAACCGATTTCTCCCATCAGCGATACGTTAGTGTCCCATCCTTCTGGGCAACGCGGACTGCCCCTCTGAAGCAGACATAACCCACCGGAATGAACACGGCCGCAAACCCCAGCAAATGAACTAAAGGCTGCCATAAATCTGCCAAGCTAGCCCCCTGCAAAATGGCTGCGCGCATCCCATCCAGAGCAGGAGTAAGGGGAATGCACGACGCCACCCATTGAATACCTGGCGGCAACGATTCGATGGGGAAAAACACGCCGCCAAATAATGAGAACAAGGTTTGCAGAACAAAGCGGCCAAAGTTTTGCTTAAACACCATCACGCTGGCCCCGAGTAAAGCACCCAAACCTCCAAATGCTGCAATGGTAGCTATGAAGATTGCGATCGCTGACAGGACATTAGCCTGAGACATATCTACACCTAGCAGCACAGCCAGCAACAGGTAGGAGGCAACATTTAAGCTGCTACGGATCAGCGGATAGGCCAGATTTCCCGCCAAGATTAAGCCGATGGGGGTAGTTGTCACCAACATGGGTTCTAAGGTGCCAAAGGTCTGAGCTTGTTTGATGGTGTCGGGAAAATCGTTGACTAGTGTATTGATAAATGTCAGGAAGGCCAGACCAATGATGACGAACGGGAAATATTCAGTGCTCCCTCCTCCGAGTAGTGAAACTCCGTTGTCACCGCCAATTGCGCTACCAGCAAAATAAAAGAGCAGCGTAAAACTGAGAATAAAAAAGTTCCGCGCCAGAAAATCCGTACGATAGCTAGCTGCTACTCGTAAATCTTTCCGTGCAAACGCCAGCAGTTTAGCCATCCATCCTAATCGTCTGGAGTTCGTCAGAACAGCACTTAGCTGGGCAGTATTCAACTTACGCATCTGTGTCTGTCCCCTGACGAGTGGCTTCGTTTGATGACGCATCAGTTAAGGCCGCATAGAGTTCCGCAAGAGTCATCTCCTGCTTGCGGCATTCCACAATGTCAATCTGTTGGTGCACCAAGCGTTTAATAATTGCAGCAACCGCACTATCGCAATCGCCGACCCGAACCTGCACCCGAAAGCGGTTGCAGAACTGCAAGCCGGATCTACTGACCGTGGCGCGCTCTAGCGTAACGCCGGGTATCGAAAAATCGATGGCAGCACCCGAGAGGGATTGTCGCGTCACAATTTCATAATGAGTTGCCGAGCACACAGACTTTCGAATGGACTCTAGCGTGCCGGATGCCACACTCACTCCGCGATGAAGAAAGAGCACGCGATCGCACAGTTGCTCGATTTCCTCAGGCATATGAGTGCATAAGAAAATAGTGCGCTGCTGTTCGGTCGCGAGCTGCTGTAGAAAGTGCCGAAACCGATCCGACGCCAACGGATCGAGACCGCTCGTGGGCTCGTCCAAAAACAGCACCTGTGGTTGATGCAACAAAGCGCGGGCGATCGCCAACTTTTGCTTCATGCCGGTCGAAAATTCTCGCACCGCCTGATGTGCACAATCCCACAGGTCCACCTGTTCTAGTACTTCAGCTACGCGGTGGTCGCGTTCGCGACCCGCTAAATCATTCAGAGTGGCAAAGAAATTTAAATTCGCGATCGCACTAATACGTTCTTCAAACGAGCGATCGGCGCAGGTAACGTATCCTACCGCCTTGCGAACATCTAGCGGGTGCTTGACCCCATCTACTCCTACAACCTCAACGGTGCCGCGATCGGGCACCACCATTGTGCAGAGAATCCGCGTCAGAGTAGTCTTGCCCGCTCCATTCGTACCCAGGACGCCGAACACTTCCCCCCGATTAACGTGGAAGGAGACATCCCGGAGCACGGAGCGGTAGTTGACGGGGCTATTGCGCAATAGTTGAGGAATCGTTCGCCGTTGAGGAAACTGCTTGCACAAACGGTGGACACGTATGGCCGTTCTCCCGACATGTTCTTTGGTAGAAGAGCGACCGCTCGTTCCATTAGATATTGCTTCATTCGGAGAGAGCTGCAGCACAGAGCACGACGCTTTACGTTTCTTAAACACTGTAAGACACGCTTGCGTGAATCCACAGGTCGCAGCATAGAAACTGCGTGCGGACTCTCAATGAGCACTTCAACCAAGCGTTTAGTCGCTCACAACACTGTGTATGTACCAACCCGTATAGCCATCCCTTTCGCCATCTACCACTGAGAGCCATCGGTTGGATTCAGACACAGACCATCGCTCATTGGTTGCAAGTAGCACAGCCATAGCGGTTCAGCATTTCACTTAATCAAGGCAAACAACATTGCAACACCGACGTCATCCATCTTCACCGAGTAACACACTCAAGAAACTTTCGAATCGATATATACTCTTGCTACTTGAAGAGACGATTGGCTCAAATTTGCGATCGAGGCGGGACATTATCTGGCCCAGATAGGACAATCGTGTTCAATCTATTTCTCTCCGTCTTTTGTTATTGTTCTGCGGTAAATGGCCGCTATCGACCCGCAATACGAACGAGTATCTGACGATACTTAACAGTCCTTCCAGAGTTCGCGTATAGTTGACAACAAGCAGTAGAGCAACCTAATGAAAGACACAATTCTGGTTACCGGCGGTGCTGGCTACATTGGTTCTCATGTCGTCAAAGTTCTACTAGATGACGGCTACAACGTGGTTGTTCTCGACAATTTGTCCAGCGGACGGGCGGATTTTGTTCCTGACGGTCGTCTAGTCAAGGGAGATATTAGCGACGCGAACCTGCTTAAAGAATTGTTCGCCCAACATTCATTTGCTGCTGTTTGCCACCTAGCAGCATCGATTCAAGTGGGAGAGTCCACCACAGCCCCAAGTCTTTACTACCGCAATAACGTCGCCAACACATTGATGCTTCTGGACGCCATGGTTGCCGCTGGCGTCAAGCATTTTGTCTTCCCGTCCACCTGTGCCGTGTACGGCGAGCCTCAGACATTACCCATTCCCGAAACTCATCCTCTCAACCCCCTTAGCCCGTATGGGGCAACAAAATCAATGGTGGAGAGAATTCTACAGGACTATCGCAGCGCATACGACATTCAGTCTGTCGTATTCCGCTTCTTTAATGCAGCAGGGGCAGCTCCAGATGGCACGATTGGAGAAGACCACGACCCAGAAACCCACTTAATTCCAATTGCTGTTGAGGCTGCATTAGGATTGCGGCCGGGTCTCAAAATGTTCGGCAATGACTATGACACTCCCGATGGCACTTGCGTCCGCGACTACATTCACGTCATGGATTTAGCCTCTGCCTTCAGTCTGTCCCTCGACTATTTGAAGCGAGAGCACACCAGCCAGATTTTTAACTTGGGTAGTATGCGTGGCTTCTCAGTGAGAGAAGTGGCCGAAACCGTGATGAAAGTCTCTGGTCGGCAATTCCCTGTCGAGGTCAGCCCTCGTCGCCCTGGAGACTCCCCTCAGCTAGTTGGCAGCAATGCTCTTGCAGAAGAACTACTGGGGTGGATTCCCCGCTATGGCGATCTGGATACTATCGTCAACGATGCGTGGAACTGGCATAGCAACGAACTTGCTCGCAAATCCCAGTTATCAGCAGTGGCGGTCTAGGATTGGTGCCGCCGATCGCCAGCTTGTACTAGTTTTCTGTCAGCGTAAGGGTGATGAGTACTTGGTTTTACACGAGCTTGTTGAACTGTATGGGTAGTGCGATGGCATCTCTCACAGCAAGCCTGACAACCCATTAATCCACAAAAGATGCTCGTAGTTGGGCATTGAGTTTTAAGTTATCAAGCAACGTTGACCATTGCTCGGCTTCAATCTCAGCAATCCTGTCATCCAGTGCTGTTCGGTAGGCGTACAAAGCGCGCAAAAGGGCCTCTCGGTTAAACTCGGCCATCGCTGTGCCCAGTTCGGGATTCCCACCTCCCACTCGGCTGGTATCTCGGAATCCACTGCTGGCTAATTGTTGCGCAAGCTCTCGTTCATTCTCCTCGGCAGTCGCTACTGCTGAAATTAACGCTGCGCTGACCATCGCAGGCAAGTGACTAATCCAAGCAACTGCTGCATCGTGAACTTCTGGCTTCGTATGAACCAAGCTGACCTGGAGAGGACGCAGTATCGACTCTAGCGTGGCGATCGCTTGCAGATTCGTGGCCTCCACTGAAGTAATGACATAGGAACAGCCGGAAAATAATCCGTAGTGGGCAGCATCGATACCCTGCTCGGCAGTTCCGGCCATCGGATGTCCGGCAACAAAGTTGGGCCACACATCAGTTGCAGGTTGCGCAATCGCTGCTTTGACCGAAGCAACATCAGTGGCAATCGCCTCCGGTCGCAAAATACTCGCTAATACTTCTAGCGTCGGCAACACGTAGGGTATGGGGGTGCAAATGAATGCAACATCCACCTCGTGTAAGCTTTCCAATTGAGTACTGGCGCGATCGACAACGCGACGCTCTAGAGCAATACTGCAAGTTTCTGGGCTACGACTAGTTCCCCAAACGGTATGGCCGTGGTTACGAAATTCCAGCGCCAGCGACCCACCAATCAAGCCCATGCCGACAATGCCGATATTCATGAAAGCCCTGATTGCGAACTCGGTAAGCGTTACAGCCTCAAGACCAAAGCTGAGAACTCCAACGCAAGATACGTATACTTCCAGACAGTATCAGAAGTTAACTCTACAGTCGTCACACATCCTGCGAAAGTTCGCCTTCAATATGTACGGGCACCGGTTCCGCAACCCCAGTATCTGGCTCGCCGTAAGCTTGGTATTCGCCCAGGAATGCAATTGCAGATAATGCAGACAGCACCAAGATTGTGACGTAGCCCACATCTTGCCATCCTGACAAGCGACGGCCAACTTGACCAAGAGCCCGACGGAACAAAGTTTTTCTGAACAGATTCATGCGTACATCCTTCAACCTGTAGATTGCCAGCGCACGTTTGATGCCCTCCTCGGGCATTCGGTCAAGCCGTCGGCATTACGCCGCAGGAGTAAATAGTGGCACTTGCATTCGAAACGTTATGGTTGCGTATTTGACTCTGCATGACAGTCGAGCTGGCAAGCAGATCGAACCTATTCCTCACTGATAAAACACTATACAGCAAATGTGAAAATCCTGTGAAGTACATGAAGGCAATATGAAGTCAGTATGTACAGTGGCGAGTTCTTCCACGAGAAATGTCGATGATGCGTACGCAACTTCACGATTAGTGGTGATGCTCATTGTCGTTGATGATGATTGTGTAAAACGTAGATAAAGATTGGGACCATAAAAACATTGCCAGGCTTCGCATTCGCATTCGAGCACCCGACCAAAAAATGGGGGTATAAGTTGCGTTAAAGATAGATAGCGAGATGGCGATCGGGCAGAGATGAGATGAGTAGGGAGCGCAATAGAGGGATGACTGCCAACACAATGACCAACCGTGAAACTACGACCCGTAAAATTGCCGAGATTAGGCATCAGTCAGCATCGCAAGTGGAGAGTAGAACGCTAGTCGCCCGAACTCGATTTTCTCCGTCTAGACGTCGCTTTTTAGCGTTTTGCGGAGGGGTGGGTTTAGTGGTTGCCGGATGTGGTTCCACGCCCACCAGGCAAAACAGTTCATCATCCCAGAACAATAGCGAAGCACTTGCCCCTGGAGATCGACGCATTGCTGTAGGCATTACCGATCGCATTCGCACCCTCGATCCGTCTGATGCCTTCGAGCCCGTATCGCTGAACGTACTGCTCAATATTGGCGAAACCCTCTACACCTACAACGCAGATACTGGAACTTCGGAACCACTACTGGCCACCGCCCTACCTACCGTGAGCGCAGATGGACTCACGTATTCAATTCCACTGCGCCAAGGGGTCACCTTTCACGATGGCACCCCCTTTAATGCCGAAGCCATGGCATTTTCGCTCCAACGGCTGATCGAGAATGGTGGAAAGCCTGCCTTTTTGCTGTCTGAAGTCGTTCAGGAGATCGCGCCCAGCAGTGAATTTGAGCTGTCGATTCAACTCAAAGAGCCCTTCAGCGCTTTTACCGCTACCTTGGCCTTTCCAGGAGCCTGTGCCGTTTCTCCGACCGCCCATACCATAGGAGAATTCCAGCCCGAAACAGTGGTTGCAACAGGCCATTATCGCCTTGCCGACTATGCCGAGAACTCTCGCTTGGTACTCAATCGCAACGACGACTATTGGGGGGACCCTGCCGCCAATAGCGGGATTGACATCCAGTCGTTCAATACCCCAGCATCCTTACTCAATGCCTTCAAAAGTCGAGCGATCGATATAGCGTTCCAAACCTTAGAACCCAGCCAAATCGAAACCTTAGTCAAGGAGCAAGACTCCCAACAGTGGCAGGTAGCCTCTCAAACCAGCGCATTAATTCGCTACTTGGTTCTGAATATTACCCAACCCCCTCTCGACCAGTTAGAAGTGCGACAGGCGATCGCTTCTGCCATCAACCGTACGCTGTTAGAAGAGCGAGTCTTCCTCAATCAAGCGTCCCCACTCTTTTCTCTCATCCCGAATACCGTTACAGGCTCTATTCCAACCTTCAAAGATGAATATGGGGATGGCAATACGGAGCGGGCGATTGCCCTCCTTAAAGCAGCAGGTTTTACCCCAGAAACCCCTGTCCAAACGACGTTGTGGCACGCATCCAGTAATGCTCGCGGTGAGCTGATCGCGAACACCCTCAAAGCGTCTTTGGAATCCGAGTTAGAGGGGTTATTCCAGCTTGAATTACAGTCTGTGGAAGCCGCAACATTATTCAGTAATTTAGATAAAGGCAGCTATCCTATGGTGCTGCTATCGTGGGCTCCAGATTTCTTAGACCCCGATAATTATCTACAGCCCTTTGTCGCGTGCGATCGCTCGGACAATGACGTTTGCCTCGAAGGCTCGACATTTGCCCATGGGTCGTTTTTCAGTGACGACACGATTAATCAATTGGTGCAAGCACAGCGCCAGGAGGCAGATGCAGGAGCACGCATCCAATTACTGGAGCAGGTACAAGTGGAGATTGCCCAGCAGGTTCCTTTCATTCCACTGGTGCAGGGAGTAGATTATGCGTTCGGCGCTCCGACAATCTCGGGGTTAAGCATTGGAGCATCTCAATCCATTCAGTTTTGGAAGCTGCAAACCGGAGATGTGCCCAATTAAGGTACGAGCTTGCATGCCCCTCTACGGCGGCAAGCCTTTGAAACCATTAGTGTCGCATTTTCCGATTGGGCAGAAAACCTAGAGCTAATTGATTTGAAGTCTGACGGCAGGCCTCGTCACTTCACCAGAGCGATCGTGTTGCTCGTGGCGCTCGGAGTATACGAGCCGACGACGGGACCTATGATGACCACGAAAATGGGAGTGACGATAACCGCAGGTAGAAGCGAGACACACAATCCGACGACTTTGGTTGGCATTGATGGCATTCGTTCTAGCCAAAGACTCGCGCTCCAGGGCCCGTAAATAGCGAGCTTCAGCTCGCGCCATCCGTTCCTGGTTACGCTGTTCGCGCCGTATCTCGCGTGCGGCAAGCCGCTCTTCACGAGCTGCCCACTCTGCTTGCCGTTGACGCTCTAGAGCCAACTCCCTTGCCAGGTCGGCCTCGGAAGGTGTCACAGACAATTGTCCGAGACTGGCATCCGAATTGCTGACTTCGGCCAGCAGCGAGCTAGTGTTCAATCGCTGAAGATGACTGCGGTAATCGAGCAAATCGCGTTCGGCACCTTGCTCGTCAATCAAGCGATCGACGAGAGATATGGCTAAAGACCAATTCTCTTGTTCTACAGCCTCAGCCAGAGAGGATCGAGTTTCAATTGGGCTAGCGAAAGCAACAGGGGAGAAGAGCAGCACGCTTGCGGCGATCATTCCAGACATTAGTGCGGGGCGTATCACGGCTATTCTCTCCTGCGCGGTTGCTCAACCCTGTCGATAGAACCGAGGCCTACTTGAACAGACACTTTGTGTTGTGAGGACTTACTTGTAGTGTGGTCCATTGAATTACCAGATAGTTGCGCTTAACCGTAGCTTTACCGGACATAGGTTTTTCAATTTCAACGCCCCACGACTCCCATCAGCGAATCACCTCCAGTGGCCTATCTCAGAGACCCTAGATCGGCAACACAACCCAAACAGATAGGAAGATTTAACACCTGAGTTCTGTTCGCAAAACACTGTAGAACTTCTACGCACGCAGAGTGATAGACACTCATCCCAATGCATGTCTTACGACCACGCATCTTGGTGACTAACAGTGAAAAAGAAAACCAAGTTGAAGAGTTCTCGTGCTTATTGCCTAGCCCAGTTAGGGGGTAAGAAGTCTAAAATTTTTCGATATGATTACAATGCGCGATAAATAGCGATCGTTCCATAACGAAGCCAGTTATTTTCATAGAAAATGTTCACCTGAGACAGTCACAATTTGTCACGAAGGGAATGCTATTGATCATGTATATGTAAGCACCCACATGCCCCAATATCGTTTTGAAATTGAAGTCAAGGACGACGATTTATTTGAAACACTGGAAATCCACGAGTTTGTGTTAGAGGCGGGGTCGGAAACAGAAGCACTAACCAAATTTGAGTGGATTGCAGCAGAACGGGGATGGAACGCTCAGGTCACAGAGGAGCTAGTCGATGGAAACTGGACTCCCACTCCGCTACTACCCAACAAAACTGTGGGCGACCTCTAATAAAGTGGGTTCGCTAAGCTCAGCGCTATCCGTGCTTGTCGTATTAAATAATGCTAAGACGTAGAGAGTGATTCTGCGCGAGTCTTCTTACTGGTTTGAGATCGCTTCCAGCCGGCTGTCTTTGATAGACCTATCGTAGGGTCCTCTCGGCAGAATCACATCGACTCTAGACAGCATGAGAAACCATGAAAAACAGCGGGCAACGGCTGAAACTCGCCCTTGCCGGGGCGATCGCAATCATCCTCGTCGTTGGGCTGTGGCAAATCAGAAGTGCTAACGACAGTAATAGAGAGAACAGCCACTCGTCTGACAGCAGCGAACGCACCACAACGTCAACATCACTGCCCCAGCGCGTAGCAGTTGCAGCATTAGGGCGATTAGAACCTCGAGGGGAGGTGATTCGGATCGGTGGCCCCACCGGAGAGCGCATCGGTTTGTTGGAAGTGCGACGCGGTACTTGGGTAGAGACTGGCGATATCTTGGCTTACCTAGAAAGTCATGCCGAACGATTGGCAGAACGCGATTTAGCTGCCAGCCAACTGGCGGAAGCAGAAATTCGCTTAATTGCCCAGACAGGATTGAGTCAGGCGGAAATTACCGAGGCATCCACCCGGTTGCAACAGATTGAACGGCCAGCAACGTTTGAAATTGAGGGGCAACAGGCCACAGTACGTCAGCTTGAGGTTGAACTGGCGATCGAGCAAGCCGACTTGGAACGCTTCCAGACACTGTTTACCGAAGGAGCTATTTCCGAACAAGAATTGGATCGTCAACAAAGTACAGCGAGTCAACTGCAAGAACGGTTGAGTAATGCTCGCTCTGTTCTAGTGCGTCTAGAGACGGCACGAGACACGGACATGCTCAATGCGGAAGCTCAGTTGAGTGCGGCGGAAGCGAATCTCGAACTGTCTCGAATTCAGGTGGCTGTTGATTCCGCCCGTCGCAATCTCGTACTAGCTGAGGCACGTCTGGAACGAACGATTATCCGAGCCCCACAAGCTGGACGCATCTTGCAGGTATATACCCGGGCGGGGGAAGCAATTTCTGCGTCCCAAGGAATCCTGGATATGGGAGACACCAATCATATGTTTGTGGTGGCCGAAGTGTACGAAACGGATGTCGGTCTCGTGCAAACCGGGCAACCTGCCACGGTCGTGAGCAGAAATGGAGCATTTTCCCAAGAACTGACCGGGAAGGTGGCCGACGTCGGATGGCAAATTTTCAAAAATGACGTGCTGGATGACGATCCAGCGGCAAATGCCGATTCCCGTGTGGTGGAGGTCAAGATTGAACTGGATAACAGCGAGCCAGTAGCCGGACTCACCAACTTGCAGGTTGATGTGCGGATTGATGTCAGCGGGGACTCTCCCACACTTGGGCGTGGAGAAGCCCTCGGAGGTGAATCATCCACCAATACAAGCTCGGGCAGTACAGTATTCCGCCGATCGCTGGGTAACGTGCCACCGCAACCAGCGTCTTTAGAGCCTTCTGTATCTATTGTTGTTGCCTCAACTGCAAGTCTGTGAGAACACCAATCGCCTGGCTCAATCTTGTCCATGAAAAAACGCGGTTGCTAGTGGCGATCGCGGGGGTTAGCTTTGCCGTGCTGCTGGTGTTCATGAATCTAGGCTTTCTGGGGGCACTCGCCGTAACGGCCTCCCAGCTCTACACCCGCATGGATGGCGATATTTTCCTCATTTCTCCAGTCAGCCAAGATATCAGTTCCGCCAAGCCCTTCACGATCGAGCGACTGTACCAAGCTGAAGGCATCGATGGTGTGACACATGCCATGCCCCTCTATGTCAGCTACGGCCAATGGCGCAATCCAGAGACTCGGATTAACCGAGCTATCTTCTTTTTTGGGACTAACCCCAACGATGGATTGTTTCAATTACCGGAGTTGGCCGCTCCTGAGATACAAGCTGCGTTACTTCGCCCGAACACAGTCTTGATGGATGTACTATCGCGACCGGAGTTTGGCCCCACTGACACTGGTACCGTGACCGAAACAGAAGGACGGCGAGTGACCGTTGGCGGTCAGTATGCTCTAGGGGGTGGGTTTGCAGCCGATGGCACCGTGATGCTGAGCGATCAGAACTTTTTTCGCTACTTTACACGCCGCTCCATAGATACAGTCGATGTGGGCGTTGTGCAGTTAGAGGCTGGTGCCGATGCGATCGCCGTGCGAGATAAGCTCCGCGAGATATTGCCCCAAGACGTAGAAGTCTACACGCAAGCAGGTATTGTCGAGCGGGAGCGGTCCTACTGGATCGAAACCACATCCACCGGATTTATTTTCGGCATGGGAGTCGCCGTCTCCTTGATTGTTGGAGCCGTGATTGTCTATCAGATTCTCTACACGGACATCTCGGATCGGTTACCGGAATACGCCACCCTGAAGGCGATGGGGTACCGCGATACCTATCTATTCGGTATCGTCTTGCAGGAAGCAGGCATCTTGGCGGGGTTAGGCTACACACCGGGGTTTGTGGTGTCCATAGCCCTCTACAAGTTGGCCTACGCTGCCACCAGCGGCACGCTGCCGGTAGGCATGGAGCTTGAGCGTGCGATCAATGTGTTCATCATGGTGTTGGTTATGTGTATCGTATCGGGGGCGATCGCCATGCAAAAAGTCGTCCGAGCCGATCCGGCGGAGATATTCTAATGGCTCTGTTTGGCACAATTCGGCAGTTCTATCGCACAACCTATCTTGGCCGCCACACGCCTCTAGCCTGGAATAATCTCACTTTCGAGCGTCGTCGCTTTGTGGTTGCACTCGCCGGAGTCGCTTTCGCTGTTTTGCTCATGTTCATTTTTAACGGTTTTAAAAACGCCCTGTATGACAGTCAGGTGCAACTACACAAAGCTCTGAATGGCGAAATCGTGATTGTCAATCGCATTAAAACCAATATGTTTGTGCCGGAACAGTTTGCCCGAAACCGCCTGTATCAGGCCCAAGCCTACGAAGGGGTGGAAGCGGCCTACCCGCTATATCTGGAAGTCTCAGCTCCCTGGAAAAACCCCGAAACGGGTCGCACCACTCGTTTACGAGCAATCGCCTTTAACCCGAACGATCCGGTCTTGCTTCTATCCGATATTGAAGAGGAACTGGAGGCTTTACGTCTGCCCGAAACCGTTTTGATGGATATACGATCTCGCCCTGAAGTTGGCCCCGTGCGATCGGATGTCGTTACGGAATTGGCAGATCGACGCGTGCGATCGGTCGGAACGTTTGATTTAGGTACAGACTTTGCCGCAGGAAATGGCAATGTACTGATGAGTGACAACAATTTTCTTCGTTATTTTGCCAATCAGGGACCAGAAGTGGACGACCGCACTTTAAACACGGTAGACGTGGGAGTGGTCAAGGTCGTTCCAGGAACCGACGTAGAAGCTCTGACGGCCCAACTGCAACAGGGACTGCCCAACGATGTCTCGGTTATGACAATGGCAGCATTTGCAGACCGGGAGATTCGCTACTGGCAAGACAATACCAATATTGGCTTCATCTTTGGCCTGCTGACCATGATGGGGTTTGTGGTCGGGATCATCCTGGTCTATCAGATTCTCTACACCGATGTGGCCAACCACTGGGTAGAATATGCCACTCTCAAAGCAATTGGATATAACGATCGCTATTTATTCGGTGTACTGATGCAAGAAGCGATTCTGCTATCCGTGATGGGATTTGTGCCCGGCTGTGCTGCCAGCCTTGGCCTTTACAACCTCACCAGCAAAACCACCGGTTTGCTGATGGTTCTCACCCCCTTGCGGGCTTTCAACATTTTTGCGGGCACGTTTGTCATGTGTTTAGTATCGGGGGTCATTGCCTTACGGCGAGTTCAAGCCGCCGATCCAGCCGAAGTGTTCGACTGAACTGCGGCACCTGCAGGCTCAATGCTTGAACCCGCTAACCTCGCTAACCTCAAGAATTCCAACGCCAAGAATGAACACAGCTCCCGATACCCAATTCCAGCCCGAGCACTTGTCAGGGAAGCCCAAACCACCATTGGCGGTTTGTGTTAGCCACCTGAATTATTATTTTGGCGAGAAAGAACTGCGCAAGCAGGTGCTGTTTGACATCAATCTAGACTTACCTCAAGGTCAAATCGTCATTATGACCGGTCCTTCCGGGTCGGGTAAAACCACCCTGCTGACGCTGGTGGGAGCTTTACGTTCGGCCCAGGAAGGCAGCTTGCAGGTCTTGAGCCGCGAGCTGGTGGGGGTAAGCCAATCTCAACTGGTGAACGTGCGCCGGAATATCGGCTTTATTTTTCAGTCCCACAACTTATTCGAGTCTCTTACCGCCAGTCAAAATGTCGAAATGGCCGTAGAACTCACCGACCAGATTGACCACAAACGCAAGCTGGCTGAAGACATGCTCGGGCGGTTGGGCCTATCCCACCGAATCAATTACAAGCCGCGATCGCTATCTGGAGGGCAAAATCAGCGAGTGGCGATCGCCCGTGCGCTGGTCAATCGTCCTCAGTTAATTCTGGCGGACGAGCCAACAGCGGCGTTAGACAAAGCTTCGGGACGCGAGGTGGTGACAATCATGCAAGAACTCGTGAAAGAGCAAGGTTGCACAATTTTGATTGTGACCCACGACAACCGTATTCTGGATATTGCCGATCGCATCATTAACTTGGTGGACGGCACATTAGAGTCGGACGAAAGTCTTCAAAGCTTCGTTAACACTCACGATCCAAAATCTCTGGATCGGCGAATGTTTATGATGTGAGGGTCTGCCGACGAGCACACACGAAGCTGAAATTGCGTCTAGACACCTGCTCTCAGCTTCAGTCAACACCACGTTGACGGGATACAAATCAGACAAAGCCTGGTAATTCGACAGAGTCAGCGCAGCAAGGGCAATAGTCAACACAAAGATCGACGGTGACTCCGAGGAGCCACCGTTGTCTAGAGATAAAGTGCCTGCACACCAACCAGAGGAGGGTCAGCAGATTTCCAGTAGATTACTTAGAGTCATCTACAGAAACAGACGCGGGAACCTGGCCTAAAGCTTCGACTAGCGCCCGCACCTGGGCGATTGCAGCCAGGTCGTTGTCCAAACGGCCGATCGCAGTCCCAACCCCAACCCCAGAAGCTCCAGCAGCGATCGCCATTGGCACTGTCGCAGTTGAAAGGCCCGACGCGCACAGAACCGGGATCGACACAGCTCGGCTAATTTCGTAGGCAGCGGCCAGAGTCGGGGCTGCTTTTTCAATCAGCCCTAATGTGCCAGCATGCAAGAGCGAGCTGCTTGTCCCGCCCTCAGTCTGGATAAAGTCAACCCCTTGCTGTTCTAACTGTTCGGCTAACTCTGCTTGCAAATCCAAGGGTAATGTGTGCGGGACAGTGACAGACAACAAGGTTCTTGGAAGCAAAGTACGAGTAGCTGCAGCCAGCTCAAGCACTTCAGACGCAGAAAATTGACGCCCTGAAGCATAGAAGCTGTCATAGTTGCCGATCTCGACAAAGTCAGCGCCACCCTCTACAGCTTGCTTTAATAGCTGCGGGTCAATCGCAGAAACGCAAATCGGCAACTGAGTTTCGCGGCGGGCCATGTCGATCAAAGCAGGGTCAGCGGCAATATCGACCCAAGAAGCGCCTCCAATCTCTGCGGCTCGCACTACCCGGCAGACACGCTCGGCGTTGAAATTGTGAAGGCCGCTAATCGCTTTCAGCGCTCGGCGCTCAGCCAAGGCCTCCAGCATGGCTGCGATTTTTGGGGAAGGCATAGCACTGAATCTCCCAACGATAAGACATAGGTGGGGGACGCTAACCGGATTTGACCCAACTAGCATCAGTCGAACCCTGAGACTTAAGTGTAGGGGGTAGGATGTAGCCTGAGCACGTAAAGAAACAACATGTTTTATGACGTTGTCAGCATGAATTGCAGATGCCCCAGAGTCACCACAATATTCGCTCGTGAACTAGCACTCTAGATCGCCTTCGCCCAATGCTTCTTTGGATAAATATGTCTCCACAGGGGCGGATGACAAATATCAATAAGACAGCTATGCAAATAAGCTTTCCATAACAACAGTTTCACCAGAAGACGATGATTCTTTCGGCAGTTCGGTCTTAGGAACATTTGGTTCTGAGGTATCTGAACTAAAGTTTTCGGGAGACTGATTGCGATCCAGTTGGTGCATGTTCTCAGACAATTCCTTCGCCTTGCTGTAAGCTTCAATATTGCCTTCTTTGAAAAAAACTTTTGCTGCTTCGCGGAAATCTTGAACCGCTTTTTGCTTATCCTCAACGTTGGTATGGGCAATACCTCGGTTATAGAACGCTTTGGCATTATTTTGGTCACGAGCAATCACTTCACTGTAGTCATCAATCGCTTCACGCAAATCGCCTAAACGGTGATGACCAACTGCGCGTGCATAGAAAGACTCTGCAGACGGCGGGACATTGAGTAAATGCTGAGTGCAGTTCTGCACTGTTCGTAAGTTGCGAGCAATCAGCTGCAATTCCTCTAGTTTAGTGTTGCAATCTTGTAGCTGAAGCGAAACTTGCAGTGACTCGGTATTAATCCTTTCCTGAATCGCCGATACGGTTTTCTTCTGCAGCGTGGATAAACTTTGCTCCTGCACCAAAAGAGCCGATTGCAGACGATTAATCTCCTTAGAAACTTGCTCAATCGCTTGCTTACGATTAGTAAGGCTTAATAGAGCAGCACAGGATAGAGGTACTGTTGCAAACGCAACCTGTTCGAGTAAAATTGCTGCAACTGTGCCACCGAAAGATGCAGCTATGGCGCCCCATTCAGCAACGCTTTTCCAGCTTTTCTGATTGCTTGATTTAGAGGCAAGATGTGGATTAGACATTGGAATAGACTCCGTAAGACAGTAGCACTAACCTCGAGAATCAATTGTTGGTAGTGCTGAAATTTTTGCGTTTAGCCATTCATTCAGAACCGATTAAGTGCGGCAGCTGGAGAACGCAGTTGGCGTTAGCTAGTATGCCCGTTTGACAGAAGGCAAATATCTATAAATTCCCAAGAATTATTTGATTCAAAGCTAAGATTGGCTTTACAAATTGTCGCTCATCTTCGCTCAGCCTATCGAGAATTATTTTAGGCTTGATTTTATATGTTAATTTGGTCCATTCTTTAACATTTACAGGCTTTGCTACATTCATGATAGTCCGGTACCACAAGAGTAATGCCTGCTTTATACGCTCCAAATCACCAGATAAAACTGCGGCGGTTGTATATCTGAGGCTAATTTCTTGATCGCGATGGAAAAAGGACTTATAGTCTTCTCCATCGACTACGAACAAATTCTCATCATCTTCTAACATCTTCAAAGCTGTTTCGATGGCGATGTCACCTCGAATCTCTCGTAGCTTTTGATAGGTTTTGACTCGCTTCTTAGAGGAAGCAATATACTCACGCAAAAATTCTAGTTCTTCAGTACAGGCATATCGCCCATCTGTTTGTACAGTTAGTTGCGACAATTGTTTCAGCATGAAAGATTCTCCAATTTTGTCGATAGTGGCTGATTTTAGCTAGTCCATTGTTATCGTGAAGGTCTTGTTTTACTGCCTTCAGTCTCTATCCAACACTGTCCGTTTCTGCCAGCAAGCGACCAATTTCCAGCTGAGCCGATTGCAACTCTTGAGCTACGGTTCGGGTGATTAACTTGTACTCTTCCACCATCAGCTTGCCGGATAGAGGATGCAGAATATCTTCTTGTGCTCGACGACCCACCAGCGTTTCGATATCGTCCTCGACACTGAGGTACATTCCGTCTGGCACTTCAACGGTAATGTCACCACTGCCCAGAACTCTTGCCTGACAGGACAATCTAGAATTCTTGTCACAATTCGGCAGCATCGACAGCGTACGCTTTTCTCGCCCAGCAATAGGGGTCAAGTTGTCTCCACCATCGAGCACCTGGACGTGACAGGTGGCACACATGCCTCGACGCCCACATTCCTGTTGAATATTGAGCTTCTGCGCCAGCAAACCTGATAGCAGAGTTTCATTCTCCGGAATGGTGACCTGTGCATTAACAGGTTCAATGGTGACAGTAGCCATAGTTTGATTGGATGCAATTGAGGCAATATCGGTGGCAGCTAAACCGTCGGACATTTACTATTCCTCCTTTTCTTCTAAAATCGGACACAAACGAAGCATGATGTTGGTATGAGACTCCCCCTCTTCAATGCCGGCCTCTGCTACCCTTAAACGCTCCTCTGTGCCGATGATGAAGCTATTGAAAGGGGCACCCATCGACTCGCAGGCTGTTTGAACGCAATGCAGGGGCTGTCCACTTAGTTGCGTGAAGAACGCACTAAAGAAGCCCGCTTCCGCTGAGGCTGACGGCCGTTCGCGCTTGCCTGCAGCTTGAGCAAACGAGGATTTACTAGTGCGAACAACAATGAAGCCCCGATCGCGATTCTGCATATCCAGCTCAATCGTGCCCAAGCCATGAGCCTTCCAGCATTGTTTAAGGGACTGGAGAAAGTTGACCATTTCCAGCTCGGCCAAAAGCTTTCCGTGATATTCGGCCATTTCCCTAGCAAATCGGCGGTAAAAGTTTTTGCCCCACCAGCGACCGAAACTGAAGAGTACCTGATGTGCAGCAGAACCCAGCTCGTCTTCAATACCGATATAGATGCCGTCTAAAAACGTGTCCGGCAAGGCTAGTAATCTGTCACCCGCTCGACTTTCGAGTAGGCCAGCCTCAAAATCCCCCTGCACATAGGCATCGTTGATGTAATAGTTGCTAGGAATTTTTGGGGCTTTCAGTATTTCTGTAACATCAAGCATTAGTTTGTTCCACCTTCAGAATGGGGATTGAAGCTCGATTCTCTGTGGGGCAAATATTTCAAAATTGTTGAAGTTTGCCTGAGAATTCGTCGGCATTAAAATTGCAGTGCAATTTCAGGGGCGGATTTCTCCAGCACTATTTCTTTAGCCAATTTGAGATATGGCTCGATGAGTTCGCGCTCGGAACCGGACAGGAGTTTCTTCAAGCGCTTGACCATGGAACGATCGAGACTGTTCTGAATTTCCTGAAGATCGTGAGCCGCAACCACATCAGTCAGCCACTCCAGCAGGCGATATTTGAGAAAGTCCGGATCGTCAATCAACATGGCCATGGCACAGTAGCGCATGACCAAGACGTGATTTTGGAGGGCCAGCTGCAGGCGCCGGGGTGGCTCAGTGGGATAATCTTCTTGCAAGTTGAGTGCTAATCGCTGCACCAGCTTTTCTTCATTATCCCTAAGCTTTTCATAGAGATTGAGGCGTTCTTCTAGGCCATCAATCAGCATTTCAAACGTTTGCAAATCGGAATCTTGCAGATAGCTTTCTTCTGCTGCGTGAAACAGCAAGTTGAGTTGGTCGATCATGGAATTAGCCTCAAACTATGGCGGTGTAATTTACGCAGAGATTTTGCGAGATGCTTGTTGCCCGAACTCTCTGAAAAATCGCCCGACTGGCATCGCCAGAGGCTTGATAACCGAGATCTCGCAAAAATCAGCCGTAAGAGCTTGCTTGCGTCTGTCCCAAGCCATCTCGTTAAAAAATTGGGTGATAGACATGCACTGCCACTTCAGCTCCTCTGAAGTACTAGCATGGCCGGTTCCGATCGACCCTCCTTCTACCGATTCAGCGCTCGTTCCATCCCATGGAACATGCTCGAAAAAGCTCTGAACGCTGAGACAGTATGCAGAAAGCTTGGAATTCATCCCAAATACTCCCCATTAATCAGACGTTTCTGAATATCTTTTGCCCCAGCACCTTCCTCTAGCCAGAAGCTAGCAGCATCGACACGGTCCTGTTTACCCAACAAAAACTTGCAGAAGGTTGAGCCCATTGCGTAGCACTGCAGCTCTACACATCCCAAATCTTGCTTGCTGAAACTGCTGAAGAATCCAGCAAAGAGACCCGCGTAAACGTGACAAACAGGCTTGCCTACGTTTCCAAGGGTGCGAGCGATCGCAGAATCAAAAATATTCAGAACAATAAAACCGTTTTTCTGATCTTCCAGATCGACTTCCCAATTCCCCCATCCTTGAGCAGTGAATGGCCACCACCATGACTCCAGCACTAGCGCTAGATTGGTGGTCAGCATATTGGTTTCGTATTCTTCTTCGTACCAATTTTTGAACACTGCTGAATCGCGCTCTCCCCAGGCCTTGCCAATGTTGTACATCACAGTGCTTGAAGCGCTGCCGACTTCTTCATCCAGGCCATGAATTAGCCCAATGATGAAATCCTCGCTGACAAGAATATTTCTGGACTTATTCCAGTCCGTGATGGTACCTGACTGACGGTTGAGGTGAAAAAAATCTTCGAAGCGATAGTGAGCGTGAAGCTTCGGGAACAGCTCGCGCAGAGGGTGATCGGAGTGTTGTTTAATTTTTTCGTAAGTGCTACTCGGAGTTACGCCGATAGCTCCAGCTGTTGTAACCATATTTCAACTCCCCTCCAAATCAGGGCCGGAAAGAATTTCAGGTGATGGACGCAAAAGTACTGAGGACAAATGCCATTCAGCATTAAGGCACGGTCGGTGTTCTAAGAACAGGCTGATTAGCTTAAATCAGCGAAACCCTCTAGCCAGCTATGTAGCGAGCAACCAAAAGAATCGCTTATCTCAGTGCTCGCGACCCGTGCTTTTACTTGGATACCCGTCTTGAGCACGGGACTTTCTCAGTATTTCTACTTGTGATGATGAATATGGCCATTGGGTTTACACTGTCAGTCATTTTGCCTAGCTAGCAATACTGAAATTAAGCTGGTTCCCACTAGTACAACAACATTGCTAGAGACACCATATCCTCAGCGATCTCGACAGTTGTTCTGGTAACCAATGAATGGTTGAAATACAACGATATTGGGTCGAACATATTTACCGCTCTTCCCCTCAAGATAGGGCCAGGAGAGGGTTATATGCCTGTTTTAGAATGATTGACAAGGTCGTCGAATAAAAAATCTGCTCGACAAACAACAGTCATAGTAAGAGAGCCGAGCCATTAAAGTGGAAAGTTCTGAATCAGAAATCCACCCGATATTTCTCCAGAGTTCAAGCCAGTTGACTGTTATGAACTACATAAAATTGAATCTCAGTAATTACCGAGGGGTCTCGTGTCCCAAGACTAAGACCGTGTTACTGTGACCGCAAGCATCTTCTGAAGACAACGGTCTGAATTCCCATAACTAGCGGACCTACCGCAACTTCTCAGTATTTTTATTGGAGAGTGGGCTCGCGAGAATCGCTAGGGTCTCTACATGTTCAGAAAAAACAGAACGCATACATCTCAACATTCACAATTTTTCCGAGTGGTTTGTCAGGCATACTTTTCGGGATACTGTCTCTTGCACATCGCTTTGCAGTTAGCCTGCAGTTGAGACCGATCTCCATCCTGATGTTGGCAGAACTCAACGTGTCGATCGGGAACTAGTCCCTCTCCTGACTGGAGGGACATGTGTTCTCCTTCAATTCTGACTCGAATATTACCGGTTCCGAACCTTCTGATGACATGAGTAGCCCGGCCCATTGCCAACCAAGAGTTGTAAACTGCTCGGCAGCATCTTCAACCTGGACAGGGGTAACCTGAGCAACAGCGGCATCTGGCATGGCCATCACTCGTAAGGTAGCAAGAGGGACTTGAAGAAATAAATTGCCCCCCAAGAAGCCCACTGTTGCCAGTATGATGCGACTGATACCGGAACCAGGCGCTATTCGGACTGGAGAGAATCTCTCTAGTAATGGGGCCAGGTGGTAGGCATCGATCAGAAAGCAACACATCAAAGCCGAAATAACGATTGCCAGTATCTGCTGCTCTCGCTCTTGGAAAATAGCCAGGATGCGACGGTGATCGTCATCCAAGCAGTCCGTGGGAATGGCAATCATCAACGCCGAAAAGATGTTAAACGGTTTCAGGAGCTGCATGGCCAAAATAGAGCCGGCCCCCAATACGACGATCGTCACCATTTCTAGCCAAACGGGCAAGACCGGTTCAGCAGAAGCCAGACCAATCGCACACAGTCCCATCCACAGGGGAAACATCACAATACCGGCCACATGAACCCAGACATATGGATCGAACCAGCTTTGGCGCACTGTTCTATCCTCCAATAACTCCCTGTCCAGCAACTTCCTGTTTTTCGCTCACTCTGTGTCTGACGCACTCCACAATGGCGTTGACACGATCGCACAACCCGTGCCCCATCGAGCATCCATGTCACAACACTAAAACGACAGGTATACAACGCTAGCGCTTGGCCGTTTTATCCGCTGCTTCTAGGTCGCTAACGTTGAACGTGACAATCTTTTCCCAATTGCCTCCTCCAAAGATGACGGCTGCTTTTCCGTCGACGACCCGCTGCACTTGCCCTTGAAAGCGATAGTAGGTGTCGTTGGGGTTAGTAACAATAACGGATTGACCGGGCAGCAACATGCAACTCTCTCTTGGTAGGGATACGCTGTCTCATTATCTATCTCGTTCGGCTACCCGATCGTGTTTCTGTCAGATTTCCTCATGCGCCTTGGGATCGAGAAGGCAAGAGGGCGAACAGTCGAAATCTTGAGCTATCGCAATCTTTAACCATCGAAATCTTAAACTGTCGAGACGATGCAATATGCCCAGGGGTTACATCCAACACAACAAACCTGCTAACCGTTTGGGTTAGTATGCTAACCAATGTTTTTTTGCTGACTGTTTTTTCCCAGTGCTGCAGTTGGGAACCATGCGTTCTAGGCCCTCTGAAGTCAGCTCGTCGATGCTAACCACGCTCTTTGTTGTCATACCATCACAGCCTATCGAAGCCATATGCCTCGTTTGCCTCAAACTACTGCTCACGTTCGAATTACTCGATGTTGCTGGAATTCAGGAGCGATCGAGGGAGAGGTGCAAGCGAAGGAATGGGCCTGGGAATTCTCCTGGAGTTTCAAGCAGGGAGAATTATCGGTAGAGCCATCGCTGGGACGAGCCTTGATTCGGGAGCCGCTCAGCCGATTTTTAGAACGCTGGGACTACAATCTGGAAGCAGGAAGCAACTACTCATTTACGATCCGCAGCGAGCTGTAATGGCTTGTCCGTTGCTGGCGGCGTAAGACCGGCTAGCTGGCCAATGTTTGCTGCGAATGAACTCACGAATGATAGGTTTCTCGCTGCAGCAATCTGATGAATGAATCACACCTAAATTGAGAGATTATTGCAACCTAAGAATACGCAATTTGGACCGGTATCCGCTGATTTGAGAGTTAAATAAGTAACTTCTCATTTGCTTTTAGAGTCCGTCTTAGGTTCCGCTGGGACTCTAGTTTAAGAATCAGCCGATCGCTTGGTGGCGAATCACCTGACAATATCAGCATGTCCCTAGCATGACTGACCTATTGCCAATGTTGATTCATCCATTCACCTCATTTTTTTCTCGGATAGTGGCTTTGATAACTTCGCGAACCTGGATATCCTCGAAATCGTTGTGGGCTAGCCTCCTAGCTGGCTGCGTACTGTTGGCATTCCCCCTCAATCCGGCCTATGGGGCAGATGAGAACTTGGAAACCGCTACGTTTGCAGGTGGATGTTTTTGGTGCATGGAACACCCATTTGACGAGATCGATGGGGTGGTCGACACAACCGTTGGATTTGCAGGGGGAACGGTTGAAAACCCTTCCTATCGGCAGGTATCAACCGGTAAAACCGGCCACGCTGAGGTGGTTCAGGTCACTTACGATCCGGAGCGTGTTAGTTACGCAGATTTGCTGGAAGTGTATTGGGTGAATGTCGATCCTTTAGATGGTGGCGGGCAATTTTGCGATCGCGGCGACCAGTACCGCTCGGCAATTTTTGTGCATGACGACGACCAGCTAGAGGCAGCGGAAACCTCAATCTCATCCGTCTCGGAGCAGTTCACCGAGCCAGTCACGACCCAAATTGCAACAGCCGGTGAGTTCTACCCGGCCGAGGACTACCACCAAAATTATTCCGATCGCAATCCGATTCGGTACAACTACTATCGGTTCGCTTGCGGTCGCGATCGGCGACTGGCTGAAGTCTGGGGCACCCCGGCAGAATAACCTCAACCCTTTCGAGTCTTGATAGACCTAGGCCAGATCAAACAGTTTCAGGTCGAAGCAGCCTCAAGCCTAATTCCATACCAATCACGAACCACCAGAGAGTCCAATATGAAACGTCGCAAGCTTCTCCGTTCCGGTCTTGCCCTCAGCATCGGCCTGATGGCTGGCCTGAGCAATCGCACAGCTCAAGCTGCCAGCGAAATGTTTGAGGTCACAAAAACAGATGCAGAATGGCGGTCAATCTTAACCCCGGAACAATACGCTGTGCTTAGGGAAGAGGCCACCGAGCGTCCGTTTGCCAATGCCTACTTCGATAACAAAACCGAGGGGGTTTACCACTGCGCGGGCTGCAATACCGCCTTGTTCTCATCCGAAACTAAATATCAAAGCGGGACTGGATGGCCTAGTTTCTGGCAACCCATCAGTGCCGATGTCATTGGTACCAAGAGGGACTGGAAATTAGTGCTACCCCGAACGGAAGTTCACTGTGCCACCTGTGGCGGGCATCTGGGGCACGTCTTCAACGATGGTCCTCGACCAACAGGATTGCGCTACTGCCTCAATTCTGCAGCTCTGAATTTTGTTGCGGCTTAGTCAAAGAGCACTTACAGATCGGCCCGATACGGTCAACTAGCGTTCCGCCGGTTGACCGTTGGCAATACAGCAATCTGCTGTAAGGTCTGGAGTGCGGAGATCGTTCACGAGTTTGATTCTCCAGGAGAAATAGCCTTAGAACCTTCTATGGCTGATTGCCGAAAGTTACACATTCCAATCCTGGGAAGAGGGGGGCAACGTCTCGGTTGTACTTGGCTAAATAGTCTCGAAAGGAGGTGCCACCGGTTCCGATGTCGACTCCAACCAGACTGAGTTGCTGAGCGGCCAAGCCTAAGTGGGCCTGATGGAACTGGCGTTTACAGCGATCGTATTGGGCCAATAGCTCGAGCAAAGGCTGGAGATTGGGATAGTCACTGAGTTTCTGGATAGTGCTAGTGTCTGCTGGTGACCGATCGGAAATGCACCCGCATAAAGATTGGAAGTAATAGACCAAGCTGTGCAGGCGATACCGATCGAACCAATCTGCAACTTGAGTACCGTAACGACGATTGAATTCCACTTCAGCCGGATGTAACGTGCCAGCACTATTTTGAGTGCCACCCTGCCAGTAGGGCTCGGTAATGCCGCTCATAATTTCTAAGCGACGGAATTGAGCCGATTGGAAACCACTGGTTGGGCCAATGCTAGAACGAAATTCTGAAAAAGACCTCATCGATCGCAAAATCGGCATGGTTTGATTAGCAATGTCATACAGCGCCACCACTCGCTGGAGAAAGTAGCAGGCTTCAGTCAGATCTAGTGCCAGAAGTCGATCGCCAGAAGGCAAACGATCGGTGATGTTGAAAGCGTGACAGAGAACATCGAGGGCGCGATCGAGATCGAGGATGGCTTGGTGGAATGTAATCTCGCACACTTGGTGAACGGCAATAAAGAGATCTTCGTCTTGCGAGGCCGTAATCGGCTGCTTGCACTGCAGCAGTGTATCGAGACCGTGATAGTTCCAGTAGTGATTTTGGCTGATGTCTCGGGTGGGGTCGATGGGGGGCAATGGAGGTGGGATGGTATCAGACATACAGGCTGGTAGTCGATGACGCTGACATTGTAGCGATCGCGCCAAACATCTTCAGCTTTCCATAACAGCCATCCTCTACAGCGACTTCAGAACAACGGTCGTGTTGAGTCTTCGTTAGTCATGCCGTATCTATGCCGTTTTTCATGCAGGTGTAGGACAGTAGCATGAAAAACGCCATAGTGAACGGGCGCAGTTCGTTGGAGAACCTGCAACAGAATTTGTTGATTTTTCCGGTGGATGGGATGCCAGTGCGATTTAAAGAGCGATCGCTGGTGGCTGTCGGTTCGTGAATCTCCTGGGCGACCTCTCGCGTGGCCAGCGCCAAATGAAAATCGAGACCTCCAAACGATTCGGAGGGGGTTGCACTTCCGAAGACGCTACCCAAGAAGAACATCCACTCTGAAAGCTCAATACTGCTCTCATCAATGCAGCGGCCCTTGCAAAATCAACGAGGAGATCGCCTCTATAATCGCAGTCCCATCCTCACGCGCCAATTCCTCGTACCACTGCTGAGTACGAGCTGGATCGTAACCATGAATCATACGAGCCCGCTTCAACGCTTTGAGAGTCACATCCGCAGTCCGCTCTAAACGAGCAGCTTCGTACCGTTTCAGAGCATCCACCACCCCGATATTGGTAGAAATCAGGGAAGTAGCTAGCACCCAAGCATCCTCAATCGCCTGACAGCCCCCCTGCCCCAAATCGGGAGACGTACTGTGCGCCGCATCCCCCAATAGCGCAATACGACCGTTCGCAAAAGCTGACAGCGGTTCGATGTAATGGATAGGAACACGATTCGTTGTCTCAGGTTCGAGAGTTTCAATCAAATGCTGCACGGGGTCGGCCCACCCTCGAAAATAGTGAGATAGCTCTTCTCGAACATCCCCTAGCGGCTCAGCCTCTTTCGCCAGCGGAACATCAAAGAAAAAGTAGAAGCGATCGCCACCCACCGGCATCAACGAAGCCCGCTGCCCATCCCCCACATAAATCACCCAACTGTGTGGCGGCGCTAGGCGATCGCTAGTCGCCACCAGCCCGTTCCAATTCACGTAACCCGCATACTGACGTTCGATCGCTTGGCCAACCACTTGATTGCGAATCACAGAGTGAGTTCCGTCAGCAGCAACTAGCAGATCACCCGTTGCCCGCCGACCATCGGCAAAAATGGCAGTCACACTATCGGCATCTTGCTCAACTCCAACACAGTTCGAGTTGAGCCGAACGGTTTCAGGCCCCACCGCCGTCAGCAACATGCGCTGTAAATCTGTCCGCGCCACCGGATAGGGACATTGCCCCGCCGCATCCACAATCGGTTGCAAGCTGAAGTCGTTCAATACATCACCGGTCTTGGTGAGATAACTCATGCGATGCATGGGACCGCCAATAGTGGCAATCTCCTGCCCCAGTCCCAAACGATTCAGAACTTTGACCCCATTCGACCACAGCGAAATCCCGGCTCCAGCAGGGCGCAACTCACGCACGCGATCGTAAATTTCGACCTCGTAACCCACCTGCTTCAGCGCAATGGCGGCAGTCAGTCCGCCCATCCCCGCACCGATCGCGATCGCCTTGAGATTGTTCATAAATCTGTACGCCAATAGGGCAGAGTACTTCACCCATCAATGCACCAATCTCAGGCAAGCGGCAAGGCAAGTTTCAACTGGTGTAGCAATTCGATCGCTATCTTGCATGCAGGTGAGCAATACTAACGATTCTGTAAGAGCAGCGCTGCAGCACTCTGTTCGGAGTAAACACATCGCATCCGAATTTACTGTTACGTTGACCCAATCCAATTTGCAAAAACTCGTGCAGTCTCGAATTTGGAGATGCGATCGATGGCAGGCAGCGACAATCTCGGCATGGAACGGGTGTTGAACTCTGGCGAACCGCCCCCCGAAGAACCGCTAGCCACAGCCACCCCCTCCAAAACCGATTTAATTTACGGCCTAGACGACATCCCCTCGCTACAGCAATCGGTATTCGCAGCCCTGCAGCATGTCTTAGCTTGCTTCATCGGTATCGTCACCCCCTCGCTGATTATTGGTGGAGCACTGGATTTACCCCCCGAAATCACCACCTATTTGGTCAGCATGTCGCTATTTGTGTCGGGGGTTGCGACATTTATTCAAGTGAAACGGATCGGCCCGGTGGGGTCTGGGTTATTAAGCATTCAAGGTACCAGCTTCGCTTTTATCGGCCCGATTATTGCAGCAGGGGGAGCGGCGATCGCCGCTGGAACCCCACCGGAAGATGCCCTAGGCACTATTTTTGGTCTGTGTTTCTTTGGGTCGTTTATCGAGATTATTTTTAGTCGATTTCTTCACTTAGCTGCCAAGATCATCACCCCGTTGGTGACGGGGACGGTGGTGTCGTTGATTGGATTAACGCTGATTAACGTCGGAATTACTGCCATTGGTGGTGGCGTTCCATCCAGAGCCGCCGGGACGTTTGGCAGCCCTCAAAATTTGGGGCTGGCGGCCCTAGTTCTGGTCACCATTGTGACGCTGAACAGCAGTCGAAAGCCACTACTGAGGATGGTGTCGATCGCCGTCGGCCTGATCGTTGGCTACCTGTTTGCCATTCCAATGGGCATGGTGGATTTGAGTGCAGTAGGCAATTCCCCGGCGATTGCATTGCCAACACCGTTTCGATTTGGGTTTGGCTTTAACCCGGTGGCGTTTATTCCATTCGCCTTCTTGTTTGTCATCACCACCATCGAATCCATTGGGGATTTGACTGCAACATCGGCCATTTCCGGGGAACCCATTCAGGGAGAAACCTACATGCGCCGCATTAAAGGTGGCGTGCTGGGAGACGGCGTTAATTCCTTGCTGGCAGCCTGCTTCAACACCTTTCCCAATACAACCTTTAGCCAGAACAACGGAGTAATTCAGCTGACCGGTGTCGGCAGTCGCTACGTCGGGTATTTTATTGCGGGTTTCTTTGCGATCGCGGGGTTGTTTCCAGCAATTGGAGCCGTCATTCAGGCCGTGCCGCAACCCGTCCTGGGTGGTGCAACGATCGTCATGTTTGGCAGCGTGGCTGCTGCTGGAATTCGGATTTTATCCTCCATTCGATTTACGAAGCGATCGTCGATTATTTTGGCAACGTCTTTGGGGCTAGGGCTGGGAGTCGTCTTTGCCCCCGACATCCTCAATGACATGCCACCCCTGGTGAAAAACATATTCTCTTCCGGGATTTCGACCGGGGGCTTGTGTGCGCTGTTCTTAAATATTGTTCTTCCGGGACCGCGCGATTGACGCACTGCATACACTCTAGGCGAGCCCTCTGCCTTCGAGCCCTCATTTTTGCGTGGTACTCAAGCGGAGTTCTTGGGGTGAGTTTTCTTCTTGCCATGGGTACTGGCAGTACGGCGCTTATTGGAGTTATCGTCGTGCGATCCGCTAGTGAGTTCAGCCTGAGGCGATTGAAGCCATAATGATCGGTGGCATGAGAGACGGTAGCCAGGTGCAATGACGTCTTACCAACAATTTGTCAGCGATCGCATCAATCTTGCCTACCTAGAATGGGGGCAAGCAGGAGACCCCGTCTTGCTGTTACACGGGCTAGGAGATACAGCACTAGTCTGGTCATCACTAGGAGAAACATTAGCCTCGGAGTTTCATGTCATCGCCCCTGACATGCGCGGACATGGCAACAGCGAGAAACCTGACCACGGCTACGAATTTTTGACGCTGATTGACGATCTAGAAGCCTTAATGGATGCGCATGGCTGGGACAGCGCACACATTGTAGGTCACTCTTGGACAGGAAAATTGGTCACGGTGTGGATGCGCCACCATCCCTCCCGATTTCGCAGTGCTATCTTGGTGGACCCGTTTTTTGTCGGGCGGTTTCCCAGCATCTTTAAGTTCACATTTCCCCTGCTATACAGGGTGCTGCCCTTTCTCAAGATGATGGGCCCCTTCGATAGCTTCGAGCAAGCAGAAACTGTCGCAAAGAGTCTGAAGCAATATCGAGGGTGGAGCACCTTACAGCAATTGGCATTTGCCGGTAGCGTCGAAGAAAAAGCAGACGGTCATTGGGGTGGGAAATTAGCAGCAGTTGCCCGCGATCGCATTTTTGATGAAGTTCTAACCGTATCCGGTCTGACTGCAGAGAACGATATTCCGACAACGTTTGTACAGCCCCAAAGCGGGTTAAATCGAACAGAGTTACAGCTCCAGCCTTATCGTAAATTCCTCAAGAATTTGTCAATCCAGCCCGTACCGGGCAATCATTGGGCATTTCTAGTTGAACCCGATCGCTTCAATCAAATTTTGCTTGCTAGTCTTCAGAACGGGTCAGATAGTCATCCTTTGACATAACTCTTGCCAGAGCTTTCTCTCGATTCAACTCTTCCACAAACTTCCGTATTGATATCTTGACCCCAACAGTAATGATGACTTAAAAGCGATCGCTCCGAACACAGCGCCTCCTTCATTCACTCTAGCGTTCTCACGAGAGCAAAGCATTTTCTCCAGTACCAGTACTGAATTCATACGAAAAAGCAATCAATTTCTCCATGCATTTCTTGTCTCAAAATCCCAAAATCTATAGCGATCCCTGACTATTGCAGACCGGAGATATTAACGGTTGAATTGATGGTGTGTTTATGCGGTGCGTTACCACCGCTGTTTGTGAGGTGTATTGTGAATATCGATCGCATGTCTTTTTCCCAACTTCGCCAACTGGCAGAAGAGTTAAACATCCATGACTGGTCTCGCCTGCGAAAAGCAGAGCTGCGCGAGGCAATGCAGGAAATCACCCTCCCCATTCACCCACTTGAGCTAGAAGTACAGCACTAATTCTTTACCGAATCCAGCATGTGCTGGTGAATCCTATCGATCCTTACAGAAAAATCGTAAGGATCGTTTTTTATGGCAATACCAACACACACTTAAGGCAATTTCAGCCCTCAGTAAATTTCCGGCACAAAGGTTTGCAAGCTGGTGGGAGGGCGGAGGTAATCTCCCTCTGGCTGACGAGGGGGCAGTGTCAGAGGTTCGGGGACCATGTCTCGATAGGGAATCATGCTGAGAATATGGGCAATGCAGTTAAGACGAGCCTTTTTCTTGACATCACTATTGACGACATACCAAGGCGATCGCTTAATATCCGTTGCCTCAAACATGGCATCTTTAGCTTTTGAATAGTCGACCCAGCGAGTACGAGCTTCCAAATCCATCGGGCTTAATTTCCAGCGTTTTGACGGATTCATGCTGCGTTCCAGAAAGCGGTTTTCTTGCTCTTCAGAACTGACAGAAAACCAATATTTCAGAAGAATGATGCCCGATCGCTTAATCATGCATTCAAACTCGGGACAGGAGCGCAAAAATTCGAAGTACTCTTCATCCGTGCAAAAGCCCATCACCCGCTCAACCCCAGCGCGGTTATACCAACTACGATCGAGCAGGACGATCTCTCCAGCAGCCGGAAGATGTTGCACGTATCTCTGGAAGTACCACTGACTTTTCTCACGTTCCGTCGGCTTTCCCAAAGCCACAACTTTGCAATAACGAGGATTCAAACAATCCATAACGCGCTTGATTGTCCCCCCCTTTCCAGCAGCATCTCGCCCTTCAAAGATGATGACGACTTTCAATCCAGTCTGCAGCACCCATTCCTGTAGTTTCACCAACTCTAATTGCAGCCGTTTGAGCTCGCGATTGTAAACCTTCTTCGATAATTTTTTCCGAGGTTTACCTTCAATTCGCAGTCCATTGACATGGCGAAATGCTGGTTCCTCCGGTCCGAGATTCTGCTTAGATTTCTTTTTGCGATTTGCTGACTTCTTATCTGCAACTCGTCCTGATTTTGAGGACGGCAGAACCACCACCGACCCTTTACCATGACCATTGTCGTGCTTTTTGGATGACTTTTTAGAAGATTTAGACATCGCTTTATCTCTTGGGATGCTGGCAGATCGCTGCAGTAAAGTGACAGTCCGTAGCTCTAAACAAAAGAATGACAAGCAGCTAGACTTTACGAACGGGGGAACCGGTATGCAAAATGTTTACCCAGCGGTCTGCGAACGGACAAGATCGGACCACATCGCTAGGGTATCAACACTGTCAAGCACGGGCAGGACCGAGAGACTATCCGCGAGTATCCGGACGGGAAGTCGATAGACTGCAGTCCCAGCTTCATCACAATCGCAGACGTTGTGCCTGAGCAATCCATAGCCCAACATCCGCCACAGTCGGACAGGCACGTGTATGTCTCAGAGTCGCCACATGAAGCCGCTGAATTTGGCGGTGAAGGGTTGAGGTTGTGGCGATCGCGAGTTGCTCCGGCCCAATCATCCCCGCATGCAACAACAACCCACAATAGTCGCATCCCACAGCAGGTACCCGCGCCAAGCTAGCCATCGCCACCCACCGATTAATGCGTTCCTGCTTAAGATTGAGCTGCAACGCTAACGCTTTCCTGCCTTTTTCCTCTGCAGTAGCCGTCAATAGCTCTGCTGTTGTCCCTATGCCTGCCGCCTGAAGCTGCTCGATATCCAGGCGCTTCAAACCTGGCAATCGGTCAATCGGCCAGTAGCTGGGAGACACAAAAGGCATAGGAGCAGTGCCCAAAAACACTTGGCCAGTACAGAATCTAAGCCAGATTCAATCTTAATCCACACTCACGTCCGAGCAGCGATCGTCAAACATGGAGCCACACTCATTTAGAGTTTCAAAGATATACGGGGAATCTAGTGACTTCGGTTGATGATTCTCAGCATACGGACTGAGATCGTCTGCGGCCTAGTTTCGCACCTACCCGCTCAAATCTAAGCGGGGAAAGGGCTACATAGAATAAACAACATTCAGTCGCTGCCCAAGACACAGGGGGGAGCATCTGCAAAAGTATCAAAAAACGATAATTTCTAGCCCTTCAATCCCACAAATAAACCACGAGTCGAGCTCGTCTGTACAAACGACAACTGCGGTCTGAGGCGCCATTTAATGGTGTGCGTTTTAGCGTATTCAATCGTTCCCAATCCAGATCGGGCGAATGCATGAAACTCTAGAGCATGCTTAGAACCATCCATGAAATACTCACTCCATAAGCGCTTGATGGCAGCCAGCAATGGTTATTTGAGAGCGGCTTGTTTCTATCACAGCGACATCAGACCGAGGTTTGCGAACCATGAGAATGCGAGAAATTGTAGAAAAGGCGTTGCAGACTCGCTCCATTTCTATGAACCAATACCGTCGCGCAATAATTTTAACCACCCAGAACCACTTCAGCGACTCTGAAAATCTGTATTTTGAAGCGTTGGAAAAAGCACTGGAGTGCCATTCAGTACGGCTGGTTCGGTAGGGCAGACCTCGGCAATAGCTCCGGAGAAACATCAGTAGCCGTTCCTACAGCCACCGATGTGCCACCAAAATCTGAGTTAGTGCTTTCTTCTGGGCCTCATCAGTAATTTGCAGGCATGCACTGCTTCGTCCAGAAGCCTCTGCTTACGTCCATCCGAAATCTCGCCATGCATATCCCAAGCCAGCACCTCGCCTAACTCGCGCATCCGCTGATGGGTTTTAGACTTTCGTTCCGCGTAATCTGGATCCGTAAACCCCATCGTCTCTACCACAATGCAATCCCCCGGTTGCAGACCAACCCCTCGTTGATGGGGATATAGAACAAAATCGGGACGGTAGGGCTCTCCAGCACCAGTGCAAAAGTCGTGCAGGGGTTTAGCGATCACGATCCCATAGCCTTGGGCATGTAACAATCGCTGGGCAGTCAGCAAAAGGTCTAATGTCTGACGCTCGGCATGACTATCGACCGGCACCAATAACTCCGTGCTAAACACTGGATGAACGTAGGCCTGCCGCAGACAGTAGTCTCCCGGATTCACCCGACTCTCTCCCACGTGAACAAACACCCAAAAGGGTCCACTGGCCTGGCCTCCTGGCGGCACAAAGCAGGTGAGTTCATCCTCTACGGTCAAGGGGTCAAGCTGGCCCAACGGTCGCACAATTCGCCGTTGGAGATCGGCTGCTATCGCGATCCCGACAAAAAACGCTTGCGGTTTGACATGCGGCGGCCATTCATTCGCCCCATTGTGGGCCAGGACTTCTAATTGGCGACAGCCTCTAGCGATCGCCCCTGGCTGAGTCGTCAAATAATGCTTGAGAGGAATGCGATTAACTATATGTCGCCGCGTACGCTCTAGTTTGCGCAGTTGCTGCCATCCAAGGCTATGCTGACGCCACCAGCCAGGACGGATAATGTGCAGTTGCGCCTCCTCCAGCAGCGTAAACAACATGCGGGCTAGTTTGGGGCGGGAGGTCAATCTGGAGTGGTGTAGCCCCAGTTCTGCGGTTGACGAGTTCGACGAGATCGCAAGAGTTACGTCGCGAGGCTCAGAGAGGTCGATCGCAAAGCTTGCCCTCTGAGATAGAGGCTGCATAGACGCAGAACGAGGAGCCCTTTCAGCGTCTGAGCTATCACTGTGAGCAGCCCCTGAATCGCACTCTTCACATAAAACCTGTTCAAATGAAAACTGGTCAGCCAGCCGTTTGGGGGAATGAAAAATACAACTCGGATGATGGGGATTGGTCTGGCGAATCCGCCGGAATGAATACCGTCGCCCCCAATCATCCAGCTGCACCGGGCACAGGATAGGTGAGTGACTGGGTAAAGACGTTATGTCTGCTTGTCGGCCATCAGTCTGGCATTCACAGGCCAACCACAGGTGGCGCTCCCGGAGTGTCTTGAGAATGCGTGCCACCTGTCCATCAAGAGATGTGGAGCGATCGCGCCAGGTGAGGTTGTGTCGGGAGCGATCGCTGTACGACAGCTGGTCGTACCAGTGGTTCTGGAC
>JBFRWD010000143.1:0-44029 GCA_051439425.1 Synechococcus sp.
CACAGGTGTTGATTTAGAGTCGATACTGTTTGCTGAGACTGTGATGCCTGATGGCTCGGTTCGAAGTAGTTAGACTTTTCAATACTTGGACTTTGCACTCTGTTAGACACTGACTGTGCGGTGTCCCTGTCCTATCACTGTACTTGCACCACATCTATCAAGTGGACTGTTGCCCGTCTGTGACTGGAGAAGAGTCACATGGGTGGCAGTGGGGTAAGTCTGAGGAGAGCCTGTGACAGAATTCCTGACTCAATCTGCAATTGCAGCGGCTTCATTGCAGCTCTATCGTGGCATTTTGTCGACACCTATAGGGGCTGCTTGGCAGACTTGTTGCGTAGCGATCGCAGAATTGCTAGACACTGTCGAAATATCAGAAACTAGCCCCTCCCTAGCCCGTCTACCCTACTCGGAGCGAATGCGCCTATTGGATCATTACGGTACTTGGTTTCGGCTTTTGGCAAATAGTGGCTTGAGTTGGCCGGAGTGGATTCTCCAGGAAGTGTTAGTTGATGATAATCCGTTCTCCCGTTTAGCATCGGCGCAGCCATTGGAGGCAATTCCAACTGCTTTGCGGCATGCGGCTGCCCTTGACCTAAAGCGACTTCAGATTCTCTGTAGGTCTGCTCGCAGGCTGGCCGAGAGTGTTGAGGAGTTAACTTCAGAGCCGGTTGTGGCTGCAGACAGTATCTGCCTGGAGACCTGGGAAGAGGCAGACGCGGCGATCGCTCGGTTACTTCAGCAAGCAGACTGTTGGGGCGAATGTCTGAACCTTTTAGCCGATCGCTATCGGCAGTCTGGAGTGGGCCATTTTGGGCGCTATCGAGCCGCTCGTTGGCAGCGGGGCTTGTTGGTGGGTGTCAGGCAGGCGGATGCGATTTCGCTGGATGAGATTTACGGATACGATCGCCAGAAAGCAGCATTGTGTGGAAATGTCGAGGCTCTGTTGGCAGGGCAACCATCCCTCAATGTGTTGCTGTACGGTGCGAGAGGAACGGGAAAATCATCGCTAGTTAAGTCTCTGCTGACGCAATATGGAGATCGCGGTTTGCGAATTGTGGAGCTGTCTCGCTCTGACTTACGCGATCTACTCATTGTGGTCGAGCAGTTGTCATCATTGTCTCAGTCCTTCATCCTTTTCATTGATGATTTGTCGTTCTCGGCGGCAGAAACCGACTATAAACAGCTGAAAGTCATGTTGGAAGGAGATATCGCTGCCCGCCCAGCGAATGTTTGCCTGTATGCCACATCCAATCGTCGCCATTTGGTGAAAGAGTATTTGGTCGATCGCCCCAATCCTGCTGATGATGAAGTACATGCCTGGGATAGCGTTCAGGAGAAGCTGTCGTTGAGCGATCGGTTTGGGCTAACTCTCACGTTTCCGCCGTTTACTCAGGTGGATTATTTTGAGACTGTTTATCACTTGGCGGAGCTACGAAAGATCGAGCGATCGCAAGAAGAGTTGCGACAGTGGTCTCTGACATGGGCTCAGCAACAAAATGGATTTTCGGGGCGGACAGCGCGCCAGTTTATCGACCGCCTCCAGGGTCAGGAAGGTAACCTTGACCTGCTATCACGCGGGTTTTGAAAGGACCAGTTGAATGAATGGCAGTGGTTGTATTGAGAATTATGAAGATGTTCTCCACCCTGGGAACTATGGAGAGACAGTTCAGGAACCGCCGATTGGGTCTGCAATGTACTTGTGGCATTAGCTGGGATTTACCCTTCCCATAGTTGTCGTTGATGCGTTTGGGGCAGTTTTGTAGTTGAGCAATCGCGATGTCTGACCCAAACTGGTTGGTGTCCGGTTCTGGACATCGGTTTCCATCGTGACTACCTACCCCATTTCTGCCTCCCGCCTGCAGTCTTACCATCGCTGTCCGCAGGAATACTATTTCCGATACGAGCGTCGCGTTCCCGCCAAGGCATTTTTTGGCTCGCAATCGCTAGGGCATGCCCTCCATGCTGCGTTGGCCACAATTCATCGTGATTGGCATTACACAAGCCCTCGCCCAGAATGGCAATGGCTGGAAGACTGTTGGCAACAGGCATCGCAACGACTGCCGGAGAACTTGGTGGCTGAAGGGGAAGGCATCCTGCGGCGATATTTCGAGACATTTATTCAGTCGCAGTCCACATTGCACCGGCCGCTAGGGGTGGAGAGCCGGCTGCGGGGGCGATTGCAGGTTGAGAATATCGAATTCAGTTTGTCCGGTCGCTACGATCGCCTGGACTGGCTGGATGATGGCTTAGAACTGATTGACTACAAATCCAATCGCGATATTGCCCACAGAGATCCTGCTGAAACAGATTTACAACTCGGGTTGTATTACCTGGCCCTAGAGCAGCAGTATGGCGCTAGTTTGAAGCGGTTGAGCTTTATTTACCTTAGGCAGGCGAAGGTGGTGAGCTTTGATGCGACTCCGGAGCATCACGAGCGCGTTGAAGCTACTATTGCTGATTTGGCGTTGCGGTTGCGTCGCGATCGAGAATGGCCTGCCCAGAGTGGACATCAATGCGATCGCTGCTCTTATGCTCGCTACTGCAATAAGGTTTGCGATGCCCCCGAGCCGTTACCCGAGATGATACAGCGCAAGAGTCAATTACAACTCGTATTGGGTTTGTAATGTAGTTGGTCTTAAGGCGCTGGGTCCGCAATCCGTAAAGACTGCAGGTGGCTTGAATTCTAGGGGGATACTCAGACTCTAATCGGTCTAGGCAACCTAAAGGGGTCTGTCATTGTAGCGAGGTTGACACGACGAATTGGTAGGCTAGATTGCAAAAGCTCCGATATGGAGCCATAAAATTTCTACGGTTTCCCAATGCAGATGTATCCTGAGTAGGGTTCCGCGCTCCCCGGAGATTGGCTTGTGGATACGTTTGACTTTGATGTTGTCATTATTGGTGGTGGTCCGGCGGGCTGTACCTGCGCCTTGTACACGTCCAGAGCCAATCTGAAAACAGTGATTTTGGATAAGAACGCATCGGTGGGTGCGTTGGCAATTACCCACAAGATTGCCAACTATCCGGGTGTGCCTGGTGAAGTGAGCGGTGCCGAGCTTCTCACCATCATGCGGGACCAGGCGATCGAATTTGGCACCTCTTACCAGAGAGCACAGGTTTTTGGCATTGATGCCGAAGGGGAGATCAAAAAGGTTTATACCCCTGAAGGTACGTTTACCGGTCGTGCGCTGGTACTGGCAACTGGAGCGATGGGGAGAGTCGCGTCCTTTGCAGGAGAAGCTGAATTTCTCGGTCGTGGGGTGAGTTACTGTGCGACATGCGATGGTGCGTTCTATCGCGATCGCGAAGTGGCGGTTGTTGGTCTCAACCAGGAAGCGATTGAAGAAGCGCAGGTGTTGACGAAGTTTGCCTCCACCGTCCACTGGATTACGGTCAAAGACCCCTTGCCAGAAGATGAACATGCTCAGGATCTATTGGCTAATTCCAGCGTCAAGCATTGGAACCGCACGCGCTTGATGTCCATTCATGGTGATGAGATGGGCGTGACTGGCGTACAGGTGAAGCGCAAAGGTGAAGAAGAGAAAGAGCCTTTGGACGTGGATGGGGTGTTTGTTTATCAGAGTGGCTCTAAGCCCATTACTGATTTTGTTGGCGACCAGGTGGAGTTTAATCCCGATGGCGGCGTTCGCGTGGATGACATGATGGCCACGTCTGTGGGTGGGGTATGGGCGATTGGTGATATTCGCAATACACCATTCAAGCAAGCCGTTGTGGCGGCCGGAGATGGGTGCATTGCAGCTATGTCGATCGATCGCTATCTCAACAGTCGTAAGTCTATCAAGCCTGATTGGGACCATTCCTAGATCCTGAGCGACTTACCCTGATGAGGGGATATCTAGCGAGCTGAAAGTTCCATTACACCTCGACAGCAATTTGCAAAAACGGTGATAGTTTGGCGTGTAGTAGCTCGTCTAGGCTTCGTGTTCGGTAGGCGATCGCCGTTTTCAGGTAGGTTATCTGAATCAATACCGAAGCATAGCTAGTCGCTAGAGACCCTTCCACGTGTGGCCGAATCCATGACAGAACGCGGACAAAATAAGGCGAAGCAGAAAACATTCACGATTATGCGGAAGTTCGCTGAAACGTACGCAAAGCGAACGGATACGTATTTTTGTTCCGATCCAACGGTGACGACTGCCGTTATTGAGGGGTTGGCTGTTCATAAGGAAGAATTGGGAGCGCCGCTCTGCCCCTGCCGGTTTTATGAAGACAAAGAAGCAGAGGTGAAGCGAGGGTATTGGAACTGCCCATGTGTGCCAATGCGTGAGCGCAAAGAATGTCATTGCATGCTGTTTCTGCCTGCCGACCACGCTTTTGCTGGACCCAGCCGAACTTTAGATGAAGTTGAGTTGAATTACACGGATTAATCAGCTTTGGATGCTATCTCTGCGCAGGATGTCGAACAGCTTCGGCTAGCAGTTGCCCAGTTCAACAATCGGGAATTCTATGCCTGTCACGATACGTTAGAAGCGCTCTGGGTTGAAGCGATTGAACCCAATCGCATGTTTTATCAAGGGCTCTTGCAGATCGGCGTCGGCTACTATCATTTGCTGAACAATAATTGGCGAGGTTCGTTGATTTTGTTAGGGGAAGGGCTATCTCGTTTGGAGTATTACAGCCCAAGTTATCTCAATATTGACGTGCAATCCTTAATGAAACACAGCCAAGACAACCAGCAACTGATTCAGGATCTTGGGGCCGATCGACTGTCCCAATTCGATGTGCAGCGTATTCCCCAAGTTGAGTGGGTGGCAGAGGGTTGACCGGAATGCACTTGATTGAGCGACCTAGAGTGTTGTGAAGGCAAGGCCGTTCTCTTCTAGCCATTGTATGAGTAAGGTTTGACATGCAGGAACGGCGATCCCTGCACCAGATGATTCTCGATAGGTTGAGATCGACTCGATATCCAATCGGAATTCTCCCGGCTGGAAACTAGGGTTGAGGGCTCCGTCGTACTCAAATTTGCTGAGCATGAGCTGTAGGGCGTTAATGCGGCTGGTGTTGATAGGGCCAGCATTGGGGACGGTTTTGGCTCGCATGACTGGAATGAGATCGGTGAATGGAATGCGGACATCGATCCACTCGCTAGCTACTGTATCGAATGAGAATCCGTAGGCGACTCCATCCCAGCGCTGTTCGTCCCGCATTAAGAACTTATAGCGTTGTCCGTCTCCCCTCACTCGCAACACTATGCCATCAAACCCCGATAAATTCAGGTCTGGCTCTAGGTTGCGGGTTCGGACTGAGGCGAATCCACCCGAGTTGGATGTCGAGACCGTACCGGAGAAAATCGCTATGCCCTCTCCCATGCGGATGCTGCTAGAGCTAACACCGCCCATCACCACATCATCGACCGATCCCCAGATATCTGACAGATTGGGCAAGGGTTGGCTGAAGTCAAAGACTGTCGAAGTCTCCGATGGTCGATTGGAATGAGGGCGATCGAGGTGAGCCTGGGCGATCGCTATTTGGGCGTATTCGACAGCTTCCGTGCGATGGCTACAGACAATAACGCTTGTTACCCCGCGAGCAACTTGCTCTAACGGGAGTTGCCTGGAGATACCAGAAAACATTTCTGTCGCTGTGACAGGCGGACCGAGATCGAGCAAGCGGACGCGATATCCCTGCTGCACTAGCTTGTCGATCCACTGTTGAGTCTCAGAACCGCTATCTCCAATGGCTAAAGTTGTGGGAGAGCTGATACCCGTTCCGTAGGCGATCGTGCTTGATTGTCCGGTCATGCGTGCAAACCAACTACAGTTACTCAAAATGGGAACGGCTCCAAAGAATAGCAGTGTATTGAATAACCGCTTGACATCCCAGCCCGCGTTAGTTTTTTCAACTGATTTGGCATTTTGATGCATTGTCTAACCTCTTACCGCACCGAGCATTGTAGTCATTTTCACGTTTTTGATAGATTTCTGGCAAAATCGATTAAAGTGAAGGCGGTAAACCAGAGTGCTAGAGACATTGCCATGGCCAAGCCTACCGTCATCTCTCCTTCCATTTTGTCTGCTGATTTTAGTCGTTTGGGTGAAGAAATCCAGGCGGTAGATAAGGCCGGTGCCGACTGGATTCACGTCGATGTTATGGACGGTCGGTTTGTGCCCAACATCACGATTGGCCCCCTGATTGTGGATGCCATTCGTCCCTACACCAAGAAGCCCCTCGACGTTCACTTGATGATTGTCGAGCCTGAAAAGTATGTAGAAGGGTTTGCGAAGGCAGGAGCCGATATCATCTCCGTTCACGCCGAGCACAATGCTAGTCCCCACCTGCATCGCACTCTCGGTCAAATCCGCGAATTGGGTAAGCAAGCGGGTGTGGTGCTCAACCCCGGCACTCCGCTAGAGCTGATTGATTATGTTTTGCCGTTGTGCGATCTGATCTTGATCATGAGCGTTAACCCCGGATTTGGTGGTCAAAGCTTTATTCCTGATGTAGTTCCCAAGATCCGCAAGTTGCGTGCAATGTGCGACGAACGTGGCCTCGATCCGTGGATTGAGGTAGACGGTGGTCTCAAGGCTCACAATACTTGGCAGGTGCTCGAAGCTGGTGCCAATGCGATCGTGGCTGGCTCTGCTGTCTTTAAGGCAGATGACTATGCTGCAGCAATTGAAGGTATTCGTAACAGCAAGCGTCCTGCTTCTGAAAAAGAGCTGGTTACTGCTTAATCTGCTTCTCCGCCTGACTAACGTGGAGTGTGTTTGTTACTCGCCGGCAAGATATGGCTGAGTAATATAGCCTTCGATCAAGCGATCGCTTCCAACGTTGCGCTCTCGTACGCGCTCCAGTTTCAGTGCAGAACTCATATGAACGACACCCGGCCCTGCAATGGGGCCGGGTGCTGTTGTACCGCCCACGAGTTTGGGGGCAACAAACGCCATAACCTTCTGAATCGTTCCGTCTAGCAAAGCTGCTGCAGCGACGGTTGCTCCGCATTCCCACAGCACGGTAATCAGACCTCGGTCATACAGCGCTTTGGAAGCCGTTGCAGGGGTCAGTTTGGGAAGAGTCAGAACATCCACCCCTTTGTTCGTGAGAAAGTCTAAGAGGTGCGATCGCTCGTGCTGCTTACTGCCACTGGCTGGTTCGGTCATGACCAGAGTGGGAGCATCTTGGGTATTCCACAGCTTGAGGGTTGTCGGTAAATCGAGCCTGCGACTGAGGACGACTCGCAGCGGATTATGGCCGTCCACTAGTCGGCAGGTGAGTTGTGGATCGTCTTGTCGCACGGTGTTGCCTCCTACGATGACGGCATCACTAACGGCCCGTTGGGCATGGACGAGAGTACGCGATTCGAGCGAACTAATCCACTGGCTATGTCCGGTGCTGGTGGCAATCTTTCCGTCCAGTGTCATGGCATATTTCAAAATACCCAAAGGCTGTTGATGGAGAATGCTGTGAACAAATGCTTCATTCAAGGTTTGGCAGGCCTCTTCTTCTACACCGACTGTGACGTCAATTCCTGCTTGACGTAGCCGCTCTAATCCAGATCCGGCAACGAGTGGATTGGGATCGACCATCCCGGCGACCACACGCGAGATTCCTGCCTGAATGACTGCCTCCGTGCAGGGAGGCGTACGACCGGTATGGTTACAGGGTTCCAGATTGACGTATAACGTGGCGCCTTGGGATAGCTCTCCAGCGTCTCGGAGCGCAAACACTTCTGCATGGGGCTCTCCTGGTTTGGGATGAAATCCTCGACCCACGCACCGACTGTCCCGAACGATCACCGAACCCACCATGGGATTGGGGCTGGTATTCCCTGCTGCCTTACGAGCCAAATCCAAACACTGTTGCATCCAGTAGTGATCGATATTGTTCGATGGAGCATTGGTTGTTTGAGTTGCGTGCATAAGACATTGCCGAAGACTCTCTCCGGTGGCCAAGTATATCCTTGGATACTGCGATGTCAGTTTAAGAAGCGTGACTGTTGGAGTGTGAGCTCGATCAGTCGAGATTCTACAGATGTTGAAAAGTCTGATATGCGTTTCGGTACCGTCAAGTCCTGCTGGTTCAAGTTAGGAACGCGATCGCTTAGCTAATAGCAAAAAGCCCTCAGTAAACTAAACTGAAGGCTTTGCCGGGGGGTCGATTAAATGCGGATCGGAGCGGCGGGATTTGAACCCACGACCCCTACTACCCCAAAGTAGTGCGCTACCAAGCTGCGCTACGCCCCGAAGTCGCTTTGATACTATAGCACTCGGTGTCAGCCGTTTGACAAAACTCTGATGCGAGACTTTGCTCAGAAGTAGTGATTGAATCGTGTGATGAGCGAGTTGTTGTTCGATGAGTCTTGACGTGTGGGACTCACGCCCCATCGATATGAACTGTTCACTATCTCGGTCAAGCAGATTTGATAACCACTCTGTGGTCTTTTCCAGAGTTTATTGCAGTAAGAACTAGCCGGATTGAATCATTCAAATATCGGCTAGGTTATGGCGTGCATCTTTCGTTCTGCAGTTGCGGGGTCGATCCGGAGATGATTGAGCGTCGTACTACCTCAATTCGCTTTGCAGGTAGCCCAATGAGTTGACCTAATAGGTCTAGTGGGATGGAGGCGATGTCTGAGGCACCGACCCAATCTTGTAATTGTTGAAGCAGTAGGTAGGTTCGCTTCAATTCAGACTGTTCCTGCATAAGATGCTGCAAACTCTGGGATTGGTTGAGTCGGCATTGAAAAGCTTGCTGTCGCTCTACCGGATCGTGAGGTTCGCAAATTTGGATTGAACCAAAAACAAAAACACCAGTTATCGTTGTATCGATCGTTCCTCCTAGAGCGCTTCCGGGACTAATTAGTTCGGTGTAGAAGCGTTTTTGCAGAATCATGCCACCATCACAATTGGGCTTTAGGCGGAACAGCTTCCTGTTTTGGAAAAGCTCAACAGCCAGCCAGGTCGATCCCTGAGAGTGAATGACAGAATTGAGGTAAGGGCTTTGATCGGAAATCAAGTGACCGAGCCTGTACGTGCAACTGAAATCAGTATGAACGGATAGCCGCTCAAACAACTCGGTCTGAATGCGGAGGTTCTGATGTTCACTTTTATGAAGTCAGTAAAGTCTTGGGGGCTCCTACCCTGCAAGGGCTTTCCAGAGAGCGAGCAATCGGACAAATAGGGGCACCACTAGAATGACACCGATCGTACGGCTGAGATGCATGACTCAAACGGTGGGGCTTTTTGTTCCTATATCGAGAGCAATCCAACTCATGTCGGAGATTCCGCCGGGAGCTGAGGCCAAAAGTGCTGTTAGTTGCTCTAGTGCCAACCAGCGCGAGATGAGCAGTCCCGAGACGATGCCGGTCAAGAGCGATGGTGCCATAAGACAGTGCTGGTCTCCATCGGTCTCGCAAGTAAATGAGTGCATCGGATGTAATGGTTGCGCTTGATAGAATTCCCAATCCCATTTGTCAGATGAATTTTGTACCTTGCGGAGGAGTGGGAACGTCAATCAGACTCGCCCTCTTCCCCAAGAGCTAGTGGAGAAGTACATCTTAGGTGTTGCGCTAAGTTGTCTGGGTCGACTGAATTAACGCCACTGATTTGCTCTAGAGATCTGGCTGCTCGAGCATGCCACCAGGTGCCAATCGCCGCTGCATCTTCGGCATCAATTCCTTGTGCGAGTAATCCGCCAATTAAACCCGTGAGTACATCACCACTGCCTCCTCTGGCTAACGCAGGCGTGCTGTCTGGATTGACCCAGATTCTGTCTCCATTGGAAATGACGGTGCGAGCACCTTTGAGGAGCACGATGCTGTTACAGAGTTGGGCGGCTGTGAGAGCGGCAGCTAGGCGATGTTCTGGGGAAATGGTTGGAAATAGGCGACGAAATTCTCCGACATGTGGAGTGAGAATGGTTGAGCTGTTACGCCTGGCTACCAGCTCTAGCGATGCTCTGGATAAGGCGTTCAATCCATCGGCATCTAGCAGGAGGGGTGCATCAATGGAACACACTTCTGCTAGTAGTTCACCAATATTGGTGTCCATACCTGGACCGAATGCAATTGCCGAGTATCGCCCTTCCGAGAGTCCTGGAATGGCTGCGATACTGCCAGAAGGGGTTTGTGGGCACGCCAGCACTAAGGCTTCAGGCACCCTCTGCCGCACTGCCATGGCAACACTGTCGGGAACGGCTAGTGTGACCATACCAATTCCCGAAGGTCGCGCTCCCAATGCCGCGAGGATAGCAGCACCTGAGTATCGAGTTGAGCCACAAACGAGTAAGAGGTGGCCGTGATTATATTTGTGGGTGTTGGGATTGGGGGGACGATGGTGATTTCCCCACCGTTGCTTGGGCAGATGATGTCGTACCCAAGTGGGAGTTAGCCGCTCAATCTGCGGCGTTTCTCCTAAGACTGCTGCGATCTTGGATAGTGGTAGCCCGAAGTCAACGAGTTTGAGATGCCCGATATACTCCAGTGCTCGATCCTGAACGAGACCTTGCTTCCACAATCCCAAGCAATAGGTTGTATGAGCGTGGATGGCCGTTCCGAGCACTTCTCCGCAGTCGGTTTCGATGCCGGATGGTACGTCGATACTAGCGATCGGAACGTTAGTCTGGTTCGCCCAGTTGACGGTCTCCGACCACAAGCCTGTTAGGGGACGACCCAACCCAAATCCGAATAATCCATCAATTAAGAGCTGGCAGTTGCTGAGGTCTGTGTACGTTGTTGTCCAGATTGCTCCTAGCGATCGCAAATAGCTCGCATGCGATGCCGTCAGATCCTTCACACGTTCCGTTGGCATCCAAACTGTCACATCACGTCCGGCCAGGAGTAATTCTCTGCCGACAACGAGTGCATCGCCTCCGTTGTGACCGGGGCCGATCAGAAGACCCACTGAGGGGTATGTAGTGATTGGGAAATCTTGTTGAATTTCTGAAAACAACAAGCCACCGACTTTTTCCATCAGCGCTGCAATTGGCATCCCGGCAGCAAAGACAGATTGTTCGATGGCTTGCATTTGAGCGGCTGTGACGACAAAGCGATCGAGCCGACTCGATGAACTCATTCGGGTTAGCAAACTAGCCAGCAATTCGCTGGAAATCTTGCAAGAAGCTAGGCAAGGTGGCGATTACATCTGAATTCTCGATCAGCAGGTATGCGGTGATTGCACCACCGAAACCACCGACCAAGAAACCGGCTGTAAAATTGCCCCAGTTCTCTTTGCTACCCAAGAAGGTGTCGTCATCAGTGACGTAGGAGTAGATGGACAAAGCCATCGTCATCAGCAAAACGATGCCACAAGCAGACAAAAAGCCAGCTACCAAACCAACGGGCTCGTTGCGCAGGGGGCCGAGAATGGCAAAGGGGCCAACCAACCAGTAACCGTGGGCCATGCCAATTTCCAAGCCGCGCAACAGAGGCGACATGCCGGGACGCTTGTAAGGCAGCCAATTGATGAAAAATTTAACAGGCGGGGAATCGTTGACGGGAGTCATCAAGTTCCCGATCTGCGGATCGCCACTGGGGGCGGATACAAGGGACTTAGATTGAGTCATAGTAGTGAATGTTTCCAACGCGTCGGTCAACCGATATCAAATACTTCTGCAAAGAGATTGATCCAATATCAAACAATTTTTAAAACACCAGAAGGTCGGGTACAAAACGATTGATTTCAATCAGAAGACCGGCGAGCAAAAAGGTTGTGATGGTAGCCACTACCGGTGCAGTTGCGAGATAAGTAGACAGCTTGTCGGTGTCTTTCATTGTGTAATGCCTCTATTGTTCATTAGGGCTAAATACAGAAGTACTGCCTGTTTAGCCTCAATAGTTGAAGTGGACATTTGAGTGGACTCATTACTACCTTGCCGAGCTAGCTGGGTAGTAGTCATAAAGCAATAGACAGTCCACTCAACTCAGATTGCCCTAGCGAGGAGAAATAGGCACAGCTTTGTCGTCTTCACTGATAGCGCCAGAAGAGATTTCGGCAAACGCTAGTGCGGGCCAAGCAAAGGACTTGGCAATCGATGCGATCGCTAATGGGGTATCGATGATGATTTCTTTGGTGGTCGCATCGCCGCTTTCACGAGCAGCAATTAAGTAAGCTCGACCAGCCCAACCAATAAAGCCAGCAACATACAGGAACATCAAACCGGGGATGATGAATTCACCAGCGTGATTGAGGCGACCATCGGTTACCAAGTGGGGTAGACCTTCTTCGCCGCATAGCAGGGAGCCGTAGCGATCGAAGCGAGCGTTGGTTTGTGCAATTTGAGTCTTAATGAGAGCTGCGGTCGAGCTACCGGGCTCGGCAGCTGATAGCTTAGCTTCCAGAGCAGCAACGCGATCGCTCTGACGCTGAGTGAACGCAGGAGTATCACTGCAAGCGTTCAGTCCAATTAAGCCTTCAGCCTTAACTGCTTGGGGAGATCCCAAAAACAGCAGTACTGCTAGCAGTATCGTAAAGAGTTTTGCCATGAAATTCTTTTCCCAGTGTGATGCATCAAGATAAATTAGGCTTCCGACTGGAAGGAGCCGAACTCGCCTTGAATCATACTCCTTCACATATCGCTCGTAAACCAAAGTAAAACGACTTAAATTTTCCAATGGCAACTGTTCTTGCAATTGAAACAAGTTGTGACGAAACTGCCGCCGCGGTCGTTACAAATCGCAATATTTTAAGTACTGTTGTGGCATCTCAAATGGATATTCACGCGCAGTATGGAGGAGTTGTGCCGGAGGTGGCATCACGTCAACACGTTCCCGTTCTACAGCCGGTCATCGAGCAGGCCATGGCCGAGTCGCAATTGAATTGGGATCGGATCGATGCGATTGCCGTAACCTGTGCCCCTGGCCTGGTTGGGGCTTTGCTCGTTGGCGTGACGGCAGGCAAGACACTAGCTCTGCTCCACCGCAAACCTCTGATTGGAGTTCACCACTTAGAAGGACATTTATTTAGTGGGTTTCTGGCTCAACCGCACTTACAGCCACCTCTACTAGCGTTGTTGGTATCGGGAGGGCATACCAGCTTGGTGCACGTTCGGGCTGAAGGAGATTACGAAACCGTTGGTCAAACCTGTGATGATGCCGCTGGTGAAGCTTTCGATAAGGTTGCTCGGTTGTTGGGGTTGGGTTATCCGGGTGGTCCGAAAATCGATCGTCTGGCAAAAACAGGAGACGCGACTGCCTTTTGTTTGCCAGAGGGTAAAGTCAAGCATCCCTACAATACGAGCTTCAGTGGCCTGAAAACCGCCGTGCTGAGGTTGGTACAGAAATTGGAAGCCTCGGATGCTTTGCTTCCGGCAGCGGACATTGCTGCTAGTTTTCAAGCTACTGTCGCGAAGGTATTGACGAAAAAGGCGATCGCTTGCGCAACCGATCTACACCTGCCGACAATTGTGGTAACGGGCGGCGTTGCCGCCAATAGTGAGTTGCGACGTCAGTTGATAGATGCTGGAGACAAGGCTGGCATTCATATTGTGGTACCTCCCATTAGTCTTTGCACTGATAATGCTGCCATGATTGCTGCTGCCGCTGCTTCTCGCTACGAGCATGGATGGCGGTCACCGATGGACTTAGGGGTACGATCGCGTCTAAAACTGGAGGACATTCCAGCCCATCTCTACGATTCCGAGCTGCCTGTTTCAGCCTCAAACCTCGCTTGACGAGCGGCTGACGACTCAACAGCTTCATCCTGTACGACCCATGTTGTGACAATTTCGATTTCCTCCGGACTCCACGTACCGAGTTTGTCCAATGGAAAACCGTTGATGCGCATATACCGCTGTTCGATGGCTTGACTGCCCGATCGTCGTCGGGCATGTATCTGTGTAAACCGTGAGTCGATTAATGGGCTACTGGCGCTGCCGGGTTCGACAACGCTTAAGGTACCAGAATAGGTATCGAGTAATGCCGTGCTTCGGGAGGTGCCAAAGGCTCCGTGGCACCCCACACAACTTACATCGAGGAGTGGCTTAACATCGATGTCATAGGTAAATTCGGGCTCGGTTTTAAACGTAAATTGTACGGGTTCGGCCAGAGGTAACGTTGCCTGCAGGGGAAGGGTGAGCGTGTATTGGGTGCTATAGCCTAGCTCTTGCGAGGGTTCTAACACGATGCGATCGCCAGCTACGTTAAATTGCAGCGGTATTTCCGGCTCGACAGTGAGATCTAATGTATCCAGCGACTCGTCTAGCGTGTTGCTAAATTGAAGTTCGATACGGCTAGAAATCAGTACATCCTTGGCATCGTTTGCGGGCTGACTACCCACTAAGCTAATGGGCGTTGATGCTGTCTCTGAAGTTGCTGGCACATCTTCGGGGTTGTCTTCTTGCGTGGGAGCGGGTGGGTTCACTCCTGGATTGACCGGGACGGGTTCTAGTTCCTCGTCATCCGGAGATACACCTTGGGCATATGAAGGCTCACCAAGCGATCCAGTCACCGGCAGGATTTGACTCCACAGGCTGGTTTGTAACACCAGCCAACCCGCAAGGATGCCTCCAAAGAGAAATAATCCGAGTCTCAAAACAACACTGCGACGATACCTGTTCATGACGGATGGACCTCTCAAGCCACTCGCTACTTACAAAGGTTGCTATGTCAGTTGGGACGTTGTCTGGCGGGACAGTCTGCCAGAGCTGAATGGTGACGAGCAGTATGGTTACCACTCCATGACGTTAAGACGTCGATCCCAAGAAAAGAGTTGCCAAGCTGACGCCCGCTTGTGGATAAGCTTGCGAATTTCCTGACAACTCTGGTGGATGTGAACCAAGAATCGGTAGCTGACGCTTACGAATCCTTGACGATGTGTGGAGTCATGAGGAGAACAACTTCACGCCGATCGTTGTCAATGCGCTCTTGTCTGAAGAGGAAGCCTAATAGGGGAATATCTCCTAAAATAGGGACTTTCTCGACACTGACGAGATCGCTATCTTGAATCAATCCCGACAGTACAAAGGTTTGACCATCTCTCAAGCGAATTTGTTGGGTATTCAAGGTTCGTTGGCTTAAGAGAGTGATAGTTGTCTCGCCTAGTTGTTCTTGGGATGCCGGAGAGGACACCTGAGGAGAGAGATCTAGGCTGACGAAGCCGTTGTCGTCAATGCGAACATTACGAACCGATAGACTGACGCCAGCATTGCCGATCACTGCTGTTTCGGTCGTGAGCAAGGTGGCAGGATCGGTAGTAATCTCAACATTCGTAATTACCTCATCACCAATGGCGATCGTTGTGTATCCTCCATCGCTAACTAACACTTTTGGATCGGCCAAGATCTTCGATCGAGTATTGACGACTAAAGCTTGGATATCAAGGGTACCGAGCGGATCAGTGAAGTTATTCAGGACGGTATCGAAGCTAAAGTTCAGACCAGAGGGACCGGAAACAATCGGTCGAGAGTCTATGATGCCATCTTGACCGGGCTCGCCTGAAGAAGCATCGAATGTGTCTGCCGGTGGGTTCGAGGCGCCAGTACCAATACCGAATTGACCGGCTCCTGCAAATCCTTCAGTGGAGAGTGTGAAGTCATCGCCAATCAGAAAATCGATCAGCTTAAAGTCAATGACAGCCTGTCGATTTCGAACGTCTAGTTGAGCAATTTTCGCTGCTACAAGATCGAGCTGATTCGGGGTACCCACTGCAGTGATTGAGTTGGTTCGCTCGTCTCCGTAAAATTGAACCCCTGCGAACGGTCCTCCCTCCCCGGCAAATTCTTCCAAGGTGTTGAGGATACCTACAATCTCGATGTCTTCGCCACTAACGGTATTTGTTTCCCCAATTGATGGAGTGATGCCTCCAAACGCTAACGTTGTGTCGTTAACATAAGCTTGGTTGAGCCTAAAAGTCCTGAGGGTTTCTTGCTGAACTCCTGGGAGGGAAGTGCCAATGAATAGAGTGCGTCCTACTCGCTCTGCCTGCAACTCATTGAGTCTCAGGACTGAGTTAAAGACTGTTTGTAAAGGAGAGTCAGCAACATCCAGCGAGATAGTCGATCCTGCTGGGACGTCGTTTAGTACTACATCCAAACCAGCACGCCGCACCAGCAGGCTGAGAACGTCAGCGACGGGGGCATCCTTAAGTGTCAAGGTCACTTGCTCGCGACTGCCTAACTCGACTGCCGGAGCGGTCAGAACAATATCTCCAGTCACGATATCGCCAATGGGGGGAGCTGCTGCTGCCGTAATATTCAATGTTGGGGAGGGGTTGTTTTCGGGAATTGGTGTTGGGACTCTGGGATCTGTGGATGGAGTGACAGCGAGAGTATTAGAGGTGTCATCGAACGTTACAGCAGGGCTGCCAGGTGTTTGGAACACTTGGGTGGGAGCTGCGCTAATTTCATCTGGAGTAGATATCGTCGATACTTCCGAATTTGCGGATGTTTGGTTGAGGTACGTATCGATGGGGGATAGTAAACCATTATCCAAGTACCGAGTCGTGGGAGTCTCGTTATTGATGGGATACGGAATTGGGGTAGGAGCTGCAGCCGTTTCTATAGGGCCTGGAGACGACGATTCCTCCAGAGATGCATCTGATTCTTGGTCAATATCGACGATGTCGAACAAATCTGGCGGGGATTCAGAAACCTCGGATGTTGCTAGTGGAGGTTCTGTCGCGGAAATCGATTCGTTGGCTTCGCCCGACGGGCTGGCTTCACTGGTAGAGCTGGAAGCGATTTGCCCGCTCGCTGCTGCAGGGAGACTGTTGGCTAAAATCTCATCGGGTTGGATATCAAGAGATGCTGAGTTAGCATCGGGGGCCATCGCCAGTTCACTGGAAGCACTGGCGAGTCCCGCAAATTCGAACATAATCTGTTCGGCAGAACGATTGGTCAGCGATCCGTCTGGAACTTGGGTGCTACCTGTTAAACGGATTTCAACGCTATTGTCATCGACTTGAATGGCAGTAATTTTGCTAACGCCATCAATAGGATTCTCTTCAGAATAAGCTTGCGATCCATTTGGCAACTCGAGTGTTGCGTGGGCAACGGTCCCCACCCATTCACTATCGGTTTGGGTAAATAGCACCTCTGAATCGTGCTGCCCAGACAGGTAGATGACCATACGAATGGTCTCATTTTCCTGTACGAAATCAATCGCTTTAACTAGGTTGGGTTCCTCTTGATTAACATCATTAGCCGCGAAAACCTTGTGCTGCTGTGATTGTGGTAGCACAACACTAACGGCAGTTAGCGGCAAACTGAGAGCTAAGCCTGCAGCCATACAGCTTTGCAGGCGACGTTGAATACTCATCTCCACACACCTCAAAAATCCAGTTGAACCTAGTAGATTCCGTTGCACACTACACGTGTTTCAGCTTGGGTTGCTCGTCGTAAAAGTGATGGGGAGTCCTGTGTCTCTCTCGCTGCAGACAAGCAACTTAACCGTTCACCGACTAAAGCGGTGATTGATGTGTATTTGATGGCACAACGGTGTGGGCTACTCTTGGGTAGCCCCTTCTTCCTCAGCCGCTGGTATGGCTATAGGAATTGAACTGTCGTAGATGAATGCATCCAAATTAAATTGAGTGGTCTGAATGGCATTTTCGTCATTGACAGACATATTCAGGTTGGACACTTTAAAGAGAGTTTCCAACCGTTCGATGTTGCCCATCAACTCAATCCCCGATTGGTACGTGTTGCTATTCACGGCAATTTCTGTCGAGTTTTGAGTGATTTGAGGTTGGATGGCGGCAGGAACACCGTCACCCGCAGGTTGGGGAGCATTGGGCACAAAACTAGCAAGCTCGGTGTCGCTTTGTTGAACGAGGCGGCTGACTTCTAATAGCTGGGTGTTGACATTTTCGGGCGTGGGTAACAATGCGCTGATGGCGGCATTGAGTGCTCGAGCTTGGTTAATGTCTTGGTCGATGTTCTCAAGACTGGCGATCGCGTCTTGGGCGCTGGTGAGCTGAGATCGTTTAGTCTGAACATCGGCTTCAGTGGCCTGAATTTTTTGCCAGGTGGGCTTTAGCGAGACGAAACTGAGTGCAAAAACACCGATCAGACCCAGAGCACCGATAATCAGTCCCATGCGAACGGGGGTAAGTTCTAACCCCAAGACTGAAATATTGCCTTGGGCTTGTTCGAGGGCTGCCAACTCTTCGGGAGTTGGGATGTACTCCTCTTGGCCATCGTATCCATAGCTCATTACTGCACCTCCAAGTCGCGCAGGATCTCAACTTTTCTGACTAGGCCACTGGAACCGTTGGCGGCTAGCGTATCCAAGAGTTCATCTAAACTGCGACTGGTGAGATCCACTCGCATGCGATAGTCCACAACGCTCAGGGCTTCCTCCTCATCGGTACTGAGGACTGCGCTTTCCAAAACTGCGTTGGCAATCAGTGGAGATTGCAGCAGGGTTAGCTGAAAGTCGTTAACGCTTTGGAAGCGGGTGGATTGTCCGGTGATATTGACCGTATTGTTATCTGCAGAAATACTGGTTAACCAAACGTCGGATGGGGTTTGGTTGCGAATATCTTCCAAAATGGCCGACCACGGTTGAACGTCGTTAAAAAAGCTCTTGAAGGCTTGAGTACGATCGTTGATAGCGGATAGCTCGGACTCTAAGGCCCTGAGTTGACCAAGTTCTGCCTGAGCAGTGGCTAGTTCTTGCGAGATTGTGCTTTGTTCTTCTTCTAGTGAGGCTAGGCGCCGCCGGAAGGTGAAATCAGCAATAGCGTACGAACCGAGCAGGATAAACGAGATCGCAACCCCGATGAGGATGGCATTGACACCTCCCAACAGACCGCTACTGACGCCGGAGCTCATTCCCGAGCTCTGGGATGGTAGTGGACTGTATTGGTCTTGTCGTTGTCTGAGAAAGTTAATGTCTGGAGTATGCACGGGTATTGTCTCCGCTAGTTCTCACGCAAACCAAGGCCGACTGCAACCCCTAAGGTGGGTTTTTCTGCGTCAGCGATGTTCAGCGATGCTGGGATGGTGATGCTGCTAAATGGATCGGCTAGTACAACGGTTTGGCTTAATTGTTGACTCATGAAAATGTCAATGTCGCCCAGTGAGGCTCCGCTACCAGAGAGCAGAATTTGCACAACTGATGAACTACCTTCTTGATTGGCATAGAAGTCGATCGATCGCTGTAGTTCATCAGCGAGATCGACCAGTACCCTGGCAACTGCGGAGCTGCCGGGGTTGCCCGCTTGGCGATCACCAAATTCTGTGTCTACTAGGGGGAGTTTCAAGGATTTCAGCAGCGAATCTGCTGAGGATGACGGCACGTTGAGTGCCTCTCCTAACACCTGGTGCATTTGGGATGTGCCAATGCCGATGGTGCGTGTGAATTGCGGAATCCCTGACACAATAATGCTGATTTCAGAGGCTTCGTAGCCGATGGAAACGAGGGCTATCGCCTCCTGAGGACCAAATTGAACCAGTTGATCCTTGATGGCTCGAATCGTGGCAAAGCTGGACAACTCGATCGACTCCGCCTGAAGGCCGGCAGAACCCAAGACCTCAACATAGTTATCAACGATGTCTTTGGGGATTGCGACTAGCAGCACCTCCATTTCCTCGGTGCCCTCAGAAGTGACTTGGATGCCTAACGGTTGATAGTCAATGTCTGCTTCATCCCGAGGGAATGGGATGTAAAGCTCGGCCTCTTGGTTGAGGATGGTATCGCGGAGTTCATCTTCCTGAAGGTCGGGTGGCAATCGTAAGAGTCTGACGATTGCTTCTCGTCCTGGAATTGCACCTGCTACAGCCGCTTGCTTAATTCTGCTATCTCCAAGCAATTGCCTGAGAGCAGAGCCGACGGCCATAGGGTCGACGATCTTACCTTCCTCCATGCTGCCGGCTGGCATGGGGGTACTGGCATAATTGGCGAGTTTAAGATTGGCACCCTGCTGCTTGATTTCCACCACAGAAATCGATTCAGGAGTCAAATCGACCCCTAGCAGGTTGCTTCGACCGCCACCGGAAAAAAGTTGTTTGATCACGTTCTGAAGGGCAGATTTCTGACCCTGACGCTATGGCTAGTGGAATACTACATAAAAAAATGTCAAATGCCACCAGATAAGATACGGGAATCCGCAGGATTCTGATACCTCAGAGGCAGGGGGTTGACCCCAAATTGACATTGTCTGCTCCGCAGATTACCCATTTTGGGCAATAGAAATACAAGACACTCTTTAGTTTTATCGATGGTTTGTTCGCTAGGGATAGAGTCGTAATTTCGGCTGATGTTTCCTCACGAACCTGTCGGGAATTTACAATTGTCTTAATGATCTATGTTTCGGTGTATTGCGTTAATTTATATTGTGTCTGAAGCTTTTTAGTGTTTATTGATGAGCCTAGCTTTCTTTTTAAACGACCTAACCCTTTTGTAGGGTAATAAATAATTCTTTTTATCGGAAAAATCTGTACGTTTGATTGTGGCCTGTTGGTCTTGGTAAAGCAGTGTTCGGACTGAACGCGTGGGCGGAAAATGCTGCGGTGTCTGTGGTTCACGGCTGAGTATTCTTACTGTTATTGATGGTGCGAAATCTGCATGGATGTACTGGCGTAGGGCGATTGCTTGTCGGGGACGGTTAGTAGGGAGGCTGAGATTTCTTTACCCAGGCCAAGCTTGGGTAGTATTTCAAGATTGCAATACCAATGATGCGATCGCGATTAATGGGGCCAAACGTACGACTATCGGTGCTAGCGGTGGCGTTGTCTCCCAGGACGTAAAATTCTGAGTCATTTAATTGATACGGTATGCCCCAGCAGGGAGCTATTTCGCCAGGCAGGGCTGCAACTCGTTTGAGGTAGGTGCGGTGCTCAGCAGAGTCAGGTGGATTGTTCGATGTTGCCGATCGCGCATCTCGAAACACGATCGCATCTCCTTTGCGGGGCTGCTTGGAATGCCAAATCAGCAGGCGATCTCCATCAGAAAAGAGGGGCAGCATGCTGCCCCCCTGAACTCGATATCTAGAGAAAATTGGCATCTAGAGACGCGAGATGATGATGAGTCAGTGGCAACCACAGATGAATGATTGCTCTGACATTCGCTCCAGCCGATTGCTGATTAGCCGATTGCTGGTAAGGAATTCGGAGATGACTTAGGCCGCTTTGGTAGCACGGAAGATATCGCCGATCTCGGTCACCATGGTTTTGAGTTGATTGGCTGCGGTTACGTCAACGGTGCGCTTAACGGCGGAGCACTGTTTGGTTGCTTTGTGAATTTTTTCAGTCAGGTCGGGGTAATTAGCAAAGTGCTCGGGTTTGAAGTAGTCGGTCCACAGAATCAGTAGCTCTTTCTTGCATTTCTGAGCGTATTCTTCGTTGACCGAGGTCATGCGGCTAACGGTTTTGTCGTAAGCAACTTTAGCGGCGGCATCCCCTGCTGCAGGAGGCTCTAGGGCAGACAGCTTTTCGTGCATTTTTACAACAGTCTCTGCAGCCCAGAACATGGAATCGGGCTCGTAGACGCCGCAGGGAACGTCGCAGTGGGCGCTTGCTACAGGTAGGGAAGTGCTGTTTTCAAAACGGTTGATAATTGCTTTCCAGCTGTGGGAAACAAAATTCACGGGTTATACCCTCGCTTGTCTAGAAGGTTAGTTGAGTGATGGGTTAGACCTCAGGAGCTGCAAACCCGTGTCTAATGCTACGACTGACACACGCGCAGTTTTCCTGTCACGCTTGGCATTCTATCGCTAGCGATGGTGAGCAGCAATTGATTCGTGGAGGATTATCTGAAGGTTTTTGGGTTGGTGTCTTCCCGCGCCACTGATGGGGGAGCTCGCTCGATTGTCGAGAGCATTTATGGCTATTAAGTCTGTATACAGCCAGAGATTGATATCTTTGAGTTTTGGCAACGGGATGCCGTTGATGCGAGAGAAACTGTGCCAAGATCAACCCTTTAGAGAGAGTTATCTTATGAGTTGATGCTCTTGACTGGTTTCAACTGGCCGCGGCATTTTCCGCATCTGTGCCGTTTGACATCAATTGAGTTTCGCTGGCGTCGATAGATCGCTCCACATTGACTGCAATCCCAGCGGTACTTGGTGTGACGTTGTACTTCTTCCGTAAAGCTGTGATGTTGTGTAACCTCGAATTCTGATTGTATTCGATTCACTTCCGCCATCTTGGTCTGAAACAAAGTGCCGTGACCGTGGCGCAGATCTTCCAGATACAGAGATACCCAAGCATGAATCATCTCGTGGGCTAATGTCGCGAGTAGGTCAGCGTGAGGACGCTGTTGCAGCAACGGCAGCGATAGGCGAATGCCATATTCAAATTCAGGCTTTTTCCCGTCCAAATGTTGCTTCCACCAAAACAGGCCCGCCGCGCGTGTCATTCGTTTTGACCATGCCACCGGAATAACCGGAATTTGATGGTCGAATAATTCTCGATTGAGCTGCGTGAATAAAGCCTCAAGATCGGGACGCTGGTTGTCGAGCTGAGCTTCAATAGCGGTAGTGGCTGGCATGTATGTTTTTGCCTGTCTCTACTCGTGTTTCGGTGTATTCAGTCAATCATGCCAAAGGTCAAATCGGAATGGGTATGCAGTGAATGCGGCGATCGCTTTCCCCGCTCGTTGGGTCGCTGTACCAGTTGCGGCACTTGGGGAAGTTTAGTAGAGCAAATTGATTCAACCGCCGCTGCTAAAACTCCCCGCGCCCAGCTTCGAGCCAAGGTCGGCAGCAAGAAAGTGCCTGCAGCCACCGGTGTGCCCATCAACGCCACTCAACTGCCCAACATCGAGCAGGATACAGTGACTCGCATTGCCTCGGGTTACGGAGAATTCGATCGCGTTTTGGGGGGCGGTATTGTGCCGGGGTCGCTGGTGCTGATTGGAGGCGATCCGGGGGTGGGAAAATCGACATTACTCTTGCAGTCCGCCAGCCACACCTCCCAAAACGGTCGGGTTCTGTATGTTTGTGCTGAAGAATCTGGGCAACAGGTGAAATTGCGAGCCAGCCGTCTGAGTGTGGATGGCAGTCAGCTCTACATCCTGCCCGAAACGGATTTGGATGCAATTTTGTTGGAGTTGGAAACCCTGCAGCCGCAGATTGCCGTTATCGACAGTATTCAAGCCATCTTTTGGGGGGAATTAAACTCGGCGCCGGGGTCGGTATCTCAGGTGCGGGAATGTACGGGTGCTCTCATGCGGATTGCCAAACAGCGGAATATCTCTCTGTTGATTGTGGGTCACGTCACTAAGGATGGGGCGATCGCCGGTCCCAAAGTACTGGAGCACCTGGTGGATACGGTGCTGTATTTCGAGGGCGATCGGTTTCAAACTCATCGACTGTTGCGATCGGTCAAAAACCGGTTCGGAGCCACCCAGGAAGTCGGTGTATTTGACATGATTGATGTCGGTCTGGCCGAAGTCACCAACCCTTCCGAGCTGTTTATTTCCAGCCGCACGGACGTCACCTCTGGCACCGCTACGATTGTCGCTTGCGAAGGTACTCGTCCCTTGGTGGTGGAAGTCCAAGCTCTGGTTAGCCCCACCAGCTATAGTTCTCCTCGCCGCACCGCCACGGGGATCGAGACCAGTCGTTTTCTACAAATTCTGGCTGTTCTGGAGAAGCGAGTCGGCATCCCCCTTTCAAAACTGGATGCCTATATTGCGTCGGCTGGAGGAATCAATGTCTCGGAGCCTGCCGTCGATCTGGGGATTGCGATCGCGATTGCCGCTAGCTTCCGCGATCGCACTGTCGATCCGCACACCGTCTTGATTGGGGAATTGGGGTTGGGGGGACAGGTGCGTTCCGTCTCACAACTGGAGCAGCGCCTCAAGGAAGCCTCCAAATTAGGGTTTCGACGGGCGATTGTTCCCAAGGGTAAGGTGTTGCAAAACCACGGTTTAGAGATCGTTCAAGTCAGTCGAGTGTTGGAAGCGTTGATTGCTGCTCTCCCCGGTGCAGATGTTGAGGTTGAGGATGATTAACTGGTTTCGTTCTTGATATTTTGTGGTGACGTTTCAGAATTTTGTGGTGGCGTTTCAGAGTCAGCCAAATAGATCTAATTGCCGATCGGCGAACTGGCGTTCCAACTGCAGTAAGGCTTGCTTGCGCTCCACGCCCCAACGGAATCCTGTCAAACTGCCCGTACTGCCGACAACGCGATGGCATGGCACCACTAATGCTGTCGGATTGGTGGCACAGGCTCGCCCCACTGCCCGTGCCGCTGCTGGCGATTTACCCAACTGGTGGGCCAATGATCCATAGGTCATCGTGCTGCCCACAGGAATCTGTCGCAAGCTCTGCCACACTTGGTTCTGAAACTCAGTCCCAGTGATCGCGGTGGGTAGATTGGGCCATGTGCCACCGTTGAGATAGGTAACCAACTGTTCCATCCAGTCCACTACAGGAGCCTCATTGGTTTCTGCGATTGCCCCTAACTCTTGTTCAAGTTCCTGCACTAACTCTGCTTTTTCATCCGCTAATTTCACGCTGCAAATACCATCGACCGTTCCGGCCACCAACAGACAGCCGAGGGATGTGTGGGTGGTTGAGTAGGGAATGGGATAGATTGCCACGATCGGAACCCCTTCATCAGAATTCGGCTAGTTTGCTGAGAGGTGCCGCCTCGTTTGCCGACCTATCTGACTGCGGTCGAACACCTTAATCCTTATTGAAATGGCGAACACTACAGTCTCAGTGAGGATACTGGGGATAAGCTGTGGATTGTGGCGTTCTACAGTAAAAGTCTTAACCTTTCAGCTCCATCCACAAATAGGGCAAAACATCCCAATTATTTCTGAAGGACACCAAATGTAGAACTAAGATTACGCAAACATGAAGTTTCCACAGGTTTTTCCACACTGTTAATAAAAACTTTTGCTTTACCTAGCCTTAGTTTTTGGCTGTTGTGCGTTTTGCACGAACTGCTGCCTGTCGAGCAGATTCCACCCAGTCAGCGAGGGTCTGTGGATTATTGAGAATAGATTCGGGGACTGAATAATAGGACATCTGTACCGGTTTGCCCTTGCGATCGTAAATGAATGGTGTGCAGCCAGCTGATTCGTATTGCTCTTGATTGTGGCGATCGCATTTGAAATACGGGCGATGGTCGGCCACCAATCCAAACATGACCCCCTCGATATAGAGGCCATATCCGCCAAACATGGCCCGCTTGGTCACTGGCGCGCACAACTGTAAGTGTTCTAATAGTTCGTCTAAGGCTTGACTCGATGCCATCGGTTCCCTGCTATGCGACTGTTGTTCTTACGCTGATTGAACACTAGAGAGGAGGATCGATGTCTGTTCGATGGCGTCGCATTCTATTGATGGGTCTTGGGTTACTGATACTCATTGCTGTTGGATATTGGGTCACTCCCTCTGTCGATCGCACCCTGTCGCCCGAGCGGTTGCTGGAACCGCTGCCGCAGCATCCTCAAATCCGGGTGGCATTCAATCAGGTGAGATCGCATCGGTATACCGATCCATACCGACATATAGAACGGTATGGAGACGATCTGGAAGCATTTCTAATTGAAGAAATTGAGCAGGCCCGCTATTCCATTGCCGTTGCCGTCCAAGAAATTAACTTGCCGGATATCGCCCAAGCATTGGCCGATCGCCAGCGGGCAGGGTTGCGGGTGCGGGCGATCGTGGAAAACAGCTATCGACGAAATTGGGGAGACTTGACTCCGAGCGAGGTTGACCGGCTGGATGAGGACGACCGGCGCAAGTTTGCCGAGTATTTGCAGATCGTGGATAGCGATCGCAACGGTCGCATTTCCCCCTCCGAGCGCCAACAGCAGGATGCGCTGGCCATATTGGAAGCAGCTGGAATCCCGATTGTGGACGATACCGAGGATGGGTCTCGTGGCAGCGATTTGATGCACCACAAATTTATGGTGATTGACGATCGCGAGGTGGTGACCGGCTCGGCAAACTGGACGTTAAGCGGCATGCATGGGGATTTTGATCGGCGGCAGAGCCGAGGGAATGCCAATCATGTGGTGGCGATCGCCAATGAGGATGTGGCTCAAATCTTTCTGCAGGAATTTGGGTTGATGTGGGGGGATGGACCTGGGGGAGCACAGGACAGCAAGTTTGGAGTGCAGAAGCCAGAGCGACAGTTGCAGCAAGTGCCGGTGGGAGATGCCAAGGTGGGAGTGCATTTTTCTCCAGCCAGCTCGGGGGTTGGTTATGCCCTCACCACTGGGGGGGAGATCGACCGAGCACTGGCACGGGCAACATCCTCCGTGGATTTGGCACTGTTTGTGTTTAGCGATCGCACGCTGGCCGAGCGATTGCAGGGATTGCGCGATCGGGGGATCGATATTCGGGGTGTATTCGATCCGGGATTTGCCTATCGCGATTTTAGTCAAACCCTAACGCTGTGGAATCTTGCTGAGGATGCCTGTCTGTCTGAGGGGGAACCGCAACGATTTCCACTAGAGACCATCGGCGTTCCCGAGCTGCCTGAGGGGGATAAGTTACACCACAAATTCGCCGTTATCGATGCTCTAAGCCCGCGCCCTACTGTAATTACCGGTTCCCATAATTGGAGCAATGCTGCCAATCGGAATAACGACGAGACCCTACTCGCAATTACATCTCCCACTGTCGCGGCTCATTTCTCCCGCGAATTCGATCGCCTCTATCGCGACGCTATCCTTGGCCCCCCTCGCTTTTTGCTGGCCGATGCCCCCGATCTCAAACCCTGTGCTCCGGATGAAGGCATAGTCGTGGTGAATCTCAATTCCGCCACCCTCGACGAGCTAGATACTCTGCCCGGGATCGGACCAACATTAGCCGGGCGGATTGTCGAGGCTCGTCCCATTCGCTCTCTGCAAGATTTAGAAGCGATTGATGGGATTGGATCTGGCAAGGTGACTGATTTAAGGGGGCTAGTTGTGTGGTGAGTTAAGGGATCGAGCAAGCGCTGTGTTTTCGCGATCGAGTGAGATACGGGTAAATTTGTAGCGATCAGCAATCTGCTATGGAGAGTTTCCTAAGTACTTTTCCTTGCCAATACAAGGATTCTAGCTGTCTCAATACTCCAGACCTAAGAGCGGATTGCTATACGTCTCTTCCCCGTTTGTTTGTAAGCCATCGTCTCTGGGGATTTGAGAGGGGGTCTGAGTCCGATAGGTTGTCTTTTCCAGAACTTTGCAAAAATTGTCCACAATGAACATTTAATGTTGTTCAACCTAATTTAGACAATGAAATCATTTAAATCTTTCCCGCTTCTTCTCGCCGCGATCGCTGTGACGTCCGTGGGGCTTTATAGCTGCGGTTCCGATGCTCCTACCGAGCCCGATAGCCAAACTCCTTCCGAGTGATGATGCGGGTGACAGTCTCAACGATGCTGTCGATAGCGCTCAAGAAGGTATCGACAATGCAGTGGATGGTACTAATGATGCTGTGAATAATGCAGTTGATAGCGTAAACGATGCTATTGATGGTGAAACTAGCGAAACCGAGTAATCGATCGTGCTCACAACTGGATTGCGTTCATGAGGCGCAAGTTTCAGTGACCCCCTGACAGTGATGTTGGGGGGCTTTGAGTTGTGCATGGGAGCTTGTCTGGTATAGAAAACTGCTTACCTCAAGCTGTATCGCAAGTCGAATGTCTGCCGGGTGTATCAACACTGCCTATTCGGCGATCGCTGTTGTTCCCTCTGGCAAGTCTTGCGACTGACTGTCGCTATCTGCCTTGGTGTCGGGGTGAAAGTACTCGTAAATCTGGTCGGCTAGCTTCGGCCCAATCCCCGACACGCATGCTAGTTCTGCTGGGGTCGCGATTTGGATACGAGAGATAGAGCGGAACTCTTCTAGCAAGAGTTTTTGTCGGTTGGAACCCAAGCCGGGAATATCGTCCAGCGTAGAGTGTTGTTGGCGAACTTTGCGCTGCTGTCGGTGAAAGGTAATGGCAAACCGGTGGGCTTCGTCCCGCAATCGCTGGAGTAACAAGCGACCGGGATCGTCGTTGCCTAACAAGATTGGGTTCGACTGACCGGGTAGAAAGATGGCTTCTTCTCGTTTTGCTAACCCAATTGTGGGCATGTCATCTAGCCCCAGCCGTTCCAGCTCCGCCATCACTGCCGACAGCTGTCCTTTACCACCATCAATCAGAACAAGATCGGGAGCATCATCGTCTGTCATTGCGCCAAACCGCCGCCGCGCGACTTCTGCATGGCTAGCAAAGTCATCCGATCGCCCGATATGAACATCGGGGTTGCGAATTTTATAGCGGCGGTAATGTTGTTTGGCAGGAAGACCATCTACAAAAACCACGCGGCTACCAACGGCGTCGGAGCCTTGAATGTGAGAAATGTCGTAGCCTTCAATTCGTCTAGGTGGGGCCGGTAGGTTGAGGACATCCGCCAGCCGTTGTAGGGCGACGGCGTCGCGATCGGCGAGGCGCTGGTTGCGATCGAGTTCGTACTGGGCGTTACGAACCACTAGCTCCATCAGTTCTGCTTTCAGTTGCCGCTGTGGGGTGACCAGGCTGACTTTTCGACCTTTTTTCTCACTCAGCCACGATTCTAAAAAGTCGGTGTCGGGCAGGTCGAATTGAGTCAATATTTCTAGGGGGATTTCGACGGGATCGCAGTTTTGATAGTGCTCTTCCAGTGCCCGTTGCAAGATGAGGGCGGGGTCTGCTCCGGTGTTGTCGGCCACGAAGCCCAGGCGACCGACGAGCTTTCCCGCACGCACTTGGAATAACTGAATGCAGGCCCGGTGGGGGTTGGCGGCGAGGGCGATCGCATCTCGGGACACAGTTGAGTTGGGCAACGAGACTTTCTGTCGCTCCCCTAACTGAGCGAGGCCTCGAAACTGGTCGCGGAAGCGGGCGGCTGCTTCGAAGTTTTCGGAGCCAGCAGCGTCCATCATGCGCTGTTCCAAACTGCCCATCAATTCATCTGCCTGTCCCTGGAAGACCATCGCAACAGCTTTGAGGGTGGCGTGATAGTCGTCGGGGGCGATCAGGTCTTGGCAGACGCCGGGACAGCGACCGATATCGTAGTTCAGGCAGGTGCGGTCTTTATAGAGCGGTTTGTAGCGCTGGCGTAACGGAAAGATGCGTTTGACTAGGCGGAGGGTGTAACGCAGGCTGCTGACGTCGGTGTAGGGGCCGTAATAGCGATCGCGTTTGCCGTTGCGTTCTCTAGTCAGACGACGGTTGCGGGTGATGAATAGTTGGGGGTAGTCCTGAGACCATGTGATGCAGAGGTAAGGATATTTCTTGTCGTCTTTGAGTAAGACGTTGTAAGGGGGCTGGTTGGTCTTGATTAAGTTGTCTTCGAGGGCGAGGGCCTCTGCTTCGGTATCGGTGACAATAAATTCGATTTCGCAAATTTGCATGACCATCTGCTGCTTGCGCGGAGTCAGGTCAGTGCTGAAGCGAAAGTAGGAGCGGACGCGCGATCGCAGTCGTTTAGATTTGCCGACATACAAAATATTGTCGGTGCGGTCTCGCATCAGATAAACCCCCGGCTCCATTGGAATTTCCTTGAGTCGGGTTTCGAGAATCTCGCGGTTTTGCAGTAGCGGCTCGCGGACGGCGCTCATGAAGGACGCAATACCTGTGCTGTTGAAGTGGCTTTAGCGTAACGCAGCTCTGGCGATCGCTGGACTTATGCGATGGTTCTCTAGGAAGAATCAACTATCCGACACAGTCACAGCCCGTTTGCAGGAGACGATCGCCTGTCACCAGTCCAAGAAATATGATCGTGCAGCAGCTATTTGCGACAGCATTTTACAAGAGCGTCCCAACCATCACGAGACCATACACCATGCATATGTTGGGTCTGGTTCGCTCTGGCCAAGGGGCTGTGGATGCTGCGATCGCCCTGATTGAGCCAGCCATCGCCCTCGCTCCGAACCAGGCGGCTTATCACAATAATCTGGGTGGCTTGAATCGTCAGTTGGGGCGAATGGAACGTGCTACCCACTGTTTTTTACAGGTGCTTTGCTCAAGCCCGATTACGCCGAGTTTTATAAGGCTTTATAACAATCCGCTGTAAGGTCTGGAGTTCGAGGACAACTCAAATCGATCTAACGAGAAACATGGCTAGAGAATGCTCTATAGCTGATTGCAGGAAGCTATTAGGTTAAGTCTCAAGTCATGGGAAACTCAATTGCATGTCTAGAGTGTCTTGCGAATTGTTGAATGGGACGAACTCGCGAAAAGCACTGCGATCGCTGCCAATCACTATCTTCAAAACTGTATCGTGTTCAACATGATGCATCTGGCCGCTGGGTGTTTGTCTGCGATTGCTGCTGGCCCGAGGTTCGCGATCGCAATCCTCACTACACCTACGGTGGTACCTGGAAAGCAAAAAAACGTCACTAACAGTCGCTCAATCCCGATAGAAATTACCAACCTTGGTACGCACTGAACTGTAAACGCGTTCAGTAGAATCTACGACCTATCTAAAGCAGCTCGCTTTCTAACCCCATTTGGGTAATCCAGGGAGCCAAGAGCATACGCTGCAGAGCGCGTCGACCACTATATTCGCAACAACCTACGTGATAGGTTCCTGCTGGAGTAGGGCCGGGTAATGGCTGCGAGCCTGCTTGCTGGAAGCAGCGATCGTTAATCAGGCAACTGACTTTGATGTATCGCCAAACGCGATCGCGCAGAAACCACTGGTCGATATTGGGAGTCTCTACATCTTTGGAGATATAACTGGCCAGCATCTGCTCCAAGTTGGGCAAGACTCCTGCCACTCCACCCCACAACCCTGCCAATACCAGATCGGTGTGGCTCCACCAATCGCGAATGATATGAAACCAGCGATCGGATGCTAGCCATTGTTGGACGGCGTTGTATTCCCTGACGTTAATCACAGAATCGATATCTCGCACCATGAAATAGCCGACAGTTTTGGCATCAGCTACCTTAAATCGCCAACATAACTTTTGGCGTAAACTCTGCCCATCGGGTTGTAGCAAAATCTTGCCACCTAGGTCCGCGAGAAGATTGCGAAATGCTGCCGGTACGCTGCTATCAACGTAAAACCATAGCTGCCAGTCGGGATAAATATCGGGCGCTAACAACATATTTCTGAGAGCACCGTAGAGATAACGACGGTGGTTGCCCCACAAGGAAAACGCGATCGCCTTCACTTTTCCCTGTGCGTAAGCTTGCGGAGGGCCTTCAGGTAGCGTCCACTTGGGGTCGATGGTGCCAAACTGCTTATCTTTCAGTTCTAGTGATTGCGTCCCGGCTTTTGCTGCCTCTTGATATTGCTCGACCTTGTAATAGGCTTTAGCCAAGCAGTCCAGTACTAGATAGTTCTCTGGATTGAGTTCTAGGGTTTTACGAGCATATTGAATGGTTTTGGGATGGTCGTTAAGTCGTCCCCAAGCCACTGCGAGATTCTGCAGAATTTCAATATCGTCCGGATAGCTATCTAGATTGTTTTCTAAGATTGCAGCCAGTGCCCGACAGTCTCCAATACTAAAGAAGTAGTAGCCCAATTGCAGAATAAGTGCTTTGGGTTTGGGACGGCTGTGCTGATTGAGGTCGGTAATGGTTGTTTGGATGGCTTCGTGCTGTTTACCGGTGCACCACAGTTCGTGAGCGGTCTGATTCCAGCTCTTGGGGATCCTCGACTGCTTGCGGGTCGTTGATGTGCGGCTCAATCGTCGGGCTCCTATGGTTTTAGCTGGATAATTATGCTGTTTTACAGCGATCGGCAATCCGCTATGGAGAATTCCCTAACTATTTTTCCTTGAAAATCAAGTATTTTCGCGGGCTCAACCCTCCAGACCTTACAGCGGATTGCCATACATCATTTGTTGGCGGATACAGTGACTTGTGGCGATTGCCTCATGTTCTACCTATCCTGCCCGTACATATTGCAATGGCTATATCACTGCGCATATTTCAGCTACGTTCAACCCTGACGCGCTTGGAACTCTTTGTCCTAACTGAACTGGCAAATGCCATATGCCAGACAATTGTGATTGCCATTAGCTTGTCGATGTTGTGTGCTGGACTAAAGCAACGTCGATCGCTGCCCCGATGGCAATTCCCACGGTGTAGCAGGCTAAGTCGCTGACCTTAAATCCAAATCCAAGAATGAGTCCGCCAAGGGTTGTATTGCGAATTGCTTCAATCCAAGGACTGCGATAAAACTGCAGAAATTCGATCCCAAACGAAAAGAGTAGTGCTGCGATCGCTAGCATTAAGGGTGTCCGACGGGGTGCGAGCGCGCAGAACAGGAAAAGTACCATCATCGCCCAAATAGTATCTCCCGCATAAGTTGCCAGAAAGCTGGGTAGTGGCATCCAGTCAGAACGTGACAGCAGCCCTAACATAATGGCGATTGCCATCAACACAAGGTACGTGACCCGCTGACGGCGAATTCTTGTCCTCATGTGTACCGTATGGAATCGGGCATCAGCGGAATAGTAACCTCTCCGCTGTTGTGAAAGAGGCGGAGCAATCTCATATAGACAGTGCTAGACGGTGTTTGGCTCGATGGTTGTACCGAACGTTCGGTACAAGGTTAATTATTGCTCACTTCTCCTACAATGCATAGCCAGGTCTTTCCAAACCATTACAGCTGTATCTCCACTTGCGAAGTTGTAATACAGGCGGATGCGCAACACGTAGGTTTTGTCTTTTATCAGCCGCACTTGAATAATTGCATTTGTATCCGTTCCGCTATCGTCATCTCCATCTACGAACCTCAACTCACCATCAATGTCTTCGAAGAGATCCATCACCGTTTGGTTTTGCATTCACGATGTTGGTGCTCTGAAAGCATCGCTATCGTGTTAGCTTTGTAAAGCTGACAAATTAAATCCGCACGCTCGACACCTCGGGTGTCTCGACAACGAGATTCAGTTGAGCGGAGGTTTAACCCGTAGGAGACAATTCAATGCCCGTAGTTTCTCTCGCCGAGCTGCTGGAAGCCGGCGTCCACTTTGGCCACCAAACTCGCCGTTGGAATCCCAAAATGCGTCCGTACATCTTTACGGATCGCAACGGTATTCACATTATTGACCTCGTTCAAACCGCAGCCTATATGGAAGAGGCGTACGGTTACGTACGCAAAGCTTCCGAAGATGGAAAGCGCTTTTTATTCGTAGGTACCAAGCGTCAAGCGGCTGGTATCGTTGCCCAAGAAGCTCTGCGTTGCGGTAGTTACTACATCAACCAGCGTTGGTTGGGGGGCATCCTCACCAACTGGAACACCATCAAGACTCGAACCGATCGCCTCAAAGAACTAGAGGATATGCAAGCCTCTGGTCTAATGGATCGCCTCCCTAAGAAAGAAGGCTCTATGCGTCGCCGCGAGATGGAAAAGCTGCAAAAGTATCTGGGTGGAATCAAGACCATGCGCCGCATCCCCGATGTGGTCATCATGGTTGACCAGCGTCGCGAAATGAACGCTGTTCAGGAATGCCGCAAGCTGAACATCCCGATCGTTTCTTTGTTGGACTCCAACTGCGATCCCGACCATGCGGATATCTTCGTGCCTGCAAACGACGACGCGATCCGCTCTATTAAGCTGATTGTTGGTAAGTTGGCAGACGCTATTTACGAAGGCCGCCACGGCCAGCTCGAAACCATGGAGCAATTCGATTACGAAGGTGCTATGGATATTGAAAACTACGAAGACGAGGAATACGTTGAAGCTGCAGATGCAGTTCCCGCTGTAGATGCTGCTGAGGTGGCGGCTGAAGTGACGGCTGCTGCTGAAGAGGCAGGTGTCGAAGTCGCAGCGACTGAAACTGAGTCAGAAGCAGAAGTAACGGCATAACTTCAAATTGGCCTGCGGGCCAATTTGCTCCCGATCTGGTTCTGGATTACCCGATAATCGGGATGGTTTGTATTGCGCAACTACTCTTCGAGCAGCAAATACTGTTCGAGAAACTAAACATTCGTGTAACTGGATAACGGAAACAAAGGAACACAGAGTCATGGCAAAGGTAGACGCTAAGACAGTAAAGGAACTGCGCGACAAAACCGGCGCAGGCATGATGGATTGCAAGAAGGCTCTGGTAGAGTCTGATGGCAATGTTGAAGAGGCGATCGCTTGGCTGCGTCAAAAAGGTTTGGCGAGTGCGGGCAAGAAAGCGGGTCGAGTTGCTAGCGAAGGTTTGGTTGAAAGCTACATCCACACCGGTGGCCGCATCGGTATTTTGGTTGAGGTGAACTGCGAAACTGACTTTGTTGCTCGTCGCGATGAGTTCAAAGACCTGGCTCGCAACATTGCCATGCAGGTGGCTGCTTGCCCCAACGTGGAGTACGTCAGCACTGCTGAAATCGATCCCGACGTCCTGGCCAAGGAAAAAGAGATCGAGATGGGTCGCGAAGACCTGGCCAACAAGCCCGACAACATTAAAGAAAAGATCGTCCAGGGCCGTATTGACAAGCGTTCTAAAGAGCTGTCTCTTGTGGATCAGCCTTACATTAAGGACCAATCCATCACTGTCGAAGAGTTGGTCAAACAGTCCGTTGCACTGCTAGGCGAAAATATTCAGATTCGTCGTTTCACTCGATTTGTTTTGGGTGAAGGCATCGAAAAGAAAGAGGCTAACTTTGCTGAGGAAGTTGCGGAAGCAACTGGCCAAGCCAAGAAGTAATAGGACGCTGCTCCCAAGGCAGAGACCTCCAATAAAAAGAAAGGCAAGAAGAACATAGTAGGGATGAAATGTCAGCAGTGGTATGGCCACTGCTGACATTTCATCTAAGTCTAGACTTGACCGTGATTGGAAACCTCTGTCCTAACTGAAATGGCAAATACTATATTGCTCGGTAGCCCGAATTAAAAAGCCCCCTCCAAAAGACAGAGGGGGCTTTTATGTGTGTGCGAAGGATTCGACACTAACGATCTGGGCTGGAGCATTAGTGTTGATGACCACCCGAAAGCAATCTATCCTACCGTCGCAAGTATGCGCTCTTGCTTTGCACGAACAACGACGCGACCGGATGATTCTTCCACATCTAAAACAGCAGTAGATTCATCTGCGATCGTGCCCGATAGAATTGCCTCTGCTAGCTCGTCTTCAACCAAGCGGGAGAGCGCTCGACGCAGGGGACGAGCACCGTAGGTCGGGTCGAACCCTTCGTCAACCAGCTTGTCTTCGAATGCCGCAGTGAATTCCAACTGGATGTTCCGATCATCCAACCGTGCCTGCACTTGCTTCAGCATGATGTTCGAAATCTGCTTCACTTCAGACTTCTGGAGCTGTCGGAAAACAACAATCTCATCCAAGCGATTGAGGAATTCGGGACGGAAGAACTGCTTCATCTCTTCCGTGACGCGATTGCGGATGTTTTGATAAGCGCTAGCATCGAGGTCGTTCGAGAATTCAAAGCCGAATCCTCCGCCACCGGTTTCAATCGCTCGCGCCCCCAAGTTGGAGGTCATGATAATCAGGGTGTTCTTAAAGCTGATGGTGCGACCCTTTGCATCGGTCAGTCGCCCGTCATCCAACACCTGCAACATGATGTTGAATGCATCGGGATGGGCTTTCTCAACTTCGTCGAACAGAATCACGGTGTAAGGACGACGGCGAACGGCTTCTGTCAGTTGACCGCCTTCTTCGTAGCCCACCAAGCCAGGAGCCGAACCGATCAGTTTAGAGACAGAGTAACGCTCCATGTACTCCGACATATCCAGTCGAATCATGGCGTTTTCATCACCAAAGACCGTAGCGGCTAAGGCTTTGGACAGCTCGGTTTTACCGACACCCGTTGGGCCAGCAAACATGAAGCTTGCGATCGGGCGATCGGGGCTGCTGAGACCGGCACGAGCGCGTCGAACTGCCTGGGCCACAGCATTGACGGCTTCATTTTGGCCAATCACTCTTTCGTGTAGGATGCCTTCGAGATTGAGTAGGCGTAGCGTCTCGGTTTCCGTCAATTGATTGACCGGAATACCAGTCCAGGCTGCGACAACGTCGGCGATATCCTCGTCGCTGACAACGAGTGGGCTGGAGCCAGCACCATTGAGCTGCGCTTCAAGAGCTAGCTCGCGATCTCGTAACTCTTTGGCTGTTGCATATTCTTGCAGCGAAATAGCTGCTTCCTTATCCTTGTGAACTTGACGCAATTCATCCCGCAGTTCTTTGTCAGTGATAGCGCTTGAATGACGCACTCGAACTCGCGACCCCGCTTCGTCAATCAGATCGATCGCCTTATCCGGCAATTGGCGGTCTTGAATGTAGCGAGCGGACAGACGAACGGCAGCAGCCAGTGCCTCGTCAGAGATAGATAGACGGTGGTGGCGTTCGTAGCGATCGCGAACTCCCCGCAAGATTTCCAGGGCTTCTACTGGAGTCGGCTGCTCCACTCGCACCATTTGGAAGCGACGTTCCAGCGCAGCATCGGTCTCGATAGACTGTCGAAACTCATCTAAGGTCGTTGCGCCAATGCACTGCAATTCGCCACGCGCTAGCGCAGGCTTAAGCATGTTGGAGGCATCCAAGCCGCCATCAAGTGCACCAGCACCAACCAAGGTGTGAATCTCGTCAATGACCAGAATGATGTTGCCGTCAGTGCGCACTTCTTCGACGACTTGTGACAAGCGTTCTTCAAAGTCTCCTCTAAATCGAGTGCCTGCTAGTAACGACCCCAGATCTAGCGAAACAACCCGTTTCTCTAGCAGCGCGGTTGGAACGTCTAGGTTGACGATACGTTGAGCTAAGCCTTCGGCAATCGCCGTCTTACCTACTCCCGGTTCGCCCACCAATACAGGGTTATTCTTGGTGCGACGGCTGAGAATCTGCATTACGCGCGCGATCTCGGTATCGCGACCGACGATCGGGTCGAGTTTGCCATCCTTTGCTAATTGGGTGAGGTCGGTGCTGAACTCGGCCAGCATGGATTGGTCGTTTTGAGACCGATTTCGACGCTCTTCCGGATTACTGTCTCCGCCACCGGCGGGTACGGGACGAGTTTCTGCCAGTTCGCGCAGCATCTTGGCTCGTAATTCATCGGGGTTCGCCCCCAAGTTCACGATAGTTTGGGCAGCAATACTTTTCTCGGATGCCAGCAAACCGAGCAATACGTGCTCGACGCTCACGTGGGGCTGACCCATTTGTCGCGCTTGATGGAGCGCTTCTTCTAATGCTTCTTTGGCTTTCGGAGTAATGGGAATCTCGGCGGGCGAAAATGCATCGCCGCGCCCTAAAGTCTCTTCGATTTTCTGGCGGGCGATCGCCAACGTGATCCCGGCCTCTTCCAATGCTTTGGAGGCTTTGCTGTCGTCTGATGAGAGAACACCTAAGAGTAGTTGCTCGGTACCGACGAAGCCTTGCCCCTGGCGACGAGCTTCTTCCTGAGCTGCCACAATGGCGGCGATCGCACTTTTGGTGAACCGTTCAAACATTGCTTGCGCTCCTTGAACCCACAGCGAACAGTGCACAGGGCTAAATCTAAAATGAGTATACTAACTTACTTTTTGGACTGTAAACTAATGTGCTCATTTGCGAAGGACACCATGCGCAATATGCTACTTTTCGCGCTAGAACTCAGCAAGAACTGCAGAATTTAAGCCTTCAGGCTTGTAGGCAACCTTCGCTTAGATTTACATCTGTACACATAAGTGTACGAAGTTTTTGCATTGGCCAACAGTGGGGATAGCCGCCCCTGCTCCAATCCAGTCGTTCAATCCAGTTCCTTCGTTAGAATGTTTACAAAACTCAACCAGTAAGATTGCATTATCTCGGTTGCGATTGCTGATGTCAGGCTTGCTCCTCACGCAGGACAGGATAAGGCTAATTGGATCTCGGATCAAAAGGTAGTAGTGCCATAGCGGGCGAGGAAACATTATGCGGTTCACCTGGTACGGTGCAAACTCTTGGTTAATTGAAGTGTCGGGCCTGAATATCCTGCTCGATCCCTGGTTGGTGGGGCCGTTAGAGTTTGGTGGCTTGTCTTGGCTGTTTAGGGCATCTCGCAGTCAGTCCCTACCCATTCCTGGCACTGTAGATTTGATCCTGCTATCACAAGGCCTGGAAGATCACAGTCATCCCGAGACGCTGGAACAATTGGATAAGTCTATTCCCGTTGTGGGTGCGCCCAAAGCCGCTAGGGTATGTCGCCAGTTGGGATTTGAGCAGGTGACCTCGTTGGATTTTGGGGAGACGTATCGATTATGCGATCGCGTCGAGATTCTTGCAGTTGAAGGTGCTCTGACCGGGATCAAGCCTGAAAATGGTTATGTGCTAACAAGCTTGAAGACGGGCGGCAAGATTTACTATGAACCTCACGGCTTCTATCCTGACGATCTGGCGGAGCAAGCACCTATTGATGTAGTGATTGGCCCAGTTAGCGATATTGCGATTCCGTTGGCAGGGGCAATTGTACGCGGCAATACTAGTGCTTTAGAACTCGCGCAGATGCTAAAGCCTCGCTATTTCCTGCGCAGTACGGCGGGCGATGATGGCATCGTCTACGATGGCTTGCTCAGCAATGTACTGCAGGCTAAGGGCAGCGTGGATGAGCTGCAAGCGGCCATTCGCAAACTAGGGCTGGATACGCAAGTTCTCTCTCCTGCAGTGAATGAGCCGATGGAGCTGAATTTGGCGACATCTACTACTGTTTGACGGACGTGTGACGGGTGTTTTTTCTGCGACTGGGCGCTGGGTGAAATAGACTATTCGCAACTCCCGAATGCGAGCTGAGATGATGGGTGACGGATCGGACGAACGCAACGCTTCCCCAGAAGCTAAATCTACGGAGAATATTGAGCAACTGAGCGATAGCGTCTGGGATTACAAACCGTGGTGGTGTCAGCCGTGGTCGATTGTCCTGACTGGAGTAACAGTTGTGGCTGCCAGTTGGTTGCTTCTACATCGTTTCTGGATTTCTGGGTTAGTGGCTGCACCGGTAGTCATGTGGTGGACGATCTTTTTGATTCTGTATCCGCGTGCGATGGCCCAGTCTGGAGGGTTGGCTGACTTCGATCGAGCGCTGGGTTCTGAGGATTGAGGGCGAGATATCGCGATCGGCAACTTGGACGCTACCACGAATCACCAATAGCGTCGATGGAGCCAGCGATCGAGCCCATTGAGCTTGGCTGCGCCAAATTACATATTGGCCGTCTGGATCGGACGCATTGCTGGTTGCCTCGAGTGCATCTAAACCGAACGATACTTGCGATCGCCCTGCTAGCACCTGGCGACTACCTCGCCCCAGCCCTTCTCGATCGAATCTCAGCACCGATAATCGCGTGCGGCCATCCCCATTGGCCCCGCGCAACGGTACTGCCGACGACCACGAATCTAGAGACAAATAAGCGTTCTGTGTCTGGAAGGGTTGGCGCAGAGGGGGCAGATGGCGGGGGATCCCAATTGGGTACTGATTCCAGTGGGGGAGAGGGGCGGGCGGCTCAACGGTGGAAGTATTTGGGCGAGGAGGGATGTCTTGGGTGGAGGGGTGAGGATTGGGTGATGATTGAGCAAAGGCACTCATGCAGAAACTGAAAAACAGACTGGCGCTGCCGATACCAATCCAATGCCAGGGGTTATTTGTCGAATATGTAATTGATTTAGCTGACAGTTCACATGTGTTCGATCGGTGTCTGAGACGGTTGGTGAATGTGGGTCAAAACGGTATAGATGCGGCGGCATAAAGTCGCAGTCAGTGGAGATGTTCCTGCTTTTACAGAGAGGATTTCAGATATCTCTACCCCGGAGGCACTGTATGGGAATTGCCACTCAACAGGCGATAGCTGAGTAGTCAGTCGTCTCTGTTGATCGTACTAATATCAGACTCAAGCGTCTTTCTCCGCCAGAATATTTTCTTTCCTTACATTTGTTGGTGTGAAGCTAACCAAGGGTGTTTAAAACAATACGTATACTAGGCGAACGCTAGTCGAGCCAGCGATGGCACAAAAAATGACGACCATAAGACAACAGTCGCCAGTCTTGTTATGTTGCAGCTAGTGTTCTAACAGACTAAAAGTTCTAGCTATGTATGCATGACTTGCAATCTCTGAGCAATGCCACCGAGCGAATGTTCGGCGGTCTCTTCTACGTCATCTAACCACCGGGGGCGAAGTGTTTCCCAATCTGGCCAGTGATAGAGGTCTGAACAGGGGCACGGGGATACTTTGAGGGATCTGGGGGCAGGCATTGGCAATAGCAAGCTACATCGACTGCAATTCGCGATATCCCAGCGATCACTCAACAGATCTTGAATGCTCTCGTTAGTGCCACTCAAATAACAGTGCGTGGGATGGCGGCTGACATAGCGCCAAATTTGTTCGAAATGCTCGCTGTAGCGATTCTTTTCTAACACCACATTGGGTTGCAGAAACTGGTGCTGACCCTGAGGTAGGTCAACATCGATTGATTTGCCCATTTGTAGCCAACAGGCAAGATACGCTTTTACTTGATCCGAGCTGGCCATAACATCTTTACCCATCGCCTACGTTAATTCTAAAAAGTGCGCTGGGGGCGCGGCTTAGATGTTGAGGGATGGCGGCGAAAGTTTACATACTGTCATTCCCCGTTAGGGTTTGCGGCAACCAATCATCTTCGGCAGCTCTTACACTAGAGCTGGTGGTTGTAGCCAAGTGCTCTGAGGTTGATATATGGCGTTAATTGACAATCGCGGCCGACTGTTTGGCAAAGTCAGTGTGATCGATTTGGGGGCTGCACTCGTGGTGCTCGTGGCCATGGTGGCAATCTTTCTAGTGCCTGCGAATAGCCAATCGGTTCCGATTCGCGGATTTAACACCAGCAATCAGAAACCGGTTGAAGTGGATGTAATGGCTCGGCGGGTCAGTACGCGATCGGCTGAGGTGTTTAAGCCTGGAGAGAGGGCCAATATCATCATTCGCAACCAGCCTTATGGTGATGTCGATGTTGTCGGTGTTGAAGATGTAAGCCGCACTGTCCCGATCGTGTTGCCAGATGGATCGATCGAGCGAGTGGCAGAAGAACAGTTTAGTGCCGATATTGTGGTCACTGTCTCTGGGCAAGCGGCAGTCACCAGTAGTGGGGTCGTGCTAGGAAATAGTAAGGTCAAGGTTGGTGTTCCGATTGAGCTAGAGACGTTTGATTCCCTCATCCACGGAACGGTGATGGAGGTTCGAATTCTCGACGATGAAGCTCCTTCTGATGTTTGATGGAACCTGCTGGGAGCTTAGATCCGACTTGAGCTGACATCACTGATTGACTATCAATACCCAGAAGAAATGGAGTGTCTCTGTTTAGAAGAGGCACTCCATTTGGTTTCGTTACGTGGCTCAGTTGTCCGCTAGCTCTTGACTAACTGCTGCTCATCTCTCGCCAAGTACTTTTCCAATTCAGTCAAGGCGTCAGCATCCACTTTGGTCTGCATGGGGCAGAATTTGGGACCACACATTGAGCAGAACTCGGCGGTTTTATAGATATCAGCAGGCAGAGTCTCGTCGTGATATTCGCGGGCACGCTCTGGATCGAGAGATAGGTCGAACTGCTTGTTCCAATCAAAGTTGTAGCGAGCTTCGGAGAGTTGGTCGTCGCGATCGCGCGCTCCAGGACGGTGGCGAGCAATATCGGCTGCGTGGGCGGCAATCTTGTAGGCAATCAAGCCATTGCGCACATCTTCAGCGTTGGGCAAGCCCAGGTGTTCTTTGGGGGTGACGTAGCACAGCATCGCTGTACCGTGCCAGCCAGCCACCGCAGCTCCAATCGCAGACGTGATGTGGTCGTAGCCTGGTGCAATGTCGGTCACCAAAGGTCCTAATACGTAGAAGGGAGCTTCGGAGCACTCTTCCATCTGCTTTTTAACATTGAACTCAATCTGGTCGAGCGGGACGTGACCGGGGCCTTCTACCATGACCTGCACGTCATGTTCCCAGGCGCGGCGGGTGAGCTGGCCGAGGGTCTTCAGTTCAGCTAACTGTGCCTCGTCGGATGCATCGTGGGTGCAGCCAGGACGCAGGGAATCGCCCAAACTAAAGGACACGTCGTAACGTTTGAAAATTTCAATGATGTCGTTGAAGTGGGTATACAGAGGATTCTGCTTGTGGTGATGCAGCATCCACTGAGCCAAAATACCGCCGCCACGAGACACGATGCCGGTGATCCGGCTGCGCACTAATGGCAGGTGTTCAATTAACAGTCCGGCGTGGATGGTTTGATAATCCACCCCTTGTTGAGCGTGTTTCTCGATGATGTGGAGGAAGTCGTCGGCAGTTAGATTCTCAACATTGCCATGCACGCTCTCCAACGTCTGATATACCGGAACGGTACCGATTGGCACAGGAGAGGCATTGATAATGGCCTGCCGGATTTCATCCAGATTGCCGCCACCGGTGGACAGATCCATGACGGTATCGGCACCGTACTTCACCGCTAGTTCCAACTTGGCCACTTCTTCTGACAGTTCGGAAGAGTTGGGGGATGCTCCAATGTTGGCATTCACTTTGCACTTGGAGGCAATGCCGATCGCCATCGGTTCCAGGTTGGTGTGATTGATGTTGGCGGGAATAATCATGCGACCGCGCGCCACTTCGTCCCGAATTAACTCGGGTGAAAGATTCTCTCGCTTGGCAACGTAGGTCATTTCTTCGGTGATGACCCCCTGACGGGCGTAGTGCATTTGGGACACATTGCCTTGTCCGCGACGCTTGGCGACCCAGTTAGTGCGCATATTGACGATTCCTTCTAGAGACGGCTTCCCTTCGCTGGCATTACCCAGTCTCAGGTTCTAAGGGTGTTATCTCAGCCCGTATGGTTGGGCACCCCTAGCGTTGGCCATATTCTACTGTGGCGATGGCTGGCTGGGGATCGGCATTCCGAATAAGAATTCCTGAGTTATGTGGCTGTTCTTTGTTCTGACTGCCTTGAGATTCGAATCATGACAGAAGCGATGGTGACGGGGAGATCGCGCTCCGTACGCCTTACCGAGCCATCCATTAAGATCGTTCATAAACTCTAGCAATTGCATGTTTGTGCTTGGGGTCACCTGCCCGACTAAGATGGAATCCGGACACAAGGATTACAGTCGAAACACCTGTCATGTCGGAATCCCCGGAACAACCCAAAATCTCGCTCCCGAAAACGAGCGAATCGGATACTCTCCATCGCATCCGACACACCACCTCCCATGTCATGGCGATGGCGGTACAGAAACTGTTTCCCGGTGCCCAGGTGACCATCGGTCCTGCGACCGATTACGGGTTTTACTACGATTTTGATGTTCCCGAGCCTTTTGAAACCTCCGATCTGAAGAAGATCAAGAAGGAGATGATCAAAATCATCAAGAAAGGCTTGCCGGTCATCCGCGAGGAAGTGCCTCGGGACAAGGCTCAGCATCGAATTGAAGAGTTAAAAGAGCCCTACAAGCTTGAAATCCTCGCAGATATTCCCACAGGTGAAAACATTAGTTTTTATCACTTGGGAGACCAGTGGTGGGATTTATGTGCGGGGCCACACGTCGAAACTACGAAAGATATTCACCCCAAAGCTTTTGACCTGCTATCCGTGGCCGGTGCTTATTGGCGCGGTGATGAGAATAAAGCCCAGTTGCAGCGGATTTACGGCACCGCTTGGGAAACGCCCGAACAACTGCAGGCCTATAAAAAGCGGTTGGAAGAAGCTAAACAGCGGGATCATCGAAAGCTGGGCAAAGAATTGGGCTTATTCCTGTTTTCTGATGATGTTGGTCCCGGTCTACCCCTGTGGACGCCGAAGGGGACGATCTTGCGATCGACGTTGGAGGACTACCTCAAAAAGGAGCAGCTCAAGCGCGGCTACTTACCAGTTACCACCCCTCACATTGCCCGTGTGGATTTGTTCCGCACCTCCGGTCACTGGCAGAAATACAAAGAAGACATGTTCCCTATCATGTCGGAGGACGACGAGTCGCGGGCGAACGAGGTGGGCTTCGTCATGAAGCCGATGAACTGCCCGTTTCACATCCAGATTTACAAGAACGAGCTGAGGTCTTATCGCGACTTACCATTACGTTTGGCGGAGTTCGGGACGGTCTATCGTTACGAGCAATCGGGTGAGCTGGGAGGCTTGACGCGGGTGCGCGGCTTTACTGTGGATGACTCTCACCTATTTGTTACTCCCGAACAACTTGATGACGAATTTCTCAAGGTGGTGGATCTCATTCTGAGCGTGTTCGAACGACTCGGACTGAAGGATTTCTCGGCTCGCTTGAGTTTCCGGGATCCCAATTCTGATAAATATCTCGG
>JBFRWD010000144.1:0-5118 GCA_051439425.1 Synechococcus sp.
TTTTTCGACCCGACAAAGGTTTGAAACTCATCCAACTGGGCTAAGTCTGGACTCTTCTCGGGGGGAGGGGCATCAGGAAGAGAGTCACCCCCTTGCTTGACCCACTTAATCACTGTGTTGTGATTGACCCCTGTGCAGTGTTCAATGGCTCTAAACCCCATGCCATTGACATAGAGTTTCAGGCAGTGACGTTTGACCTCCTCGCTGTAGCCTCGATGGCTGTATGACTCTACAAATTGGCGACGACACTGCTTGCAGATGTAGCGCTGTTTGCCATCCTTATGGCCATTCTTTGAGCAATTGCTCGATTCGCATCTTGGGCATTTCATCACTACAGTATGCAACGCCGATGAATTTTCTATCATTGGCTAATCGTTAACGTAGTTCTGCGTCTCCAAGTCAACATTCGTAGAGCAACCCCTTGGACTGCCGATCGCAGAAATCTACACTTCTGGTATGTTCAATCCTGACTGCGATCGGAAACCTTTGTCCAAACTGAAATGGCTAACTCTACATGTCTCAGCTCAGTTCACCTCTCCAGCCCCTTCCTGCAGCAGCTAGCTCTGCAGATTGGCGCTCTCGCATTCAGGTGGTGGCCACAGATATGGATGGAACGCTAACAGAAACAGGCAAGTTCAGTCCGTCGCTCTTAACCGGATTGTGCCAACTCAAGCAGCAGGGAATCCGCGTTCTCGTGGTGACAGGGCGCTCGGCCGGATGGGTCAGCGGTCTGGTGAACTATTTGGATGTGGCTGGGGCGATCGCCGAAAATGGCGGGATTTACTATCCGAGCGAAGGGGAAACGGCTGGAACGCTGTTAGTTGATATCGACGACATGAAGGAGCATCGGCGGCGGTTGCAATTGGCGTTTGAACGACTCAAGTTGGACTTTCCCCAACTCCAACCCGCCACTGACAATACATTCCGTCTCACAGACTGGACCTTTGCGAATACGGGCTTTGCTGCCTCAGAGTTAGAACACATGCAAAACCTCTGTGTCGAACTGGGCTGGGGGTTCACTTACAGCTCGATTCAGTGCCATATCAAGCCTCTCGAACAGGAAAAGGGGTGGGCTGTTTTGCATATGGCACAACGCTTGGTACCCCATATCTCCTCCGATTGCATTGTGACGGTGGGAGACAGCCCTAACGATGAAAGCTTGTTTGTTCGCAAAGATTTTCCCCATTCAGTAGGTGTTGCAAATCTGATGGACTTTAGCGATCGCCTACACCATCAACCGGCCTACCTAACCTCTGCTGCTGAGGGTAGTGGCTTCTGCGAATTGGTCGCGTGGCTGCTCGAGCCCTAATGTCAACGGGGCTGAAAGAACAGCTGCTAGCCATCCGCTGTCAGGCCTAGAAGGCGTAGACAGCTCATAGCCATGGTTATCAAGAAAAGAAGGCTTGGAAGCTCTTTGTCGCGGATTGCCGATTGCTATCAGAATCTAGCGCGCGAGAAAATCCATTAACAGTCGATTAACTGTCTGCGGAGCCTCCTGCTGAGTCCAATGACCGCAATCTTGGATAAACTCCAGCCGCAGCTTTCGAGTGAAAAAGGTTTCCATGTTTTCCGTCAGCTTGCGACTCAGAGCAAAATCTTCCTCTCCCCAAATCAGCATCGTGGGGGCCTTGATTTGGCGGATTGGATTGGTCAACCAATGCTGCACCTGCCGCCAGTGAAATAGCTGGCGATAGTAATTCATGGCAGAGGTCAGAACCTTGGGCTTCGAGAGGGCATCCTTATAAACCGCCAGATCCGCTTTTGAAAATGCCCCTTTGCGAATGGCCGTATCTTGAAACACCTGCTTGACGACATTACCGAGATTGAGCTGCACCACCCACTCGGGCAATAGCGGCATCTGCATCAAAAACATGTACCAACTGCGACGGAGTTGATCCGCATTACTCATCAGCTCTCGCCGGAAACAGGCAGGATGGGGGGAGTTCAAAACCACCAGCTTCCGCACCTGTTCGGGAAATTGTTGGGCCCAATGCCAGGCGATCGCCCCACCCCAATCATGCGCCACCACAATTGCCGTTCGCTCGCCCAATGCTGTTACTAACCCACGCACATCATCCGTCAGCGTATCGATGTCGTAACCGGAATCTGGCTTGTCTGAGTCGTTATAGCCGCGTAAATCCGGCACCACTACTCGAAAACGGCGAGCTAACGCCGGAATTTGGTGCCGCCAGGAATACCAGAATTCGGGAAACCCGTGCAGCAGTACCACCAAGTCTCCTTCACCTTGGGTTACGTAATGCATGCGAATGCCGTTTGTCTGGGCATAGGCGTGCTGCCAGGGACCTGACATAGACAGAGACTGCGATGTCGTCATAGGGCTATGAGGAAAAAACCTTGACCTATAGTGTAGCGAAAAACACTTGAAGCAATGGGAATCGCAGGAGGGATCGGGAGTTTTGCTTGAAAGAACGTATTTGATTTTGACTGAGCACAAACCGCTCTGGGTAAAACGTTCGCGCGATATTACAAGAAAACATTACCGTGTAGTGTCATCCACAATCACCACGGTAGGACTTGACCGTTGGCATGCCAGAACGTACCGGTACTGTCTAGTGTGAGTGCATCAATACGAGCCAGCAGTCCTTGAACGGACTCGGCTGGCGTAATGCCTTGGCTGGTGAAATTTGTCATGCCGGTACTCACCCAACCCGGATGAAGGATTGCTACGGCAATATTGCGTGATTGCAAGTCAAGAGAGAGTGACTTTCCCGCCATGCATAGGGCCACTTTTGACATGCGATAGCCATACGAGCCACCAGAGGTGTTGTCGGCAATGGAGCCCATGCGACTGGTCATCAACACCACTTTTCCAGGGCTAGCCATCTGATCGAGCAGCCTGTGGGTAACTCGCAACGGGGCGATCGCATTAATCTCGAATTGCTTGCGAATGCTATCCAAATCGAGGTTGTCTAGACTCACCCGCTGCAGAATGCCAGCGTTGTTAATCAAGACATCAATGGTGATGTCCTCCAGTTGGCGATCGAGCGCCGCAATTCCTTCATCTGTTGCAAGATCGATACCCGTCTCAACCCGAAGATCTAACTCATCCAGCTCTGATGACGATCGGCGACAAATGGCAATAACAGTCTCCCCTCGCTGCACCAACTGGCGGCAGTATTCCAAACCAATGCCCCGATTGGCCCCAGTAATGACGTAAGTTCCCATAGCATTTGAATAGTAAAAGAAGACCGTACAGGTAGTTGGCTAAGAACCGCCCAATTGACTGAAATGGCCTGGTTTTATAGCCCTGCAATTGTGCAATAGTCAACACTGCAGCAACTTCACTAGGATGTCATTATCTGCAATGGAATTGGGATGATGAAAGCTGGATTGATCGGCATAAACCAGAAGCCACATCGTTGGTACCACCGTTTGCTTGCAATCGCGCTGGTTACCCTTTGTTGTTCTATGCTCTTGGTCGGTTTCCACTCAGCTCCTAGTCAAGCCCGTTTGGATTACGAACAAGAAGCTGGCGGACAAATGCTCTATCGCTCGTTTCAGTCGTTGCGCGATTTGGAAGGGCATCCCTGGCAGGCGATCGCCTTCAAGCGAGTGTTTGCCGATGGGCAGTCGACATTGTTCTTGCGATTGGTCGGATTTCCTGAAACGGCAACAGTTCTGCGCCAGCAACCACTGGTGATGACCAACGTTAGCGGACAAACCTTTCAGGCTCCTGACAGCTCCGATCGCGTGTTTACCGATAACGGAGTACCGGATTCTGTGGGTCAGTACGACATTGCCGCCGTTGTCCTGCAATTGTCTGATGTCACTCCGCTCAAATTGCAAATACCGACAGAAGACGGTATTGCCACCATAGCTGTTCCTCCAACAGCGATTGCTGAGTGGCAAACTATAGCCAACGAATAAGAACAAGGGCTTCTTCAAACTCCGAGCCCCTGCGAACAAGCAAAACTAGTTCTCGTCACTGACAGGCTGCAATCTCAACAGGCGACCATTGGGTTCGTCAGTCAGCACGTACAAATAGCCATCCGGCCCCTGACTAATATCCCGCACCCGAGCTCCAATCGGGATAGACCGTTCGCGCGTAACCGATCCATCCTCTGCCACTTCAATCTGGCGCACGTCTTTGCTAACCAATCCTCCTGCAAACAAGTCCCCTTGCCATTCCTTGACAAGCTCGCCTCGATAAATGGCCAATCCCGATGGCGCGATCGCCGGAGTCCACACTAAGGATGGCGATACTACGCCTTCCCGTTCCTGCACCGAGGCCACTGGCTGGTTATTGAAATACTCGCGGCTGTGGGACACGTCTGGCCAGCCATAGTTTTGCTGGGGAGAAATCTCGTTCAGCTCGTCACCGCCACGGGCGCCGTGTTCGGTAGCCCACACTTGGCCGGTGGCAGCATCGATCGCCAATCCCTGAATATTGCGATGGCCATAACTCCAAATCTCTGGGAGTCCGGCAGAATCTTGCCAAGGGTTATGCTCCGGAATCGAACCATCATCGCGAATGCGCAATATCTTTCCCAGATGGCTGTGGGTGTTTTGGGCCTGTTGGCGAATCAACCCCCCATCCAACGTGACGGGAGGATTACCGCCATCGCCAATCGAAACCAGTAAGGTTCCATCCAGCAACCACTCCAGCCGCGCTCCAAAATGCTGGGCATCGTTCTTCAATTGAGAGACCTGGAAGATATCCGACCAGCCTTGCAATGTCTCGCCGTCAAATCTAGCTCTAGCAATCCGAGTGTGGTTGGCATCGAGGGTGCCAGCAGAATAGGTGAAATACACCCAGCCAGTTTGCTCGAATTGGGGGTGAACGGCAACATCTAGCAACCCACCCTGGCCCTCTGCAAATACCAAGGGGACTCCTGGCACATCGATCGCCTGGTTCCGAGCTAAATTCACCAGCCGTACTCTTCCAGGACGCTCTGTTACCAGCAACGAGTCGTCTGGGAGCCAGGCCATCCCCCAAGGATGTTCGAGACCATCCACCTCGGCAATCGCTTCCACTTCTGCAGCTATTTCGGGAGGGCGTTCTGAAATGACAGACTGGGCAATGCTTGGAGTAATGTGGGAGGAACCAAGTAGGACTGCAGCGATTGCAACGGGCAACTTGAGCGCCCGATTAAGAGG
>JBFRWD010000145.1:0-13063 GCA_051439425.1 Synechococcus sp.
CGACTTCCGAGATTTTTCCAGCTCCTAGCCAGGTCGGGCAAAAAGGCATCGGGTCGCCTCTGTGCTAGCTGGCGATAAATCTCAACAGCTTCTTCAGTCGCGCGTAACGCTTCTTCCTTTTGCTCCAAATTGCTTAGCCTATTTCCGAGATTGTTCAAGCTCAAAGCCAGGTCGGACAAAAAGGCATCGGGTCGACTCTGGGCAAGCTGGCGAAAAATCTCAACGGCGTCTTCATTCGCGCGTAACGCCTCTTCCCGTCTTCCTAAATAGCTGAGCATGGGCCCGAGGTTGGTCAAGCCCAAAGCCAGGTCGGACAAAAAGGTATTGGGTTGGCCCTGTGCTAACAGGCGATAAATCTCAACGGCTTCTTCCACCGCACATAACGCCTCTTCCCGTCGCCCCAAATCGTTGAGCCTAACTCCGAGGTTGTTCAAGCTCCTAGCCAGTTGAGGCAAAAAGGCATCGGATCGAATCTGGGCCTGTTGGCGTCTGATCTCAACGGCTTCTTCCGCCGCACGTAGCGCCTCTTCCCGTCGACCCAAATAGCTGAGGCGTATGCTCTGGTTATGCACTAGCCTTGCTCGTTCTTCCTGGTTCGCCTCACTACTGTCTAATGATTGAGTAGTTGTAGTTTCAGCCAACTCTCTGAGGGCTAAAGTCTGCGCTGGTACCAGTTCCATTAAGGCCTTGGATAATTCTGGGTTGGCATTGACGAGTAAATAATTGGCCAACACTCTACCAATGGGATCTCCACCTGCGAGGGCAACAAAAACTGCGGCAAAAGCCGAACGCTCTAAATCCTCCTGAAACACCTCAGCCAGCCAGCTTTCAGTGTCTGGTTTACGCGCTGCAACCCGATTCAGAACCGTCAAACCATTAAACAATTCAGACGGTTCACTAGGTCTTACCCAAGCCGTCCTCAATTCATCACTTTGTATGAAAGCTGTTTCAACCAGTCTTTCTCCCAACAGGTCAGGCTGTAGTGGCTCAATTCTCTCTGCAGTGCCATACAGTTCGGAGTAGACTCGAGCAAATTGCTTTAGTTGTAGGCGCGTTAATTCGGCTAAGTCGGGCTGCCATTGAAGGACTCCACGGAGACGTTGTCTATTGCAACCACCTGCTAAAACCAGCATGGTTGCTCCTTCCGCAAGCACATCTTGCTGAGCGAGTTCGGTTGATAAACCTAAATCTCGCGCCTTTTTCAGCCAGTATCCGCATTCCCGCTCTACACCAAAATCCAGCAATTTATCACGCTGTTCGATCTTCTTCCCCTCCATAGCAGCTAGGGCAGCTAAGTGAATGAATAGAACGCGATTAAAGTCTTCATTTGCAAGAGAAGGAGCAAATGTTGGCCAAGGTTTTTCCAACAGTCGCGAATAAGTAAAAACTGCCTCTTGATAGACAGATTCGCGATCTGTCAGCTCGGATGCCAGCGGCAGCAGTCTTCGAGGCTCCGAATCCTTGCCAACCAACACCTCGTGATCGTGAGACTCCTTCAACAGTTGCTGCCACCATTCCCCCTCAGATCTGGCTATCAACAACACCCGAACTGGCTGTCTAAAATCTTTTGTCTTGGCTGCCCGAAATAATTCCTTGACCTGCTCCCGCCGAGTCTCTGCATAGTCAACCACCAACAATGTTGGTCGCCGCAGCTTCATCAACCCATTGGCCGCTTCTGGATTGTTGAGATACCTTTCAAATTCAATCCGATCTACAAACGCCGTCTCCCAATACTTCTGCCGCAAATGCTTGCAAAGCTCGATAGCAAATCGCGTCTTCCCCAATCCACCTGCCCCAGTCAGCAACCGAACCGCAAACAGGCTGTCCTCCTCACACCACTGCTCATATTCCTCCAACAACTCCTGTCGTCCAACAAACGGCACCACCCCATACTCCGCCCTCAGCAAAATACTGGGTCGTAAATCACCCTCAGGTGGTTCCCTCGTCGGCTCCTTCAACAGCCGATCCGTTACGTATTTTGGGGGCGCAAGACGATGTCTTTTGGCCTGTATTCCTTTCAGCTCCCCAGGTAAAGGGGTGCTATCCAGTAAATCAATCCTGAGAACATCGTTCCCTTTCTCAAGTGCTGCTAAATACTCCTGACGCACCCAGTCAGACTGCGCCGCATATTTAGACCAAATCAGCACTACACGATCAGCTGTCTTGACCTCTTTCTCTAGCCTTTCTCGCCAGTTTTCTCCACTTCGGATGCTTTTGTAATCTAGAAAGTAATTCTGATTTACTTCATCATAGTCATCGGCTTTTCTTGCAGCCCACTCTCTGTCTTCCCTCGCATAGCTAATGAAGACCTTATTCGGGGGATTCTTCTCAGGATCTTCGACAGCAGCCATCAGCAAGTGCGATCCGATGCCGAAACTATAGCAGCACCATCAAAAAACTCACCGGCAAACAGAGCAGTCTTTTCAATAAACGAGGTTCGCTGCGATACCTGACCCTACGCCCGAGTTTTTCCAACCGAGCTGCCGTCAGCAAACGCTCTACTTGTTCTCATCGTGTTTCTGCGTAATCAATCTCAAAGAGCGGCTACTTACCTACATTTGCGAGATTGACGACGGGGATGTTGCTGTATCGGAAGATTTGTAGGGAAGCGGGCGTCGCTAAAGTGAACTGGATAAAATTTGCTGTGAAATTGTCAAGACAACTCGATCGGCCTAAATAAAGGAGGTGCTCGTGATTCTAACCACCCTGGAAGGCGTTCCCGGCATGCAGATGCTCGAACATTACGGCTTGGTCAGCGGTAATACCGTGCGAGCCAAAAACGTGGGTAAGGATTTCTTAGCTGGTTTTAAAAACCTGGTGGGTGGAGAACTGAAAGCCTACACCGAGCTGTTGCGAGAGTCCCGTAATGAAGCCACCGATCGCATGATCGCTCAAGCGCAGCAAAAAGGGGCAAATGCAATTGTCAATATTCGATTTGCCACGTCCTCCATTGCGGCAGGGGCAGCAGAGCTGTACGTGTACGGCACTGCCGTTCGCGTTCAGTAGTATCAACGCTTTGTAATATCCGTGTCTAGGAGCTGAACAGTTGGTATGGCAGAACTCATCATCTTCTTGATTTTGCTAGGGCTGGGATTTTTTGTCGGCAGCTACATCGAAAAGAAAAACTACGCTGATATTCGGGCACGAGAAGCGCAAACTCTACACGTACCAATCGTGACATTTGGAGCCAAACAACAGATGCCTCCGAATTCGGAGGCTGCACTGTTTGTGGGAAGTGTGGTTGTATCTGCAGACTATTTCAAAATCATTGTGGCTGGACTGCGTAACCTGGTGGGTGGACGCGTCACAGTGTACGAAAGTGTAGTCGATCGCGGCCGCCGAGAAGCCATGCTGCGTATGAAAGAGCAAGCCATTGCTTGGGGGGCGAGCCAGTTGGCGAATGTTCGCATCGAAACATCTGATGTCGGCAGTAAAGCCAGCAACCAGGGCATCATTGCAATTGAGGTGACCGCTTACGGTACGGCACTGCGCGATCGGCAATTACGTTAGTCCGCGTCCCTGCGGTCGCCATGTTTTTTAGCGTTTGAAACGCCATGTTTCTCTCTTGCTATGCCCTCCCCTAAATACGTTCCGAAACCCATCACCGAAGAGGTGAATGTTACGCCAGTCCATCCTTTGGCTAATTTGGCCTATCTTGTGACGGTGATTGGCGTATGTTCGGTGGTGGCCTATCTTTTATTGGGATGGATTTCTGATATTCTGGTCGGCCGGATTGAGCCGGAGACCGAAGTGGCGATTGCCCGCCGAATCAATCCGCAAGAGTTAGAGGATGAATCCAGTCGCGATCCTCGTGCTGTCTATTCTCTAGATTTGCTCAACTCCATTCGGGATACCGCTGTTGTGGATCGGGTTCCCCTGAGGCTCAATATTTACGAATCAGAAGTTCCCAATGCTGGGGTATTTCCCGGCGGGCATATCGTTGTTAGTCAAGGGCTGCTGGATACGGTTGAATCGGAAAATGCTCTGACTTTTGTGCTTGCGCATGAGTTAGGTCACTTCGAACATCGCGACCCGCTGGAACGATTGGGACGGAACTTAGTATTTCTGACCGTGGCCTCTGCGTTGGGCATAAATTCCGGATCGAGCGGTAATGCGGTGTCGATTACCAGCGGACTGGCCGAACTGCATTACGGACGCGGTCAGGAGCTAGCCGCTGATGCATTTGCCTTGCAGAAAGTCGTCGAACATTACGGTCATGGTGGAGGTAGCCTGGAATTTTTTGAAGATATCTTGGCCTCGGGAGATGACGGGCGCTTCACCGATTACTTTTCCACCCATCCTATGACCCAAATTCGCATCGATCGCCTCTACGAACTGGCCGAACGCAATGGTTGGCCCATGCAGGGCGACGTAACCCCTTTTCCGGAAGAATTACGGTCTGCAAAGTATTTTGACGAAGAAAGGCCAGAAAAAGTGGGCAACGCACGAAATAAATAGTTCAGATTGCCGATCTTTGTAGCTTTAGCGTTAGATGCTCGGCGGCAGAACGTGGTGTTATCGAGTGCCGAACATGCGATCGCCCGCATCCCCCAGCCCTGGAATAATGTAGCCCCTTTCGTCTAAGCACTCGTCAATTGCTGCCGTAACCAGCGGCACATCAGGGTGTTCTGTTTGAAAATGCTCGATACCTTCAGGGGCTGCCAGCAGACACATAAACGTAATTGACCGTGGCCGAGCTTCTTTAAGGCGGTGAACCGCCGCTACAGCAGAGTTTCCCGTCGCGATCATCGGATCTACAACCACCATGTCCCGCTCGTCGGTATCGTGAGGAACTTTGAAATAGTACTCGACTGCAACGCGGGTTTTGGGATCGCGATACAAGCCGATATGTCCCACTCGGGCTGATGGAATTAGCTTCAACATGCCATCTAACAGTCCTTGACCTGCCCGCATGATTGAAATCAAGACCAGCTTCTTGCCCACCAGCATAGGGGCATGGGTTGACGCAACTGGAGTTTGAATAGAGACCAGTTCGAGAGGGAGGTTTCGCGTCGCTTCGTAAGCCATCAACATGCCAATTTCATCCAGCAGCATCCGAAATTTAGCGGTGCTGGTGTCTTTTCGACGCATCAAGGTGAGCTTGTGCTGAATCAGAGGGTGCTCGATTTGGGTGATTGGGGCTGGCATCATTCAAAAAACAGTACCGTCGCTTTGGATTGAGATCGGAGGACTGCCATCTGCCCGCTTTTGACGAGCAATCCGACGTCCTGCACTCCAGGTGCCCCCCTCCAAGACTCTAGCTAAAGGAAACTCGCTGGCTGTTAGACCCAGCCGATCGCGCAACTGCTCGGCCAGGCGATCGAGTAAAGCCAATGTCAAAGCCCTCCACTCGACAACGATCTCCGATCTGGGCAAGTGCGGCCGTCCCATTACACCTGCATACTTGGGAATGAGGACTCCCATATCCACAAACAATCCACCGTTTCGATACTCGGCCAACCCGGTTAAGTGCTCCAAATCAGTGACTCTCCAACCCAAGTCCAGCAACGGTTCTACAAGCGAATAGGTCAACCACTGAGAAAGCTTGTGAAACGGCACCAGGGAGGCACCGGGTTCGTCTCCAGCCAGAGACTGATGGGGCCAAACGTCACCCAAGTTAACCCCTCCTAGCTGAATTCGCCCCGGCCAAATCGGTCCAAGTCCTTCCAATACAGAAAGCAGTATTTTTGTTGCCGAAATCGTTGGTAAAGCTCCTGGTTTACCGCTTTCAAACATCTCGGATATCCAGTACTCCAACAAATTACCAGGACGGGTAGGAGCCCCCCCAAAGTACACTGGCTGCTCTGTAAGTACCTGCCCCAGTCGGTGCAGTAAATCCAAACGTCCCTTCAGACCCACAAGTGGATTGGTTGGCGACACCTGTAATCCAGCAGCCACTGAAGACTCTGTCAATTGCTGCAATCCCTCAGCATCTACTTGCATAGGGCACTGGGGATCGGAGGAGAAAAATCCATTTCCGAACATCACTAGACTCGCGACCGCCAACCCTTCCGAGCGGGTTAGGGTGGCACCGCTAGCCGGATCGGTATACGACCACTGACTGCCGGCTCCCGCGTCTAGCAGAACGCTGACCACGGCTAAGTCCAGCTTTGCTTTCGCCCGTTCTTCTTTGGACGCGTTAGCCAGCATATTCTCCATGACCGATAATCGTGGGGTACCCCCGACGTCGAAGTGGCGCCAGCGACTGTGAAAGGGGACATTCAGTTGTGGATAGACGTCTGTCAAAGTGTCGAGAACGTAATCAACTGTTGGCGAGAGTCGGTCGAGATTACAGTCGAAATGCTGTAGTTCCCCCTGAATGGCCTTGTTAAGTAAGGAATGACAACGATCGCGAATAGCTTGAGGCGTACGCAAATACACGATTGCCTCTGCTTCCGTGTGTATGTGCCTGCGCTCCATCCCCCAATCACTCACGTCCACTCACCTCAATATCATCCCCCTCAACTGTTCAAATCGCGACCGTAGGCTGTGGTCAAACTGGTCCGATCGGGAACGGCACCATCTGTGTAATAGCCGGCTGCTTTTTTGGCATCGATCTCTACTCGGGCATCAGCCGGAATCAGCTCTTCGGGAATTGAAATACGTTCGCAAATCTCGATCCCCGACTGCGTGACCGCGTCGTACTTCAGATTGCTCATAGAGACAAATTTGTCGATGCGGGTAATGCCCAACCAGTGCAAGACGTCTGGCATAAGCTCTTGGAAACGCATATCCTGCACTCCCGCCACACATTCGGTTCGACTGAAGTAAGCGTCAGCGCGATCGCCCCCTGACTGCCGCTTGCGAGCGTTGTATACCAGGAACTTAGTCACTTCACCCAGTGCGCGACCTTCCTTGCGGGCGTAGACAATCACCCCAGCTCCCCCAGCCTGTGCTGTTTCGACCGCTACTTCGATACCGTGAACCAAGTAGGGGCGGCAGGTGCAAATATCGGAACCGAATACATCCGAACCATTGCATTCGTCATGAACCCGTACGGCAAGCTGTCGGTTTGGATCGGCAATTGCTTCAATATCCCCCAAGATGTAGACCGTGAGCCCTCCAATCGGCGGCAAAAACACGTCTAAGTCAGAGCGAGTGACCAGTTCGGGAAACATCCCTCCCGTTTGTTCGAACAGCGTGCGCCGTAACTCCCCTTCATCGACGTTAAATCGGCGAGCAATACCTGGTAGGTGCCAGACTGGCTCGATCGCCGCTTTCGTTACCACTAACTCCCCACCATCCTTCAACACGCGGCCATCAATAGTCAGTCGGCCGCTGTCCACGGCTGCTTGTAGCTCCGGAATGTTGATGTGGGCCTTTGTTATGGCGATGGTGGGCCGAATGTCGTACCCGTCTGCGAGCAAGTCGGAAAATGATTCGCTCACTATTGCCCCGAAGGGGTCGAGGGAGACTATTTTGTCGGGATCGCCCCAACTGGGATGGGGACCGATTGGACTGGTGGGAGCAGTATTGGTCAGGTCGGCACGATGCTGAGATTGGAGGGCTCCGCTGGCCACAGCCAATGCTCGATAGACGGCATACGAGCCGGAATGAGTACCCACAACATTACGATGGGCAGCATTGGTCAGGGTGGCAATCGCCGGTCCCCGCTGCTTTGGATCGGGATGTCCCCAGCGAATCGGCATCGGCTTCGGTCCAAATCGCCCTGGATGAGAGGTAAGGACGATATGTTTGTGACGGGGCGGTTCTTGGCGAGGTGATTCTGAGAACATGAGCCGCGAATCCAATCGGATAAGTCCAGAGTCTAACTCACGGGGAGACTTTACCGATGTAGTATCAGATGCACAGAAATCTCCTTGACTGATATCCAGGTTCGATACAGAAGAGTACCGGGGGTAGCATGTACATCTCCATGATTGATCGTAGGTAGGGGCCTGGTTCAAACCTAGGCAACAGTCAAACTGGTTTTCTCGGGCAAATCAGTAGGAATCTTCCAGAACTGAGATCCCAAAGCACCAGAACTGAGATCCCAAAGCAAGGAATAGGAAATGAGAGAATGCTGTTTCCATGTCCTCAGCCCTTACGCGGTCAAAAACTCAGCCTCCAATTCTTGAACCCTCTTAGGAACTTCGATGAGATTGAAGGGAGTTCCTGTCCGTTCGTTGAAGGTGCAATCGCAGGTGTGACAGCGGAATAAAGGATAACCAAGTTTAGTCGTTCGCTTGAGGCTGGTTGTGTCACTTGATGTGCAATGGGAACAGTTCATTCAAGGCAAAACGACGAGGCTGGAGTAGGGGTTGGCCAGCTTATCAGATCGATCGCCCCTGCTGAGATCTCAATCCTGACAGATTCTCCCCTCCTGGCTCTGTCTAAAAGAAACCGTTACAGTTGACGACACGAATGCAGCTACATCAACGCAGAGTTCGTGTCCAACCGGTTACCGCTTATGTTCAGGATTGTTTCTCGATATCGCTGGCGCAGACTGCTCAAAATGGGAGGGGTCTGGTGCGGTATTGGTCTGTGCGTAATTGGGATATGGATGGCCGCCGGATTGTGGCGATACACTTCCATATTTCAGGACTCTTCGGCAGCAGCGCAATCGACCTTTGCTCAATCGACCTTTGCTCAATCCACCTTTGCTCAATCAACCCTCCCTCAAGCAGAAATTCGCGGGGTGTGGATTACGGCCAACGATACAGGTATGGTTCGCGATCGCGCGCGCATGCAAGCCGCCATTTCTCAACTATCGCGCTTAAATTTCAACACGATATATCCAGTGGTCTGGAACTCCGGATATGCCCTCTACCCCAGTACCGTTGCTCGCACTGCAGGAATTCAGCCTTTTGTGCGGCGAGGAAACAACGGTCAAGACATCCTGGCCGATCTCATCGAAAACGCCCACCGCGAAAACATCGCCGTGTTGCCCTGGTTCGAATTTGGCTTCATGGCCCCACCGACTTCTGAGTTAGCACTAGCCCATCCCCGGTGGTTGACGCAACGGCAGGATGGCACGCAAACCATTCAAAACGCAGCCGGTGAAGTGGTGTGGATGAATCCGCTCCATCCCGAAGTGCAGCAATTCGTCACCGACTTAGTCTTAGAACTGGTCAATCGCTACGACATCGACGGCATTCAATTTGACGATCATGCCAGCTTCCCGGTGGAATTCGGCTACGACGATTACACCCTGAATTTATATCGCTCCGAAACCGGACAAAATCCCCCCAACGATCCCCATAACTCCAACTGGAAGCGCTGGCGGGCCAATAAATTAACGGCATACATAGAACAACTGCGTCAGGCCGTGAAAAACACTAAGCCCGATATCGTATTTTCCATCGCTCCCACCACTTACCTGACAGCCTACAACTCGTTTTTACAAGACTGGGTGGACTGGGTGGAGCGCGGCATTGCGGATGAGGCGATCGTGCAAATTTACCGCCACGATCTACAAAGTTTCCATCACGAAGTCCAAAAAACCGAAATCGAGGCAACACGCAAGCAAATTCCACTGGGCGTGGGTATTTTGGCCGGATTGCGAACGAAACCGGTGAGCAGTCAGGCTATCCAGGACAAAGTACAGACTGCTCGGGCTAGCGGGCTAGGGCTGACGTTCTTCTCCTACGAAAGTTTGTGGGAAACCACTGCAGAATCGCCAGAAGCACGCCAAGCACTGTTCCAATCCCTGTTTGGTCGATCGCGAGTCCCACGGGCAACAAAGCAATTTGATGAATCTCCCGTGTACGAATACCGCCGTGCGGTGTCTTAGCCCATGAACCGCTTGTTCGTTCTGCAACTCTCCATCTGTGCCATTGGGGCTTGCTATCAAACCATCAGTTCAGTGCTGGAGAACCAACAACCCCCTCCAGGCAAACGTATCGATATTGGCGGCCATCAACTGCATTATTGCGATCGCGGTCAGGGCTCCCCCACCATCGTGCTCGACCACAGCTTGGGCGGAGTGGACGGATACTTACTGCTCGATCGCCTCAGTCAACTTTCTCGCACCGTTATTTACGATCGTGCTGGTTATGGATGGAGCGATCGCAGTTCGCAACCGCGCACCAGCCACCAAATTGTTTTGGAGCTGGATGAGTTGCTGACAAAAGCAGGAATCGAGCCGCCTTACCTTCTCGTGGGTGATTCGTTTGGCAGCTACAACATGCGGCTGTATGCCTATCGCTTCCCTGAAAAAGTAGCTGGGTTGGTGTTGACGGACGGGTTGCACGAAGCTGAAATGTTGCTGATGCCCAAGCGCCTAAAGCTACTACAGGCATTCTTCATCTCCGGATTTGTGATGTCTGCATTCGGATCGGCGATCGGTGCCATCCGGCTCCTAAACCAAGTTGGTTTGTTCGAGATTCTTAAACCCAATCTGCGCCAGATCCCCAAGCCCGCTCTAGGCAACACAAAATACTCATTCTTGCGCCCTAGCCACTGGGTCACCATGACCCGCGAGTTGTGGAGCTTACGACAGAGCGGTCACCAGCTAGCTGAAGCCAAACATCTCGGCAATTTGACTGTGGTCAGCATTCAAGCCGATACGTTCCTTCATCCCTACATTTGGAATGGATTCTTGCCAATAAGGGCTGCCAACAACCTACACGATCGCATTCATCCCCATCTAGCTCGACTCTCCTCTCGCGTAGAAACGCTAAAGGCACCGGGCAGCGACCACTTTGTTTGGGTGGAACGTCCCGATGTGATGATTGAGGCGGTCAAACTGGTGCTGGAGATGATGCAAAACTAAGATTTCTGCGATTCTCCACGAACCGCTGCATGTAGCGGGGCAACACTCAGACAAATAGGCTATGATGGATGAACTTCACGGGGCTGTAACGGTTTCGACGCGTTAGCGAAAGTTCCTTTGTGATGCTGGTCGGGATTGAGCTTATCCCGTTATCAACAGGCTCAAGCACATTAAGTGCCAACAACATCGTTGCTTTTTCTCGTAAACCTGCTGCAGTAGCAGTAGCTTAAGTCGAACACTTAGAATTCGATCGAGGACTGATTCACGACTCCGCTACCCGAGTCAGTCAAAACCTCAGCGGATGCACCTAGTAGACTCCTTCAGTAGGCTGCTGGTTTAAGACTAAACTGGAGCATCCCACCGTTAGGGATAAGTGACGGTTCCCGTTCCGAGGATTAGAGGAACTAGGCCAGTGAATGAATGAAGGGCGACTACCTAGAGCGGACACGGGTTCGACTCCCGTCAGCTCCATCCTATTTGATACTCAATCCAATGGGTTCCTATCATTTCGATAGGAGCTTATTTTTTGTCAAACTACAGCTCAAATAACTACGTCAAGAAGCGCAACGGGGTTATCACCCTCATCAATAAATGCTTGCGAAATTGTGTAGCATTTAGCATTTCAGCCATCCACAATCCCTACAGTGCAAAGGTCCTGACGTTCTAGTCGAGATGGCGGACTACCTGTAGCCTTGGCAAAGACTCTTGGATATAGTTGACTTCGCAAGGAGCTTAACAATTGTTTTATGCATAGGGTGACACCTCTTAAGTGTCCAGTCCCTACCTTCAAAGTTAGCTAGCCGGTACCTTGACAGCGTCTCAGTTACGTTTGCAGTTAACTGCTGACAAAATTTTGCTGAGGGAGTCACTGATGGTGCGGAGTTTTAACCAATTCGGGGGAATTAGCGATCGGATATCTGCAACCGCTCTTCTCAGGCTAACGGCCAAACTCTTGCCACTATTCTCCGCAGTCACAGCTGCTGGCCTGCTGGCTGCTGGTCCTGTCCTTGCTCAAACCACCTCTACACCTGAGCAAGAAGAGGCAGCCACCGCCGATTCCCTAAGGGTGAGCACCTCCACGGAAGCTCTACGCATCAATCCACAATTCCGCGTCGGCGCCAACACCGAGTCAGGAGGGATCCCGGCCTCTCTCAATGCGTTTGATGGGTTCTTCCCCGTTCTGCAAACTCCGGGCACATCTATCACTTACCTCAACCCGCGCCTTAACATCGATTTCGATGACGAGAATCGTTTAGGGGGATCGCTCTTATTCGGTCACCGCAGCTACAGCCCAGATCACCAGCGAATTTTGGGTGGATACTTGGGTTTAGATGTCAGGGATACAGGCGAGAATGTATTTCCACAAATTGGTTTCGGGTTTGAACGGCTAGGTAAGCACTGGGATATTCGTGCCAACGGTTACGTCCCGGTGGGAGATACTCGCCAACGCATAGATCGCGAAGTGTTTGCCTCCAGCCAGACATCCATCGCTATCGGAGAACCGACGTTTTCTGGCAATCTCCTGTCCAGTAATGTCACCAGTACCACCACAGATACTCGCACCCAGATTGATCGCCTAGAAGCTGCACTGGGTGGATTTGATGTGGAGGCGGGGACGCGGCTAGTCAGCTGGAACGAGCACGGCGAAATGCGCTTGTACGGTGGACTCTACTATCTGGGAGGCCACGATGTTAGCAGTATTGGTGGACGAGGTCGGCTAGAAATTGTCCCCACCGAATCCATCCGCTTGATGGCTGGCATCCAGGGGGATCCGGTCTTTGACGTGCGGGGATTTTTCTCGGCGAGTTTTCTGTTGCCGACTCCAAAAGCTTTACAAACAGACACCGATCCCGATGAAAAGGCGGAGGCGATCGCCACAGTGGGGGAAACCGTTACCCGTTTGGCGGATCCGGTGGCGCGGGACTTCAATGTAGTGGTGGAGGAACAGCAAGAGGTTGATACTACCGTTGCCACTACTTCCATTTCAGAAGAGTTTGTCTTCCGTAATCCCGAGACCGGCGCTGCTTGGCGTTTTACTCACGTTACTTCGGGGGGCAATAGCGACGGAACCTTCGAGGACCCATTCGGAACGCTAGAAGAAGCATTGGTCAGCGGACTGCAGCAGGATGGCAACGATGTTGTTTACGTTCGGCTGGGAGACGAAGCGAGTCCAGGCATCGACCTCATAGCTGCAGGTGTGCAAAACATCCAAATTTTGTCAGATGGTCCCTTGCAAACTCTGCCGATACAGCCATTTAATGGGGAAAGTACCGTTGAAATCCCATTCTCCAACCGTGGCCAGTTGACCCAAGTGACTGCTCCGGTGGTACTCAACAACAACATCACAAT
>JBFRWD010000146.1:0-23291 GCA_051439425.1 Synechococcus sp.
GGCTTTGGCAGCACGATGGAACTCCTCTGGACACTTTTGTTGTATATACAGATATTGAACGTAGAGGTGTTGATCATGTAGATACGCTCATTGCAGGGGAGTTTAGCCCGGACGGGATACTGGCTTCGGTTAGTGATGAAGGAAGGGTGGGGCTTTGGCAGCACGATGGAAGACCTCTGGCAACTTTAGATGGACATACAGCTCCGGTCTTGGCAGTGGAGTTTAGCCCGGACGGGAAGACACTGGCTTCGGCTAGTCAAGACGGAACAGTGAGGTTTTGGCAGCACGATGGAACTCCTCTTACCATTTTAGATGGACATAAAGATTGGGTTAGGGCGGTGGAGTTTAGCCCGGACGGGAACACACTGGCTTCGGCAGGTTTTGACAGAACGGTGAGGCTTTGGCACAACGATGGCACACCTCTGGCCACTTTAGATGGACATACATCTGCGGTCATTGCAGTGGAGTTTAGCCCGGATGGGAAGATACTGGCTTCGGCTAGTCAAGATAGAACGGTGAGGCTTTGGCACAACGATGGAACTCCTCTGGCCACTTTAGATGGTCATACAGATTCAGTCTTGGCAGTGGAGTTTAGCCCGGACGGGAAGACACTGGCTTCGGCAGGTTTTGACGGAACGGTGAGGCTTTGGCACAACGATGGAGCTCCTCTGGCCACTTTAGATGGACATACAGATTCAGTCTGGGCAGTGGAGTTCAGCCCGGACGGGAACACACTGGCTTCGGCAGGTTTTGACGGAACGGTGAGGCTTTGGTACACGAACACCGATCGCTTAGTGGCCTATGCGTGTCGTCAATTGTGGGATGACATACAAACTTCAGATCGACTCGAAGACCTCGATCGCCAATTCTGTAAAAACATGATGGAGGAATACCCCAATCAACCGTGGGAAACCCTTTCAACTGCTCAGAACTAACTGCACTATCATTACGTAGCCCTCGAACGGGTTCATCTCAAGGGGGTTTCAAAGCCGATCCACTAGGCACAGATTAAATGTGGCAGCTCGGGAGCAGAGTCACCCCGCCTACCACATTCCAAAAACGGGCAGAAAGAGCCCAGAGGAGTATAAATAAGACGCCGTTATCTACAGTGGATTAACTCGGATATGGAGCGTGGAAAATCCCATTTTCACTACCTATCCAGTAATTTTTTCTAGTCTCTAGCTCTGAATGACTGGTGTAGAAACACAAGTGAATAGGTCATCACAATAAAGTGATGTGCAAAAGGTCAGTTTCCCCAGGCTTGAACCGTGCCGGGAGTTTTGAGCTTAAAGTCACCCTTGCATCTTTACTCTCAAAATGAGAGGATAGGCGTAGCAATTGAGAGCATTCCTTGCACGTCTTCAGTCGCCCAGCTATCCGGGAATTCATCGCCCGTCACGCTGACGCAAAAGTTGCGTTAGAGTCCTGGTACCGCATTACTTCTAAGGCTGCTTGGCACAATTTGGCTGAGGTTCAAAAGTCCTACTCTTCTGCCGAGGCGGTAGGTAACTTCACTGTGTTCAACATCAAAGGAAACCATTACCGGCTGATAGTTGACATCCAATACCCAAAGCAGGCCATCTACATCAAGTACATCCTTACCCATGCCGAGTACGACAAAGACAAGTGGAAAAATGACCCTTACTTCTAGTGCAGTGGCTCCCTACCTCCCCTGGGCCACTCCCAGCCTCCTTAAGACCGAACAGGAGTATCAGCAGGCAATGGCCGCGCTCGAATCTATGATGAGCGGTGCTCTCACTCCCGAGCAGTCCGATCTATTCGATCTGCTTACAATTCTCATCGAGAAATACGAAGACGAACACTACCCGATTGATGAAGCCACCCCCCATCAGGTCTTACAGCACCTGATGGAAGAGAACGGCATCAAGCAAGCTCAGCTCGTCGGAGTGATCGGATCGAGTGGGGTAGTGTCAGAGGTGGTCAATGGCAAACGCGAGATCTCCAAGAATCAAGCAAAGGCTCTGGGAGAGTTTTTCTCTGTGGATTTCTCCGTATTTCTCTAGAGATGATTGAAGCGAGGCTGTGACGAGTAGTGACTATATTTAATTCTTTAAAGCGAAGAATAATCTATTAACTGACATACGTAACATCATTGCAGCAGCGGCAAGCGTTGTTATTTTTGGCTCTGAACTTAAAGCGCTGTCCGACATTCTAGAGGCGATGACCTTGCTTAGATCTTCTTCCCAATAGTTTTTTCGATATTCGATATCGAAGAGTTGGCAAATTTATCTCTAAAAGAAGAGTTCAAGCTACTCAGCGTCTTAGCACTGGGTATTTTCTGTATTTAATAGTGATTTGTCTACTGATATTAAAGATTAGGGAGCAACCAAAACAAGGTCACTTGTTAACATAAACATTTACACAAAAAGCGCTATTTTTAATCAGAAAAAGCTTGCTCTTTTATTAGTAATTTACTATAGTGTATATAGATAAAAGAAAGGGAGCCACCCGGCGGCAAACCTAGTGCTCCCTTCCGAATCGCGAAAAACGATCTAGGAGAATTCAATCATGAAATCTGGTCTAACGCTCCTCGAAATGGCTCAAGAGCTGCAAGCCCAAATCGACTCAAAACAGGATTACGTAGCCGACACTCGCCAACTAGAACTAGACGGAGATATCCTCACCATTCACACAGAACAAGCACAACAATTTGATGTCACCGACCACACCCACCGGCAGATTGCCCAGCGGCTCAATATTCCAGGTAAGTACTACTCTAGATTGCGGGAGCAAGCCCCATCCCTCCTAAGTAGTAACGTCAATCACTGGTTTGAGAACAATCCCGAACGTCGTCTAGTTCGCACTCTCTCGGGTTCGGCGCGTGCATTTCTCTCCAACCGCTATCGCCGCATTGATAACTACCAGATAGCTGAGGCTGCGCTGACTGCCTTGAGAGAATACGGCTCGGGCCTACAGATTGCTAGTATCGGCCTGACTGAATCTCGCCTCTACATCAAAGCCATCAACCAGCAAGTAGAGATGGAAGTGAAGAAGGGCGATCCGGTTCAAGCTGGGGTGGTCATTTCCAATTCTGAAATTGGGTTGGGATCGATTCGGGTTGAACCGTTGGTTTACAGGCTCGTCTGTACGAATGGGTTGATTGCTCAAGATCGAAGCTATAAGAAATACCACGTCGGTCGAGAGATTCAAGGTGAGATGGCCCAGGAGCTTTTTTCAGATGAAACCATGCAGGCAGACGATCGCGCTCTGTTGCTGAAGGTGAGAGATTTAGTTTCTGGAGCTGTCAATCATGCTCAGTTTGAGAGCATAGTTAACGATATGCGGGAGGCAACCGAGCGCAGGATCGATGGAAACCCAGTTAAGGCCGTAGAGGTATTGGCGGACAAGATGCACTTTAGCCAGCCCGAAAAATCGGGAGTGTTAACCCATTTGATTCAAGGGGGCGACCTCTCCGCTTACGGTCTAATGAATGCAGTAACGCGCACTAGCCAGGATCTGGAGAGCTACGACCGAGCGACCGAGTTTGAGGCGATGGGGTCGCAGGTGCTCAACCTACCTAAAAAGACTTGGGATGTGGTGGCTACTGCCGTCTAGCGATCGCTAAAGTCAGAGAGCGAATCGAGCGGGCAAAAGTTAGAGCCCGCTCGATTCGTATGCGTAGTTATTCCTTCACCAATCATCGGTCAATCGCGCTCAAGTTACTGTAGCCAGTTGCATAGATTTCGCTTGCCGTTTGGCTACCGCATAAACATCGGTCAATCGAGCCGCTTGAGCCTCATCGCAGCCGAGTGCTTTCATGATCTGTTTGGCCAACGGAGTGGCAGGCATCAACTTATCGCTCAATGTCTGATTCAAGAACGGAAATAGGTAATGTCCTGTCCCGCCCCCCAACAGGACAGCATCGTATTTATGCATGTGTATATCGTCAAACATAGACTTAATAAACGCTTGGTATTTCTTGCGGCTGTTCCGCGCAGCTTTAGCTTTCTCTTTAAGTTCGTGTGAGCGTAATTCTGGCGAGGTAGTGCACGCCAATCCCTGTAAATCCTGTGCTCTGATGCTCCCATCTCCTAGTTGAAACAGAAGTCGAGCTGCCAGAAAGCGGTCGAACTCCCCGATTTGCTCCTCCATATCCTTGAGCATCCAAAGGAAGCCTAAGCGAGCTGTACGACCCGAGACATTTTCCTCACTTCCTCTTGAGGTAATTAAGGTCAGATCGCGGTAGCCCACCATAACCGTGAGGATAGATTGCTGTTCCAACGAAGGGAAAAACTCGGTGAAGTATCTCAACAGGCCGCAGCCTTCACTCAGACATTCTAGGTAGTTAACGTTGAGATCGTAGCTGACGCCATTGCAGCGAAACCGCTTTAAGTGCTTGCAGAGAGCCCTTTCCAATAACTTAAAGTGCTTACGCTCGTTAAACGGCAACAACACCACCAGGTTGAGTTTGTGGTTATCAATACCCGATTTCGAGATTGCCGAATGCAGAGCCGCTAATACTTTAGGGATGGCCCCCTCAACCTTGATCTTCTCGCGCAGATTTTCAGACAGAGGGCTGTTGGCAGCACAGGCCCCCACCACATAAGAAGCTTTGCCACACTCGAGAAAATAGTTATTGCGGCTCATCGTATCGGCATTTTGGGAACTGGTCGGCAAACTGCAATCGGATGAAAACCAATCAAACGCAATCTCTCCCCCATCAACACTCCAAAGCACCCGAGTTTGGGAAGAGCCCAGATCGACAACTACGCCCAGATTGCTAGACATCATCATTCCTCTATTCAGTCTCATCAAAGAAGTGACCCATCGCAGAGCTTGAGTCGAATGGTGCAGCCTCACTTATAGCCTTAGACGTCGTACTGGCAGTTTTCTGCTCGGGAGCCGCAACCGGTGCGGCAACAGTTTCGCCCCCCGGCTCTCTACCTCGAACAGCATTAGTAGCCGCAGGAGCATTAGTAGCCGCAGGAGCAGCCATTGCGCCAGACATAGCAAGCAAAGAACGATAGTAAGCAGCCCTGGAATCCAAGGAAGCGATCGCGACGGCCAGTGCTTGTGAGTAATCCCGTTCGGAGCAACTACTATCCAGTCGAACCACTTCACCAGCAAACCAAGCCACTAGAGCTTCCATTGCTTGCTCCTTGGATTGAGCCGCCGTCATCACCTCTCGGTCGAGAAGCAGATTTAATACTCGCGACTGAATAGAAGCATCGGGTAACGACTTGTAAACGAGCTGCAATCGTTGAGCATCAGCCATACTTTTGAGAGCAAATTTTCATGCCTCAATTGAAACCGCGTTATAGATATATGGCTACTTAAGCTCACATTAAATCTAATTAGCGCTCAATCGAGCTTGAGTGAAAGACTAAATAGGCATCAAAGTTAGCTAAAAATAGTTCAAAAGTATAAAACTCAAGAAGGGAAGATCGCGACTGAAAAGCGAGATAAAAGTACAGAGAAAGATCATCCACACCATACGCACACTGTTGTGCTTTGCATCGCCGGTAGATTTTGGCAATAATCGGCTTTGGAGAGGTTCCGAAAATTTTGGATGTAAAGCGAATATTAAGTTGATAGTTTGGCACGGTTTCAATGGCAAGCCGCTCCAGTGCGAACTACACCGAAACACTCAAGAGCGCCGCTTGGAAATCGAAGCGAACAACTGCGCTACGAGCGTGGGGATACCGTTGCTCCTTGCGACCGTGGGTGAATCTCAAAGGCAAGGTGATGCACTTGCACCACACCAACTACAACCGTGTGGGTCGCGAACGCATTTGGTTTGATGTGGTTCCTCTGTCTGAAGGTTCGCACCGATTTCTTCATCGCTGGTTGGGTGGCCACGAACGAGCAAGCTATCAAAAATCCCGCTATCCAAACTTGCTGCAAAAGCTGGCTCATGTCTGGTGCCGACTGACCGTATTCGTCTGCTGGGTGCTGTAGGATGCTGAGCACTAAAAACGTCGCTCCAGGCGCGAAAGCCTATTACAAGGAGGACAACTACTACAGCAAGGAAGACAGCGAAGCTCAGAGCCAGTGGCAAGGCAAAGGGGCCGAAAAGCTGGGATTGACCGGAACGGTAAATGACGAAGTCTTCGGTCTGCTGCTGCACGGACGACTACCTGACAAAACCAAATTCCGTCGTCGCCCCCCAACCCATGCCGGTTACCAAGAGCGGGGAGCCCTCGACCTAACATTCAGCGCTCCCAAATCCGTCAGTTTGCTGACCAAAATCGGCGGTGATACCCAGCTGGAAAAAGCCCACTACCGAGCAGTTGCCAAGGCAATTGACTACATCGAAAAACACCATGCCATCACTCGGATTCGACAGCGGGGCAACCAAATCAAGGTGAATACTGGGAATTTGGTGGTGGCCAAATTCAACCACGACACCAGCCGCCTGCTCGACCCGCAATTACACACCCACTGTCTGGTGTTGAACATGACTCAGACATCGGGGGGCAAGTGGTATTCGCTGAGTAACGATGCCATCCACAAGAACAAACACCTGCTTGGTGCCATCTATCAAAACGAGCTGGCTCGCGGAGCGATGGAGCTGGGCTATCAGATCCACCGCAACGGCAACGGCACCTTCGAAATTGCTGGATTCAAACAGAAGCATCTGGACTACTTCAGCAAGCGGCGCAAGGAAATCGAGCCGCTGATCGATAAATTCAGCACCTGGCAGGAGAGACAGGATGCTTCTCTCAAAGTCAGAGAGAAGAAAGTCGAAATCGACCGGCGCGAGCTGCTGGACTACTGGGCCAGCGAAGCAGCATCTATCGGCTTGCAACTGCCTCAACCCAGCGGGCGCAGAGCCGTCGTTGTTGGTAACAGTCAACTTCAACCGGAGACTATCAATGAGCGAGCTGCAGCAAGAACTCAACATCGCCCTTCAGCCAGTGTTCGACCGGCTGACAACTATCGAGCAACAAATGAGCTTGATGAGACAAGAGCAAGGCACCTACAGCAATCGGGTGGATTCGTTCATGGAGGAGTTGTTGATTCGCCTCAAAGCCGAGGAGAAGAACAACGACCTGGGCGAGACAATCGCGCAATTCGTGCAGGCGTTGAAAGAGAACAGCCAGCAGCAGGAAAACGTCGCTTTGAGGATGGAGGAATTCGTCGCAATGGTGAACGACGGACTGGCCGAGATGGGGTCGAGCCAACACTAGCCAGTGAGATTGCCGAACTGCTGAACAACCGCCAGCAGCAACAAAGTCTATCGGCAGCGATCGCCCAGCTCAAGGCAGCTCAGCAGCTTCAAACCAGGGTTCATGCTCAAAGCCAGCAATTAGAGTCAGCCCTGACAGATGCCACTCAGGTGTTGAAGACGCTGCAGTTGAAAACGAATCCGTCCAAGCACTTGGCGCGAGAGACGGCAAAAGCTCTGCACCAGTACACAGTAAACAGAGCTGTAGAAACATCTATAAGTACGGAAGTACTGAACCAACTAAAAGACGCGCTCGGCCAACAACAGGAACTGAGCAACAACCTCCAGCCCCTAGCCAACAGTCTTCAAACCATCGAAGACAAAACAGTCGCTCGACGACTAGCCGAGGCAATCGCCAAGCGCCGCCAGCAAGAAGCACTCAAGCGAGAGGCCCAAGTCTCCGAATTGGTGGATGCTGTCAAACAGCGAGTGGAAGCCCAGGACAAGCAGTATCAACAATTCATTGGCCAGTTCGAAAAAGCCCTGCAGACAGTAACGGATCGCTTCACCGCTCGACGGGTGGCTTTGGCTGTCGCTCGCAAACGGAATCACCGCCAGATGATGCAAGAGGGGATTCAAGAAACCCTCTCTGAATCCATGCAAGGCATTCGGGCCAGTAGCGAGCGATCTGCCGACACGCTGACCACTCTCAGCCGGTTGGGGCCGAAGATTCAGCAGATCGGCAAAGTATTTGAAGACAGACGACAGGAAGACATTGAGCGCAAACGGGCGATCGCTTACGACCAACCCCACAGCAAGTTCGAGACAGTGGATGAGGCAGTAGCCGCCGGTATAGACCACGCAGCCGAGCGAGCAGTTGCTTTCAGACCGGAGCGAATCGTCAAGTTTGTATTGGAGGAATTGGGAGGCTTCGACATTGAGAGTATTGAAGCCGCCATCGAGCGCGCACCGGGACTGATTCGCTTCGGCAGGTTTGTCACCACCGACAATGCAGTCCGTCGAGAGCTGGATACGATTCGCACGGTATTGGGCCAACAGGGACAACTGACTCCCATTGCGCCGACAAACCAGCTAGTAGAGCTGCAGTTACAGGCAACGGTTAGAGACCATCAGCAAACCAGTCCTCACTGGCAATGGACGAGCGGCCAGGTGGATGCGGTCAAGCTGGCAGCAACGACTCGCGATCGGTTTGTGGCTTGGCAGGGGGTGGCCGGTGCAGGTAAGACCACGGCTCTGAAGCAAGTATCGAAGCTAGCGACTAGCTGTGGATACACGGTGAAAGCCTTCGCACCGACAGCAAAGGCCACCAAAGTGCTCTCCGACGAGTTGGGGATTCGGGGACAGACGGTGGCTCGCCTGATTCGACAGGAACCCAAGCCAAGCGCGAAACCACAACTGTGGATTGTGGATGAGGCCGGAATGCTGTCAGCAGATGCCGGACAGAAGATTGTCCAACAAGCCGTGCAAGCCAATGCTCGGGTCGTCTTTGTGGGAGATACCCGCCAACTGTCGGCGGTAGAAGCAGGGAATCCGTTTAAGTCATTGCAGCAGGCCGGAATGAGAACGGCCCATCTGACCATCTCCAGACGGCAAAAGAATCCGGGGCTCAAGTCTGCCGTGGATCTGGCTGCGCGGGGGGAGATTGAGTCTTCAGTTAAAGAGCTTGAACGGAATGGGATGACCCACTATCACAAGTACCGGGGTTCCCGTCACAAGCAAATCGTGGCTGACTTCTTAGCCCTGACTGCAGCAGAGCGGATGGACACCTTGGTGATTGCTGGGACCAATAAGGACAGAGAGGCAATCGCGTCAGGGATCAGAAGGGGATTGCGGGCTCGTGGGGAGCTGGGGGAACAGGTTGCTGCAACTCGATTGGGAGCCAAGAATCTCACCGATGCTCAGAAGGCATTTGTCCACAACTACGAGGTGGGAGATGTGGTCATTCCTACTCGCAAAGTATTCGGCTTGGAAACTTGGCAGCGCTATCGAGTTACGAATATCGATAACGACCGGCTCAGGGTGATGGGAGATGACGGCATCTATCGAGTGGTGAATCCATCCAGCAACTTAAGTGTCTTCTACCAGAAGTCGATGGATGTGTCGGTGGGGGATGTGATGCGTTGGCGACGGAACGACTATGGAGCCGGACGGAGGAACGGGCAGGAATTCAGCATTGAGGCCATCGAAGGGCGCACAGCCACGGTGCAATACAGAGACGGCAAGATGGAGCGCTTGAATCTGGATCGGGCTCAGCATTTTGACTACGCGAATGTAACCACTACCTACGGCTCTCAAGGCAAGACCTGCGGTCGGGTGTTGATGATGGCTGAGGATGACGGGACGTTGAACCGAGAGTCCTATTACGTGGGGATTTCTCGGGCTAAGCATGGGGGGAAGGTCTATGCCGAGCAGCGGTCTGTGTTGGTGGAGGCGGCCAGCCGCAGTCATGCGAATGAGAATCCCATCGAGCAGGTGGAGAACTGGGTTGAGATGCTGAATGGGTTGCTGGAGAAGTCAGTAGAGCGGGAACGGCAGATGCAGGCCCGCGAGTTTATTCCGGCTACCGAGACCATTAACGAGGCTGCAACAGAAGTAGCTGAGACGCCGGTAGTTGAGCAGTTCGAGAGCGATCGCCTGGATGACTCTGCGGTTCATCTGACAGACAAGCATCGCTACGAGATGGAGGAAGAAAGCGCGATCTCCCGCGATGTGGTGGAACTGAACGTGCGATCCGTTGTGGGCGAGGAAGCTAAACAAGTGTTGTTGACATCCCCTGAGTTGTTCACCAGCTCCGGTCAGTTGAAGAAGTGGGTGCAGCAACGATACGACCACATCGAGAAAGGAGGCTGGGTCTTTCAGGGGGTCGATCCGTTGAATGATGGCGAGAGGATGGATTGGGTCAGGTTCAAGCCGGACGAGCCCAAGATGAATGAAAAGGAGGATGCAGAGACAGGAGAAATCAAGACCAAGCCGATCAAGTACGAATCCACTCCCAAGACAGCAACCAGAGCAATGTTCCCGGCTTATCCGCAGCGGTTGTGGGAGGCGATGGCGACCAGGAACAAGCAACCGATTGAATCAACAGACAAGCATTTCTGGCAGTGGGTGGAGCGAACGAATTTGCCGATTGTGATTACTGAAGGCAGTAAGAAGGGGATGGCTTTGGCTAGTGCGGGTTACATCGCGATCTCCTTGCCTGGGGTTTGGAATGGAGCCAGGAAAGCAACAGATGATTTACCCGAGCGTTTGATCCCCGAGCTGGAGAAGTTCGCCACTGCTGGCCGTCAGATCTATTTTGCATTTGACGCTGATACCAAACAGTCAACGGTTGAGCAGGTGAATAAGGCCATTCACCGCACGGCTGGGTTGATGGCCAAGCAGGACTGCCATGTATTCGTCATGAGCTGGGAGGGGGAGAAAGGGATTGACGATTTGATTGCGGCGAAGGGGACTGATGTTGTAAGAGATGCCTACCGGCAGGCTCAGCCGTTTACGGAATGGAAGCTAGCCAATGGATTCCAGACCAAACAACAAGAAGGAATCGATATCGAGCTGGTGCAGCATTGGCCCCAGGCGGCGCAAATTGCGGGCAGGAGTGCTGGCTATGTTGAGATAACACGAAGGACAGTTGCAGGTGTGGAAGGAGGCGGTTACTTGGGAGAGCATAACCGGCAGTTGCTCTATAAAGACATCGGCAGGGCTATGGAAAGGATTGCTAGGAGAATTAGCGATCCTCGCGCCCGACGCGAGTGGGACAGGGCGAGATACGAGCTCAGGTACGGTCACTTGCCACCACTCGACATGCTGAAAACGATTGGGGAGGTTTCACTGCGCCGAAGTCGGCAAAGATAATCAGTTCTTGTTGTTGAGCTGAAGGAGAGTGGGGGGAGTGAGCCCGTTAATCACTTCAAATTGCGGATGATGCGGGCCACAAGTTTATCAAGCTTGTCGAAGTCAATATTATCGATGTCGTCTTGAAGTTCGGGGGGTAGTTCAACACCTGCTTTATCGAGAGCCCTACGTATCTTGTTCAGGAGGCTTGCTCGGGGCATTGAGGCTGTATTCATATACATCTGGCTTGCTAGACCCAAGCACAGAATTCCAACTTGTTGGAGTGCTTTTTCTCCGTCGGGGGTTGATGCCATATGTCACTATCTGTATGGAATTAGAACTGACGAGAGTTTATCAATGCTTGGCAAAGGTCAACATGGCACGGAAGGGTTAGCCCGTAAATAGCGCTCATAAAAATCGAGGCGCTTCGCGCCAAGAGTGTAAGAGGGTAAAAGAGAAAAGGGTTACTGAAGAGACCTCGGCTCTTCACACACCACTCGAAACCCAATGCCGTGGTCGGATCCGCGCGGATAGTAGAAGCGGTAGGCGGAACGGCAATCCCTCGGAGGGTTGGCCCAGGAACCGCCGCGCCAAACACGAGACTGATTTTCGTCATCGTTGCCGTCTATCCAAGCACTACCATCATTAGGAGCACCTTCGTAGCTGTCATGCCAATGGTCCAAGCACCATTCGCGAACGTTTCCATGCATGTCGCAGAGGCCGAAGGCGTTGGCAATTCCATAAAGATCGACAGGGGTCGTTTTTCTCCGACTATCGGCTATTGGACTACCGTTGTAGGAAACTGAGCTATCAAAATTTGCCACTTCAGCCGTGAGAATATCACCGAAATAAAATGGTGTTTTAGTGCCAGCTCGGCAAGCATACTCCCACTCCGCCTCGCTGGGCAATCGGTAAGTTCGTTTCGTGTGCTGAGAAAGGCGATCGCAAAATTCCACCGCTTCGAACCAAGAAATGCTTTCTACTGGATGCTTCTCACCTTTAAATACAGCGGGATCTGGCTCGAGAGAACGATTGACTTGCTCGATCTGCTCTGCAACAAAGCGCCATTGGTCTTGAGTAATGGGATAACGGCCCATAAAGAAATTTGGGACAGTGACAGGATGTTGGGGGCCTTCGTCGTTATATCGTTCGGGCTCGCTGTCTGGGGAGCCCATCTCGAAGCTACCTCCTGACACCCAAATCATGTCTAGCTCGATGTCCGTTCCCAGCGCTTCGGGGAAATATCGTGCGGTTTCTTGCCGCCTTTGTAGTATCAGCTCTGCCATCGATTACCATCTCCATCGAGAGGGTGAACCAGACAACTGTTCGGCTAACCTACCAAGCTATCTGGCTCGTGGGGATTTTCGGACGCCCGAAGACATCGCAGGAGCAGGTCTGGACTCTTCCAGTCACACCCGACAGATTCCCACCTGCCAGTTCCGGTCACGAAGAGTACTCGGCTCTTCACACACCACTCGAAACCCAATGTTGTTGTTGGATTCGCGCGGATTGTTGTTGTTGCGGTAGGCGGAACGGCAATTCCTTGGATTGTTGGCCCAGGAACCGCCGCGTTCGCTGGCCTGCCCCATTGGTACGGTAGCGCGAACGATTGATTAACGCCGCTCGAAGTTATTAGAAGAAAGAGACTGCGGTTCTGGTGGTGGAATGAACGTGAGTTGACTGAAAATCTGCTGTCTAAGCCGGTAGGTATTTCCATGCTGAAGATGAGCTTCCCAACTTTGCAATCGCTGAATGAGATCTGGTAAGCCGATCTCTCCCTGGTTGAAACTCTGCTGTAGACGCTGAAAGCGGCGTCGAGCTCTCCGAAGGTTATCGTTTCTGACACGGATATAATCCGGTAAGATGCGAAATCCAACGAAGTTGGCTCCAATATGGGTTTCGAATAGTTGGCTTTTGACGGGATGCAATCGCAGTCTTATTGAGGCCAAGTATTCGCCGACCGCCTTACGCGCCGCTGCCAGAAAGCCGCGATCGTCAGAAAACAAAGCAAAATCATCGACATAGCGAAGGTAATGTTTAGCTTTCAAGGTCTCTTTGACGAAGTGGTCGAAGCCGTTGAGATAGACGTTGGCAAAAAACTGGCTGGTCTGATTACCAATAGGCAAGCCTTTCGGTCGTTGGATGGGGGTGAGTAGATCGTCTCCGGGGAAGTAGTCGGCACTGCGTTGCGGACGATCGCCACTATCGATGATGCTGTCGATTAGCCAAAGGGTTGGCGAACATTTAATTTTGCGACGCAGCATGGTTTTGAGCAGGGGGCGATCGATGCTGGGAAAATATTTGTGGATGTCGCATAAGAGCACGTAGCGGTTGGTTCAGGCGAACTGGGTGAAGCGACGTAAGGCACGGTGGGTGCCGTACCCAGTGCGATTGGCGTAGGTGTCGTGGATGAAGGTGCGAGCGAGCGGCGGAATGATGATGTTGCAAAGGGCGTGATGGACGACGCGATCGCGGTAGGGGGCGGCCGAAATCAGCCTGGGTTTGGGGTCGCTGATGCGGAAAGTTGTGTATGGGCCGGGTCGGTAGGTTTGGGTTTGCAGTTCGGTTTGCAGTCGCAGCAGTTCGATTTCGAGGTGGTGGTTGAAGTCGAGAACATTAGGACGGTAGCGCTTACCTTTTTGCGCTTGTTGGGCTGCTCGGTATAGGTTTTCAAAGCTAGTGATATGTGGCCATAGGTTGCCGAAGCGTTTCATGGACCCATCTTGCGCAGTAGCTTCAAAGTAGCTCTAGGAATGCGTCCACAGTCAGATCCACATCCCGCAGGATTTTACGCAGTAAGCCCTTTCCGATGTTTTTGCCCGTGTGAACGGGAACAGTGGCGATGCGCCCATCTTCGTGTTTTAGACGAACATGGCTGCCTTTTTGGCGAACAACGACGAAACCGATCTTTTCTAAAGCTCGAATCAGTTGCTTGCCTGTCACCGTCGGCAATGGAGGCATCGTTAGTTCGCTACTCTTCAGATAACGACTTTTTGGATACCGACAAACTCAGGAATAGTATCCGAGCTTTCGTCTTCGAGACAGAGGGCAATGACTTCGCGAATGTTGTCGAGCAACTCATCAATGGTTGCCCCTTGGCTGTAGCAGGCTTTGAGTTGCGGTACTTCGCCGACGTAGTAGCCGTCTTCGTCCCGCTCTATCAGTACGTAGAACTCTCGAATTGGTTCTGTCACATCACGCTCTGGGGTATGAAGCTTGTGCTCAATCTATCATTTTCGATTCTGTTGCTGGCCGATCCAACCTCCCAGGGCAATACCAACCTCGTTCATTTGCTTGGCAGCGTATTCATATCGTTCGAGAGATATCAGTTGAAAGTCCAGAAGCAATCGAGTTTGGTAGCGCAAGACCTCTAGCTCGGTGTTGAGGGTGCGTAGTTGGTGAAGTTTGTCGTTGCTGTAGTGGGCGCGAATCAGCCCTTCTAACAGGGTGTAGAGGCCGGAAACGATGCGATCGCCGAGGACGTATTTATGCGATCGGGGTAGTCGATTGAGGATGGGAACGTACCATTTAATAAAGTCGTAGGTCTTTTGAACAATGGGGAGTTCGCTCTAGGTTGGCTCGGCACACCTCCCGATTTTAGCTGCCTGAAATGCTTGGAAAAATTCGAGGCGCTGCGCGCCAAGAGGGTAAGAGGGTAAAAGAGCTAAGGGTTACTGAAGAGCCCTCGGCTCTTCACACACCACACGAAACCCAATGCTGTTGAAGGAAGCGCGCGGATTGAGGTCGTCGCGGTAGGCGGAACGGCAATTCCTTGGACTGCTGGCCCAGGAACCGCCGCGCCTGATACGAGGATTGTTTTTCTTTGCTCCCTTATCAATCCAAGCACTCCCGTCTTCGGGCGCGCCTTCATAGCTGTTGTGCCAGTGGTCGAGGCACCATTCCGATACATTCCCGTGCATGTCGCAGAGGCCGAAAGCGTTGGCACAGTCGAATAAATCTACAGGAGTAGTTTCAGCTCGATACTCACCCTTTGGACCCCCAGCATAGGTTCCACTTTTATCGTCAGAACCATCATAGTTAGCAAAATCTGTAGAAATAGTTTCACCAAAGTTGAAAGGCGCTCTGGTGCCAGCCCGACAGGTATATTCCCATTCCGCTTCAGAGGGCAATCGGTAGGTGCGCTCTGTATAGCGGCTGAGGCGATCGCAAAATTCAACAGCCTCGAACCAGGACACTTGCTCCACTGGACGCTTCTCTCCTGGAAAATTCGAGGGATTTGCTTTCAGATCGATATCGACTTTGGGGAGCTCAGCCACAAATTTCCACTGTTCTTGCGTAACAGGGTATTTGCCTATGAAAAATTCCGGCACCATCACATCATGCTGTGGCCCCTCGTAGGAGAGTCGTTCTAGTTCGCCTTCAGGCGAGCCCATTGAGTAGTGTCCGCCTAAAACTTGCATCATCTCAAGAACCAGCTCTTCCCCTAATCGCTCGCGGAAGAGTCTCACTTGCTCGTGTCGGTTGACTGCTAAGATACGCCCGAGATCGCTCTCATAAACTCGTATCTGTTTGCTAACTTTCCCTGAGAAACTTACTGTTGCAGGACTAGCACCTACCTGAAGCGTGCCTCGTATAGTCTCTAAAGGAGCCTGTTCGTCTGAGAGCATCGCCTCTAGAGCACTGATGATTAATTGCTCGGCTTTCGATTCGGTCGCATCTGACAGATCGATGACTGGGAATTTATCTAATCCTGGGGAGAACTCTACGTTGTCAACTCTGATGAAAACGAAAAGTGCTTTGGCCCACTCAACGTTCCGATTAACCAAAAAGGACAACCAATCCGAACCTACAGATTTTTTAGAAATAATCGAGATCGAACAGTCACTTTCGGCGATCGCCTGACCTATTTCATCAACAAAACTCTGACCGGGGCTGTTGCCCAAAATCGCTGCGGTAACTATGTATCCACTGTCTTCCAGCAGCCAGGTAATCCAGTCCGCCCAGGGGCGATCGGCCTCTACATAACTGACAAAGAAGTGTTTAACAACGACTGACTGCTCGATGGAATCGGACATCTTCAACCCAATCAGTTACAAGGTAGAAAAATCGAGGCGCTGCGCGCCAAGAGGGTAAAAGAGCAAAGGGTTACTGAAGAGCCCTCGGCTCTTCACCCACCACTCGAAACCCAATGTTGCGGTTGGAAGCGCGCGGATTGAAGTTGAGGCGGAAGGCGGAACGGCAATACCCCGGATCGTAGGCCCAGGAACCGCCGCGCCTGATACGACCCATCTTTTCGTTATCGTTGTCATCTATCCAAGCGCTCCCGTCATCCGGCGCATTGTCGTAATTGCCATGCCACTGGTCTAAGCACCACTCGAAAACGTTGCCGTGCATATCGCAAAGACCAAAAGCGTTGGCTATTTCGTAGCGATCGACAGAGGTAGTTTGATCCAGACTTTCGGCTGTCGGACTGCCGTTGTAGGAGACAGAGCTGTAGTAGTTCGCCACATCAGCAGTGAGAACGTCTCCGAAGTTAAACGGTGTTCTCGTTCCGGCCCGACAGGCATATTCCCATTCCGCCTCGCTGGGCAATCGGTAGGTTCGCTTTGTGTGTCGAGAGAGGCGATCGCAGAATTCGACAGCATCAAACCAAGAGACTCGTTCGACTGGATGGCGTGCTCCTTTGAATCTCGCAGGCGATGGTTCAAGCGGGCGATTCACCTGCTCGCACCGCTCGGCAACAAACCGCCATTGCTTCTGCGTGACAGGATATCGCCCCATTAAGAAACCCTCTAGCCTAACTTCGTGTTGAGGATCTTCACTGTTACGGCGTTCTGGTTCGTTCGGCGGTGAACCCATCAGAAACTCTCCAGCCGGTATCGCAACCATTTCCAAGCTAAAGTCGCTATCCAACACTTCCTCAAACTTCCAAGCCGCACCAGACTCTTTAAGTACTCTCCATCCTCCTTCCGCAGAAGAATCGCGTTCTAACTTGGCAATCTCAAAAGTAAACTCCTCAAGGCCCTCTTGAGGATCGCTTCTCCCGCTCTCAGCCTCATTCTCGAACACGAGAATGACAACCTGCACCGTCTCTTCTTCCATAGGAGGAAAAGCAATCCTTACCAGCTCGACAAATTGCCCCGTCTCGAATGTCAACTCTCTAAGAGGGGGAAACCCGTCTCTTCCCACTAAGGCTTTACGATCTCGGACACTAACTGGCTCTTCACCTCTTAAAACCCGCTCTCTTTCATCCGCCCTAGCCACCCATGCTCTACCCAACTCCGCCTCCTCACCCCCCAGCAGTTGCAGCACGGAACCACAAACCTTAGCAAAATACAAATCCCCATCCGCGATCTGCGCCTGCAACCGCCCCCTGTCATCAGGAATCAAAGCACCGAAATCTCGAAGAGAACCATACTGCTGCTCAATAAAACTTCCCATCCCATTCATTACATTCACCGATTGCAATGGTGGGCTAAGCTTTAACAACCGCTTTCGATAGTCCCCCTTGAAATCGTAAAAACTCTCTGCCACACCCTTCCCCTCTGGCCCCAGGCACGACTTCTGCACCATTCCACTAAAAAATACCTCTGCCAAATGCCAGTAACGACTTTTTGACAAAAACGTCTGTTGCGCCAAACGCATCACCGGGGGGATCAAGGGCAACGCTGCCAAAATCTTCGCCAGCTCCTGCGCCTCATTGCTGGCATACGTCCAGAAATATGCCAAAGCATCCCGCTCATTTTCTACATCCTGACCGCTATTTATGTCCTCTGACTCTTCCTCATCATCTTCTTCCTCTTGCTCAAACAACACCCCTTGAATCGCATTTCCTCCATATGCACAAACGTGCTGAGCCCAAGTCCCCATATGCTTGTCCGACAGATTGAATACCGGAAACCGGAACATCCGGTTGTCCTCTACTGGCAAGCGACCCTCTACCTGCAACTTGCGGTTGGCACAGGCTGCCAGTGGAGCTTTCAATGGTCGCAAAATTGCCGCCGCCAAGGCCGTGCTACTCCACAACTGACGCGGAAAAATATGTGCTAAATGGACTGGATGAACCTTGCCCAATGCACCTAACCACTCAAAAGCTTTTTGAGAATGCCAAGCCCGTCCCAGAGTATCGGTCAAGACTAAAAAAATGCGCTCGTGACCGGGGGCATGCAAGCTATGCACCTCACGCTCGATCGCATCTCCCCCCGATTTCAAGACCGCTCCCGCCGCATCTCCCGTATGGAATTCCCACACCCGCACATCCCGAAACAATCCTTGCCAGCGAAACAAATCCGCCGCATCTGTGGACAAATCACCCCAAAATGCCATCGAAGGAGAACGATCGACTAACAAATGCAACTCCAACCACCGTTCCCTCGGACCCTGCCAAACGGGAGAGAGCAACCCATTTGCCTCTGCTGTTGCGATCGCTGTTGCCTCCACATTCAATTCGGTCCTTAAGGTTCCGGCGATGCGGCGAGCCAAAGGGGCGATCGCCTGACCAATCTCGCGTGCATCCGGAAAAGGAAAGGGATCTGGGACGCGAATGAGGGATGCAGGCTGATTTCTCTCTAGCTTCTTTCGGTCGGCCTCGCTGCGATCGGATTGACCTTTTGGATAGAGGGGAATGCTAGTTTCTTGTCGTGACGGTGCCGAGATGGGAGGCAATTCATCCTGGGCTCGATTTCGGCTCCCCAAAGTATTGCCGGGATAAGGAGGCCGCTCGTTCGCTTCCATTTGACCGTCGTCGATCGGATTGAGCCGACTATCCCAAATGTGGTGCAAGTGTGCCGCACACCACATCAAGTCTGCGACTTCAATCTCATCATTCCACCAAGGTGCATCTTCCAAAGCCATTTACCATCTCCAGTTCACAAAGGCTTGTAAATGGCATTGAGCAGTTCTCTTTGATTTTCCTCGGTCAGATCTTCTCCCTGCAGCATCAAGTAGACAGCATTCAATAGTTGATCGGTAGCGAGCTTTTTATCATTTTCAGCAATGCGATCTAAGAACGTATGAATTAAGCCCTTCGCCTTTGTCTCGTTAGCCACAAGATCGGCATTCTTGAAACGCTGTTGCAGAATCTCGTAGAACCCCTCTTCTGTATTGGGCTGCTCCAGTTTCAGACTCAAACAGCGGCGCATGAAGGCAGGCGGAAATTCCCTTGCTTCATTGCTCGTCATAAATACCAGCGGAAACTCTTCGCAAGGAACAATGCCATCGTGAATCGGAATTTTCGTTGTTGTGCGATCTTGGCGGTCTCGATAGGGAAGTACGTCGTACTTTGGGCCTCCCAATCGCGATAACTCGGGAATTTCAAAATAGCCTTCTTCAAACAGGTGCAATAAGTCATTAGGTAAGTCGATGTCGCTTTTGTCGATTTCATCGATTAGAAGCACTGCCGGTCTTTGGCGTCGAGATCGATAAAATGCCATCCCCACGGGACCGAGACGCAGATAGTCACCAATATCGGGGGGTGTCTTCTCTTCCCCTTGAGATGTTCCTTGTTTTTGAAGTGCATCTTGCTGCAATCGACCAATGGCGTCATAGGCGTAAAGGCCATCCTTTAGCACCATTCGTGAAGTAATCGACCAGCGATAAGGGCCAGGTAGACCTAATTCTTTGGCGACAGCATAGGCCAGCGTAGTCTTTCCAGAACCAGGAGTTCCGACTATGAGAAGGGGACGACGCAGGCAGATGGCTGCATTGACCAGAGCAATCGCCTTATTTGGGACAACGAAGCCTAGCCCACGGCTATCGCTGCGATCGATCTCGATATCCGATTGGCTCAACGGGTAGTCTACCCGGCCAACGTTTCGCCAGGGGGGTGGGGGTGGAATCAAACTACGCCGTTCTGCTTGAGCGTGGGGATCGGGTAACTCGCTCAGGGTAAGACCGCGATAGATGCGTTGGTCTTCAAGGTCGAAGAAGGATGAGGAATCGCTCATTTAAGTCACCTCGGATTGCAGCATGAATTGGGATCGCTCTGTAGGTTTTGGAAAGGTATCGTCGCGAAAGTGGGTTAACTGCAAGGGTTGCTTTCGCTCTCGGTAACGGCTGCGAATATTGGGTAATAGTTTGTACCACTCCTGCCATTGGTCGGTCGATAGTTCGTCTGCTACGACCGTGCTCGCCGGTTGTTCCCGTTCCCGGCTCCAAAGTGCAAAAATATAGTTCTTTTCAATCTCCCGCAACATGCGTTCGCTACAGTCGTCCCAGATATAGAGGGCAAAGGACGATGATGCTTCTTCAGATAAGGTTTGGCAGTTGACAACTATGGGGGGTAGCTCTGTTCTTGTAGGAGACCAAGCTATTTTTTTTATCTTCTTGATTTTCCTCTTGATCGATCTAAATTCCGTAACAAAGTAGCGTTCATAGGAGTTGATAAATATAGCGTACTCCTCGCCAAGACCAACTTGTTCTCGGCCTCGCTGCAAATGTATTAATTCAAATGACTGATTATATAGTTCAAGTGGTATAAATAGTTCCAATACTGGGAGTAAATCTTCCGAGGCTAATATTTTATAATGAATAGATTCGATTAATTGTGGTAAGATTAACGCCAGCTTGCTTTGAAATGATTGAGGATTAGAGTCGGACAACTTGGCAATATTTCTACAGTAGGATAAAGGTAGATCTTCATTCTCCATCCAGAGACCAATGTGAAGAGCGTATTCTCCGGTAAATCGGCCAGAATTATTTTCATCAGACTCTGGCTCTAATTCAATTTGTATTCTAAATTCTACTTGCTTATTATTTTCAATGCAGTCTGAAATTAATTTTTCTGCTACTCTAGAGCAACAATCTAAGTTTACATTCGGCTTATAAAGAGGAATATTTTTTTGCCAGCTTCTAATATCTCTTAATATCTTCTTCGAGACTTTCAAATCCCCAATATGCTCAACATATTGACAGAACCACTCTGAGAAAATGAGTAATTCACAGTTACCATCAATTGCCGCTCTACGAGCATAGCTTTGCAGTTTTTGGAAAAAATCATTCCCGCTATTTGTTATTAGCCTTCTTTCTTGCTTTTGATAAGCGATCAAGGTATTGATCGCAGCCATAACTAATATGTCATCATTGATTGAGTGAAGGATTTCATTCAATTGATTGACAAAGGTAAGGTAACAGGACTCCCAGTCCATGAGCGACCTGAGATTATTTCTTGGAAAGAAATCGATCAAGGTAGGATTTGAGCCTTGAGGACAACTATATTGAGCACTTTGATCTTCACCTAAATGGCTATCGATAAGATTACAAAGCTTATTTGGATGAAGGTAACTACTATCTAGATGGGATACAAGTTCGTCAACAACTATTTGGAAGGCCTCAACAAATCTTCCTACTTTAGCCGTATTTTTAAATTGACTAGAGGCGATGATATGAAGATTAAAAGCATTGTCAACTTGTTGTTTTGGTGCTATGCCTTCGGCATAGGCTTTTAGCATATCACTACTACCACTTCCAGAATAGCAAGTGTCGATTATCATCAATATATGCTTGACTTTTGAATCTTTTTGCAAAAAGGTGTAGATTAACTTCTCCGTTTCCAGTCCTGTTATCTCTATTCGATCTCTATCACTGTTCTGTAAAAGTAGGCAATGGCCAGGTCTAGCGTTTTCCCCATGACCAGAATAGTAGAATGCCACTACATCTTTCTCTGTTCGCTCTGACGACGCCAGCCAATTCGCAATCTCAACAATGAATTCTTTGTCAGGATTATTGCTTATACTTTTTAGGACTTGCGTATATCCAAAAACCTCTGTAAAAATCCTAACGATTCCATTGATTTCTTGTTCAACACCCAAACGATTGTCTGATGGATCGGAATAGGTGGAAGTACCACAAGCAATCAGGTAATATCTTGGGATATTGCTTTCTTCAGTCATAACTTATTGCAATCCTAATGCGATCGCCTCTCCACATTCTTTCGTGGTTAGATACCGCGTAGCTAGATGTGCATCAGTGATATTAAAACTTTTACCAATATTTGAGACCAATCGATCTGTAATATCTCCACCGAATAATGGATTTAATGATTTTACCGCCGCGACATAATCTTCCTCATCGGCAAGGTTTATCCAATGCGATAGTCCTGCGGGCCAATAACCCTCACCATCAATAGGAGAAGGAGTCAGGCGATCGAAGATTAAATTAGGAATTCCCAGAGGAGAACCTAATGTAATAAAGACTTCAATCGGCCAGTCAGGGTGTTCGCACAGAGCTTCGTAACAAACAATAGAGCCTAGCGAATGTCCAATGAGTATTCTAGTATCATCCTGTATGCAGCTAGCCAACTTATCTCGAGCTATTGCTGCTAAATTGTGATCGGTCAAATAAGCATGCACTTGTTTGACAAAATGAATTAGAACCTGTTCTGAAACGATATTTAGATACTTGACACTACACAACTTTGCAATCACATAAGAGAGAGCCTTCCCGGCACCCTTATCAGTTGCGTTGAGATCCTCGCACGACTTCACCGCCTCCATACGTTCTAGCTCCGAAAACCATGCACGAAATAGGTCTTCTTCCCAGCCTGAGTTAACATCCCCTGCATCGTATGCTGGAAAATCGTGTCGGGCCTTGGATTGAACTCGCTCTCGGAATAAGTCACCAAAGAAAGCACAGGTTAAATCAGCTTCTGAATCAAGTTTCCGATTGACTTTTGCCAGACCATCCTTTAGATTGGGCAACCACTTTAATTTAATCGTGTTTCCTCCTTCATATTCCTTGTTGATACCGTGAACAGCGACGATCTTTGACATTAGATAAATTCCCTGAAATCCCTATCTTTCCTCTCTATCTTCAGAACTTACTATTTGGCCTTTATTTTGCAGGAGAGAAATTTATAGCGCTAAGGCGTTCAGTTTCCTGGACTGCATCCCACGCGATCTCTGAACCAACTGTCCTACTTCTAGTTGAATGTAAGACAGTTTCATGACTCAATAGCCCTCAAAGCTTTGCGTAGCAGTGATCTTCGGAATGGTGCCAATCACTATAAGTAGGACAGTTTGATTCCATTGAAGCAAAAATCTATCGCTGATTAATCACGCTTCCCAGAATGTTGACAAGCTGAGTCAGTAGATAAGAAGCATGTTGGCGGAGAAAAGGGAGGCATGAATAGCTTACTCCATATAGGTTTTAGACTTAGCGCTATAAATTTATCCGTTGCTATATGGGGTTTGAGTAGTTTTGGAACAGAAAACTACGCTAAGGCTAAAAGCTTTGCCTAGACTGAGTTTCAGGTGAAATAATCGTTGAATTTGTGAAAAGGCCGTACGCCCCCGTGCTTGAGTTTCTCTTCGAGCTCGAAGTGGTAGCGACCCAGCACGTGGATATGCTCGTA
>JBFRWD010000147.1:0-3283 GCA_051439425.1 Synechococcus sp.
CACCGAAGCCCCCGAGCGATCGCAGGAGCTAGTTGACGAAGACCAGCAAGAGAACCAAGCAGACTCCGAATCGCAGCCAGAACAAGAAAAAGCCCCCCAGCTAGTCATTCCCAAGCTGCAGACGGTAAGCAATCCTATAGAGCAGTTCAAGTTAGATGTGGCAGCCTTTAAGGATTTGCTGCGGCAGGGAAAAACCACCATCCAAGCTGCAACGTTACTGAATTTCCAGGAAGTGGCTGCCACCCAACGCCCACATAATACTCACCCGGAGAACTACGTCCATATCATCAAAACAACAGCCGCCCGGGAGTTTCGGCAGGAGGCTCGCCCTCTTTCTCCCAAAAGTCAGCGAAGCAGGCAGCAACAGCAGCAGCAACAACGGAAAGGGCGCTCGCTCTAGAGTTAGACTAAGGCAATCTCAAATGTAAACCTTCCATAAGTAGGAGAATAATCTCCTGCTTTTTTATTACATCTGGTCATTTATAATGTTCTATCTCATATTGAATAGATCATTGAATTAGCACTACCTAATAATATTACCGAAAAAGTGAAAATATTATCTATATGGTGTGCTGCTATACCTTCAAACATGACTGTTAATAAGTGCATATTTACTCCTATAAACATTGCATGAATAGCCCGATCTTAGATAACTGAGAGATGATTGATATGCCAATAGATTTATTGGGATTCTTGTACCTATAAATAGGGAGTTAACTATCACCCTGACGTTCAGGTAGGGAAGATTGCCAAACGTTTAGATTTGGCAAATATACGCGCTTGAAGTCCTCTACTGAGGGCTGACCGATTGTGCTGCAAATAGGAGGTAGTCATGGCAAATCTGCCAATAACTAAAGGGGAATTAGATCCCCCAAGTCTAGGGCCAATTATGCTTGAGGGTTTGAACGAACCAATCCCAATACGAGGTGGTGAAATTGCATTTATTGATTCCAGAATTGAGGACATTCAGGGATTGATTGATGGACTCAAAGGCAATATGCGAGTGGTGCTACTCGATTCAAATGTCAACGGAATCAATCAAATTAGCAGTGTATTGTCTGACTATCGCAAGGTGAATGGAATTCACTTTTTCACTCACGGAGAAAAAGCTGAAATCACTTTGGGATCGACCACGCTTAAACGTAAAAATATCGCTCGATTCAGCGAGCAACTGAACGATTGGGGTAGCTTCTTACATAAAAAGGCTGACCTGCTATTTTACGGCTGCAATGTGGCTCGGGGAGCGGGGTGGAGGTTGATGGATGACATTGCTGCCTACACCAGAGCCGATGTTGCGGCATCGGATGACCTGACAGGTGCTGCATCGCTGGGAGGAGATTGGGATCTTGAGGTGTCAACCGGTCGCATCAATACGGATGTTGGCGTAACCTCGGATATCCGCTTTGAAGAGGTGTTGCAGGGCAAGGCTATCTTCAATGCCAACTTCAACAAAGGCAGCCTTAAAGGATTTCGTCTGGCCACCAAAGAGAAACACGGGATCGTTATTACCGACGATCCCACGGGCTCGAACAATAAAGTCGTGAAATTCGACTTGAGAAAAGGTGACCGACTAGCTCAGAACAAGACAAGGGCCGAGTTGATCCCCATCCCTAAAACAACCATCCAGTTTGGGAAAACCTACACCTACTCGTTCCGGCATTTCTTGCCGAATGATTGGCAGGCCGATCCGTCGTGGGAGGTTCTGGCCCAGTGGCACGGAGTTCCCGATAAGGGTGAGAAATTTCGAAACTCTGCTGCTAACTTGTTTAGTTCGGGGGGTGGGTATCGGTTGCGGCACAAATGGACTGGACACCGCATTGCGAACAATCAGTCGCAGATTAGCGAAGCGACCAGCTGGAGTGGCAACTATATCAAGGGTCGCTGGGTGCAATGGAAGTTTGTCATCAAGTGGTCGTACAAGGGAGATGGTGCATTCAAAGCTTACCGAGATGGGAAACTCATCGCCGCTAGACAGGGGCCAAACACCTTCAATGACGCGGTGCCCCCCTACATGAAGATTGGCGTTTACAAGGCCGACTTCGGGAAACGTCCGCATCGCACCAAGACCTCTCGACGGGTGTACTACGTCGATGATGTTCAAATCTTCGAAGGGGGTTCTGCTGCGATCTCGGGTGACGAACAGATTCACGGCGGTGGCGGTGGTGGTCGCACTGTAGGTGGCAATTCTGGAGGCGGTAACACTGGCAGTAAGTCCCGTGGCAATAAATCCGGTGGTGGCCGTTCTCGTGGCGGCGATCGCACAGGTGGCGGCGATCGCACTGACCCCATTGCTCCTCTTCCGCAGAGACCGGTAAATACCTTCTCCCATCTACTCCCGCAGATTGGAGGGTACAGAGACGTTTCCTTGCCGTCCTTTAGTTTGCTGGCGAGCTAATCGCAACGGTTGTTGATCTCTAAACTCGGTCTGCTCTCGTGGGCCGAGTTGTCCTCCAATATTGGGCCGAAGTATCCATGAGATTGAATGCGTTCTGGATCAAGCTGATTGCCTTTGCCTGCATGATTGTCGATCACGCGGGTCGGATATTCCTACCGGGGTTTTGGTTGCCCATTGCCATCGGACGCTTGAGCTATCCCCTATTTGCTTGGTTGGCGGCTCAAGGGCAGCAGAAGACATCGAATATCTACAAATATCTCGGTCGATTGTTGCTTTGGGGATGTCTGTCTCAGCCGCTGTATGCCTATTTCTGTCAGTTGGCGAATCTGCCAGTGTCACTGAATGTCCTATTCACCCTGGCGCTGGGAGTGAGTGCGATTACCGTTTGGAAGCGCACGAACCTCTCCATTGGCATTCCCGTTCTGTTGGGCGGTCTAGTGGCTTCCATCATGTTGAATGTCTCGGGGGGAGCGTATGCGGTGGCCACGCTCTATGTCATGTCCGAGATTCGCTATCGCAATCCGTTGTGGCATGTGGGGTATGCGAGTACTGCGTTGACATTTATCACCATCTTTGGGATGCCGCTGGTGGAGGTGTGCGGAATATTTTCGTCTCTGATATTGATTGGGTTCAATGGCTTGAGAGGCAAGAAAACCAAGCTCTTCTATCTTCTATATCCAGCGCATTTTGTCGGGTTGATTGTCCTTTATCGCCTGTCGGTGAGTCAGTGAGTTCCCTTACTTGCAGATATCAAATTCAAAGGGTTCTGTTGCAAGAAATTGAAAGCAGAGAAAAAGTCTAGGTACTGACCGTATTTTTATACAGCAATCCCAAAGAGCTGATCGACGAAGTTGTTCTGTGCTGTGACATCAGCACGAGCAACACCAT
>JBFRWD010000148.1:0-8351 GCA_051439425.1 Synechococcus sp.
AGATTTATCGCCAGCTGGCCGAGAGTCGACCCGATGCCTTTTTGCCCGACCTGGCTAGGAGCTTGAACAATCTCGGAAATAGGCTAGGCAATTTGGAGCAAAAGGAAGAGGCGTTATGCGCGACTGAAGAAGCCGTTGAGATTTATCGCCAGCTGGCACAGGGTCGACCCGATGCCTTTTTGCCCTACTTGGCAGGAAGCTTGAGCAACCTCGGAAGAAGTCTCAGCTATTTGGGGCGACGGGAAGAGGCGTTACGCGCGGCGCAAGAAGCCGTTGAGATTTATCGCCAGCTGGCCGAGAGTCGACCCGATGCCTTTTTGCCCGACCTGGCTAGGAGCTTGAACAATCTCGGATCAATGCTCAGCAATTTGGGGTGGCAGGAAGATGCCGTACGCGCAACAGAAGAGGCTGTGAAATCCATGCTGCCATTTTTCGAAAAGATTCCTCATGGTTATGCAAGTTTGATGCAAACTCTGACAAGAAATTATGTTGTACATTCCGTAAAAGCCGATCGCCAACCCGACCCCGATCTCTTCAACCGAGTCGCTGCAATATTCGAAAAACTTCAACCTTCTGCCTAACGCCATCCCCCATCCCAGCCAATACAGTTGAAACCAAACCCAGGCGCACAACTGCACCCCAATGGCCAAACTCCTCATCGTCGAAGACAACGAACTCAACCGCGACATGCTCTCCCGCCGCCTCAAACGCCGCGGCTACGACATCGCCATTGCCACCGACGGCCAACAAGGCATCGACATGGCCACCACCGAATCCCCCGACCTCATCCTCATGGACCTCAGCCTCCCCGAAATCGACGGCTGGGAAGCCACTAAAAGACTAAAAGCCGACCCAACCACCCAACCCATCCCCGTCATCGCCCTCACCGCCCACGCCATGGACGGCGATCGCGCCAAAGCGATCGAAGCCGGTTGCGACGACTACGACACCAAACCCGTCGAACTCAAACGCCTACTGTCCAAAATCGAAGCCCTACTCGCCAAATAGAGACTCGGCGATCGCTCAACACCCCATCACCACTTACGTACATCCATAGGTTTCGAGACACACCAATGGTGCATAGTAAGTAATATGACGCTACTTGCCTAGTTAGAAATCTTGGCTAGGACACGTCTATGTCAACTTAACGGCTCTCACTCCCATCAGGCTCTGGCAGCATCGCATTTGCAGCTCGCATCTCTATAACAAGCCTGACCCATCACTCGAACAACGATCATGACCACCGAACGCGAATATCAAGAAGGCCAAGATCGCATCCGCCGAGCCCAGGGCCAACGCCAGTGGCTGCGTAACAGAAACGCACGCTCTCCCTACCCTCGCTATTCCAACCCATCCAAAACACAACGCTGGATACCGTGGGTCATCGCCGCGATCGTCGCAATCTCCATCTTCGGCACGATCAATGCTCGCGATAGCCGTCCCACACAGCCCAATCGCTCCACCCCTCAAGGAATCAACTTGTAGATTTCTGTTTTTATCAACATTGCTAAAAGAATGTTTACAAACAGGGGTATGATTGGGCTACAGCTAGAGCACCAGTCCCATGTTCGATGCCAATTTTGCTTCGAACCTTCGTTACGTCGAAACCCGAACCCCCGACGACGAATGGTCAGCCGATCCAGAATGCATAACCGCCCTACTCTTCTGCAGTGCCGCTAAACTCTGGAAACTTTGCGAGCAATGGGAGCAGATGCAGGAGACTGAGTCTCTGTAAGTTTGGAAAAATTGAGATTGCCCCCCGGTTCTTGACTGGACTCGGGGGGATTTATGTCTGAGAAGGGAGATTTCTTGAACATTGGTCCTTAGTCCTTGGTCCTTGGTTTAATCTCCTTGACCGTCACTTTTTATCGCCCTTTGCTCGTAGCCATTACGGGGCGTCCACCAATGACTAGTGACTTGTGGCCAATGACCAATCCTTATCCCCCAGCTACCGCCACTGCCTCTCCATCCTTTGTCTTTTCCGCCACCAATTTCATTCGCGCGATCGCCTCTTCGCACCAGTCCACCCACATCGACTCGTAGCGAATCCCGCATCGAAACGTCAGATAGTGTCCCAGCTTTTCCCCCTCCAGTTCGTCCGGGTGTTGAAAATCCTCACGTTCGATCTCGAAAAGTTGAGCCAACTTTCCTGCATGAATATCTCGACGGCGGGAAAGTTCATCAATCACCATCTGCGGATCGACCAAGTGGCTGGCTCGCATCTTCACCATCAAATCCTCGCGGACAGACATCGGATTTGATGGTTGAGCAATCCACGTCAGCAATTCCTGCTGGCCCGCCGCCGTCATACTAAACACCTTTTTGTTGGGGCGACCTTCCTGGGCGATCGCTTCCGCCTCAACCCATTCCAGTGCCTCCATCTTGGAGAGCTCGCGATAAATCTGCTGCGACGTCGCCTGCCAATAATGGCCGACGCACTCGTCGAATTCTTTGCCGATGTCATATCCGCTGCGTGGGCATTCGGAGAGCAACATCAGGATGGTGTGAGAGAGAGCCATGACACGTTCGGGACAACAACGGGTGCGAATCCATTATTCAACAGAGTGATGAGATATCGATTTAGGTCGTTTCCACAACCAGGGCTGGGGCACTTGAGCTGTTCGACTTTACAGGGGGTTGCAGGATCTGGTTGACATACTCAAAAAGTTGACTATATGATTTGCAGTATATTCAACTATTTGTATAGCACATTTTTGAATACACATTTTGTTGAATATTCATTGGACCTCTCGATCTCCCCGATCGCATTTGGTTCCTACATTCGGTTCCTGCACCCGGTTCCCACTCGGCATTCGTCATGACTAACCAGACTTCAACTCCCAAGCCAATGCCCTCGCAACAACTAGAGTTGTTTGCCAGCGAACAAGCTGCCGAACCATCGCGCTCCAATCTGGTCCGACCCTCGTGGCGTAAACTCGCTGTCGTCGTGCCACTAGCCCTGTTGGTCGGCGGCGTCGCCATCCGCACTAACGCTTTCAACCCCAACGCCGAACCACAAGCATCCGTTTCCATCCGTCCCCTTCCCGTCGATACCCTCGAAGTCACTCTGTCCGAGTCTTACGAAACCCAGCGCACCTACACTGGCGATATTGAAGCTAGGCGGTCTAGCGAACTGGGATTCGAACAGCCGGGATTGGTGGTGCGCATGCTAGTAGAGGAAGGCGATCGCGTCACAGCCAACCAAGTGATTGCCGAACTGGATACTCAGCGGCTACTGGCTCAACGGCAAGAGCTATTGGCCCAGAAGGCTCAAGCTGAAGCTGACTTGGCGGAATTGATCGCCGGTCCGCGTTCCGAAACAATTTCCTCAGCTCAAGCCAACGTTCGAGATATCGAGGCCCAACTGGAATTGGCAGAGCAGCGTTATCAGCGACGCCGCCAGCTTCAGATCGAAGGGGTGATTTCGATGGAGGAGCTGGACGAGTTTGCATCAGAACGCAATGCCATTCAAGCTCGACTGGATGCGGCCAACAGCGAATTAGGGGAGTTACAAACCGGCTCTCGCAGTGAAGACATCACCGCTCAGCAAGCCGTTGTCCGCAGTCTGGATGCTCGCATCGGCACCCTAGATGTGGATATCGCCAAGAGTCAATTGCGAGCCCCGTTTGACGGTCGGGTCGCACTGCGTCACGTCGATGAAGGGGTCGTGATTTCTGCCGGACAAACCGTACTGAGACTGGTGGAAGACGGAGCAGTGGAAGCTCGCGTCGGACTGCCGGTACAGGCTGCCTCAACTCTGGACGTGGGTTCCCAGCAAGTAGTCATCGTGGACGGGCGCGAATACTCCGCCACAGTTAAATCCCTACTCCCCGAGTTAAATTCGTCCACCCGCACCATCTCGGCCATCCTCACGCTCCCGGATGACGCCGTCGCCGCTCCTGGAGAAGTTGTCAGGGTAGCGATCGCCAATCGCATTCAACAGCGGGGGTATTGGTTGCCCGCAACGGCTCTAGTCCGCAGCGATCGTGGCTTGTGGTCTACCTATGCCCTCAGCCCAGCCACTAACCAGTCTGAGACTGAAGATTTCACCGTGCAGCGACAAGAGGTGGAAGTGTTGCTGACGGCCGGCGATCGCGTCTTTGTGCGTGGCACCTTGCAACCGGGCGATCGGGTTGTAGCGACGGGCACTCACCGTATTGTGGTGGGTCAGCGGGTGACCCCAACGGACACGGAATTTAGTCTGGTCTCGGAACCAGGGGTCGTAACGGTTAATCGCCCCAATCGTTCCTAGAACGAATGCTCTGTCAGACCAGTGATGGGTCATCGCTCTCCCTCATGCTTGCTGCCAAGTATGTGGTCGAAGACTCCCCAAGCCTGACAACCCACTCAGTTAGTCCGCATTAGACAACGCTGTATCGCAGTCACGCATTCGTCCCCATCTGGGGGACACAGAACCGCTTTATCAAAATTGGCACAGGCATCATGCTCTCCAACGCTTTTTACCGCAACACTCAGTTGCTCGTTCTTACCCTTTGTCTGATTTTGGTATGGGGTCTGTCTGCTTTCTTCACCCTTCCTCGTATGGAAGACCCCGAGCTGGTACAACGAAACGCCGTCATCACCACCTTTTTTCCAGGGGCCACGGCCGATCGCGTCGAGGCATTGGTCACCGACAAGATCGAAGAGGAGCTATTCGAAGTAGACGAGATTAAAACGCTCACATCTACCTCTCGATCGGGAGTATCGTCTGTCGAAGTCGAGTTGCTGGATTCAGTGGATGCCGTGGATGAGGTGTGGTCGCGGGTGCGCGATCGCGTGGACGACGCCATCCCTTCTCTGCCTAGCGGTGTCTCTGAACCGGATGTGGAGATTGTGGAAGTCAAAGCTCACGCGCTCATGGTGGCGTTGGAGTGGGCCTCGGACGAGCCGGTGAACTATGCGGTGTTGGGACGGTTAGCTGAAGATTTGGAGGATCGGCTGCGACAGATACCCGGAACGGAAGATGTGGACATCTACGGTTCGCCGGAAGAAGAAATTACCGTCGAAATCGACCCGGCTACTCTGACTCAACTGAATTTAACGGCTAGCGATGTCTCCCTAGCGATCGCGGAGAGCGATGCCAAAGTGTCTGCAGGCCAACTGCGCAGCGGTCGCAGCGACGTGCCGTTTGAGGTGACTGAAGAGCTAGATTCCCTGCAGCGCATCCGCTCAATTCCGGTAGGTAGCGGCAATGTAGGTCAGTTCGCGCTGTTGGGGGATATTGCCGATATCGAAAAAGGGGTGGTGGAACCTCCGGCGGCGATTGCATTGGTCAACGGCAATCGAGGGGTGGTCCTGAGTGCGCTAGTTCAATCCCGCGCCCGCATCGATCTGTGGGCACGCCAAGCTCGCCAGGTGCTGGATAACTTTGAGGCCACGCTGCCCGCCACCATTCAGCAGGAAGTTCTGCTGGATCAAAGCCAATTTGTGGAAGCTCGCTTGGATGGCGTCCTGAAAAACTTGATGCTTTCCGCCCTGTTTGTGGTGGGAATCGCCTTCGTGATGATGGGCTGGCAATCGGCACTTGTGGTGGGCACGGCTTTGCCTCTCACTGTTCTGGTTGTCTTCGGTGGCATGCAATTGCTGGGGACTCCCATTCACCAGATGTCGGTTACGGGCATCATCTTGGCGCTGGGGCTGCTGATTGACAACGCGATCGTAATGGTAGACGAAGTGCAGCACGCAAAGGCTGAAGGGTTAACTCCCCCCCGCGCTGTTGCCAAGAGTGTGAGTCAAATGACGGTGCCGCTATTGGCGTCTACCCTCACCACGGTTCTGGCGTTTATGCCCATTGCCCTGGCCCCCGGCGGAGTAGGAGAATTCACCGGTTCTATCGGCAGTAGCGTCATTTTGGCAGTCATTGGATCTCTGGCCTTGTCTCTCACGGTGATTGCATCGTTAGCAGGGCGCATGCATCCGTTTCGCAGCGATCGCCGATTGCCCCAATGGATGGTGCGCGGTGTCTCAAATGCATGGCTATCGGACCTCTATCAACGGTTTCTCAAGCAGCTGGTATCCCGACCTCTCGTCGGTGTTGTACTGGCTCTGATTATCCCGATTTTCGGTTTCTCTCAAGCCGGTACTCTGGCCCAGCAATTCTTTCCCCCGACCGATCGCAATCAGTTTTACATCGAGTTTGAACTGCCCGTCCAAGCGTCTTTAGCCGAGACCGAGCGGCAGGTGGAGCAGGTGCGAGAGGCAGTGCGTCGCGATCCGGATGTGGAAGATGTCACCTGGTTTGTGGGGGAGTCGGCTCCGTCGTTTTACTACAACGTGGTTCAGCAGCAGGAAGGGGTGGCAAATTACGCTCAGGGATTCGTGCAGCTCAAGTCGGGAGTCTTGCCGGTACCGGTGGTGAAGCGCATGCAAGAGCGGCTGGATCGCGAGTATCCTCAAGCTCTGGTACTGGCAAGGCAACTCGAACAGGGCCCACCATTCACTGCTCCACTTGAATTGCGCTTATACGGCCCAGATCTCGATCGCTTGCGCGTGTTGGGCGACCAACTGCGCGGTGTGATGGCTAACATTCCTGGCATCACTCACACCAAAGCAACGCTTGCCGAAGCACAGCCCAAGCTCGGACTACAGCTTGATGAAACCTCCGCCCGCATTGCAGGGTTGGATCGCACGGCGATCGCCCGCCAGCTAGACACAACGCTTGAAGGATCTGTTGGTGGATCCGTGCTGGAGTCTACGGAAGAATTACCGGTACGAGTCAGGCTTGTGCAAAGCGATCGCGGCAATTTTAGCAATCTCAGTTCGTTTGACTTGCTCTCAAATGGCGAATCGGTACCGCTGGATGCTGTCGGACGAATCGATCTATTGCCCGACATTGCATCGATTGCTCGTCGCGACGGTCAACGGATCAATACAGTCGAGGGGTACATCCCAGCAGGCGAACTGCCAGCCGAGTCTTTGGCTGCCTTCGAAGATGCGTGGCAAGCCAGCGGCATCGAACTACCTCGCGGCTTCCGCTTGGAATACGGAGGGGAAGCCGAGGCCCGTGGAACGGCGGAAGGGAATTTATTTTCCACGGTCGGCATTCTGCTCGTGTTGATGGCCGCCACGTTGGTGCTATCGCTGCAGTCCTTCACCTTGGCCGGAGCGATTGGGGCGATCGCCGTTGCTGCCATCGGCCTATCCCTAGCCGCTCTCAAAGTGTTCGACTATCCGCTGGGTTTCATGGCGATTCTTGGCACGCTTGGCTTAGTTGGTCTGGCCATCAATGACTCCATCGTTGTGCTGGTAGCCCTGCGCAGCGATCCGGAGGCCCGACTGGGCAAGCCTGAAGCGGTCCAAGCTGTGGTCACTCGCAGCACGCGCCACGTCCTCACGACAACGCTCACCACCATTGCCGGGTTTACCCCGCTCTTGCTCGATCGGGCTGGTTTCTGGCCACCGTTGGCGATCTCGATTGCAGGTGGCTTGGGTGGAGCAACCCTACTGGCCCTCTTCTTCATTCCCTCCCTGTACCTGATCTTCATTCGGAGAAGAACCTTCAGAGCAGCTGTTCACTGATGGATTGACCTCTTATCCATGAGCAATCTCCAAATAATTGGGGAAAGACCTCAAGCATGAACGCCGAGGCTGTCAGGGCAATCCGGTTGAGCCGAGTCATCCCCTAGTTAAGGTCAGATATTATCCAAGATGAGGATTGGGAGCCTTCAAATCAGCAAAGTAATTTTGCGAAGTGTTCGATGAAATGAGTCTGTTTTGAGGCACCGAAAGCAAATGACAGAATATGTGTGCCGATCCGAGCAACGGGCTCGATTTCGGCAGAGGGTTCAAGATTTGGAGGCTGAATTTTTGGCCGTGTGAGGGCAGAGGATATGGAAACAGCACCCACTTATTTCCTTTCCCTTGATGTGCGCTCTGCGTTTTGACAGATTTAAATGGATCGTCCTTACGAGTGAACTAAAGCAATCGCCTGTATCCAATTCTTACAATCGCGGTAACAGTACCATTCCACAAGCGTTGGAATGGAAAGTTCATGTTTAATCGAAGTTATCGGGAATAGCTTGTTTCTGAGGTCGATATGCGTCGGTTGCTCGAAAGTTGTCTGTTCGGTTGCGTTGCTAGTAGCTTAGCGTTTCTCCACAACGGAAAGCTGACAAAAGTTGGACGGAGATCGCTGCAATTTGCTCTACTCGGCATAGTCCTGCTACTAATACAAACGTCATTGGTAGCGGCCCCTTTATTCAATCCTCTGAAAACTGCAAATACCCTGGTTGACTGACAAAAGATCTTATAGTGTCGACTAAAGCCCTTACAGTGATGGGGTTCTGGCTGTTGGAAAGGGTCAGGGATTGACGAATAGGAGGGGAGGCAGCACTCTCAGACAAGAAACCACT
>JBFRWD010000149.1:0-34294 GCA_051439425.1 Synechococcus sp.
GGTCTTTGGTTGCTGGTAAAGGCGATCGCCTTTCTTACTTGGCACGTTCTGAGAATTACCTGGAAAGTATTTTGGGTCTTGTTTTTCGTCTTTTGCTTTCAAAGTTTGTTTGGACGAGCGATCTCCAAAATCTAAATCCTCTCGGCAATGAACTTAGCCAGTTAGAAAGTGGCTAAGTTCATTCCTCAGAATCACGAATGTGCCCCAGTCACAGCCAATATTGTTAAAACTGGCAAAGACTAAAATACTAATGACTCTACGCGAAGTAGTGGACATTTCAAAGACTGGCTTGGGTCTTCGGCGTTTTACACTTTTATCCGTGAGATCAAGATCCTACAGTTTGTATGCGTTGGCCCTGCAACCCTGCTGCTCCTGTTGGCATACTTTGTGAACTGACCTTTCCAGAACGTTAAAAAATGTAAAATTGGCGATCAATACCGAATCCTCGGCTGGTGAGCTCTGGTGAGTACTACCCAGAAATTGGAAACGAGACTGATACTAACTAGAATCTACAAGGGAACCTTACTTTTCAAAGAGACCGAAGGTTTAGGATGAGTCATTCTCGAGACAATCACCACCCTTCTCAACCCAAGCCAGTTGGAATCTTCAAACTGTCTGAATATGCATCAGCTGGGGCATCTGTAGTCGGGACAATTGCTGCAGCGCTGACAAAGGAATTCCTATACGCAGCTACCCCTCTTTCATTTTCACTATTTCTCAATCTGATAAGTCGGCAGCGACTTGAGAACCAATTTCGCAATAACGAACGCATTAACCTTCATTTAGAGGAGTCAGTTGCGAAACTAGACAAAAGAATCAATGCCATGCAGCATGAGTGGTTGCCAGATCTGAAAACCGATCTCGCTAAAATTACTCAGAAACTAAACGATATTAATCAGTCCAGAATCGATCCGGCGCTGAAGTCGAGAGAGATTGCTCAAGAACTACAGCAGCTAAAGAAACGGTTCGAACGTGAAATTGAATTGATTCGAAATTCATTACTGGAGAGTCCTAAATTAAAAGAAGAAAGGCTGGATGCACTACTTCAGGTAGTCGATTCGCTCAAAGGTCAGATTTCCGCTATTGAAGACGACGTTCGGTCGGCTAGAGGGAGGGGAACGTTAGGGGAAACCTTTGATCGGAAGCTTGAAGAACTGAAAAAGCTTCTACAAATAGAGTTTCAGACCGAAATTGCAGATCGAATTGGTGCGAACGAAAGGGTAAGCCAAGTAGAACAGCAGTTACAGCAACTTCAAGTGTCTGTTCGAAATGACTTTGAGCGACTCAGACATGAACAGGTAGCCTTAAGGGAGAGCACTACACAACAACCATTTGATGAACTACAACATGCCCTCGAAAGTATCCGAGAAAGGCTTGAACGGATTGACTTGAGGGTAGATAGTGAGGTAAGCGAGTTTCAAGAAAAACATAGTGTCTTCGAGGAAAATCTCGAGGGACTCAGACAGGAGTTCAAACAAGAACTTTCCAATATTAGGCTCAGAGCCGTAGAACAACTCAACGCTCTTCATCAACCGCAACTTCAAGAACTGAGAAGCTTACTTGATGAATTGCAATCGCGCTTAGATGCATACGAACCAGCAGGCTCTCAAGCACTGGGAATTCAGATTGAACCGTCAAGTCCGAATATCGAAACAATTTCCTCAGATCGTATCCTCATACCTGATGACATCTCTACATCCGTTGAAGAAGAGTGGGGAGATAGTAGCACTGGTTTCGCAGAGGCAACCGAGGATGTAGACGTTCTCGATCTCAATATAGGAATCGATTTCGGCACCCAGTTTACAAAGGCTTGTTTTCGAGACGTTGCGCAAGAACGTTCTGAAATTGTCAGTTTTGAAAAGAATGCATGCGATCTTGAGAGTGGCATGTTAACGAGCAAAGTTGGCATTCTAAATGATGGGACCTTGATTGCAGGGGTAACCGAAAAAGAATGGCAGAGTTATCAGTCAGATATTGGTCAACCGGTTGAATATATCAAGATGCGCCTTGCATATCTTGATACACCTGATACCTTGGATGGATGGGAACTGGAGAGCATACCAGAACTAGAGGATCCAGAGGTTATAGAGAATATATGTGCTTATTTCCTCAGCCAAGTCATCTGTCGTACTCAAGAATGGATCGTTTCTAACAAAAAGGATTTGATCGTAAACCAGAAACTATATTGGACTGCAAACGTAGGAGTCCCCGTTGAATATAGAGATTCGAATGCCAAAGAAAGATTTGAGAAAGTTTTATCTCTCGCCTGGTTACTAAGTAATGAAGCCAAGACTGATCGTATGCGGTTGGACAACCTTAAAGAGCGGATGATTTTCTTAAGGAAGAAATTGCAGGAAACAAAAGGAATTGACTGCCATGCAGTCCCTGAGATCGCGGCAGAAGTCTGGTCTTTCATTAACTCACGCCAAGTGGACGATGGTTTCTATATCCTCTTTGATATTGGTGATGGCACCCTCGACGGAAATGCATTTTATTATTGGCGAGACGAAGGTGAGCCCAGGGTAGATTTCTATAAGGCTATCGTAAAACCGTTAGGAGTTGCAGCGTTTATCCAACAACTCCAAGATGAACTCAAGCATTCAGAGAATGCATATCGTCATTTACTATTTGGAGACTCTAATAGGATACCAATAAGAGTGAGCTCTAGCCAGTCATTCAAACGGATTCAGCAACTTGTGGCTCAAGTGGTTTTCAGAGGTGTCAAGGAATATAGAAGACATCATAAATGGGAAAGTGAGAGAGATTTAAAAGACCGCTTAAAGTTTTTCTTAGGAGGCGGGGGAAGTATAAGTAACTTATATATAGATGCAGTTAAGTCCACCCATAAAGATTTCAACCATCAGAGTTCAAATATCCCTGTATATCAACAGGTTTCAATACCGTTTCCAGACGATTTGGAAGTCAATGGCTTGAGTCGAGATAAGTTCTATCGCTTTGCAGTTGCCTATGGGTTATCTATACCCCAAGGGGAAAGTGCTGAAGTTAGACTGCCTAGTGAAATGGAAAGTATTGAATACAACCGTACAGTTCTGAACTCCACCTATAATGTCGAGAATTACGATGATTCAAGAGGGAGTTGGTAATAGTAGGCATGAAATATTATTACTTCTAGCTAGAATCTAGAAGATGTTTAAAATATTAAATTCTTTGTAGCATGAATGTAGGGGAAATGACTTCAATGACATGGGACCCTAGTACCGTAAGTTTAGAAGTTCGTTTACGAGCCAATCCAGGGAAACGTGGACTGACTACAGGAAAGACGCGAACATCTGGAACTCGTTTACTCGTTCAGGTTCAATTTGGCCCTAACGAGAAATCCTATAAACCTTATCACTTACTTGAGCTATGCGGAGACCTAGAAGGAATACCTGCATTATTTGAAAACAATCGATTTTCCCCTCCAGATGAACTCAGAAGAATGCTTACTTTTGAGAAAGTTAAAGGATATCTGACAAATATCTATTACAGCATGGAATCGAGTAAAACAAACTTCTATGCCCATCAATTTAAGCCAGTTCTTAAGTTCTTAGAATCTCCAACTGGTCGTTTGCTGATTGCTGATGAAGTTGGTTTGGGTAAAACGATCGAGTCAATGTATGTTTGGAAAGAGTTGGTATCTAGGGAAGATGCGAGACGCCTTCTGATTGTATGCCCTGCTATCTTGAGAGAGAAGTGGCAGGATGATTTGAGAAATTATTTTAATATAAAAGCCGACCTTATCAATTCTCATCAGCTGCTGGAAAAGACCAAAGATGTATTGGAACTAGACAAACAACTACCTTTTGCTTGCATTGTTAGCATGGAAGGTTTACGACCAAGTAAAAACTGGGACGACACCAGTGTCAATACATCAACAGCCCAACTCGCTCGTATACTTGATAGTAACTCAGCCACTGATGATTTTGGTCTATTCGATCTAGCTATTATTGATGAAGCTCACTATATGAGGAATCCTTCAACTGCAACCCATCAGTTGGGAAAGTTGATTCGGGATTCTGCAAAACACCTTATCTTACTAACCGCTACTCCTATTCAAGTTCATAGTAGAAACCTCTACCAGTTACTAAGAATTGTCAGTCCAGAGGATTTCTTTAATGAATCAGTTTTTGACGATATGCTAGAAGCCAATAGGCCTCTAGTCGGAGCACTTCGGCATATTTGGAGTACCCCTCCAAATTTAGATCTAGCACAAAAACTGATGGCTCAAGCACTGAACTCTAAGTACTTTTCAGACAATCCCATTCTAAAAAATATATATCGTAAAATATCAAACGTAGAAACAATTGATACTGATGAACTTGTCAGGATTGGATATAAGCTCGAGAGTTCTTCTTTAATCGGTCAGTATATCTCCCGCAGTCGGAAACGAGATGTTATCGCTAATCGAGTGGAGCGTTCTTCCCAAACCCTTAAAGTACAGTTCACTGCATTAGAGCAAGCAATCTACGGTCGCGTTACAGATGCGATGCGACAAAGGGCTAAAGGCCAAAAAGGTACATCCTTGTTTAGCCTCATCACTCGACAGCGGCAAATGGCTAGCTGTATGCCTGCCGCCCTTACTTCCTGGTCACAGCAGGGAATTTTAGAGGATCTGGCCCACCAGGAGAGCATTCAGATGTGGGAAGACTTAGGGATTGCATCTAAACTCTCGGAGAACAATGCCTCTAAGCAGTCAGCATTGAAGGATTGGACTTTTAAACTTGATTCAAAATCTATCTCTGAATTAAAACAGAACGACTCAAAATATAGAGAGCTTATTGCTTTTATTAGTAAAGAGCTAAGGAGAAACTCGTCCGAGAAGTTTGTATTATTCTCCTACTTTAAAGCAACACTCACTTATCTTCAGGAACGTCTTGCAACGGATGGCATTCTTTCTCACGTGATTATGGGGGGAATGGGGGAAGACAAATGGGAAACTATTCATGCATTCCGGGAGGACGACACTCCAATCCTCCTGTCATCTGAAGTTGGTAGCGAAGGCATCGATCTTCAGTTTTGCCGCTTTTTGATTAATTACGACTTACCCTGGAATCCCATGCGCGTGGAGCAAAGAATTGGTAGGCTCGATCGCCTTGGCCAACAGGCGGAACGGATCTCAATCGTTAATTTCAGCCAGGCAGATACGATCGAAGAGAGAATTTTGGAGCGCTTGTACGATAGGATTGACATTTTTAGGGAAAGTATTGGCGATCTAGAGATGATCTTGGGTGAAATGACTCAGAAACTGCTTGTCCCTTTGCTGGACCCAAATCTTACAGACATTGAAAGAGAAAAGAAGGCAGATGAAGCAACTACTGTTCTGTTAAAACAAAGAGAGGCACAAGAAAAGCTCGAGCGAGAGGCAGTTAATATGGTTGCATTTTCCGACCATATCCTAACGGAGATATTGAAAAGCCGTGAACAAGGTAGGTGGCTACACCCGCAAGAAATGTATTATTTTATCGATGATTTCTTCGCCCGATACTATCCAGGTACAACGATTGAACCCATAGATGCATCCAACTACTTGTTTACGCTCTCTCTATCTGAAGATGCAAAGGTTGACTTGGAAGATTACAGACAACAGAACTCTATTCGCACTCCAACACTTCTGACTAAGTTTCCGGTAAGCTGCGGTTTCGATCCTAAAGCTTTTGAAACGCTACAAAAGCTTAGTAAGGTTGGTGAATTAATCGAACCAAGTCATCCTTTAGTGCAATGGATCGGTAATACATATACTGATAGTTCTAAGACATTTCATCCTGCAATTTCATCTCGCCTTGACTCCGCTCAAGCTGGTGTCTCTCCGGGACTTTACGTTTATACTATTCATCGTTGGGAATTTACTGGACTTAAATCGGAACGAAGGTTGGCTTACAAGGCTATTCAATGTAATTCCGGTGAAATGTTACCTGATAATATCTCCGAATCTTTTGTCAATGTAGTTTCGCTTCAGGGGCAAGACAGACCGAATGCTGCAAATCTTATTGAAGACATGGATTCAGTACTATCTTTTTACGCTGATTGTGACGATTATCTTGAGGAATCCTTCGATCAATATTCTGAAGACTTTGAAACTGAAAATACCAATCGTTGTAATGTTCAGCAACGCAGCGCAGAAGATTATGCTAATCGGAAGATAAAAGAGCTTGAAGAGCGTATTGAAAAGTATCGATCGCTGAACAATCAACGCATGATACCCGCAACTCAAGGCTTATTAAATAAAATCAATAGAGAGTTAGAACTTAAAATTAGAAATATCAATCGCAGAAGAGATATTAGTCTAGATATGGAACGCTTATCAGCCGGGATTGTACTGGTTGAATAGCACTTCCCATCCTAAAGATATAGGTTTATTTGTTGGTTTTTACTTTTGATTTGACACGAGTCTTTAGGACGCTAGACTTCACAGGATATAACAGGAATAGCTGGTTGCATCATCACCATGTCGTCTTCAATTGCTCCTGGAGCCCGAATACTGTGTCGCGATGCAGAATGGTTTGTCAAGTCCACCTCGTACTCTTCTGATGGAAGTCGAGTGATTGAAGCTGTAGGAGTCTCAGAATTTATTCAGGGGCGACCGGCGCGATTTCTTGAAGATCTCGAAGAGGACTTAGAGGTTCTCAGACCAGAGGAAACGAAGCTGATTTCCGATTCCTCCTCCGGGTACATTCATACTCTTTTGTTTTTGGATGCGCACCTGCGACAAACTGCGCCGGATGACGAATCGATTTATTTAGGGCATCGGGCGGCGATGGATGCTTTGCCCTATCAGTTGGTGCCCGTATACAAGGCTCTGCAGATGCCGCGCCAACGCATCTTGATTGCGGATGCAGTCGGCTTGGGTAAAACGTTAGAGGCAGGAATCACGATCGCCGAACTGATCCGCAGGGGGCGGGGGCGGCGCATTCTGGTGGTGACCTCAAAAGCGATGATGGTCCAGTTTCAGAAGGAGTTTTGGAGTCGGTTCACGATTCCGCTCGTCAAGCTGGATTCAAGCGGTATTCAACGGATTCGGGCGAAGGTACCTGGGAATCATAATCCGTTTCACTACTACGATCGCGCTATCGTTTCGGTCGATACTCTCAAGCAGGATCGGGAATATCGCAGCTATTTGGAGCAAGCTTACTGGGACATCATCGTCATTGATGAAGCTCAGAATGTTGCTCGTCGCGGGAAGGGGCAGAGTGCTTCTCAACGGGCCAAGCTCGCTTCCCGTCTCGCAACTCGCTCCGATACGTTGATCATGTTGTCGGCTACACCACACGACGGCCGGCCGGAAAGCTTTGCCAGCCTGATGAATATGCTGGACCCGGCAGCGATCGCCAACGAGTCCGATTACAGCAAGGAGGACATTCGCGATCTTTACGTGCGCCGGTTCAAAAAGGATGTCTTGAAAGACCTGCGCAAACACGTTCCCGAGCGTGAAGTCCAAGCCATTGAGGAATCCGCTTCTCCAGCGGAAGAACGAGTGTTCGAAACGCTGAACGAGCTTCAATTCAAAAGTATCGACAGTCGGCGCAAAAGCGGTCAACTGTTCAAGACCACGTTGCTCAAGGCGATGCTATCCAGCCCGGCTGCCTGTCTGGAGACGGTGACCAATCGCATCAAAACGCTGTCCAACAAAGAGAGCTTGGGAGCGGAGGATCGTCACGATATTGGCGAGCTGGAACGGCTGAAGGCCGATCTCGAGCTTATTAGTGAAGAGGATTTTTCCAAATATCGTCGCTTGCTCGCGCTAATCAGGGATGACTTTGGTTGGAAGGGACGAGATCGCACGGATCGGATTGTTATTTTTACCGGTCGCAGGAAGACGCTGGCATTTCTCAAGGAGCATCTGGCGATAGACCTGAAGCTCAAGCCCGAAGCTATACAGGAACTCTACGGCACGATGCCGGATGTGGATCAGAATCGCATTGTCGAGGAGTTCGGGCAGGAGAAAGCCAAGGTTCGCATTTTGATTGCGACGGAGGTGGCGTCTGAAGGATTGAACTTACACTATCTCAGCCACAAGCTGATTCACTTCGATATTCCCTGGTCTTTGATGACGTTGCAGCAACGGAACGGTCGCATCGATCGCTACGGTCAGGAGCGCCAGCCGCTGATTCGCTATATGCTGACTCGCTCTCGGTTGGAGCGGATGGATGAGGTGGAGCGCATTATCAAGGTGCTACTGGATAAGGACGATCAGGCAATCAAGAATATCGGCGATCCGTCGGTGTTTATGGGGGTGTTCGATGCGGAGGCGGAAGAGGAGATAACGGCTGAGGCGATCGCTTCGGGGAAGAGTGCTGGGGAGTTCGAGCAGGAGTTGGATGAGAACGCCAGTTCCGGGGGAGAGTTCGATATTTTCAGTTGGTTTGAAGATGCGGATGACGAGTCGGAGGAACTGGAATTTGACGAGCCGGTTAAGGGGGACATGCCGTCGATTTTTCCTTCGACGTTCAAGTTTGCTACTACTGCACTGTTGAGTTTGGAGCCTCCCCCTCAAAACTTGAATATCCGCGAAGAAGAGGGGCTGGTGGAGTTGAAGCTACCGGTGGAGATGGAACGGCGTTACAAGCGGCTTCCAAACGAAATTAAGCCCAAGCCGACCGAACTATTGCAGTTGACCGATCGCCCCAGTCGGGTGATGCAGGCGATGGAGGCGGCACGGAGAGAGGAGAAGGCTTGGCCTGCGGAGCAGTATTTGTGGGAATTGCATCCGCTGACGGAATGGCTGACCGATCGCTGCTTATTTCGGTTCGGACGCCATCAAGCACCGACGATCGAGCTGGTGTCGGGGCTGGAGGAGGGAGAGGCAAGTTTCATTGTGTTTGGGAGTTTTCCCAATCGGCGGGGACGACCAGTGATTAATCGCTGGGTGACGGTGGTGTTTGAAGATGGAAAGTTTGCGAGGGTGGAACCTCTGAAGGAGACCCTGGAACGGACTCAGTTGGGTCGAATGGATATTCCCAATCCTGGGGAGCTGAATGTTGACGTGCTGCTGCCGTTGAGAGCTGCTGCTATTCGAGAAGCTCACCACTACCTGTTGGCCGAAAGAACTGCGTTCGAGCAGGTGTTACAACCGAAGTTTGAGGAACAGCAACAACGGCTGGATCGATTGAAAGGGAGGCATGTCGAACAGTTGGAGTTGAGGTTTCAAGCTGACAAGCGAACTGGTGCTCTGAAGCAGCAGAAGCGGCAGAGAGATCTCAATCAGATTGAGAAAATTTTCAAGGATTACCGGGATTGGGTGGACCTTTCGATGACGACCGAAACGGAACCCTACATCAAGTTGGTTGCCGTTTTGCGGCATTCGAACAGTTAAAGTCAACTTCTTTGTCACCAAACTGGTGGCGGTGCCTCCTCCCGAGAGGCTTCCAAGTAGACATTGCCGATTAGGTGAAGAACATGGCCTTGGTGGGAATTGCGAACGAAAACGAGTTTTACTCGGCGCACTATCTGGATGCCATTCTGACGGCGGATTTGAAGGGAGTGGCCAAGCGATGGCAGGAGGAGGTCAAGGGGGCGGAGGAGAAGACGCCGGACAAGCAATTGTTGGGGTTGCGGCAGGAGTATTTTCGCTTGCGTGATCGCCTGGAGCGCCTGCGCGAGCCTGAGGCTCGGCTGGAGCTGCAGCGGGAGTTTTTGCAGCGGTTGCTGGCGGTGTTGGGGTACGACTGGCAGCCGCAACTGATGTTGATGGATGACGATACGGTGCTGCCGGTGGTGGCGGAGGTAACGCGCAGCAACGGAGTGCCGCTGCTGTGGGTGTTGGAAGCATTCAACCCCGAGTCTGAACCAGCAGATGCGCTGTCGCTGGAACTGGATGAAGTGCAGTATGCGGGACTGCCAGAGGTGGAGGGAGAGAGGCTGACGGGTCTGTCGGTGGAGGACGTACTTACCGACGCGGTATTCGCGCAGGAGAATCCTCCAAGGTGGGTGCTGGTAGCGAGTATCGACCAGGTGTTGTTGCTCGATCGCCACAAGTGGAATGCCTCGCGATTACTCCGATTCGACTTGGTTGAGCTACTGGAGGAGCGGGATAGCAATGCGTTGTTGGCAGCGGCGACGCTGTTGCATCGGGAGCATACCTGTCCGCAGGAGGGGAGTGCCTTTCTGGATGATTTGGACGAGAACAGTCACCGCCATGCCTACAGCGTTTCGGAGGATTTGAAGTTTGCATTGCGGGAGGCGATCGAGCTGCTGGGGAACGAGGCGATCGCCTATCGTCGTCAGGTGAAGAAGGAGCGGGTTTTTTCGAGCAAAGAGCAACAGGAGAAGGGGGAGCGGGAGATCGATCCGAACCAGCTCAAGATCGAGTGTTTGCGGTGGGTCTATCGGCTGCTGTTTGTGTTTTATATCGAGGCGCGGCCGGAGTTGGGCTACGCGCCGATGGGGTCGGATGTGTATCGGGAGGGATACAGCCTGGAGAGCTTGCGGGATTTGGAGCAGGCGGAGTTGCTGACGAGCGAGGACGAGGAAGGCTTTTATATCGATACCTGTATTCGTCGCTTGTTTCGACTGTTGTGGGAAGGGTATCCGGCGCAGAAGGAGAAACAGTTGGATTTGGCCGGTCAGTTGGAGGATGAGATTCACGATACGTTTCGGCTGCCAGCGCTGAAGAGTCACCTGTTCAATCCGGGGCGGACGCCGATGTTGAATCGGGTCAAGTTTCGCAATGCGGCGATGCGGCAGGTGTTGGAGTTGATGTCGCTGTCCCGGGAGAAGGGTAAGCAGAAGCGACGGGGGCGGATCAGTTACGCGCAGTTGGGGGTGAACCAGCTGGGCGAGGTGTACGAGGGCTTGTTGAGTCTGTCGGCCTTTTTTGCGGAAGAGGATTTGTACGAGGTGAAACCTGCCAAAGATCCGGAGGAGCGCAGCGAGTTGGAGGTGGGCTATTTCGTGCCGCAGTCGCGGCTGGACGAATTTAAGGCGGACGAGTTTGTGAAGGATTCGGTGACGGGGCAAAAGCCGCGCATGCATCGGAAGGGGAAGTTTTTGTTTCGACTGGCGGGACGCGATCGCCAGAAGAGTGCCAGCTATTACACACCGCAGTCACTGACGGAATGTTTGGTGAAGTACGCGCTGAAGGAGCTGCTGAAGGACAAGTTGGCGGACGATATTTTGACGCTGACAGTGTGCGAACCGGCGATGGGGAGTGCGGCGTTTTTGAACGAGGCAATCGACCAGTTGGCGGAGGCGTATTTAGAGCGCAAGCAGGAGGAGACGGGGGAGCGGATTCCGCACGATCGCGTGGCGATTGAGAAGCAGAAGGTGAAGATGCTGCTGGCCGATCGCAATGTGTTTGGCATCGACAAGAACCCGATCGCGATGGAGTTGGCGGAGGTTTCGCTGTGGCTCAACTGCATTTACCGCGATCGCATTGAGGTGGAGCAGGTTGACGGTAGGGGCAATGCTTACAGGACCTATCGAGATGGGGATGTGTTTGTGCCTTGGTTTGGGTTGCAGTTGCACTGCGGTAATTCGCTGATTGGGGGGCGACGGCAGATCTATCGACGCGGGCAGGTGACGGGGCTGAAGAAGGGCCAGAAGCTGTGGCATGCGGTGGAGCCGGAGCGGGTGGTGTTGGGGGAGGCGTTGCCGGAGGATGGGATTTTCCATTTCTTGTTGGGGGATACGGGGATGGCGAATTACACGGACAAGGTCGTCAAGGGGATGGAGCCGGAGGCGATCGCCCGCATTAAGGAGTGGCAGAAGGGGTTTGCAAAGGCTGCGCTGACGCAGGAGCAGGCGGATTATTCGGTGCAGTTGAGTCGGCGGATCGACAGTTTGTGGAGCGAGTATGCGGTGGAGTTGGGGAAGATCCGCGATCGGACGACGGATTCGCTGGCGGTGTGGGGGCAGGTGTCTGCTGGGGAGGAGCTGGAGACGGCTTTGGAGCAGAAGGACAAGATTTACGCTCAGGAGAAGCTGTCGGAGGGGGTGAATAATGCGGGGGCTTACCGGCGGCTGAAGTTGGTAATGGACTATTGGTGTGCGTTGTGGTTTTGGCCGATCGCGCGGGCGGAGGAAATGCCTTCTATGGAGCAGTTTTTGCAGGAGGTGGGAGCGATTTTGGGGGAGACGGAGATGTTGGCTCCCGCCGTGCAGCAGATTCAGCTATTTCCAGAGACGCAGGAGGCTGAGCAGGGGGAGTTGTTTTTGCGCAGTTGGGGGTATGTCGATCTCGATAAGTTAAAGCTGTTGAGTCCCCGGCTGCAAATTGTTGAGGAGCTTGCGGAGCGGCATCGGTTTTTCCATTGGGAGTTGGAGTTTGCCGATATTTTTCGGGAGGAGGCTGGCTTTGATCTGATGTTGGGGAATCCGCCGTGGGTGAAGGTGGAATGGCAAGAAGGGGGGATTCTAGGGGATTACAACCCCGTGGTAGAACTGCAGAAGTTGTCGGCAAGTAAGTTATCAGCAATACGAGGGAGCTTATTTGAGCTTTATCCAGGACTGAGAAGCGCTTATTTTCAAGAGTTTGAGGAATCAGATGGCACTCAGAATTTCCTTAATGCAGTTCAAAACTATCCTCTTCTAGAAGGACAAAAAGCAAACCTTTTCAAATGTTTCTTGCCACAAGCCTGGAAGTATAGCAAGGCTCAGGGAGTATCAGGTTTCCTACATCCCGAGGGGGTTTATGACGATCCGCGAGGCGGACTACTTCGTGCAACACTTTATCAATATTTACAAGCTCATTTTCAGTTTGACAATGAACTTCGTTTATTTAATGAGGTTCATCACGCAACCAAATTTAGTATCAACCTCTATAAGAAACCATCTAAGCTTTTTGAGGAAAAGAGTAGATTTGTCCATCTTGCCAACTTGTTTACAGCAAAAACAGTCTTTGAATGCTTCGAAACATCATCGGAAAGGGTAATTCCAGGAATTAAAGATGAAGATGGGAAATGGGAAACAAAGGGTCATCCTGTGAGAATTATTAGTGTCGATCTCTCAACACTTGATCTTTTTGCAAAGCTATATGGGGCGGACGGGACTTCTGCAATTGAGGCAAGACTACCAGCTATACATACTCAAAGCCTAGTTAGTGCTCTGGGCAAATTTTCTGGCCAGGGTAAGAAGTTATCAGTCGTTAGTTATTTCCCAACACCTTCAACATGCTGGAATGAAGTTAACGCGCAAAAGGATGGAACAATAAGAAGAGAGACGACAAGGCCTGAAAACACTCAACAGTTGATTTTCTCGGGTCCTCATTTTTATGTGGGTAATCCTTTCTACAAAACCCCTAAGAGCGTTTGTCAATTAAATAGTGACTATAACGTCGTCGATTTAGGTGATATACCTGATGATTTTTTACCAAGAAGTAATTATATCCCTTCATGCTCTCCTTCTGAATATGAAAATCGTCTAACGATTGTTCCGTGGACATCTCAACAAACAGTAACTAATTTTTATCGTGTTATTAGTCGCGAAATGCTCAGCCAATCAGGAGAAAGAACTTTTGTGCCTGCTTTGATTCCTCCTGGTGCAGCTAGCATTCATACATGTGTATCTACGGTATTCAAAAATGTTCTGGATGCAATAGACTTTCTCTCAATGGGATTAAGTCTTTCTGTTGATTTTTTCGTTAAAACGACAGGTATGGGACACGCAAATCACAATATTTTGCGTCTACTTCCCCTAACTCCTGAGAGCTTTTCCTTAAAACATCTACTTCGCCTACGTGCTCTTACCCTCAATTGCCTCACCACCCACTATGCCGACCTCTGGGTCGACACCTTTGACCCCACCTTCACTCACGACACTTGGAGCAAACCCAACGATCCCCGCCTCGATCCCAACTTCTTCACCAACCTCTCCCCCACCTGGCAACGCAACTGTACCCTCCGTACCGATTACGCCCGCCGCCAAGCCCTCGTCGAAATCGATGTTCTCGCCGCCCAAGCCCTCGGCCTCACCCTCGACGAACTCATCACCATCTACCGCGTCCAATTCCCCGTCATGCAGCAATACGAACGGGAAACCTACTACGACAAAAACGGCCGCATCGTCTTCACTACCAGTAAAGGCCTCACCGGCGTCGGCCTCCCCCGCAAAGGCAACAAAAAACAAGGCACTATCGGCTGGGAAGACGTCTACGACCCCACCACCCAACAAGCCACCCAAGACCGCATCGCCATCCAAATCGAAGACGACACCCTACCCCCCACCGTCCCTCTCCGCCCCGGCGAACAGTGGCTCGGCGACGACGGCAAACGTCTGCGCACCATCGTCTACGAAGCCCCCTTCGTCAAATGCGACAGAGTCGAAGACTACCGCATCGCCTGGGCTCATTTCGAAGCTCGCGCATCTGAAATGTAGAAACTACTGAACTGAGTCTCTCTACTGGCAGAAGTTATTTCACGGAGCCCCAGGAAGTAGGTCATCGAAACAATAGGCACTTTCAAATGGCTGCCTTTACTTCATCAAAGGCTTCAAGGGACTAAGAATCTCATAATAAGCATCCTTTAAAGCTTCGCGGGTAACCCGGTAATTTCCGCGCCTCTGCTTGTGCCGATTTCCTAAACTTTGAAAAGCCTGATCGAGAAGAACGGTGAACTCATCTTGGTTCTGACCCTTACCCAGAACTTCAGTATCTATTTCGATCCCGTACAGTCTGCCACTGTGTTTCCCGACGCGGGGATAAACATGCGAGCTAGCTGTATTGGCATCAGACTCTACTGAAGTATCCTCATTGCCAATGTAGGAAAACTCAATAGCAAAACGCTTTCTATCCTCATCAAGCTTCCCCCTTATCGCTTTAGGGACATCATAGGGAGAGAGCATCACCTGTCTTTCTCGCCCTCTAATAATCTCCATCCTGGGCTTTGCCTCATTCAGAGACAAAGGATCGAGACTCACCCACTTAGTAGCTTTCATGACTTAGACCTTTCCAGTAATAGTCCCACGTAGGCTGCGAAAGTAGAGATCTGCTTCTGAGTAGTTAGGTCGGCACTGATAATTGAATCGTTCCTACTATCGAGTACCACTACTCCCCAAGGTTGCCCCTTAACTTCGATTGGCATTCCTACAAACAAGCGAGATCTAGGGAGCTTTTTCTTTAACCACTTTACAGTGACGAAAGTCTCACCAGCATACACATTATAGTTTGCGACAGTTGGGTTATTCGCTAGGTCGGGCAACCCCTGTACGAATATCACGCTCTGACCACTCCAAGCCTGACCAGCCACCCCTTCAGCATCATCACTGCGATCGGGAGCCTTAAAGTATGTCGAAGTATTGAGCGTCAAGTGACCCGAGCGCTCCACAGGCAGCAGCCACCCACCCCAAGGCCAAGCGCGCGCAACCAACCAAACCCATGGATACGGTGTCCAACGAGAATACTTAAACAAAGTGACTCGGTGGTGATCGACGGGATCGTCCTTCCCATCAATAAAAACATCGTCCCTCAATCTATTCAGATAGCGATGGACGGTTTGCCACAGCCATGGCGGACCCAACTGACGCTTGATAATAGCAATCAGTCCTACAGCAAGAGTTAGAGCAACCAGCATGAACCATGCTGTGTTCTGCAACCAAGCAACCAAATTTTGGTAGACCCCCCAGGAAAAGGCAGTTCGATCTGCCTTGAGCGTCGCCCCATAAGCAGTCACCAACAACCCCAATACAACCTGCAAAAAAGACAAGAACCCGTAAACACTTCCCCAAGACCTACGAATCGGCATTCCACCCCCGTGACAGTGACTCTTTCGATATCGGAGACCAGAACTGGGCAGACTTAGAAAACCGCATTTGCAAATTGGCTCTGAAGCCAGCGCGACTCAGCCTAACTATGTCGACCCTGAAAGCCCTGAGAAGCAAATTAGCAGACCAAGCCTATCCCAATCTGTCTCTTCGACTTGAATCCGAGGATATCTCCACTCTGAAGGAAAAGTACGCGCTACCCCGCTACACCTATCGGCTTTCAAAAAACGCGATCGCTTTAGCTGGCTGTGCCGCGATGCTGGCTGCTTCGTTAGCAGTCAAAGGCGAGCAACGGACTTATGTCCTTGTTGCAGCTACGACCATAGGGGGAGCTGCCATTGCCTACAGTGCCTATCGCGATCGGCAACAGCAATTCCACATCCATCTCGAAACCAACATTGCCCTTGAGGAAGAAAGAAAGAGACGAGAACGGCTTGCCGTTCTGAGAACACTGCTGTGGCTCGCCAACGCCGACAATTCCATTTCTCCCGAAGAAACTAAAGCTCTACAGGAAATAGCCGAAAGGTTGGAGGTCGAAGATTTCGATCTGGCCGATGAGGTTGAAAACTTACCCGCAGAATTATCTGATATTCTCAGCCCAATTTACAGCGAAGGTGCAAAACAATTTCTCATCAAAGAGCTGATTCATTTATGCTTTGTCGACGGGCATTACAGTGCATTCGAGAGGAAGGCTGTATTTTACATCGCCAAGATAATGGGCGAACAAGCAGAGTTTGTTTTGAGAATGGAAGCAGACTATGCCGCTAATCACCTGAATGGCGATCTGATAGAACTTGATTCCGATGTCGAGAAAGCAAAGACAGAACAAAAGACCTCTGAAGGTTTTAACTGGAAGAAGATTGGCGTTATTGGAGGCCTTGGCGTTGTTGGAGGTTTAGCCTTAGCGGCAACTGGAGGAGTAGCTGCTCCAGCAATCGGTGGCTTGATTGGGAGTACGTTCCTAGGCCTCAATGGTGCAGCAGCAATGAGTGCGGGCTTGGCATTCATTGGGGGCGGATCTCTAGCCGCTGGTGGACTCGGAATGGCGGGCGGTACGGCAGTAATATACGGCAGTTTCGGTCTGGCAGGCGCAGCAGCAGCAGCCAATGCTGGAAACAATCTCCTCGGAGATCTTAAAGAGTTTCAGTTCGTTCCCGCTCACGAAGATCGCGATGCTTGCCACAGCATCATCTGCATTCATGGCTTCATGCAACAAGGCTTAGACGTTTCGCAGGAATGGAAGGCAGTAGCGAACCATTACGAACACAGTTGCGTCTTAGGCCTCAATTGGGAGTCCAAGAAACTGCAGGAGCTCTCCAATCTCATCACATCCCTAACAGTTAAACAGGGAGCCGCTCAGTTTGCTGGTTTTATGGGTAGGCATGGCTTGAGGGCTGCGGGAAAAAAACTGGCTTTGCCTGCAGCGGTTCTCAGTACCTTTAGTGCGATCGACAATCCCTGGTCTGTAGCTAAGAACAGGGCGGAGAAGGCAGGTTATGTTCTGGGCCGAATCTTAGCTGAGATGAAAACTCCAGTTTCGCTACTGGGCTATTCCTTGGGAGCAAGAGTCATCATCAATGCCCTTCAGTACTTGCAAGACAACAATATTGAAGGCAAGGTTTACGACGTCTGGCTATTAGGTGGTGCTGTGAGTCGAAACCATCCATTCTTTCAAGGAAAGAATCTAAAAAAAGTTGTTGCAAACAACATCATGAATGCATACTCCCGTAAGGATTGTGTCCTGACTTATCTGTACCGTTCTGCCGAACTGCTTGATCGCCCCATAGGCCTAGAGCCCTTGAAACACAGCGATATCGTAGATGTTGACGTGACAGAATCCGTTGGGGGGCACTTGCAATATCCTAAGAACTTAGACGTGTTTTTCAAATAGAGGTTATCAACGACTGCGAGCGACTTATTCGAATCACAGCATCGCGATGCCTCGCTTCCAGACAGTGCGGCCATTTGTGCTTTCAGAAGTCTATTGCCGCTAAAGCAAACAGACGACAAGCCAATGCTTCATACGCAAACGGGATCTTCTGAATTTTCAGACTTTTCAGCTACTCCTAGCTCGAGCGCAGCCACTTCTCCTAAAGCTAAATCGAACGCATCGAGATCGTCAGGCTCACTCGGTGTCCATACAAAGCAGTCCAAAAAGAGATCGGGAGCGAATACAGACTGTACGGCTTCAGGAAAAATAAGCGGTTCACCAAGACTTAAGCCCCAAATGCTAGCGTCCTCATTCAGACCTATTCTTTCCTTGTATTCAGATAGGCTGCAATCGCAACCATTGACGTCGCTCTCTGCATCGAAAAGCTCGTCAGTATATTCGTAGGCATCTAAGACTTCAATTGACCCAATAATCCTATTGGGAGACCAAAAGTCCTCCTCTAAGCCGAGCTCATCCACAAAATTTTCGAGATGGGCATCTAACTCCCTGTTGATTTCTTCGTTATCGTTCCCAATATCAAGACGTCCTGTATTGTGCAGCAATAATTCTGAATTGACATAACGAGGTAAAACTTCCTCTGTTAAAGGCACTGGAGTAACTGTGCATCTACCACTCAGCAATAGAAGAAGTGAAACATCATCAGTTGACAGAGTAAGATGTCTGGACAATCCACGCTTCATATAAGATGAAATTGATGCATAGTTGCTAAATTCCGAAAAGCGATCGTAAGCAGCTTGATAACGGGCAAGCAAATTGTCGCTTTTATAATTGTGCTGTGATTTTTCGGAAATTCCTTTCAGTGAACCTAAGAATGGTGAATTGTCAATGTTATGAAATCCAAGTCCAAAATTTCCACAATATTTGCGAAACTCTTTAAAGCCTGGAAGATCGTTCAGCGGTTCAAAGGATTCAACTGACATTCCCGTTCCAAATGCTTGGTAGTGATATCCTTCCTCTTCACCAATCATTACTTCCTCAATCGTGAATCTCGACCAGAGAAAGTATTGTTTGGGACTACCCACACCCACTATTAAAAAGACAGTATCACCTCGTGAATCCTTGACAGCTCCTTTGCGAGTAGAGATTCCGCATGTCTGTAGCTGATTGTCTGAAATCTCATCTTCTTCGTAAATATCTAGAGATTGCTCTCCAGGCAAATACCCCAACCGTTCGAAGTTATGATACTGAACCCAATGCTTGATTCCGTCACGATGGTCACGGGGGGTTCTCACTGGAGTACGAACGTTACAGTTATACTCTGGATCCAGATTTTTTATCCAAGTCCCTTCCCTATCGAACAGGACTTCTTCTGAACATTTCTCAATTACTTCGAATTTAAAAACACCATGTATTCCCGGTCTTGTGACTCTCTTCTTGAGTCCATACTTTAAAAAAGCACTTCTTAGCGGATAGCTTCCCCGTTGAAGGACTTGGCTGCGATTGCGATCAAGCCCGTGAGTATGCTGCCCCCAACGTTTATAAATATGCTTCGACTGACCGATATAGAACTTCCCGTTCGTTGTATTGGTAATTCGATAGATACCACAGACCATTTCCTGCACCTAACGTGACAATTCCCCGCAAAGAATATATTTAGTTTCAGAAAACTGTTCTTCATCCCTTTGAAAAGTTTCTCCGTCCTCAAAATGGAAGGGTTAAAGAAAATATTTCCTCTTGAGTCAATTTGCCCGTCGCTTGCCTCTATCTTCGCACTCCGAAGCATGAGTCTCTCGAACCCCACAGAATCTCACACAATCTGGGCACACTTTGGGCAATAAATATTTGATCGAGCTGCATAGCTCCCAACTCATGCACCTGAATACCATCCTCGACCAGATCGATATGGGCAGCATTGCCCTCCCAGAATTCCAAAGAGGTTATGTCTGGAATCGCGATCAGGTGCGCAACCTTATGGCCTCTCTCTACCGAGGACATCCTGTCGGTAGCCTACTCGTCTGGGAAACCCAAACCGAACAAGTCATCGAACAAGCTCGCGGAAACGGAAATCTATCCGCAGGCACTGTCAAACTCCTCCTCGACGGCCAACAACGCATCACCTCTCTTTACGGCCTCATTCGTGGCAAAGCCCCAAAATTCTTTGACGGCAACCCCAAATCCTTCACTGGCCTCTACTTCAACCTCGAAGAAGAAACCTTTGCCTTCTACATGCCCACCCGTATGGAGGGCAACCCCCTTTGGATTAACGTCACTGAGCTAATGCAACAAGGCCTTGGAACTTTCGCACCAACATTAATTACAAATCCCGACCTTGCTCCAAAACTCAGCATTTACTTCGAACGCCTCAACGCAATCGACGCCATTAAAAAACGAGATTTTCACATAGAGGAAGTCACCGGTGCCGACAAAACAGTCGATGAAGTGGTCGATATCTTCAACAACGTCAACAGCGGAGGCACCAAGCTCTCTAAAGGCGACCTCGCCCTCGCCCGCATCTGCGCAGCTTGGCCCGAAGGCCGCGACGAACTCAAATCCCGCCTCGATCGCTGGAGCAAAGCCGGATTCAACTTTAAACTCGACTGGTTCCTCCGTTGCATCACCGCCGTCATCACTAACGAATCCCTCTTCTCCGCTCTCAAGGATGTCTCCACTGAACACTTCCAAGAGGGCCTGCATGAAACCGAGAGGTCAATTGACACTCTGCTCAACATTATTGCTTCCCGCCTCGGTCTCGATCACGATCGCGTCCTCGGTAGCGTCTATTCCTTCCCCCTCATGGCCCGCTACCTCGATCGATGCGGCGGCCATTTCCCAAACTCGCAAGAACGCGACCAACTCCTCTACTGGTACGTTCACAGCACTCTCTGGGGCCGCTACTCCGGCCAAACCGAATCCACCCTGCGCAAAGACCTAGCCGCGATCGACGGTCCCGACGGCAATCTCTCCCGCCTTATCGAACTCCTGCGACAAAACCGAGGCGATCTGCGAGTGAAACCCGAAGACTTCAGTGGTTGGAGCATGGGCAACCGCTTCTACTCGATGCTGTACCTGCTCACCCGCGTTTGCCAAGCCCGTGACTGGGAAGACGACATTCCCCTCTCCAAGTACTTTTTGGGGGGCAATCTCTCCAATCTCGAAGTCCATCACATCTTCCCAAAGTCCAAGCTCTACGAGCACGGCTACAAAAAATCAGAAGTCAACGCGATCGCCAACTTTACCTTCCTCACCAAAGAAACCAACATCAGGGTCTCCAACCGAGATCCAGCAGATTACTTTGCCTACTACGAAGCCAAACATCCCGGCACCATCGCATCCCACTGGATACCGATGGATCCAGAGCTGTGGACCTACGATAACTATCCTCAATTCCTCGCTGCCCGTCGTCAGCTGTTGGCCAAAGCCACCAACAAATTCCTTGACAGCCTCTATTCTGGAGCCATCTCCGAACCAGAGGCGGCCCCTTCTATCCTCGAACGCGAACCACTGAAATTCCCCAGCAACATAGCTAAAGACCGCGAAGAAAAACTGATTCGGGATTGCAACCAATGGGTTGTCTCGCAACAATTACCCTCCGGTGAAATGTCCTACCCGCTGACGGATTCGGACACTGGCGAAGAACTCGCCATCCTAGATTTGGCCTGGCCAAACGGCCTACAGCTTGGCCTCAGCCATCCTGTTGCTCTCCTAATCAATGAGGACAGCAACACTGAGGCGATCGCCAATCGAGCGGGCTACCGTTTCTTTACAACCGTTGAAAAATTCCAAGCTTACGTAAACAGAGAAATTCTTTCAGTACCAGAGGCAGTAAAAGTATGAATACAAGCTCAAAATTGATGAAAACCGAATAAAATCTGACTTCTCCTCCTCAGGCTGAACTTTTATTTCCCACTAGGACTATCGATCTCTCCTCAATGCTTTTCTGAGCCTGCCGTCCAATCAAGGCGAACCTCCCAACCCTCGAACTTCCCTCGCGCTTATGCTCCCGTCCATCGTCGCCACCGAACTCCGCCGCTGCGTGGCCGACTACCTCCGCACCACCTTTCGACCGACCACTCCCAGCTTCGAAACTTTAATCGAATCCTTCCTAGACAGAAACGAAACCGAAGGCACCTACTGCAAAGGCCCTTACGTTTCCATCGGTCTCCCCTTCAGACAAGGTTCCGTCGGCTCCGGCTACTTCAAACAAATTCCCATGCAGTTCGCCCCTCACCTCCACCAGGAGCGAGCCTTCAACCTCCTCAGTCCCCCTTACTATCAGTCCACCCTGGTCGCCACCGGCACAGGCTCGGGTAAAACCGAATGCTTCTTAATGCCCATCCTGGAACACTGCCGCCAAAATCCAGGCCCTGGCATCAAAGCCATCCTCATCTACCCGATGAATGCCCTCGCCACCGACCAATCCAAACGCATCGCCCAACTCATCCATCAATCTCGCTCCTTGCGCAACCAAGTCACAGCCGGACTCTACGTCGGAGAAAGCGACGAAGCTCCCAGCCCCAGCATGACTCCCGACAAAGTCATCACAGACAAAAACACCATCCGCGAATCCCCCCCCGATCTCCTCCTCACTAACTACAAAATGCTGGATTACCTCCTCATCCAGCCCGAAACCCAATCGCTCTGGAACCACAACCAGCCTGAAACCCTGCGCTACATCGTCGTCGACGAATTCCATACCTTCGACGGAGCCCAAGGAACCGACCTCGCCTGCCTCCTGCGTCGCCTCAAACACCGCCTCAACACTCCTCCCCAGCACCTAGCCTGCGTCGGCACTTCCGCCACCCTCGGCGGCGAATCCAACCGCAAAGACATGCTGAAGTATGCCAGCGCTATCTTCAAAGAATCGTTTGACGAAACAGCCTTGATCGAAGAGGACCGCCTGACAGCCAGCGAATTTCTCGAAGATACCCTCCTCAATGTTCGTCCCCTTCCCGAGCCCGCCCACATCGATCGCCTTCGCCCCGAAACCTACACCACCCCAGAAGAATACGCGATCGCCCAAGCCAAGCTCTGGCTGCAAGATCTCGCCCCCACACTCCCCGAGGCTCAATCATTTCTAGAAGGTCAAGTCTCGCTCCCCCTGTCGGGTATTCCCCCAACTCTGGACGACAACTGGCGCATCCAATTGGGGATGCTCTTGATGAGCTTGCCGATGGTACAAAACCTCATCCGCCAGCTCAGCCAAGGCCCCACCTCCTACGAAGACCTCTGGTACACCCTGCGCCGCCGCTTCTATATCCCACCCAACGCAGACGAATCCTATCCCTTCCTACTTCTCGACAGCATTCTGGCTCTGATGGCATCGGCCCGCCGCACCATTCAAAAACCAGATGGCAGCACCACCGTCTTGCCCTGGCTGCAACTACGCGTCCAAGTTTGGTTCCGTGAACTCAAGCGCATGGTGGCCACCGTCAAGCCAGATCCCCAACTGCAATTCTCCGACGACTTGCTCCATCACCAAGCCAAACACACTCTGCCCGTCGTCCACTGCCGCGACTGCGGTGCCACCGGTTGGGCTGGAGTCAAACCCAGCGAAAATCAACCCACTTTAGTCCCCAACGATCTCAGAAACTTTTATCGCGCCTTCTTCAGCCGCAGCCCCCTGGTCACCTTTGCTTTCCCCACCGGGGACTCCCCCCAAGGGCCGGATTTCCTCTACAAACTCTGCAGTAATTGTCTGCGCCTCAACCGCCGCAGTGCTGAAACCTGCGAAAGCTGCCACCACGAAGAACTTATCTCCGTCCGTGTTCCTCAGGTCGTGAGAGAAGAAAAGATGCGCAATGGTGACAAGCGCAATGTCTCCAGCAGCGACTGTCCCTTCTGCGGCAGCAGTAGCGGTCTCACCATCGTTGGAGCCCAAGCCGCTAGCCTCAGCAGTGCCATGGTCGGTACTCTATTCGCCACTTCCTTCAACAGTGACAAAAAACTCCTCACCTTCTCCGACTCCGTTCAAGACGCCGCCCACAGGGCCGGATTCTACGATGCCCGTACCTACCGCACCACCCTTCGCACCGCCATCCACCACGCGATCGCAGATCTCCCCGATAATCTCAACTTGGCCGAACTCATTCACCACTTCCCCACCTATTGGCAGGGGCGTTTAAAAACCTCGGGAGATTACGCAGCAACCTTTCTCCCCACCGATATGGAATGGCTACGGGAATGGGACACATACGTTAGCGAAAATAAGGACGACCTCGACCCCAATAGCAATCTGATCGAACTGGTTAACCAACGCCTGCAATGGGAAGTTACCAACCAATTCGGTCACCGTTCTGCTGTCGGTCCATCCTTGGAGCGCAGCGGAGCCTGTAGCGCAGCGTTCGATCCCTCTGTCCTGGCCGCTGCTAGCAAAGACCTGCATCAATACCTGTCGAACGAAATTGAAGCTTTAAGAGAGGTGGACGCAGAAGTCACCCGCCAGTATCTGTTAGGCCTACTTCACCACCTGCGTCAACGCGGTGGAATCTTACAAGAAGCCACCAAAGACTATATCGAACAAGGTGGGAATACCTTCATCCTCAATCGTCCGATTTTCATGCCGCCTATCGGGCCGCGCATCCCAACCCCCGTCTATCTAGCCGATGGTAAAGCCAATGCCGATCGGTTCGAGCGAGTGCTCCTTCCCGAACGACGCGCCAGCTGGAGCGAGAACTGGACCTACCGTTGCTTTTCTAGCAAAAGCTTGCTGTTGAAAGAACAAATAGCCGACATCCTATCTCAGACTCTGGCAATACTCGGCAAAGTGGGATTGCTGGAGAGTCGCCCCTGTAATAACGGTCGAGCGTGGGGAATTCCTCCCAAAGCCATCTCCGTTGCAATCGGCGGCACCGTGCTCGCCTGCGATCGCTGCCGTCACCAACTTACAGCCCACAACCACGAGCTAGATAGCCTTCAAGGCTCTAACTGCTTGACCAAACACTGCACAGGTCGCTACCAACCCAACGACAATGCCGCCCTTGCCTACTACCGAGAGCTCTACCGCACGGGCCAGGTCCAACGCATCGTCGCTGCAGAACATACCGGGCTCCTGACCCGTCCCAATCGGGAGCGGCTCGAACAACAGTTCATCCACGGTCATCGCCGCTGCGATCCCAACCTACTCTCCGCCACCTCCACCCTGGAAATGGGGATCGACATCGGCGATCTCTCCAGCGTTCTTCTCTGCTCGGTACCGCCAGCTCCCGCCAACTTCCAACAACGAATCGGACGAGCGGGACGACGTGATGGTAACGCTCTCGTAGGCACCGTCGCTAACGGAACCCCACACGATCTCTTCTTTTACTCCGATCCGAAAGACCGCATGCTGGAGGGAGCGGTGGATGCTGCCGGTTGCTATCTGGATGCTTCCGCGATCCTGCAACGACAACTCACTGCTTTTTGCCTCGATAACTGGATTCAAACGGGCATCGATCGCATCGCCATCCCTCACAAGCTTTCGGATGTCCTCAATGCCATCGAGAAAAACGCTCGAGAACGATTTCCCCATAACTGGCTAACATTTATCGGCGATCGCCAAGCGGAGCTATTCGAGAAATTTATTGCTTTATTCTCTGAGGACATTGAAGAACGCACCCAACAAAACCTCCGTCTGTTTATCGAGCGGGGTCTGGAAGATGAAGGAAGTCTCCGCTGGCGCATTCTCAACCGGTTGGAAGGAGTGCGAACCGAACGAACTCGTTTGAGCAGCACCATCAATAGCCTGCGTAAGAAAATCAAAGGCCGCAAAGAACAGCCCGAAGCCCTTCAGAATGAAGAACAGCTAGACAATCTCGAGCGAGAACTGGCAGGATTTCGAGGCTTGATGCGAGATCTGAACGGGAAACGATTGCTGAATTTCCTGACGGACGAAGGACTTTTACCCAACTACGCCTTTCCCGAAGCTGGTGTCACCTTGCGCTCCATCATCTGGCGACAAAAGCAGACGACTGAACGTGACAACGGTAAGAAGTACGAGACTTTCACCCTCACTTACGAACGCCCAGGCGCGATCGCCATCAAGGAGCTGGTCCCCAGCGGCGTGTTCTATGCAGAAGGTCGCCGAGTCAAAATTGACCAAGTCGATTTACGACTGTCAGAACCAGAAGACTGGCGCATTTGCCGCAACTGCTCGTTTTCCACCCAAGCGTTTACGTCTGCAGGTAAGTCAAAAACCTGTCCCCGTTGCGGCGACACCATGTGGTCCGATCGCGGTCGGGTACGCCGCATGATGCGGCTGCGGCAAGTAATGGCCTCCAATGCCGATCGCAAAAGTCGCTTTGGTGACGACAGCGACGATCGCGCGACCTCCTTTTTTCAACGCCAACTCCTTGTCGATTTCGAGCCAGAATACCGAGATCGAACCTATGCCATCGCCGACAAAGACTTCCCCTTTGGCTTCGAATACATTTCCCGCACCAATTTTCGGGAAATCAACTTTGGCGAACCCCAAGGAGTTGGGGAATCTTTCGATGTCGCCGGTCACAAGATGAAAGTGCACGGATTCCAGGTGTGCAACCGCTGTGGCAAAGTGATGCGTAGCAAAAATCCGACAGCAGACGATCACACCATCAGCTGCAGCATGCGCAATAAACCCGATCGGGCAAAGGCGATCGAGGCCTTATTTCTCTTCCGAGAGTTTGAGTCGGAATCCTTGCGTTTTCTAATGCCGGACGAACAGTTCTGGTCCAACAGGGGTCTTCACTCTTTCCTGGCGTCTCTCCAATTGGGTCTCAAAGAACTGTTTTCAGGAAAAGTGGACCACCTGAAAACCTGCATTAGCGAAGAACCCCAGCCCAATTCACCCGTCCGCAAGCGATTTCTCTACCTGTACGACAGCGTGCCGGGAGGCACAGGATATCTCAACCAGCTAGTTCGAAATCCCTCAAAATTACGGGAAGTCTTCGAACAATCCCTCTCGAGACTGAGCAGCTGTACATGTGAGGACGGCTGCTACAACTGTCTGTTCGCCTATCGCAACAGCTTTGATTTAGATGAAACAAGTCGCAAGCAAGGGATCGAGCTACTCTCCTCCATTCTCAATCACTGGGGCGATCTTCAAGAAACCTCCGCAGGACTCTCCGCAATTCGAGTCGATTCCAATCTCGAAAGCGAGCTCGAGCGCAAATTTCTCGAAGCTATCCGCCGTTACAAAGGAACAATCTACGACGGCGAGCCCCCGAAGCTACGCAAAGAAATTATTGAAGGAAAAGCTGGCTACTATCTCCGGATCGGTGATTCCGCTTGGACGATTGAAACTCAGGCACTTCTAGGCGAAAGAGAAGGGGTGAGCATTCCTTCTCGAGCTTATTTTCTGATCCGCCCTGCTTCTGGCAGGCTCGAAAGCAAGCCAATCGCAGTCTTCAGCGACGGTTGGGAGTACCACCGAGATCGCATCCATCAAGACCTCAAGCAAAGATTGGCCATCCAACGCAGCAGTAACTACCTGATTTGGTCTCTTTCTTGGGATGACATCGAGGAGCAACTGGAACCTCAAACCAGCATCTCCAGAATCGACTGCTTGAATTGCAAGTTATTTTCCAAGTTTCGCCAAAACCCCGATTCGGTCTATCGCCAGTACAACTGTGATTTAGCCAAGCTTACCGATGCCCAAAGCTTTGAGTGGCTGATGCAGTATCTTGCCGCTCCCGATGAAGGACAGTGGCAGCGCTGGGCTTTACTGAGAACTTACGCTCAAGCTGACCCTAGTTCCCTCAATAATCCTCAGCAGAAGTCAGCTTGGCAGTCAGAACTTGCAAACCTTATCGGTGCCAATTGTCTGGATTGTTGGACAGTGCCTGAGAAGGGACTCTTCACCAAGCTCCAACCCGATACAGGCCTAACAATTTGGCATGGGATTGATCCTAATCGTCATAAATCCCAGGATTGCGAAGGAAGTCTAGTCGCAATCGCGCTCAAGGATACCGGGGAGCCTAAGGAACTCAAACCTAGATGGAATGAAGCCCTTAGGCTTCTCAACCTATACCAATTTCTTCCACACACATACGCGACCTTTGACGGACAAGTAGCTGCTCTTCAACCATCGCAGTCTGCATCGGACAAAGGTTCTACTGATTTCGCTCGACAAGAATGGGAGGAACTCAAAGAGTTGGTCCTCGAAGATAGTCTGATGCCAGTCATCGAGCAAATGGCTGCTGATAATTGGCCCGTTCCCGAAGCTGGCTACGAGCTGGAAGGTTTACGAAACACAGTGATTGCACAATCGGAGCTTGCCTGGGTGCCTGCAAAAATTGCTGTTGTAGTGGAGCCCCTAGACCGGGAAGCATTTAGAGAGGAAGGCTGGGAAGCCTTATTGGTAGATGAATTCATCAATCGGTTTACTGAAATTGGCCGACAACTACGGGGGAGTGACTAAATGGCCTTAAAGCACGATATTCGATTGGCAATTTCCGATGATTTTCTCGACTCATTCAGTCAATTGCCCCGAAACGCCCAATCTAAAGTCTCGGAATTCATCAATCGCTTCAAACAGGATCCAACTCGACCGGGTCTCAATTACGAATCCATTCGGAATGGACGAGATAAACGCTTGAAGTCCGTTCGAGTCGACCAAGCTCATCGGGCGATCGTACTTAAGCCTGACGAGGGAAATGTCTATATTCTGCTCTGGGTGGACAAGCATGACGAAGCCTATGACTGGGCTAAACGTAAGCTGTGCCAAGTCAACCGGGTTTCTGGAGCACTGCAAATTATTGACGTCGAAGAGGCAGATAGAGCGACAGAAGAACTGACTCAAAATCGAGATCGCACGCAAACTACTATCTTTGACAGCATCAAAGATAAGTACTTGTTGAGATTGGGGGTTCCCGAAATCCTCATGCCCGCTATTCGGCAACTTGTCACCGAAGAGGATCTCGACCGATTGATCCCTCACCTTCCCTCTGAAGCCAGCGATGCTTTGACGATGCTGGCTGCGGGATACGAGCTAGACACTGTCCTGAATTGGCTGGAGAAACAGAAAGAAGAACCGGAAGCAGATCCCGAAGATTTAGTCTCTGCACTCGATAACGACGACAGCCGCAGTCGTTTTATTGTCATTACTGACGACGGCGAACTGGAAGAAATGCTGGCAGCCCCTTTGGAAAAGTGGCGAGTATTTCTCCATCCCAGCCAGCGAAAACTGGTTGCGCGTGATTGGAACGGCCCCGTCAGAGTTCTTGGTGGGGCGGGAACGGGCAAGACAGTCGTGGCAATGCATAGAGCCCGTTGGTTGGCCGAACAGCGCTTCAATCAATCCGGCGATCGCACCCTGTTCACGACCTTTACCCGCAACCTCGCGACAGATATCGAAGCCAATCTCCAAACGATTTGTTCACCCGAGACTATGCGTCGCATTCAAGTGCTCAATCTCGATGCATGGGTAGCTGAATTTCTTAGAAGAGAAGATATCGACACCACTATTGTTTACGAACAGAAAACAGACAACCTTTGGGAGGAAGCCTACGAACTAGCTCCTATGGAGTTTGGGCTTTCAATTGATTTCTACAAAGAGGAATGGCAGCAGGTTGTCTTGGCCAGCGGTTGTCAGAATCTGAGAGAGTACCTCACTGCTCGACGAACAGGTAGAGGCACTAGGCTCAGTCGCAAGCAGAGACAAGCGATTTGGCCCGTATTCGAGGAATATCGGGGCCTTCTTAGAGAAAGAGGTTGGAAAGAACCAGACGAGGCGATGAGAGATGCCGCTAAACTCATTACTTCTAAGGGAGAAGCTTTCTTACCCTTCAATTCTGTCATTGTCGATGAAGCTCAAGACATGAGCGCACCAGCATTTCAACTTATTAGGGCAATCGCAGGATCTGAATCGAAAAATGACTTGTTTATTGTGGGCGATCCCCATCAACGTATTTATGGAAAGGTAGTCACTTTAAGTCAGTGCGGAGTAAACATTCGGGGTAGAGGTAGAAAACTTCGACTGAACTATCGAACCACTGACGAGACCCGTAAATGGGCAACAGCCATCCTTAAAGGGGTTACTGCCGACGATTTAGACGGAGGTAGAGATGGTCTTTCGGACTACCGTTCTCTAATGCATGGCGAAGAGCCTATTTTGAAGGGATTTACATCGTTTGAGGAAGAACTCACCTTTCTCAAGTCTGTACTTACTCAACTTTCTTCCAATAATGCTCAGCAACTCTCTGGAGTCTGTCTTGCATTACGAACCCATCTGTTACTCGAAAAGTACGAAGCCGCTCTCAAGACTGCCGGTTTTGACGTTAAGCAAATCCATCGAGATCGGGCCGACAATCCCTTGGATGGAGGAATTCGCCTAGGTACGATGCACAGAATTAAGGGCCTACAGTTTGATTATGTATTTCTGCCAGGGCTGAACAACTCAGTGTTGCCTCTTCAAAAGGGGTTAGAGCACTGCCCAGATGAAGCTTCTCGCGACAAGTTTATCGATGGCGAGCGTTGTCTTCTACATGTAGCCGCGACACGAGCTAAAAAGCAGGTTATCGCCAGTTACTATGACGTTCCCAGCAAGTTATTGGGCGAAACGTAAGCCTTTATTGCTAGTAAATAGATATCTTTTGTATACAAAACTAACTCTACTGAGCAAGGTCCGTTTATACATGCCCTATTAAACGGCAAGAACTTCATCATAGGAAAAAACTATCTATATTGATCGAGCGCTCTTGTTTGACAGGAATCTAGCTGTTTGACTATCTTTCTGCGAGAAGTTCTGTAAACACTCACTCCAATTTTTGCCTTTAGGAGGTCGAATTCTTATCGACTGCATAAATGCTGCAATGGCAGTCGCCGCCATCTTCTCGCCGCGTTCATTCGCGTTGAAAGCGACGAAGATCTGATTATTCTGTGCGATCGCCCCCTGTATTAGATGATTTGGCAACCTCTCCGAATCACCAACTGCAACAAACAGCGTTTTTGCATCTTTCTGGGCTAACGCCGCTGCCGATAAGGCATCGATAGGCGATTCAACCAACACCACTCGTTCCAGCGTTTGACTCTCTCCAATGGAAAAGTAAAACCAGCCGTCATTATTCCTGGCCGCTGGCTCCAACCTCTGCGATGGCCCATCTGGCCCTAACTCGATTTGACTTCCACCCGTGACATTGCCAAAGAAGTCTCGTTCCAAGAAAACAACACTTCCTCCCTCACATCGCAATCCACTGGCGTAGATCTGACCAGTATCGTGCAGACGATCTACCAATTCGGGAGGTAACTTTCTTTCGCATATGAAGTAATCGCGCGCTAACTGCCAATTCTTGTCTTGCTTTGGCGGTAAGACATAACCGGCAACCTGCTTTCTGTCACTAGCCTCAATTTCAGTCAGCAACTGCGATCGCTCCTGTTGCCGCTTAGCATTCCAATCCCTAAAAGGCTGCGCACCTGCGTACACCAACTCAAACGCCTCAGCCTCTTGCCCCACAATAAAGTCGTCAACCCCTTTCTCCGGCCCCGGCAGCTCGATTACCCCCACCTCGCATTCCTGACGTTGCAACAACCGCCCTGTCTTCCAAATCGCATCCTGCACGTTCTTGCGAGTCTTCGGTTTCTCATCCCGGTCGAAACAGAAAAACACCTCCCGTCCCTCCCGCACAAACACCTGCAACTCCGGAATCACCCGCTCCGGTTCCTCCCCAACCGCCTTGCGCCTGCCATTCCAAATCCCTGGCAACGCGATCGCCGCATATCCCGCACTCAACAAACAAGCCGCCTTCTTCGCTCCCTCCACCAACACAATCGGCACCCGCTCCCGCTGCACCCAAGCCCAAAAAAACTCACGGGGATCGCCAGGCCTCTCCAACCCGTAACTGCGAGCCACCTTCTCCCAAATGCGATCGGGCACGTCGAGGAAAAACGCCCGCGTCGGTGTTTTGATGGGATGTTCGTACTTGATGGGCTTCCCCTTGTCCTTGGAAATGCGGGGATCGTCTGGCTTGAAACAACCCCACTGCATCGGCTTCCAGTTATCGAGCGGGTCGAGACCGCTGCACCACCAACCTCCTTTCGCCAGATGGGAGTACCGACGGCGAACGCGATCGCTTAACTCTCCATCCTTCGTTCGCGACAGGCGATCGGAATAACAAACGCGCCGGTAGGTCTCTTCCCCTTGCAGGCTCTTGAAGTTGAGGGCAATCAGATCGGTAGCGATCGCGCTGGTGCGATGCAGTTCGTCAAAGTGCTTCGATTCGAGACCGGGATTGCGATCGATCTCGGGTTGGCGATCGCCCTCTCTTTCGTTGCTGACAACTCGCGGGCACCATTTCGGCTTCGCATGCTTCGATGGCCTCTCCACATTCCTGGTGACATCTTGCTTTTTGGAGCGCTCGCCAACTTCAGGTGTAGCGTCTTCGGGAGCCTCTCCTCCAACCACAGATTCCCGAGCCAGTCGCTCTCGCAACTGCTGCCGCAACAGTTCGATGGGATTTTGGTTGGCCCGACTGCGCTGAGCTAGTTTCGTCAGCCCTTCGATATCCTCGGTGTAGAGCTTGAGGTCGGTCTTGACCCGACTGACCGTAACGTAGAAACTCTCCTTTCCAATCGTGCGATCGGCCGCAATCAAGGCCCGCTCGGCAGTCTTCCCCTGTGCCGCATAGGTGGTGGACACCAGAGCGTAATCCAAATGCTGGGGTCGCGACAGATCGATCGCCTCGAACCGTCCGTCCGCATACTGCACCCGAGCTATATTCCCCTCAATCGATTCCACCCAAAACTGCTGACCGTTCCGCCGCCCCAACTCCCTGTCGTTCTTCGTCCATCGCAAAATATCCCCCGGCGCAATCTCGATCGCCTTGCGCGCAAACATCGCTTTCTTGAAATGGGCATCCACAATCCGCTGCGAGCCATCCTCCGCCCTCAACCCCAGGCGATCGCCCTCCTTGCCCACCACCTCGTAAAACGCCCCTTTCTCCAAATCCCGCCGCACGTTTCGATACAGCGGCATTACCACATCTCCTTCCGCAAAGTGATGGGCGTACCGCGTCTGTACCTCCGTCAGATCGCGAGCCTCCAACCGCTCGATTTCCACCCCGTCCCCTAATTGCCCTTCTTCCCGAAGTCCAGCTCGAATCCGTTGGGTAATCTCCAATCGCTCCCGATTCGTTCCAGCCAGCACGAGCGTCTTGTCTCGTTCCTCGGGGGACAGTGCCAGATAGTCATCCACCAATCGAGCTTGTCGTTCGGATTCGTCAGCGATCGCCGCAATGCAACCCGCACGCTGCAGCTGCTCGATCCCTTCTCGAACGCGACCTCTAGAAATCAGCCTCACCGCCCGTCGCAGTTCGGGAGTCCGCTGCCGCCTCGACTCGTCCAAATAAGCCGTGCGCATCCCCGCCTGCTGCAAGCTCTTAAACGGATTGCCTGCTTCCACCGCCGAAAGCTGGCGAGTGTCCCCCACCAAAATCAGGCGAGCTCCTTCCTGTTCAGCTCGCGCCAACAAAGCCCGAGCATCCTTGGCACTCAATAATCCGGCCTCGTCCACCACCCAGACTTCCTTCGCGTTCGGGCGATCGGACAGCGGTGAAAACAGCAAACTGGCCACCGTCGAGCTGGAGATTCCCGCCTCCTCACCCAACACCTTGGCTGCCTCCGCACTGGGCGCAAACCCTCTCAGCACGTAGTCCTGCCCTTCCGAGATCGCCTTGAACTCCTTCAAAGCAATCGTTTTTCCAGCCCCAGCCACCCCCTGCCAGGCCACAACGCGATCGCTGACAGTCGCAGCCAACGCAATCCCCTCTCGCTGCCCTGCCGTAAGTCTCTTGCCCCTCGGCGATTGGGCTTCTCGTTCGCCCAGATATCGAGCGAAATCTTCAGGCTCGGCGATCTCCTCCAACTGTCCCTGTCCTTGTTTCATCAGGCGAATCGTAGACAGTTCCCGCTGCACCGCCTTCTCGGTGGTCACCTAGTCGTCCAGGTAAATCAGCTCTTCCGATTCCGCGATCGCTGTCTGCACTTGACCGAGGCCGTACTTGCCAACTTCGGAAAGAATAAACTGCTCGATGTTCTCCGTTGGAAACGCCACCTCCCGTTCGGAACAATGTTCGATACCATCCGCGATCGCTTGTTTCAGCTGTTCGTCACTATCTTCACCAAGCTGCGATCGCTCCTCCCGTTGCGGAAACTCAATGCCAATCGACTGCGCTTCCCGAAACCAAAAATCCTGCAGCTCCTGTCGAGCTACCGACTCACCTTTCTTCGTCCGAGTCGCCTCCCAAACCGACTCCCGCTCCGCCCAAGTGGACTCCGCCCCAATGTGTTGGAGAATCTGCCGTCTCCGCTCCGAGAAGAACTCCAATTGCTCCCGGCTGAAACCCGTAATTTCGAATTGCCCGTGGTCTCTGGGCTCGATCCGATAGCCCAACTGCTGCACCTGTCGGGCCAGCTCGTTCTGATAGATCTGACCCAGCAGCTTGCGGTGCTTGTAGATGCGATCGTTGTGCAGGCTGTACCACTTGCCATTCTCCACCCGCGTCATGTTCAGCAGGACGCAGTGGGTATGGAGGTGAGGATCGAGCTCGCGGCTGGTGTCGTGGTGAAACTGCCCCACTACCAAGTTGCCGGTGGTAACGACCCGACGGTCTTTCTCTTCCGACCCGAAGCGAACCCGCGTTTGGGCATAGCGCTGCTCGACTACCTTCAGCGTTCGCTCCACAGCCATGCGGTGAGCCTTCTCCAATTCCCCATCGCCGTATGCAAGGGCCAAAAGGCTGACGCTCTTGGGCGCAGAAAACGTTA
>JBFRWD010000150.1:0-15674 GCA_051439425.1 Synechococcus sp.
TCCCTGAGCCTAGTTCCGAGGTTGGTCAAGCTCCTTGCCAGGTCGGGCAAAAAGGCATCGGGTCGACTCTCGGCCAGCTGGCGATAAATCTCAACGGCTTGTTCCGCCGCGCGTAACGCCTCTTCCCGTCGCCCCAAATCCCTGAGCATAATTCCGAGGTTGGTCAAGCTCCTTGCCAGGTCGGGCAAAAAGGCATCGGGTCGGCTATCGGCCAGCTGGCGATAAATCTCAACGGCTTGTTCCGCCGCGCGTAACGCCTCTTCCCGTCGCCCCAAATCGCTCAGCCTAACCCCAAGATTGCTAAGCAATCGAGCTTTTTCAGAACGTTCAATAACTGTACGTTTTAAAGCTTGTTCAGTTACAGCAACTGTTAATTCACGTAAAGCAACGGTTTCTCTTGGCAAATTAGATTCGAGTTCGGCTGCAAGCTCAAGATTGCCAGAGTCATCGATACAACTTGCTAGGACCCGACCAATTGGGTCACCCCCTTCAATTGCTACTTCAATTCCAGCTTTTGCTGCTCGTTCGAAGTCAGCTTGTAGCACATTGCCGAGCCATTCTTTAGCCTCAGATTTCCGAGCTGCCAAACGATTCAAAACGGTCAGGCCATTTTGTAATTCTTCAGAAAAACTTGGTTGTACCCAAGCTGTTCGAAATGCCTCATTCTCCTGAAAAATATTTGATAGAAGTTGCTCCCCCAACAAATCTGGCTGCAAAGGTTCGACTCGTTTGCCTACCTCGTACAGATCGATAAATACTTGCCCTAAAGCTTCTCGGCTTAGGGGAGTTTCTGGGGCCAGCTTTGGCACCCTTTTTACCACTTCACCCACCCGATCGCGATCGCATCCTCCCGCCAACACGATTGCCGCCGCCGCTTCCGGCAACACCCGCTTGAGATGTTGGGGAAAATCGTCTGAATTGTCTGCAGTACGTTCCCAGTACTTCCGTTCTCTGGAGATGGCAAACTCCAATAGCCGATCGCGCTCTTCAATTTCCACACCAGACGCCGCTGCTAACGCTGCCAAATGGATAAATAGCACACGTTCAAATTCATCCGAAGATAAATCCGGTGGTTCAATCACTGGGTGCAACTCGGACATTTCTTTGCGAAACGACCGCTCTGCCTGTCGATAAATCTCGTCGCGAGCCTCTATCTCCATCGCCAAAGGAGGCAACCGCTCGGGTAATGTTGATGCCCCCAACAGCTCCTCATATTCAAAGTTGTCTTCAATCAGGTTCTTCCACCAATCCCCCTCCGACCTTGCCAACAGCAAAAGCCGCACCTTACGGTTTCCCTGCTCCGACAGCACCGCATCCAACAGCGCCTTCACCTGCTCCCGGCGAGTCTCCGCATAGTCCACCACTAGCAGCACGTCCCGCCGCAAGCGCAACAGCTCTCCTGCTATTCCCGGATCGGCCTGCAACAATTTGCCAAATTTACGATCTACAAACCCCGTTTCCCAGCTCTTTTCTCCAAGCTGAAGTTGAATGCAAGCCTCAATTGCCAGCCGCGTCTTGCCCGACCCGCCAGCACCTACTAGCAACCGAGCTGCAAAATCGCGATCGCTATTGCACCAATCTATAAAATCTTTCAGCCATTGGGTGCGCCCATAAAACGGCACCACCCCATACTCCGCTCGCAGTAACTTACTTGGCTGTTCGCTTCCTGCAGGCAGTTCCCGCACCGGATTCTTAAAAATCTGACGAATCTTCTTCGGATTGGGCCGCATTAGTGGCTTTTCTGCCTGAATGCGGCTCAGCTCTGGGGGCAACGGTGTATCGTCTAGGCGATCTATCAGTAGAGCGCCATCCCCCTTCTTCAACGCCTCCGTATACTCGCGCCTCACCCAACCCGACTGAGCCGAATCCCGCGACCACAACAGCCAAACCAGCTCGGCTTCAGCAATTTTTGTCAGCAACACATCCGACCAAGCCGCCCCTGCGTCGATGCGATCCAAATCGAGAAAAACTATCTTACCCGCAGCCCGCAGCACCCGAGTCCGCTCGCGAGCCCAAACTTCGTCTTCACGCGCATAGCTAATGAAGACCGTTTCAGCATTCAGACTGGTGCTTGACCCCTCAGTCATTCCACACGCGCGATCGGGCACTCAAACTCTATCAGGACCATTCCAAATCGCACTGACACTCAACGCAATCTTTTCAAATTGCACCACTACTCCCACTCCGCAAAAATCCGTTCGATCTTGGCGATCGCCCAATCCGCAGCTTGCCGCGACGTTAACGGTCTCCCATTTCTGTAAGGCAACCGAGCAATCATCCCATCCGTCCAACGATTTTCTCGCAACTGTTCCGCAGGTAACGTACTCAAAATCGCCTGCTCCCACACCCGCTCGTACAACACACGCCCATACGCAGGATGCAACGACTGATACGCCGGTTGCGTCTCTCCCCCCAACATCTCCACCGCCACCGCCACATGCGGGTCTACATCACTGCGCCAATGGGCATGGGCCAACAACGACTCCCGCACCGGCAACAACCGCCCCCTGCCCTCCTCCAGCAACCGAGCCAGATTATTGGGTTGAATGAGAAAGCTGAGCAGATCCTTCGCCGCTGCCACCCGCTCTTCATTCGCGCTATCAAACACCACCGCTTGCTTAATCGTCACAATCGGCACAATCTCCTGCCCGTTCACCCCACGTGGCCAACTCACCGTCCGCATTTGCTCGAAATACAGTTGTCGCGACAGTTGGTTGTATTGGTTCTCCGGCTGCCACTGCGTGAGAGGAATCGACAAACTACTGTTGGCCGTCATAAACGACTGGCCCTGCAAAAAACTGTTGTTATTGCCCGTATCGTTCCACGTCACCGCTCTGGGGGGGACTTGCCCACCCAGATAGAGAGAGCGATAGCGATCGATCGCCCCAATTACCCCAGCCCGCATCACCTCTCCATCCAACCGCAAGGCCCCATCCGGCCCCACCGGTTTCACACCATACCCCTCCAGCACGTACTCAAACGCCCAAAAGGTATCGTTACCAATCCGCGACATTGGCAATCCAGCGCCATACATTGTGGAGGCTTGGCCCTCGGGATTTTGAGTTTGAGAAATCGCCTCCTGTGCCTGTCCCAAAAACCGCCAAAACTCCCGCCACTCTCCCGGCACCTCTGCTCCCTCCAGCGCCGTTCCCTCCAATGCCCCCATCCACAGATGCAGCATCACCACCTGCTGCCCAATTGGTACCGCGTAATAATGACTGCCGACGCGAACGCGATTCAAATACGACACCGCATCCTGCGCCGTATCGCTCAGATCGCCCTCCAGCGGCTGCACTACCTCCGTCACATCAGCCAAAGCCCCCTGCCACGCCAGTTCGGGAATCACACTGGCTTCTAACTGGTGTCCGAATAAGATATCCGGCGGAAATCCAGCGGCCAACGCCCGTTCGACATTGGCTATCTCCCCAGCATTCGCCACCAGCGTCAGCTCCGTTTCCCAGCCCGACTGTCGCTGCCATTCCTCTACCAGTTGCACGATGGCAATATTTTCTTGAGGTAAAAAACTTTGGGGCCACCAGATATGCAGGAGATCGCGATCGGTGCGTGCCTGCTGATTCATCTGGTGCAACTGCGCATCCGGAATGCAGGCGGTGAGACCAACCGACAGCAGCAGTCCGACCCCGAGTTGGAATGTATGAAAAATGGGGAGTCTCAAAAGACTAGATTCAGCGATTGAAGGAACAGCTGAATGGAGAAGATGCACTAGCGATCGCGACAGCAGCATGATCGAGACTCTGGGGCACGAGCACAAAAATCATACTGACAACTAGTGAGAGAAGCCCGAGCGCATTTCTGCTCAGAAATGTAAGAACATCACGTTGAACAGTTCAGCCAAATACAGAGGAGTAAAACGACCAAAACCGCAGGAAATTTCCTCTCAGCTCTCTCGATGTCTGCCAGGTACATACGCCTAACCTTCAAGCGGTTGCTGGTTGGTCAACATGCCGACTAAACCATCCACCAAACGCTCCCGCTCCATCGGCATCACGTCTTTACCAAACAGCATTTCTTGAAAAATGACGTAGTGAATCAATGTGCCAATAAAGATGCGGGACGAAACTTCCGGGTCAGGCAGATTTAGATCGGGGTGCTCGGTTAAGTATCGACCGATCAGCTTGAGTGCATTTGAGGGCGTTTCCGTCACAAATGCTTTGGCCAATTGTGGAAAGCGCTCCGACTCGGCCATCACCAATCGCATAAACGCGATCGCCATCGGATCGCTGGCGATTGCATCCAGCATGCCAAGAGCGATTCGCTTGAGCACCTCCTGCGGGGTTCCCTCCAAACGGTGAGATTCAAGCGGCCCGAAGATCGCGTTGAATTTCTGCTCCCTCATGTGCTGAATCATGCCAATAAACAGCCCCTCTTTGTCTTTGAAATGGCTGTAGACCGTGGCTTTTGAGACACCGGCAGTAGCAGCAACGCGATCCATACTGGTGGCCGCATATCCCCGCGCCAAAAATTCCTGCATCGCCCCCTGCAAAATTGCCCTCGCTTTCTCGGGGGATAGCTGTCGGGTGGGGGCAACGTTTTGTCCCATGACGGGTGCCTCTAACTCAAAATCTCTTGCGGACATAACTCTGTGCTCGTAAAAAGCCACACACCCAACTCGTACTGCCTCTCCACCGAAAGCAGGGAACCCACCTACACCACAAGCATCTCCGATAGTACCAAGTCCGTTACCACCCAATTTGCAAACGCGAAGAATGCGGCACCACCTATTGACTTACTAAACTAGTCGGTTTAGCTTGATCGTAGCAGAACTAAACTGTTCAGTTCATTCTGAGGTGGCAGAGCATGGTGGCCCATACAGGTGTTGAGCGCTCTTTTCCTTGGCCCGGTCGTCGGTGGATTGCGCTGCTGGTTGCTGCTGGCGTAGTGGTGGGTGGTGCAGTAGTCGTTGGTTCACGCGTTCGTAGGCCGGTGGTCAATTCGGAGCCGGTAGCATTACCGGAAATTACCACTGTGACAGCGTTGGGGTGGTTGGAGCCGCAGGGAGAGATGGTGGAGCTGTCGGCCCCCAGCTCCACAAACGGCAACCGCATCGCTGAATTGTTGGTGCGAGAGGGCGATCGCGTTGAAGCCGGTCAAAGCATTGCCATCCTGGATAACTACGCACAACGGGAGGCGGCTTTAGTTGAGGCCCAGGCTCAGGTAGAGATTGCCGAAGCCAATTTGGCGGTGGTTCGAGCAGGGGCCAAGACCGGGGAGATTGAAGCTCAGCGGGCGGCTGTGGCCCGATACGAGGCGGAGCTGCTGAACAATACAGCGGCTCAACAGGCGACCGTGGCTAGGCTGGAGGCGGAACTGCAGACGGCGGAAGCGGATGAGAATCGCTACCGGCAACTGTACGAGGAAGGGGCAATTTCGTCTTCAGAATGGGATAGTCGGCGGCTGGCGACAGAGGAAGCGCGGCGGCAGGTGGAGGAAGGACAGGCCAATTTGGCCCGCATCCAGTCGGGGCAGCAGCAGCAGTTAAACGAGGCGATCGCCACTCTAGATCGCATTGCTGAAGTTCGACCAGTTGACGTCAATGTTGCAGCGGCGGAGGTGCGGGCAGCGCGAGCAGCTGTTGTGCGGGCTCAGGCAGAACTAGATTTGGCGGCGGTCAAAGCTCCGCAAGCCGGTCAAATCATCAACATTTACGCTCGCCCTGGTGAAGTAATTTCTGATGGCATCGCCGACATAGGGCGCACCAGCCAAATGATGGCGGTGGCCGAAGTATACGAAAGCGATATTCGCAAAATCCAGTTGGGACAGGCAGTTCAGGTGACTAGTTCTGCATTGCCGGGGGTGGAGCTGGCTGGCGAGGTGGAACAGATTGACCTGGAGGTGCGACGCCAGAGCGTCATTAACGAAGATCCATCCGCCAACATCGACGCCAAAACGGTTGAAGTGCGAGTGCTGCTCGATGAAACATCCAGTCAGCAGGTTTCCGGGCTCAGCAATCTCAGGGTCATCGTCACGGTCGATACCCAGACCTGATATAGCAATCAGCTCGAAACACTCTGTAGCGGATTGCCGATCGCCACATATCACGAGCTCGGTAGTGAATCGGACATTCTCGTTAGTTCATCTCTTGCAAAGAGGCCCATCCTGTTTCGGCCATCAATCGGATTCCTCTCATGAACCTACTCACCGCAATCAAACGCCGCACCCCACTGGGATGGCTGCAACTCAAACGCGATCGCACCCGATTGCTGACAGCGATCGCTGGAATCGCTTTTGCCGACATTCTCATCTTCATGCAGCTGGGCTTTATGGATGCGCTGTTCAAAAGCAACACGCAGTATCCCCGCAAGCTGTTAGCCGACATCGTTCTGATCGGTACCGAAGCGGACAACCTAAACAATCTGCGCACGTTTCCTCGCCGCCGACTGTACCAATCACTCGACGTTCCTGGAGTTGAAACGGCAGAAACCCTCTACATTGGTTCCGTGGATTGGCGCAACCCGATTACGCGGGACAAATCCTCCATGACGATCTTCGGGCTCAATCCCGAACAGCCGGTATTTGATTTGCCAGAGATGAACCGACAGTTGGATCGGGTAAAGCTGCCAGATACCGTGCTGTTCGATCGCGCTTCGCGCGGAGACTACGAAGAGCTGATTGCCGAATTGGATCGGGGACAAAGGGTTGATACCGAAATTGGACGACGAACGATTTCGATTGACGGACTGTTTGAAGTAGGAGCTTCGTTTGCTGACGATGGCGCGCTAATTGCGAGCGACACCACGTTTATGCACCTATTCCCTCGTCGCGATGTCGCAACGGTGAGCTTGGGGTTGCTGGAGTTAGAGCCAGGGGCTGATGTGGAACAGGTGAGAACGGCGCTGGAGGCTCATCTCCCCGAAGACGTTCAGGTGTTTACCAATCAGGGGTATGTCGACTACGAACTCAACTATCTGAAAACAAACAGCGCCATTAGCTTTGTGTTCACCTTAGGGAGTGCGATGGGGTTCATTGTTGGTGTGGTGATCGTGTATCAGGTGCTGTCCACAGACGTTAACGACCACTTAGCGGAATACGCCACCTTCAAGGCAATGGGGTATCGCTCGCAGTACCTGCTGGGTATTGTCTTTGAGGAAGCCGTAATTCTGTCGCTGTTTGGCTTTATTCCCGGAGTATCGATAGCGCTCGGACTCTATAGCCTGACTGCATCGGCAACGGCCCTCCCCCTGGTTATGCCTTGGGGGCGAGCAGCAACAGTGTTGACTCTCACCATTGTCATGTGTGGCCTGTCGGGGGCGATCGCTACCCGCAAACTGCAATCTGCCGATCCAGCCGATATTTTCTAGAGTTGCTATTTCTTCGGGACAATTCTCATGCAACGTGTAAACCAACAATCGCCCGCGATCGACATTCAGCATCTCGATCATTCCTTTGGTCAGGGACAATTGCGCAAGCAGGTGCTGTACGACATCAACCTGAAAATCTACCCGGGTGAAATTGTCATTCTGATGGGTCACTCTGGGTCGGGAAAAACCACACTCCTGACGCTAGTGGGTGGTTTGCGTTCGGGACAATCCGGTAGCCTCAAGATCCTGGGGCAAGAACTCTGCGGTGCATCTCCGGAACAGCTAGTGTTGGCCCGCCGCCACAACGGATATATTTTCCAAGCACACAACCTACATCGCAGCTTGACTGCACTGGAGAATGTCGGCATGGGGCTGGAAGTGCACGGCCATCTATCCAAACACGAACGGATGGAGCGGGCTGCTGCCATGCTCGAACATGTGGGGCTTGGAGATCGCATTGACTACTACCCCGATAATTTGTCTGGGGGTCAGAAGCAACGGGTGGCGATCGCGCGTGCTTTGGTCAGCCATCCGGCGATTGTGCTGGCGGATGAACCGACCGCAGCTCTAGATAGTCAGTCGGGACGGGATGTGGTCAATCTCATGCAAACACTGGCGCAAGAGCAGGGCTGCACAATCCTGTTGGTGACTCACGACAACCGTATTTTAGATGTGGCCGATCGCATCATCACGATGGAAGATGGGGCTTTGGTAGACCCCCTTGCTGCAACTGCTGCGTAAGCAAATGTCGATATCTTAACTCCGATCGATTGCACAATCCCGGATATTTCTTACCCCTGTAGATGTTGTAATTCTGTAGAGTTCAGAACTCTGCATTCAAAACTAGATTTAGCGCTATACCATCCTCAAACAGCCGCCGCTATCCTAGATATAGATAGGCGGTGATGTCTGCAATAGGACTCACCACCATGGTTCACTCCGCTGGTTGAGGTGATGAATATGCGTACTGGCTTAACACGATCGTCGATCGCTCCTCGCATAGGTATGGCATCCGGAGCGGGAATAGCTCTGGGGATGGGCATGGCACTCGCTCTAACCCTATCGGCGCGGGCCGAGACCGATGCTTACGCTCCATTTCACGCCATTATGAACACCGGCAGTTGCATCGAGTGCGACCTGGAAAATGCCAATCTGCAGGGGGCCGATCTCAGCTACACCAACCTGCAAGGAACCAACCTGCAAGGGGCCAAGCTCTATCGTGGTGGGCCGCAGCCAGCTAGCTTGGAAGGTTCCAACTTGGAGGCGGCTAACTTGCAGCTAGCCGATCTGCGTAACGTGAATCTACGCGGTGCCAATCTAGCGAGAGCCGATTTGACCCAGGCAAATTTGTTCGGTAGCGACTTGCGCGGAGCCAACTTGGAGGGGGCCGATTTGCGCGGAGCTAATCTCGATCGGGCTCAACTGTTTGCATCCAGCCTGGACTCCACTCTTGTTAGCTTCAATCCTGCTCTCCAGAACGCAGCCCACCTCGAAGACGCCCCCGCGATCGCCCATTCCCAAGGAACAGTCGTTGCCGCTGGGGATATTCTGTCGCTGATGCTGAGCGCCAATCGCGACTCTAAAGCCTTAGCCGTCCAGTTGAACGGGGCGCTCTTCGATCGCAGTACCCAATTTCCGGATGGCTTCGATCCAGAAAAAGCAGGGATGACCTTCATGCCTTGAAATGGATAGTGTGCAAGATCGTTAGTCTTGGAGACGGAGCTTTCGACTCAGTCCTGGCCAGTTACCTCTTCTGCAGATGCCATATCAACCTGGCTGGCGGGAACGACCCAGGTGCGGTCGTCTACGGTAACGCGATCACCAGCCACTAACTTCTTGCGGCGGCGGCTCTCTTCCTCACCATTGACCAGCACAAACCCACTTTGAATCAGGTATTTGGCTTGACCTCCAGTGGCGGCGGCTCCCACCAGCTTGATAAATTGCCCCAGCTCAACCACAGTCATCGGTTCGTTCATTCCCTCGTTCCCATCTGTTTTCAAGTCAGAGACAAGAAACCCGGCGCTGTTCACTCATCCAAACAACACCGGGTCAGGTTAATACGCAAATGGCATGACTGACCGTCAAGAGCGATCGCCTCAACCATCCCCAATCGAGCTAGCCACCCATTCCCATTTCATTGGCCTCTGCGAATCGCTCCATGAAGCGTAGGAAGCGTTCCCAATCGGCGGGATCGGGCATTTCGTAAATAGCTTCGATTGCCTTAAATTTGCCGTCAGCGAACTTAACCCGGACGTCGCGTGTGACCAACTCCCCCTCTTCGTCGAACATCTTCATGCCAGGAACTTCGAACATATCGGTCTCAGGGTCCTCGAATATGAACACGGCCGAACCGCGGCTACCGTCTTTGCTCCGCATTACGCGAACGTTGGAGGGAATCTCGGAGACGCCAGGAGTTAGCTCGATCTTGGCCATATATATGCATTTTTTTAAGAAGAGTTGTTTTATCATACGACATTCGACTCAGAACCAATCACTGCAGTTCTTTACCCCCTGGGATCGTCGGGAAGAGCTGGGTACGAAAATGAGTATCTGTAGCGTAGGAGTGATGGATGCTCGCTCTCTTTCTCAGGCTTGCTGCCAATGCATTCGTCGTTTAATGACCCCCTCCATAACCAACCTGGCCGACTATCAGGCAGATGGTTGCACACAATATAAACACTTCCAGGCAAGATCCCCGAGCAAGCTTTTGTTGCGAATACCTTTGGTAATTAAGAGCAATTCCTGTGTCTTCTGCGAGCGTTGCCTTCTTTCCGTTTCACCCCACACAGAATTCATGTCCGAGCAGCAAGCCATTACTCCCGTCACTCCAGTTGAACTGAATACCATTGCACCTTCCCCCAATATGCTGGGGGCGATCGCCCAGCTGATCCAGAACCTGCAGCCCCCTTCTCCTGCTGCCGACCCGATCGCTCATATCCGTGCTCTAGAAGATGCCTATCAGAACCACTGGATTTTGGGGACCAGCGAGCTGGCTCAATTGCTCAAAATTACGCCTAAGACTTTAGTGCGTCACGAAACGATGGAACGCTATGGATTTGTGTGCGAGCGATCGGGACAGAATGGTACGGAATTAGGTTGGCGAGTTCGCAAGCCTAAAACGAAAGGAAAAAAGAAGTCGTAAAGAGCCAACTGAAATTCCCAGTTCAGTCAATCGTTCCCATCAATTGTTTGGAATTTCTTACCCCTGCAAAGTTGTGGAGACAACATTTGGCCTGAATTCACTCAGTTAGTCTACGTCGATCGGTGAACTCGTATAAATTGTTACACCAATCAGATATTATCAATCGCCAAATTCAAATGCCGATCGACTAGCACCTGCGTCAATCTGTTTTGGCGATGTTGTGACTCCAGTGGCTGGGTCAATGTCATGGCAATCCGCTGTAAGGCCTGGAGTGCGAAGACTGCTGAACGCTTTGATTTACAAGAAATATGATTCGAAAACCCTTCATAGAGGCTGGCCAAATGCTAAAGGCCAGACTGCTTTCTCGACTGAAGAACTTCAGGTGAAGTCGGCCAACCTTATATGTTTCTTTTTACAGAGTTTTACGATCGCGAAGACATATTGAATACATATAAGTTGAATGAACGGAACGGCAAACGTTAGATGTCATTCTCAAATACATGAATATATGTATCGAAACTATCAAGAAGTTACTGCAAAACGTTTGCAGGATTTTGACCCAAATGGAGCGTGCGATGAGCTAGAAACATCGTGTATCCATTGAGATTGTCAAGAGCAGTGGTGGTTGATAGCATCCCACTAGTAAAGTTTCCTAGATTGAGATTCAGCCTCTGCATTAGTTTCCTATGACCCATTGGGTAATGGCGATAAAAGTGCGGTCAGTGTGTAGAGCGTTGATGTTGTGTTGGAGTGCAAAATTGTCACATGCTAAAGTCCGATCGATCGATTGTTATGCAACCCGCGCTGACTACCGCGTTGGCGCTAGAAACGATTTCAATTGAGCTCGATGCACGGCATGTTCAACTGCTTCCAATTGATGTTGAGCGAGATCGAGATTTCTTATTTCAAGTGTATTCATCCACTCGCGAAGCGGAATTGAGTGTAGTGGGGTGGCCGGAGGAGCAAAAATCTGAATTCTTGCACCTGCAATTTGACGCGCAGCGAGGGTACTATCAAACGCGGTATCCGCAGGCTGAATACTTATGTGTTTACGTGGATCGTCGCCCGATAGGTCGTCTATATCTCGATCGCCAAGCCGGCGCATTTCGCATCTTAGACATTACCCTACTCAAACAGTTTCGAAGGCAAGGGATTGGAACAGCTATTTTGACGTCTATTTTGAAGTTGGCCAATCGAGAAAAGAAGATAGTGACGGTTCTTGTTGAACGCTACAATCCAGCGCTTCGTTTATACCGGCGATTGGGATTTCGTCAGTGTCGCGAGGCAGGGGTGTCCTATGTGATGGAATGGTCTGCAATGAATTAGAGGCAACGAAAACAAAGCATAGACGTGGGTGCAATTGCTTCTGAGGTCTATAGCAATCCGCTCTAAGGTCTAGAGTGTTGAGAAAGCTAGAATCCCTTATTGGCAAGGAAAAGTGCTTGGGAAACTCCCCATAGCAGATTGCCGATCGCCATAGTTCTAAACCCACCCCTTAACTTCCCCGTCTGTTAACGATTGTTCCAGTTTTACATACTCACTTTTTGCCGATTGTAATAGGTGTTTCATCTGGATGGGTTCTTTGTTGTCTGCCGCAAAAAATGCGGCATTTAAGGCAATATTGCGAATATTCCCCCCCGCGACATGCAGTTTGGCCAGCTTTTTGCAGTCCAATCCCTCTGTGGGAGTTTGAGCCGGAAACATCCGTTGCCAAATGGCCTCCCGCTGGGCAGCATCGGGAAACGGAAATTGCACCACAAATCGAATTCGACGTAAAAAGGCTCGGTCGATCGCGCTCTTGATATTTGTCGTCAAAATGGCCAATCCGCGATATGCTTCCATCCGCTGCAATAGATAGCTGACTTCGATATTGGCATGGCGATCGTGGCTATCTTTCACCTCCGTACGTTTGCCAAACAACGAATCCGCCTCGTCAAAGAGCAAGATGACCCCGCCCCCCTCGGCTGCGTCGAATACCCGCCGTAAATTCTTCTCCGTTTCGCCAATGTACTTGCTGACCACGGAACTCAAATCGATGCGATACACATCCAATTGCAAGTGATGCCCTAGCACTTCTGCCGCCAAGGTCTTTCCCGTTCCACTTCCTCCGGCGAACAGGGCCGAAATTCCCAATCCTCTGCCGCTTTTGCTGCCAAACCCCCATCGTTCGTACACCTGCGATCGGTGCTGGATGTGGGTGGCAATATCTTTCAATATCCCGCGCTCCTTGTCCGGTAGCACTAAATCCTCCCAACCTGCCGATGAATCAATCCGTTGGGCTAGCTCGTCCAATCGCGGTCGCGCCTGTTCTCGACACACCGTCCATAACTGCTGCGATAACTGTGCCGCAGATTCGCCACGAGACTCATCGTGATTCGATTCGTCGTTCCCGGATGATGTCTGATGATTCGGTCGTGTTTGGTTGCCAGATAATTCCCGATCGCTCGATACTGCCTTGCTATTGCTATGCCAACCATCGATTTTGAGCGATGCGGACTGAATCGCTGTTGCACTCATATTGAAATGGGACACCAACGCATCGATATGTCCGTTCAACTGATTGGCTCGTTCTCCCAATGCCCCCTGCCATGCTTGCCGTTGCTCGGCAGTGCTTGGAGCGGTGACATCAAACGTGACGCAGGTTCGCATTCGTTGAGGCCGCCGAACTTGGCTGGCGATTATGCATGGGGTCGATAGAGCATCTAAAAATTGAGCGATTGCTCGATTGCGATCGTCCTCGCGCACGTCCACCCAATCGCAATCCAGCAGCACCACCCGCTTGCTCAAATGCCACTCTCGCTCGCACAAACAGCGCACCAACTGCAACTGAGTGCTATCCGTCGGTAAGGCTTCCGAGGACAGGACAAAGGGAACAAGTTCTAATGTTTGGCACGTATGAATGCCGATCGCCCGTTTGCCCTCCACATCGCTACCGCATAATTGCAGATTGGGCAGGTCGCGATCGCGTTTCGACGCCTGCAGCCATGTATTCGCCATCTGGATGACGAGGTGTTGGTGAGAGGGCACCAGTGTAGTTTTGGACGATAGGGGGAGTTCGAGCTGTTGCAGGCGGGAGTCCAGCGAGTGCATCTCCATCAGTGCATTCAAGACTCGCTCGTCAATCCGCAATACGCTACTCGCCAGCGAATTTCCTGCTCCGATGTCGAGTAGATGCCAGCGTCGCAATGCCGCAGTAGGCGACAACGCTCCCCAATAGGCGTTCGGAAAGACGGCCAGTGCCAGTTGAGCGGTGGGATACGTTTTATGGGGGTGCCCCTGTGCCTCGGCCAACAGTTGCTCCCAATCCCCCTCCAATTCCATCCCCGCACACAGGAGCAACACATCTCGTTCGAAAGGGGACAGGCTGAATGTCTGGCACAGTTTTTCTAGCGAGCTGAGGGGGGAGAGTTCGGAAGGTTCGAGAGGGGGAAGAGCAATGGGCTGAGGGGGATCGTCGACGTTACGCAAGATGTGAGCGTTGAGAGCGGTGCGGATGCGGGCGATCGCCTGTACCAGATACTCCTGGTTTGCCTCAAGCCAGACTGACAATTGTGTTGGTGGGGCGGATGGAGTGGAGATAGGCATGGGCTTGCGTTACTGCCGGTTAGAAGTCCTGTCATGTGTCAGCGGAACCACAATGGGGCAATCGCTCGCCACCAGGCTTGCTGCATTTAATCCAGAGTGATTTTGGGAGCGGAATACCAGCGGAAGGTGGGGCTGTTTGGCTCGGTGTCAATGCTGAGGGGGGACGACGCTCCATCCACCTGGAGGCGGACTAGGTACGAGCCCGCCCGCACGTTACGCAATGAAAAGGCGACGGTGTGGGACGGTGTGGGGCGAGTATGGGCTTCAAATTGATAGGCGACAGGATGTTGGACCGACCACTCGTTGAGAGCCAACACAACCGTTTGTTCGGGGGACAATGACAGGTCGATGTGGAGGACTAGTTCTGCATCTCGTTCATCGTCCCCAACATCGTCTAAATCGCGCAATTGCAGGTCAGTGATTTGGGGACAAAGAACGAATGGCATGACATTTGACTGCACCAGTTGGCGATCGATGACAGTGGTTCCGACGCTACCCGTAGGCGAGGAGGGGCGGTGAATGACATTGAGAGTTTGCACTCCAGCTCGCAACCGATTGCGATCGAGGGTTGATAGGGCAACGGTGAGCTGGCCCGGTTGAATGTCGGTGGGTCCTGCCTCTAGGTCCCCAATCCGCACCACAGTCTCCGGCCCCTGCAGTTGCTTGCCCACAATTGACAGCGTGCTGGTGGCCACGATGGGGGAAAAGCGGCCTGTTTGGGCCACCACTTCGTCCACCTCCGGTTGACCGCGATAGGGCAAGGCCGAATAACTCGGAAGTTCGCGCACGGGGAGTGCCCGCTTGAGCAACTCTTCCCCCTCCACGATCGCCACTGAGGCTTTGTAGGCCACCGACAGGGCATATGGAGTTTGGAAGAACACCGACCAGACTTTCGACAAGTCGTCTAGCGACATATCCAGCGGAGAAATGGCGATGTCTTCCACTTGATGGGCTAGATCCGAGTCTGCTAAATACGAAAATGTACTATCGCTAATGGCATCTTGAATGGCTTCGGTGTCGAGAGTGCTGAGATCGGAGAGGGTGCGGATGGTGCTGCCCAGCAAACGCTGCGGTTCGTGTTCACCATCGTTGCCGTAAAAGCTGAGCATGTAGTGCAAATCCAGGCCAGTCCGCGATCGCTTGGCCATGGTGCCCTTGCGCTGGCGACCGTGCAATTCGGCAGTGGTATGCCAGACATGGTTGGGGGTGACTTGAAAGAGGTAGAGATTGACGCCAATTTCCAATACCCCACTTTCTACCGCATTGGGGCGAGACACTGTGACGCGGGCTCCATCCACATCCCGTTGGACTGCGGCCTGAATTTTTTTCTGCAGTACTGCCGTAACTGTGGCGATCGCCAAGTGGTTACTCATATCCGTCCTCAACCTGAGTTCGATAGCCCACACCAGCCCCTCTTCCACTCTCTGCCAGTGTGACGGAGTCTTATCGGCCTGTGCAGTCAACAAAAGTCGAGCATGGAGTGGGATGAAGGCAGACAGATGAGATGACGTTAGCCCGACCTAAGTTCGCTAAACCTCATCCCCAGCCCATCACCCACATTTGGAGTAGGGAGCAAGATACAATAAAAAAAAATAGTTTAGTTGATCTATTATCCATTGATTATAAAT
>JBFRWD010000151.1:0-6364 GCA_051439425.1 Synechococcus sp.
ACGTAAAAGAGACTGCTGTCAGTGCAATCTCTCGTTTGGAAATGATGTTGGGTAAGCGATAGGTCCTGGGGGGAGGAGATTTACCAATCATCCTCCTCTTCTTCTAGCGAGCGCTGAATTTGTCCGATTGCCAATTGCAGCACTTTCACCAGCGACTCGTCAGACTCGATCGCCAGCTGTTCCTGCAACGGTTGTAACGCTTCCTGCGACTCCAGTTTCATGAGTGCCAGAGCTGCGGCTTTGCGGTCTTCGACTTCAGGACTCTTGAACAGTTGTAGTAATTGAGGGATTCCCTCGCGATATTTGATTTTGGCGATCGCCGAGGCTGCTTCGCTGCGCACGTTCTGTGACGGATCTTGTAGCGCATTCAACAGCAGCATGAATGCTCGTGGCTCGGGATGATTCTCGGCAATATTCGAGATGGCGCCCACCACCGCTCCCCTGACTTCGGGGGAATCGGAGTCGATTGCTGCATAAATGGGTTCGGAGGCTTCTGCCCCAATAAAGGCCAAGGCCCATGCAACGTGGCCAATAGTAGTTTGAGGGGTGTCTGGGTTCGCCAGAATGGTCAAGAGTTCTGGAACCGCTTCTTCTCCCATGCGAGCTAGTGCTCCGGCTGCCGAACCGTGGACGACAGTATCTTCGTCGTTCAGCAAGGCATGAATCAGAGTGGGGATGGCGGCATGATCGGCAATCAGCGTCATCGTTTTAGCCGCAGCCCGTCGCACAACCGGATCGGGATGTCTGGCAATTGCTGGAATGAGATACGGGGAGGCCGGTTTACCCACCTCAGCCAGTGCCTCAGCGATCGCCATCCGGGTGAGTCCGCGGGAGTCGGAGAAATTTTCAACCAGCTCTCCTAACAGCTCGGCATCGGCTTGCGGATCGAACGTCTTCTGCTTTAACTTTTGAGTGATGTCGGCAACGTTGCGATCGACCTGTCGCTGGGCCAACCGTGTTTCTTCATCGATAGGAGCAGTCGGTTGAGGCATGTTAAATCAAACTTGAATGTAAAAAAAAAAGAGTGGTGCTCCCCGAGATTAGCCCCATGAACGTTAACGAGAGGGCATCAAGAGCTAGAGCCAATCGAGGTTGAACGAAGATAATGCTTCTCCTATTTTTGCATTGAAGCGATCCGGTAGAGCCGAAAGTTGTGCATCGCATTTCGAACACAAGGCGTCATGACTAGGCTCGCTCATCAAAGCGGGTTCGCAGTCCGCCAAACTTAATCCAATATTGCTTCAGATCGCTGTTGGGAACGAGCAAACTGGCTTTTACTCGCTGCAACAACACTCGCCGGTGGGTTCCAATCCAAACCTTCTTAACTGGCTGCACCGAAATAACAGTACCGCCCAAACTTTTAATGCATTCCGAAAAGCGCTCGATCGCCGACGATTCAACCGTTTCAAAAATAAAGAAATTGCCCTGACAGATCAAATGGCGACTGCGAATCCAAACTCGCAACTTTTTGGACGCCTCTGGCGGTAGCACGATTTCTCTAAGCCCGTTCATTGCAAATATTGACCATCGTTATTGTGCCGCTAATGTTGGTAATTCATCTGCAAAGCTGGCAACTTTCTTAAATCTCAATAATCCCTCTGCCGATCCCCAAACGGGTTCGTGAGTGTCCATATCCATGCCGCGATCGCGACTCACCCAGGTTGAATCCGTTAATTCCACTTCGCTGACCAAATAGGTCTGCTTGCCTCCGCGATGGATCAAACAATTGCAGCCTGGTTCGACGCTACCGATAAACCGATCGTTCTCCCGGACGAATACCATCGAACATCCCTCGCGACGCTCGATATCGGTATGGGTAATGCTGTTCAAAATCGAGGTTTCGCGGCTGGCACCGGCAAAGGCAACGGGATCGGTCAACGCAAAATTTTCGATGTAAACCGAGTCGCCGCGATCGACAAATCGGTGCACCCCTTGTCGGTAAGGATTCCACAAATCGTAGTCGTAGGTTTGCTCGGAATAAAACCCGATGCCGTCAAAGAATTCGACGGGTAAAGGGCGGAAGAATATTCGGATGTGGGCAAATTTGGTTGGCTCTGCGAATGCCTGCTCTTGATTGCTGAAATCGCCAGCCATCCATTGAGCTAATGCCCTGGATAAACTGTCTTGGGTTGGGGGAGTGGAGTTAAAGAGCATCACCTGCAAGCATTCATTCAATAACAATGGTTTTACGCTAACATCGGGCGTTTGTTAGAACGCTCTGTCCTCAGGTACCTACTCTGTTTTCACTGGCCGAACTTCCGAGGAAAATGATGCGGTCAGCACACCCTTGCCATCGCTGGTTTTGATGCTGGAGACTCGGAATCGTAAGTTGGGGGTGACAAACCAGATCTTTTCTTCGGCAGCCGCGCGATCGTAGGAACTTACTAGCGTAAAAATACCGTCGGGGGATATCGAAAATGTGGCGGCGGCAGGAACTGTCTCTGCGTAGCCGCGATCGCGCAACAATTTGCCCCGCGTGGGATCGTCAGCATCGGGCACCGGTACGAGTAGAGTACTGCCGCTGAGTTCTTCCTCTTCATCCCAATCCGATTCGCCCTCCCAGGTCATGCGGAAGGGCGCTGCGATTGTCGATGGATCGATTTCGTAGGATTGGCACAGCGAGAGCACCTCGGCATCGTCATCAGCAACTGGCTCGATATCGATGCTCGATCGCACCTCTTCGAAGTGCTGAAATGCCAAATGATGAGCGCTCCGTTGCGATCGCCATTGACCTAAAGATTGCTGTACGAACTTACGAATATCCATCACGTTCCAGACATGCGAAAGGGCTGGACAGATCCAAACCGGTGGTGCCAGCCCTATTGAATGAGTGAGTACTCAGTCTTAGTCGGCCTCAGACTCAGACGAGTTATTGGCTGATGCTTCTGCTCCAGGCACGGTAACACCCACGACCTTTTTCGGAATGGGGAATATCCCCATTCCGATTAAAGGCAAGACTTATGCGACTTCAGCAATTCTGACGATGGAGCCGCCGGAGCGTTGGAGACTCTGAATGCGGTTGGTCATTTGGTCGTAGGTGACTTCGCAGGTCATGTTGCTGCGCTTGAAACGGGGACCTGCACCTGCTTTGGCTACCGTGATGCGGAAGCGCTTGCCGGTGTTGGCGTAGGTACCGGAGCCACCAGCAGGCGATTTGATGGCGGAGGACTTGTTACCGGCCAAGTCGGAAATCAGTGCTGCAGAGTTGCTGGCGTCACTGGTCGCGTCCCCGCGCATGATGGCAAAGGAGCGATTGAAGTTGACGTTGCTGTTTCCCGATTGAGTGCTGGTGCCAATGGGGAACGGAACGGTGTTTTCCCCAAAGTTCGCTTGGTACTCGTCGCTATCAACGTAGGAGTTGATATCGGCGTCATAGCCTTCCGCGTTGTAGCGCTGGACGTGCTCGGAAATCTCAGTTTGACCTTGTGGGGCACGGCCCAAGAAGTGCTTGGTGTTCACTTCGATGAAGCGATACTGAGATGCTGCCTCGAAAAACAGCTTGCGGTACAGGTCGGACTTACCAACGGCACTGACAAAACCACGTACGGTAATGTCACCATTGCGCAACTGAGACTCCGCTTCAGTCAAACGCTCGCTCGCCATCAGGTGAGGGTTGCCCAGCACCTGACGGTAGACAGCAGTAATCACCGTCTGCACCTCATCTTCGGTGGCACCGGTCCGTAATTCAACGGGATCGGAGTTGTTAACCCAAAGCATGCACTCTGCTCCTATGTAGTACTAAATGGGATTTGAAAGCGATATCGAATGGGTGATATCTATGCGTTTTATTTGCCCGAGAGAACGCAATCAATCTCTCGGTGGGAAAGCTGGATTGCTCGGTATGCGACCGTAGCCGCTCCCCGAACAACCCGCTTTATTCCGACGCAACCTAAGCCGTTTCGGAAATGCTGACGATCTTGCCACCAGCTTTGTGAATTGAACGTACCTGCTGATTGAGCTGGCTAAAGCCGACGACGTATTCCTGACTGGTGTATTTGTTGATACGAGCAGAGCCTTTGGAGTTGCTGACCTGAATGCGGAAACGCTTGCCGGTATTGTCGTAGCTGCCACTTCCTACAGAAGAGCCTGCTTTGACTGCCACAGCACTGTTGCCACCCAAAGCCGAGATCAGCTTGGCAGAATTGCCTGCATCGCTAGTGGCGTAGCCCCGATCGATGGCAAAACCGCGGCTGAAGGAGACGTTCGAGATGCCGGTCTGAGATACGTGGCTGCGGTTGTAGGGAACGGTGTTTTCCCCAAACGCATTAATGTACTCATCGCTGTCTAGGTAAGAGTTGATGTCGGCTGCGTACCCTTCGCTGTTGTAGCGCTGAACGTGCTCGGAGACTTCGGCCTGATTGACAGGTGGACGACCTAAGAGGTGCTTGCAGTTGACCTCGATAAATCGATATTGAGAAGCCGATTCAAAATGCATAGAGCGATACAAGTCGGACTGCGCTACCCGATGAACGAATCCCCGAACGGTAATATCTCCGTTACGCAATTGAGATTCGGCTTCAGTGAGGCGTTCGCTCGCCATCAGGTGGGGGTTGCCCAACACTTGGCGATACACTGCTCGAATCACAGTTTGCAAGTCGTCTTCAGTTGCATTGGCACGCAATTCAACAGGTTCTGCCACCTGAACCAAACTGGCCATTGAAGAGTCCTCCAGATTGTAAAGAAGTTAGTAAACGTGTTTTCATGCAAAGTGTTCTCATGCGAAAAACCATCCAGCTATCAGCGACTGCTGAGAAACAAACAGTCGTTACATAAGCTGAAGTGCAAATGCCGAAAACCAATGTCCTAGAAAATCGGTGCTTCGACTAAAAACTCTCAACCTCTTCAAATCGTTTCGGTTGCCAAGCAATATGCTGAAAGCAGAAGGGGAGTTAGCCTTCTGCTTTCAAATGCATATCGATTACGAAACTTCGGTAATGCTGACGATGCGACCCTTGGAACGAGCAATCCGTTGAATTTGAGGGGTCATCTTGCTGCCTGACACCAAGTATTCTTCGGTGCAGCGGCGGCGACGGCCACCACTAGTGGTCGACACAACAATCTTGAAGGTCTTGTCCGTTGCGGCAGAGTACGGAGAAATACGGCCACCAGTAGAAGGACCGGTAATCTTCGTAGAGGAGTTGCCGCCAATCGCACTCACAAGCTTGGCGCTCTTGACCGCCTTATCGGTACCCGCAAAGCCCTGATACAACTCGGATAGGCGGTTGTAGGTAGCCTGCTTTTGACCCACTTGGCTGGTGGACCAGCAGTAGTAAGGCACAGTGTACTCGCCGAAGTTCTGCTGGTACTCGTCGCTATCGATGTACGAATCGATTTCGGCATCGTAGCCGTCGTTAACGCATCGCTGAATGTGTGCGGACAGCTCAGCCTGATCGAGGGGGGCACGACCCAGAATGTGCTTGAAGTTCAACTCCACAAACCGATAGGGGGCAGCGGTTTCGAAGAAGCGCTTGCGGTATTCATCCGACTTGGCAACCGCACGCACAAAATCGCGCACGCTGTAGGTACCTTCTTTGAAGCGCGATTCCGCTTCGGTTAGGCGCTCGCTGGCCATCAAATGAGGATTGCCGAGAACCTGCTTGTAAACTGCACGAATGACAACTTCTTTGTCTTCAGTGGAGCTACCTTCCCAAATTTCAACGGGGGTAACGTCAACTGACTTAAAGGCTGCGCTTGGCATAGAAAGCGTCTCCTGAATTCAAACTTTCAAAGGTCAATGAAAATGCAAATTTGATTCAAGTCATTGGTGCCGTAATCCTTGCGATCGCGACAGCCACCGGCAAGAAAACACCAAGGATTGAGCTTAGTAAAAAAACGTCGATATGACAGCTAAGCCAGCCCCCAAGTGGGAACTGGCTCAAACTCCATCGTTTAGAGGGGAGTAATGCTGGCTATGACCCCGCCCTGAGCATGGATACGCTTGTACTCTTCAGACAGCTTGTCGAAGGGAACAATGTATACCTTGTTGGAGCGACGGAACTTGGACACTCGGTTTACAACCTTAGAGCGGTAACCGGTAACCTCGATGCGATAGACCTTGCCATCTGCTCCAGCTCCAACGCCTTGACGCTGACGAGAACCAAGAGCGGGATTCTGGAATGTTGCTGCTGTGCTGGAGGAAACCACAGGGGAACCAATACCGTTGATGACCAAGTCATTAAGAACGGGTTTCTTATAAGCCAAGCTGCCCTTGAAGTCGCTGCTGGAAGCTCCGCGCAACAATTGGAAGGTGTGAGTAAAGCCCACCATGTTCTTACATGCTTCGGTCTTGTAGCCGCGAATGTAAGGAACAGTGTCCTCTCCAAACACTTCCTGATACTCGTCGCCATCGACGAAGAAGTCGATC
>JBFRWD010000152.1:0-3596 GCA_051439425.1 Synechococcus sp.
TAAGTTACAAGCGTCATCGCTTCCCCTCCGAGATCATCTCTTATTGCGTTTGGCTGTATTACACGTTCCCTCTGAGCTATCGCGATATCGAGAAGATGATGCTCTATCGCGGGATCGACGTGACTTATGAAGCAATCCGCTACTGGTGCCGCAAGTTCGCCCAGGTGTACGCCAACCAGCTACGTCGTAGCCGCCCTAAGCCAGCTGACAAGTGGCACCTGGACGAAGTCGAGGTGAAAATTAACGGAAAGAAATACTATCTGTGGAGAGCCGTCGATCGGCATGGACAAGTTCTAGACATCTTGATGCAGACTCGTCGGAATCAGAGGGCAGCTAACAAATTCCTCCGTAAACTACTCAAACCACAGACCGCCCCTCCCAGAGTTGTCGTAACGGACAAATTGAGAAGCTACGGTGCTGCTATGAAAAAGGTACTAAGGGGAGTAGACCACAGGCAGCATAAGGGCCTCCACAACCGAGCCGAAAATTCCCACCGTCCAACAAGGTTAAGGGAGAAGAGGATGGGTCGCTTCAAATCTCCCGGTCAGGCCCAACGGTTTCTCTCCGCATTCGAACCTATACGAGGGCATTTCCATCCCCATCAGCACAAACTCACAGCAACTGAATATCGGGAAACAATGAATCTACGCTTCGCAAGCTGGCGTGAAGCGATCTGCTTGAATACAGCGGCGTAAATCATCACTTCTGTCCTTGAGCAAGAAAAACAGTGCTGATTTTGGCCAAGTATCAGTTAATTTGACGATCCCCAGCGGGAGGTTGGCGGCTCAGACGTTGGCGATCGTAGCCCCAGGCTTTGAGGTAATAGTTGACGGTACTTTTGGTCAGCAGTCCTTTGACTGGGTGCACAAAGCCATCGGGAGTCTCCATGCCGTAGTTTTCCAGTAATTGGATCGCTCGCGCTGTTGATAGACATCGACCTTTCTTATTACTGGTTCTTACTTTCATGGCAGCGATGACTTCGCAATAGCGTTCCAACTCGGCCCGTGAGAGCTTACGCGGTTTGCCTCGATCCGCTCGATGGACAGTTTGAGGACGTCTACGCAGGCGCAAGGCTCGATAGAGAGTATTGGTGGAAACGCCGTAAAGTGCTGCAACTTCCTCCACTAGCAATCGGCGCTCTCGACAGCGGTTGGGGAGTGGTTCCAACTGCTGTCGTAATGACATCAAGGCTTCTGGTGGAATTTCTTTGCGGCTCACATCACTGCGCTTGCCTCCTCCAGATAGCTATATAGAGTGGGTTTTGAGATGCCCATCATTTGGCAAATTTGCGAAATCGTATGCTGCTTCTCGGCATACAACCTCACAGCAACTTGTCGTTGGGCTGGGCTAAGGGCTTTTGGTCGACCACCCTTTCGACCACGCGCCTTGGCTGCTTGTAATCCTGCTTGGGTCCGTTCCCGGATAAGGTTACGCTCAAATTCAGCGAGGGCAGCAAATAAGTGAAACACTAACTTGCCGCCGCTGGAGGTTGTGTTGATAGATTCCTGTAGACTCTGTAGCTCGACTCCCTGCTCATCTAAAACTTCCACGATCTGAAGCAGATCTTTGAGGGAACGGCCCAAGCGATCCAATCGCCAGACAACCAAAACATCTCCCTCACGAAGGACTTCTAGGGTTTGTTTCAAACCTGGTCGTGCTGCTTTCGCACCGCTGATGCGATCCTCGTAGATTTTCTCGCAGCCAGCTTTATTCAGCGCATCTTGCTGTAGGTTCAGGTTCTGATCGTCTGTTGATACTCGGGCATAGCCAATCAACATGACCATAGCCTCGCAAGTAGTAAAGAATCTCGTTAAAGAAAAGAATAACTTGGAGTAGTTTTCTTGAACGAGTTTTTTAACACTTCAACACCTGAGTTTTCGTAACTCTCAAAACTCCAATCTAAGAGTAAAGAAAACGACCCTTTTCTTTACTCTTGGTTCCACTTAATCCTGGCCCAACTGCTACATTCCTGGCTGGTTCCACTTAATCCTGGCTCAGTATCACTTAATCCTGGCCCACACGACCTCTGATTCCTGGCCCAAATCAGCCTTGATTCCTGGTCGAGGTCATTCTTATTCCTGGCCGTTACAGGTAAGAGTCCTTGGGAACGTATCTGTATGGTGGGGCTGTCGCTATTTCTTGGTGTCGGTATCGCCACCATCATTCGCCGAGCGCTGATTCTGGCGTTTAGCTGGCCGCAGCCATCAAGTCTGGTGGTGTTTGGCGTCACTTTCTTTGTGGCTTACTCCTTTAATGCCTTCAATAAACGAGCATTGCTAGACTTCTTTGGAACAGAGGGGGCTGCGGGGGCATTAAATCGGCTCACGTGCGCCCTGGCTATCGCTGTTGAAGTTGGTTTTCTTCTCCCTGGGGCAATGCACTTAATGGCAAACCTCGGGGTTCATCCGGCAATTGAGCTGACCGGCACCATTGGCATGGTTGCTCTCTCTGCCACTACGGTGCTGTTCTGGGCACAGGGTGTGGGTCCGCGTCTCAAGGAATGGCGCAATCGCCATTCGATAACTCGCGAAGACCTCGAGCGAGAGCGGGCAGAGCAGCAGCGCGAACGTGAAGAGCGGGCCGCTGAGTTTGAATCCCATTGCTCACAATGGCGCAAGGCTACGGAGCAACTTGCGCACGCGCGCCAGGAGGAGAAAACCCTCGGTAAAAAGTACAAAACAGATGATGCTCTTTACCAAGAAGCAAAATCAACGTGGCTTTCACGGGTACAGCGTCTAGTTCAAATGCATGCAGCCAATATGAATCAGCACCATCTTTCACCCGTACCACAGACACCGAGACTACCTGAGTCCACAAATGGCCATCGTTCTGGTGATGACGTTGTGATTCGTTGAAAAGGTTAAGGAGGGGAGTAGCTCCAGACCTATGAAGAATCAAGGGCTCCGCAAGTGGTGCCGCTTCGCTCTACCACCCTTGATTCTTCACAGCTCCTCCGCTCGAAGCGCTTTTATAGGGGAAATGTCCCATTCTGGGAATTCCCCCTCTCATAGAGTAGAAAAACAAGATTTATTCTCTTTTTCTCTCCATAGAATCCCAAAAGAATTAGTAGTAGGGCTGTGGAACTGTTGAAAAGAGTCCGCGTGGGTGTTGGTAAGCTGTGAGCAGATCTACTGAGCTGGTCACAGCTTATCAATGCCCTGTAAAGCGGCGTTCCGATAGGACTTTTCCACATTTCCATAGACCTGTATTTTCATCCGGAAGGATCTTTTATGTACAGAGAAAGTAGATTTTCATCATACGAAATTAATCTCTATAATTTATTTCCCGAAGAGTTTAATTTGCAGAATAAATCTCGATCAATATATCAAATAAGGTGTCCATGAATGCTGATTCAATCAAAGATGGAGCTCTATCGAGAGAAGAGTTCAAGGAGTGGCTCAAAGCATCTAGCAATATCAATGAGGATGGGAACTATAACCCTGAACAAGTCGTTGAGGCGTGGAGCAAAGAAGGAAGACATTTCGACGATCTTCCCGACTACATAAAGAAGGCATTCGATGATTACATGTACTGGGATAATATTGTCTTGCCATTCATGGAAGAAAACGATCCAACAGAATATTAGTGATATCAGG
>JBFRWD010000153.1:0-65328 GCA_051439425.1 Synechococcus sp.
ACATTGTTATTAATAAGGTGCTCTTCCGACAGTAGGTGGTGACATGGAAAGCACCGTTCAGCATCAAGACGCAGTCGGCCGGTTCCTAAAAACAATCGGACGGTACTCATTGCTGGCCCCTGATGAAGAGCTGCAGCTCGCCCATCAAGTTCAGCGTGCAATTGCGTTGGAAGAACGGCAGAAGCCTGGCAGCTCAAAGGCTCAGTGGGCGGAGGATGCCGGCTTGGAGCTGGCAGAGCTAGAACGAGTGCTGCAGGAGGGGAAGGCAGCGAAAAAGCGAATGGTGGAATGCAATCTGCGCTTGGTGGTCTCGATCGCCAAACGCTATCGCAATCGCGGTTTGCCATTTTTGGATCTGATCCAAGAAGGAACGATCGGTTTGACTCGCGCTGTTGAAAAGTTTGACCCTACGCGCGGGTATAAATTTTCTACCTACGCGACGTGGTGGATTCGCCAGAGTGTTAACCGAGGCATTCAAAACAAGGGGCGGATGATTCGGTTGCCCGCTCACATGTACGAGAAAGTGTCGAAGGTCAAGCGTAAGTATCGCGAGCTGTCGGCAACTTCCGGCCTCCGCCCCCCAGTCAACGATGTGTTCGATTCGCTTGAAATTGGAGATAACTATCGCGATCTAATCACCCGTCACATGTCGGAGATGCGTTCGCTGAACCTAGTGGTCGGTGATGAAGACGGTACCGAACTGCAGCACTTCATCCAAGATGAAGATAGCGATCCGGTAGACTACCTCAATCAAGTCGCTCACTGTGAAGAAGTTCACATGCTGGTGCAGCACTTAAGCGATCGCGAGAAAGACGTGATTGTTGCCCGATACGGGCTCGACGGCAGCAACGGCTTAACGCTACGGGAAATTGGCGAGCGGATTGGTCTCTCGCGAGAGCGGGTTCGTCAGATTGAGCGCCGCGCCCTGCGCAAGCTGCGTCGCTTGCAAACTGAAATGTCTGCTATCAATCGTCAGGCTGTTCCCTCTGCTGGGAAGTACTACAGTGTGCAAATGTCTGAGGATGACTAACTAGTCCCTGTTGCGATCGTGTGTCGCAAACCACGTCACAAGGGTTTTAGTGACCTAACGTCCATAAAATTTAGCTGCGCTGGTGAAGTCACTGGCGCAGCTTTACATTAGCTTCACAATATCCGTAGAAACACTGACAGTTTTTTAACGAGCTTCTGCCTAAACTACCAACAGCGATATGAAGTTTTCATAAAGCGTGTTGAGCTGTTCTGGAGAAAGCTGTGACTGTCATTGGTGTTCCCCCTCGCCCTCGCTCTAAAACGGCAACTCAGGCAGTGCAGATCGAGCGTAAACCTCGCCACGTCGTTATAGTCACCGACAAGCGTGGCCGCCGTGCTATTTCTCTGGACGCAGCGCTTCTGAGTGTGGGCTGTGCCTCCGACAGTGCCATTGTGTTGGAATCCGACTCTGCAGCAAATTTGCACGCGCTGTTCGTACGGGTTCCAGACCCCTGCACCCCCGGTGGATATCGCTACCGGATTGTGAGCGGGAACGATACCGGATTTGATGGTACCCCTCCCATTGTTGTTGATGGCACACAACGTGCTTCACACGACCTTCTATCGGGAGATCGGATCTGGTTTGGCCATGACGCTAAGATGTCCTATCACGTGGCTGACCTCACAGACGCTGAGCTAGCCGCCCACGTGCGACCTTCCTCCTACCGCCGAATCAAATCGTCGCCAGCAACACCTACCTCGGCACGTCCAGCCGCTGCGCCCAAGGCCGCTTTCACCATGTCTGATTTGATGGCTAATTTTTCGCGATAGAGCGAAGCAATTTTGAGGTGATGACAAGTGGGTCGCTTGCTTTCGCGATCGACCCCCTCTTTCTTCTCAAATTGCCCTGCATCACCTAAGTCTTACTTCCAACCTACGAGTACTCTCCATATCCGCTGCAACTGAGATGCAGCGGATTTTTTTTTCGCCTGTCCAACCTGACTCTCCCAGCTTTTCTCTACTACAGGAAGAAGGGAGCTAGAGATTCTAGCCTGAGTCGTTTCATTGGACTACTAGACGGCCAGCTCAGCCCCGTCGAGCTGTCGTTACTCAACGATCTCCGTCGAGCTGACGTTCTCCAGTGACGGAATCGTTTCCCCCGATTGCAGCGAGACAGAGGCCACATCCGCCGGAAACGCAATCGTAAACGTGCTGCCCACATTCGGTTGACTGCTTAGTTCAACAGTTCCCCCCATCATTTCGACAAATTGCTTGGAAATAGCCAGTCCCAGCCCGGTTCCTCCGTACTTGCGGGTGGTGGAGTTATCAGCTTGGCTGAATGCCTCAAACACAATATCCATCTGAGCTTGGGTCATGCCAATACCGCTGTCGCTGACAGCACATTCGATCCATGGCGTTCCGTTGCGTATAACCTGCCGAGTCGTCAGTGCGATCGTGCCCTCCTGAGTGAACTTGCAGGCGTTGCTCAGTAAGTTGAGCAGAATCTGCCGTAATTTTGTAACGTCTGCATTGATTACTCCCACATCGGGTGCGGTGTTAATGACAAAAGTGTTGTTCTTTTTGGCTGCCAGGGGCTCAATGGTATGAGAGATCTCGACCAGCAACACAGATAAGTTAAACCGCTCCAAGTACAACTCCATGCGGCCCGCTTCAATTTTTGAGAGATCCAAAACTCCGTTAATCAGCTCTAGTAGATGGTGACCCGAGGTGCGAATTTTCTCTAAATCCGGTACAAAGTCGAGTGGTTCGAGTTCCTCTGCTTCCTCAATCAGCATGTCGCTATAGCCCAAAATGGCATTCATCGGCGTGCGCAATTCGTGGCTCATATTGGCGAGAAACGCGCTTTTGGCTTCGTTGGCCTGCTCGGCTTGAATCCGAGCTTGTTGGGCCTCTTCTTGGCTAGCCTCTAATTCACAAGTGCGTTCTTTGACGCGATCTTCCAAGCCAGTAACCAGCGTTTGCAGTTTGTCAGACATATGGTTAAAGGCCCGAGCCAGTAGACCGATTTCATCGTCTGAGAGAACGGGAGCGCGGCTATTGAACTGACCGCGAGCCATCTCGTTGGCAGCCGTAGCGATCGCCAAAATAGGATCGATCAGTTTGCGACTAGCACCATACACCGCCACCAGCATGACGGCGATGGTGCCGAGCCCGATGGCCACAATATCAAGGGCCAACCGATGGGCCGGAGCGAAGGCTTCTGATTGGGTAATCTCGACCACCAACACGCTGTTGAGGTTGGGTAGCCATTGGTATACCCCCAAAACCTTATTGCCATCGTAGTTTCGAGTGAGTCCCGCCCTAGAATTTCGGAATAGAAATGCCGATTCTATTCCAGGGGATATGGGTTCTGCGGGAATGGTCATGCGCGGTTCGGACTCTTGCGGAGAGTGTTCGGTCTGTGTTGAGCCTACGGTTTGTGCCTGAACCTGCCCGCCTTCTGAAATCAGCCGAAATCGCCCGTTGTGACTTCCTACCAAGTAGGTTTCAACCGTATTCCAAGCATCCGTATTCTGTCCGATCGCCCGATCGATATCCTCCAGATCGAGATCGATCGCCAGCGCCCCCATCGGTTGCCGCTCGGAATCGTAAATATACGTGGCGAAGGTAATCGCAGCCCGATCGTTACTGAGATAAAAATTGGGGCGGACATTTCGAACCGTCCCTGGCGTAAAAAACGTTGTGGGTGGCCCCAATGCTCGGTACTGCCCTAATGAAGCAGGGTTGTTCGAGGAGAAGATGGTAAATCCGCCATTCGTGGTGATATTCAAGCTGGCAAGGTTTGGCTTAATTGCGGCGATATTGGCAAAGTGCTGTTTTAAGTCGGCGATCGCCTGCCGATCCGAGTCGTTCACCAACCTCTCTCGGTCAACGATCGAGCGGGCATCCGTGACAGCCATTAAGCCATCGCTATCTGTTAATACCGCGACAGCCTGTCGAACTTCCTGCAGTTGACTGAGCAGCAGGATGTCACTCTGTTGGTCGTTCACCCACTCACTTAGCTGCAGTTGTTTTAGCGATGCCTCCACCTGCAGCCGTTCTAGCGTGGAGCGAAAGATCGAGTCGCGGGCCCGCAACACCGACCATAGCGCCACGACCACCACCGTGATCGTCGATAGTGCCGAGAAATATAGAACAAATTTTGTCAACAAACCAGCCCGCTTGAAGGCCATGTCAACCCCACGTCAAACTCATTTGCTGGCTGTCTCAATTGCTGGGCAAAAAGGGCAGATCTAAGTCAGGCAGGAACACTGTAGGAGCGAGCATTTCCCAGCACTCACTCCGCCACCAGTCCTAATTTCAAGGCTTTCACAATCGCCTGGGTACGACTTTTGACCTCAAGCTTCGAAAAAATTGCAGTCAAGTGGGCTTTAACGGTGGCGACGGTGACATACAGATGCTTGGCGATGGCCTCATTCGATTCCCCTTGCACTAACCAATGCAAAACCTCCCGCTCCCGCTCGGTTAAGTTCGTCTCTTGGCAGACCTGTAGCGAATGTCCTGCGTAAAAATTAAACATGCGGAAAAATCCCGTCATTACCTCGGGGGATAAGTAAATTTCTCCCCCCATCACGGTTGAAATGGCCTCGCACAGCTGACTTGCTAACCGATGCTTGAAGACATATCCATTGGCCCCTGCTTGCATGGCTCGATAGACACGCTCGTCTTCATGGTGGGCCGATAGCACCAAAACTTTTCCGTTGTAGGCGCCTTTTTTCAACCCCAACAGGACATCGACGCCATCATCCGCAGCTAATTCCATATCCAATAACGTCAATGCTGGATGCTGTTCGAAGGCAAGCTTTAGGGCTTGGTTGGGTGACACAGCCTCACCCACCACTTGAATCTGTCCTAATTCCCTCGAACTGAATAGCTCCAGTAACGTACGTAACCCTTGCCGAAATAAGGGTTCGTCATCCACTAACAGTAAAGAAAGGGGTGGGGGCTGGAGCATGAGTGTTGGCATTAAAAAACAAATAGAGGACTAATGGATGACCGAGGGTTTATTAATCGTGAAGCAAAACTGAGCCCCACCTTCAGACAACGATTGACACCCAATATCTCCACCGTGCTCCCGGATAAAGCCTCTGGCGATCGCCAATCCCAATCCATGTCCCCCAGGGCGGCGGGAATAGTGTGGCAAGAAAGCGGATTTGAGATCTTCAGAACTCAAGCCAGGGCCAAAATCGGTAATCTTGACGGATATGTTGTGGTGTAATTGCGTCCAATCGCAGGTAATGGCAGCACCATACGGGCTGAAGTGAATGGCATTATTCAGAAGATTTTCGAAGACCTGCTGAATCTGCGAGCGGTTGACCCATACTTGCTGAGTTTCATCCGGAACTGTTATGCACAATCGCTTGACTCTCCAATGGTGTTGCAGACCGGCGATCGCATCTAGCGCTATGGCACGCAAATCACAGAGAGTTCTTTCACTCTGAGTTTCCGGACTGGTCTGAAACAGTGACAAGCGTTTATCCATGTCTCGAATCGTTGCTTGAATCGCTTCGGCCTGTTTCCGTAAGTTCCCAGCTGGAAGCTGCAAAAGTAACGTATCGGCAAAGAGTTCGATTGCTGCTAGGGGATTGCGCAGTTGATGCTGAACTTTGCGCAATCGCTGTTCTACCTCTACAGCTTGTTCCTGAGAATGGGACCGAGCAGCCTCTAAATAATCACGTAAGAGATGAACCCGTTGATTGACTGATTTTTGCTGAGATGGGGTCAGCGGACATTCTGTTGCAATAAGTAAATGCTCGTCGCCATCAACGGCATGATTTAGGAAACAGGCATATACATATGCTTCAGTTCGCTGGCTGACACTCTGTCCGGAGTCAGGTTGAGAGCGATTGGCTGGCGACAATAAAACCAGGTTGGGGTGTAGTCTCGTACCGGATAGTTGCTCGCAACGAACGGGAGATCGAACAGCGGCCATTAGCTGCTTAAATCCTTCAGCCCTGAATCCATCGGCCCATTGCCAGCGACCCCTTTGGGCATCGTAAAAAACAATTCTTACCCCCAAAGCTGCTAGCTGGTCGGATAGTTCTAAAGCCTGCCGATGGCAGACGCTCGATACATTTTCCGTTGGTGCACAAGGCGAATCTGAGCTGTACGCAATCGTACTAGTTTTTTTAATTGCGATATTGTTAATTGCGATATTATTTTCAGCAACATTATTTACAGCAAAATTATCTACAGCAACATTGCGCCTGTCTCGTCGAGATACGACATTGGGATGATGTGAATATTCCTCATCACAAGTGGACTGTCCACCAAAAACAACAGCCTGACGTCGATCGTTCAAGAGAGACACATCCACGGTATTACTTACTCAAAACTGCTTTGCATGACTTGGAGACTGAAATTCTAAGACCATCCACCAGAGCTTTACTGAAGCAATACAGTCAGCACACTGAAATCCTGTTCAACAAACGAAGCCTCTATAATTCATGCGGGAAACCAGAAAACAGCAAAATCACAATCAAAACCGAAAGATAGACCTCCTTGTTTGAACTAAACTTTGGCGTTGGTAGCTGTTCGGGATCGATTAAAATGCCTTTATCTAAAAGGCTTTATATTTTCACAATAACTTGGGCCTTCAGTTTTGAATATGTAGAAAAAACGATCGCCATTTCGTTTCTCAAAGCTCTTAATTGTATAGCGTAAAACACGCATGTCACCCGAGATTATTCCGAATGTATGGTGTAAAAAAATCTCTGTCGATCGCAGCATATTTCGCCAGATCGGTTTGCTGACAAACTATCTTCATGAGGTCGGCCAGTTTAATCCCAAGCGTGATAGAACACGGGCATTTTCAGGCGCGCCATTAATGTAGAGTCCTCTATCGATCTTGAACAGCAGCAGATGGGCTCCTCCATAAGTTACGGGACAGAGGCTGGCGGTATAGACTTTCGGCGAATAGGCAGACAACGAGCGAAATTTTAGGGTAGACAGCAATGCCACTCTGGTAGAGGTGTATCTGCCAAGAGATGTCCCGAAGGTGTGTCTTGGTATCGGGCTGCTTGTCTGCCTGAGAAAGGTACCTTGGTCCGTGTCTCCAGACTCAGGCGATCGAGCGGAGGCTTTGGGGGGTACGGCTGGCTGATAACTAAGGAGCGTACAGTGCCAGCATCTAACTCCTGCGTGCAATCTCCCGTTGTCAATTCGGCATTTGGTATCGATTTGAACTCGCTGAGCGCCGAAGAGATTGCGGGGCTTGGGGAGACCGCAGAACGGATATTGAATGACCCGTTGTTGCTGCAGCAACTAACCGATCGCGTCTATCGGTTGCTACAGGACGATTTAGCTCGGCAGTCGGAACGAGGGCTTGGGAGGCGATCGCATGGCAGATGATAGTCCCCAACTCGATTACGTCACGACCAATCGGTTTTACGTTGAAATTGAAAACCGCATCACTGCGTCCTTTTCGGAATGTAGTGGCGTCAGCTTTCAGGTGAAATGCGATAAGCACATGGAAGGTGGGGTCAACGACCAGCAGCGATTGATTTTGGGCCAGACAGAATTTTCGGACATCACCCTCAAACGGGGCATTACGGATGACTTGATATTTCTGGAGTGGATAGGAAAGTTGCTGGAGGTTCGCCGGGGCAATACTCGGCTGAAGGATCTGCGCCGCAACATCAATATTTTGTCCTTTAACCAAGCGGGGGAGACCATGCAGTGCTGGACGCTGATTGGGGCGGTTCCAGTTGGCTGGCAAGGCCCCAGCTATAGTGCGGATTCCAACAACGTCGCCGTCGAAGAACTCACCATCGCTTACGAAGGACTGAACGTCGCCACTGGCCAGAATCGTAACGGTAGCGGTGGTGCCCTTTATCTCGATCGCCGCGGTCCCTCTGGATACTTCTCCAGCAATTAAGCAATGTCCACCTCTCCCCCCTCCGATCCTCACACATCCCCCGATCCCCAGGAGTCCACCTCTCCCCCTCTCGGACTCCGAAAGCCTCTATTGCCGATGCCTCCACTCGGGCAGCGCAGCTCGTCTGCGGCCTTCCGCTTGGGTCGCCGCTCGATTACGGTTTTGGCTCCTTTGCAAGCCAACCACTGGAGGGCAGAACGGGGAGCGCGTACTGCTGTTCTGCAACCGCTATCCATCAACACTCTTCCCCGTGTCAATCGCAACAACGAACCGCTCTTCGCTGTTGGCAACACACCATCGGAATTGCGCGAGGATGAGAGTCCAAGCACTCCACCAATACCAACCCCGAATGCTCCGACCGGTCTCCAGCATCAAGACCGAGAAACAATTGCCCCCGCTCAACACGTTGATGCTCCCCAAGCACAGACGAATCAAGGGCCTTCCTCACTACAGCTGAAATCACTCTCTCCGAGTTCATCTGACAACCCGAAAGGCCATCAGGAACGCCATTCAGCTAACACCGATACAAACAGTGGAGCTTCGGACGAAGACCGGCAGCAAACGCCAACAACTCAGGCAGTACCACAATCAGACAGACCCTTCCATACTCAACCAACAATAGAATCCCCCGCGCTGCCTACGAATTCCCTGCAGCGACACTCTGCAACAACTCCTTCGCCCTCAGCAGCTAATTCCCCCTTGCCAGACCAGCCCGCCCCTATTGCCACATCGGGCTCCTCCCAGCAATCATCCATTGAAGACAGCCCGCAACTTACCCACAGCGATCTTCACCCTGCGGCAGAAACAGTAGACTCCCAGATTCAAGAAAGTAGTGAGTTCTCTCCAACCCAAGCAGGGCAGTCATCCATCGCGAATCCTCCGCCAACGGGCGATCGCCACCAACTACCTCAACCGCCTTCAACTGTCCAACGCCAAGTCTCTTCAAAAGCTCCCCAATCTCCATCTCCACGCACTGACACCGGCACCGGCACCGGCACCGACACCAACACCGACAGCCTGTCTGCGTCCCAATCATCGTCACAAGCGCACGGAGAGGTTCACCAGCGATCGCCCCTCCATCCCTCTGAATCTTCAGTTGTAGTACGTCAAACTGCCGCATCATCTCCAAACAACGAATCTGCAGCACAGACCTCTTTCGAGAAATCTAGCGGGACATCGCAAGGGCAGAGCGGACAAGTGTCCTCCAGCGATCGCCCCACGCCTTCTAGCCATCCCGACAACCCGTCTCCCAAAGCCCAGCCCAAGCCCCAATCAGTTCACCCAGAGCGCAGAACGACGCACCCTTCAGCATCAACTTTTTCAGGGGCGGATTCTTCAGGGTCAAACTCTTCCGAATCGGCGTCGGAACAATTAGCGTCTGAAGTTAGCAGCCAAAACTCTCCAACCCCAACGATTCACCCCGTTCAGCCTCAATCTAGCGAGCGGTCTTCGGCACCTCCAGTTAGCACGTCCTCCTCTCCACAAATCTCCACGACCCAGGCATTCAAAAAAGAGGCCTACAAAGAATCAGGCCATTCATCATCACGAACGACCCCAACAAACTCGTCACCAACAACTGGAATACCTCCAACAAGCAGCAACATCACAGAAGGTGCGGCTCAACCATCGATCGCCAGCAATCCAATAACTCCAAATGCTGTAACTCCACCCGATCGAGCAATTCAGGCAAGGACAACAGCGGCTAGCAATGCAGACGAGATGCCTCCATCGCAGCACCCATCCCTTTCGAATGAGGCGGAACAGAGACGGCAGGAGCAACCGGAGATCGCAGCAAGTGCCAGCACTGAACTATCAAAGTCCCCAACTGAGCAAACATCTGAAACCACAATCCAGCGGGGCGCAGATAAATCAACAGAGCAATCTGCAGTCGTCGAACACGAACTCCGTGGCGGCAGCCCAAATAGCCCGAACATTCAACATCATCAGCCAGCTCCCGAGATCGGTTCAGCCAGTCCTAAACAGTTACAAGCGTCTTCAACAGATACGTCATCAACCAATGCTGAATCTCCAGCCAGCGATCGCCCAGAATCACCGATCGCCCAGCGAGCCCAATCTCCATCCACTCAACCAGCCGTTTCCAGTCAATCTTTTGCGAATACAGTTAGTTCTTCAAATTCATCCAGCACGCCCTCAAATTCGTCCAGTCCGGCACCATCCCCTTCCACTCCCAACATTCAAAAAGCGTCCAACCAGCCCTCTGCAAGCCAAGCGAAGGAAGCGACAACTACTTCTATTCGCTCATCTAAAGGCTTGAATTCTTCGGGCAATGCAACCAATCAGAAAGATGCTGCTACGCCAAGCGGTGAGTCTCAAACTCAGCATTCGTCATGCCAGTCTCCAGCCAGCCAACAGTCAATCCAAGCAAAGCCACAAGAGGCGGCAGAAAAAAATGCTCAAATACCGTCCTCTGAGGAGCTAAACAGAACATTCAATCCCCCATTTCAAGGCGCATCCAAGCAATCACCTGAACCTGAACCTGAGGGAGCTACAGATACTCCTATACCTTCATCCGCAGGTCTGATATCCTCGGATATTTCCTCCCAACGGGCCAATCAATCTACACCCATCGATGCACCCTTGGTGCGCCAGTCTTCCTCGCCCACTTCATCTCTCCCCAGCCAGACAGAATCCCCCAACTCTGACCCAGTCACCACGACCTCAGTGACGGCAGGCAGTCCCTTAAGTCACGAGGGATCGCCCAAAGCGCTATCAGAAGCCCCAAACCCGTCGGTTCGCGGAGTTCAGCGATCGCTCCAACAGCCACCAGACGCTCCAACAGAGGAATTGGCAACTCATTCTGCGCAGGTATCCGCAGACTGCCCCCTTTCAAGTGCGACCAAACAGCTGAGGGCTAACGATACCGAAATCGACACATCACCACCCCCAACATCCGACAACACACCGCTGCCAAGTCCATCCCAAATTTCGCCCAAGCCCATCCAAACGAGTGCAGCATTGCAGCCCACCGAAAGTGGCGCTGTACATCCAATCGGGTCAATCCCTCCCGAAAAACAACCGGCTAGGCAACCAGCAACGAATACACCAAGCAATTCAGAGATAGCAGCCTCAGGAAATCGAGCAGCTACGTCCAGTTCTCAAACCCCTCCGTCTGAGCAAGCATCCGTTACAGAACATTCCTTGCCACAATCTGCGGAAGATAAAGATCGCTCAACTGCTGTCCCAAATAATGCTCAGAAACCGCCGTTGATTCAGCGCATACCGTCGTTGGTGACCACCGCCTTTAACGCCATCGGCACCCTAATTACCAGCTCTCTGTCCGAGCCACCACCAACCGAATCCACGCCGAGTCCAGCAGCAATCACTCAAGCAGATGAGATACAGCGATCGCCTGACACACCAGCAACATCCACCATCCAATCCCAATCAGCGGATGCCCCCTCTACCGACATATCTACGCCTGTATCTGACCAATCATCTTCCGAGCAATCCCAAGCTCAGTCAAAAGCACTAACTCCAACTCTTGACCAAGCATCACAACGGACTGAAGTTGAGTCTCACAGCTCTGAGTCTGCTTCACCAGGATCGGCACGGCCAAGCGTAGCGACCCCACTGTCTTCTCCTAGCGATCCCATTCAGCGTTCGGAAGAACCTCTCAGTCTGGATTCAGAAGAACGGGACACTTCAGGTAGAACCAGTCAGCAATCGGCGGCCGAGAGTTCACAACTTCAAGCCGAAAGACATATACAGACCGAAAATATAGAGTCTCCAGATACCGGCAACCACTCATTGGTGGCCGCAGAAGCAACTGGCAAACAACATCCCCAACATCACACCACCCAACCAACAGTTCCTCAAACCAGGTCCATCCAGCAGTCTGCGATTGAGCCAAATGGTTCAGCTCCGCCAGTTTCTCACCTAGATTCCACTAACTCCGCCCCCCAAACCACCTCAACAGAAATAACAACAGCAGCAGAGCATTTATCGACAAACTCAGAGGCCAACTCCGATCGCACACCATCAAACAGCCCAACAGATCGCTCACAATCTTCATCCCAAACTGGTAAAGACGTTAGTCCAGACCAATTAGACAAATCTGCCCCCCTTCAAGCCACTTCTCCAGGAACAGCAAACCGTTCTATCAATTCCACCCCTTCTGCAATCCGCGACAACCAAAATAGCGACTTCGGTAATGCCACCGCCGCGAGTTCTCATTCTCAAGTTTCAGAAGATAGCAGCAGCGGTCGCATTCAAACCCAGCCCCTTCATGCAGCACAACCAAACATTCATGAGGGCATTAAAGATACATCTGCATCTCCACTAGCTGCCGATTCGATAGCACAGCGATCGTCCGATCTCCCCTCGCACCCACTCGACCAGAAACCCTCTCCCTTCTCTGCCTCAGACACGTCTCCCGATCGACCAATCTCGACTGAGTCATCCACCCACTTAGGCAGTACGTCCGAACTTCAAAACAGCTCGCAAGTTACAAAACAAAACCCCTTTCTTTCCCCCCAATCAACTAATCAACCTCATCAACCGAAACAATCGCCAAATCCAGGATTCTCCAGCGAGGCAACAACCGCGATCGCTGACGAGGTCACACAGCAGCAAACCGCACCAGAAGAACTTTCCTCACGATCGCAATCTGGGACAAACGCACCAACCATCAACACTGCCCATCCACCTGCCCCGCCTCGAGAGGCAGCAGTCACTCATTCCAGCCCGGGGGATACAAATACAGCTAGTTCCCCTTCAATCCAGCCTAAAACCGATGCATTTAGTTCTGAAGATGGAGCAAGCAAAAACAATCCAGACTCAACCGGCAATCCTGCCCTCAGCCCTGTAGAACCGGTTTCCGAGACAGCAGGTTCCACGCCAAAACGCGTCAAGCCTCAAAACAGTGCCTCTTTTGAGATCACTCCACATCAGCTTGTAAGCACAGACAGCGACACCGTTCAGCCCCCCCTCACATCGCAAATCAAGAGCGAACTACCTCCTCCCTCTACTCACTCGCTATCCGAGAAAAATACACCAGCCTTTCTGCAAGAAACCAACAGCGACTCTGCCACTGGTAAGCCGGTCGTATCTGACCCGACGCAGAGCCTCTCTCAAGAGAGCGCGATCGCCCAAGCGCCAACTCAGCAACGAGCGACGAGATCTTCGGATGCTCCTTTTTCCCTCAACAGCCCTGAACATCCAACAATTCAGTCCCAGCCAGCAGCCCAGAACCTCCACGCTGAAGATTCCCAAACGGTACCAGCACCAATTGACCCCCCTTCAAGCAGCTCGGTAGAAGACTCAAGTACGACAACAGATAAGCCTGCTAGTCATCAGAGCGCATCACCATCCCCCGAGATCGCGCAGAGGACATCGCAGGTTAGCCCTCAAAGCCCGAGCGAGCGACCTCATCAAGAAAGCCAGTCCGTCTCCAAAACAGGTGCGATCCAACAATCATCGGCCCAGCCCAGCCAAACCACCTCTCTGCCCGCAACTGACCAAACTGAAACCACCCAAGCGATTGAAGCTAGACCGCAGCAATCTCCGATTCCTAACCCGACTATCCAACACCGGTCTATTCACCCCAACCATGAAAGTGCTAAGCCCAGCGAGTTAGATACCGACCATCAATCCTCTGAAAATTATCAACCCTCTGGAAACCAAGATGAGGACCAACATTCACCCTTCCCCCAACTGCCTCGCATTCTCAAACCCATCACCATTCTCAAACCGCTCGCTACCCCTAGTTCCCCTTCACCCTCAAGTCCCCCCGAATCCGTTACGCAAGCCCAGCCTGCAGAGGGCAATCTCCCATCCGATCCCCCCATCTCTTCTGTTACTCAAAACACTCCCAATATTCCACCCTCAACCAACAGTTCGTCCACCAACACCACCAATTCACAATCCCCCAGTCCGTCTGGCCCCAAAACGAGCAAACGGGAAATACCTCTCCCAGAACAATGGTCTGGCCTTGCAGAACTCCTATCCGAGACATCGGTATCCGTAACGCCTCCAACTCCTACCACCAGCCATTCCCCGCCATCAACTCGCAATGCTTCGCCCCCAACAATTCAGCCTCAATGGGATGAAACCTTATCCGTAGACTCTGCCGACAGTGCATCTCCAGACACAACCGAGCCCGAGCAACTGAATGCCTATTTGGATACTCTGGCTCGCGAGGTCTATAACCTGTTGCGATTGAAGCTAGAGCGCGATCGCGAACGAAACGGCAATTCCTACACCGGTCGTCTGCCCTGGTAGCTCAGACATATAACTCAGCCAGATAACTCAGTCAGCTAGCTGAACTATCCCGCACCCTTACTTCACTTCAGTCATCGCGAGGCCGACACCATGCCCGAATATCCAGTCAAAGCAGAATTGGTGGCCAAAGATGGCGGCACTACCGTCACCTTTATGTTTAACCCCACCGAACTCAGCTTCAGCCGCAGTATGCAAACCAACGCCTCCAGCGGTGCCCGCACCGATAAAGGCATTCCAAAAATTAGCTTTGGCTACTTCAATCCCTATAGTCTCAGCATCAGCAACATCCTGTTCGACACCTACGAATCAGGGGAAGATGTCATGGACAAGTACATAGATAAACTGCGCGAAGCATTGGAGTTCGCCAAAAACACCGATCGCCCCCCCATCTACTTATTCTCGTGGGGCAATAAAGAATATCTGCGTTGCTTCGTCAAAAGCTTGAGCTACAAACTGACCATGTTTCTACCGGATGGCACTCCAGTGCGGGCCGTCGCCGATCTGTCTCTCGAAGAATTAGACGAATGGGACCCACCCCCTTCTGTTGGCACTCCTAGCCCCAGCAGCAGTCAGCGGCAATCGGAATCATCCCGCCGATAATTGCAGACACGAAATTGTTAGCCGCCTATTAAGACAGTCGTCAATCCGTTTGTGATTTTGTTGGGTGGTCCTACTGCTTCAACAATGGTGTTTCCGACAAAACAAGCGGGCAACCCATTGATCAACACCGTTTTGCTTCCATTAACCACCACCCCCGGCCCGTGGGGTGGAATGGGCAGAGGTTGAGAACATACATGAATATCGGCTCCTGCAGCGGTGGAAGAAATCAGTGTCCCCATCGCTACGGCAGAGGCAGCCTTTGTGGCTTCTTCGGCAGCCTTGGCTGCAGCCTTTGAAGCGGGTTCGGGAGCTGCCGCCGTTGCTTTCTCTGCCACCTGAATAGCCGTGTCGGATGTTTTCTTGGCGGATTTTAGCGAGCTAGCGACGGCCACCGGTACACCTCGCCAAGCGGGAAGATTACCGATTAAGACATTAAAGCTGCCCGGACCGGGACTGAGAGTTGGAGGTAAGGGGTGCTGGACAAAATCCCCTACTCTGGCGGCTGGTTTACCCATTGTTTAACCTCTTGAGACGTTAGCTAGTCGGTGACTTGAGTTAGTTGAGTTTGATTAGCGAACCTTTGACCGTGACGATACCGGAGGCAGAAATTTCAATGCCGCTGGCTTTGATAGAAATTTTGTTGCTACCCACCTTGAGATTAATGCTGGTACCGGCCTTGATATCGATCGCATTCGAGCTGCCATTGAGCACCACTGAATTACTACCTTGGCCGGTCTTAATTTCAATTTTTTTCCCTTGGTCGTCCATCTTCAACACGTGGCCGCCCTTAGTTTTCACTTCAATGGATTTATCTGAATCGTTGAGATACAGTTTGTGACCGCCCGCCGTATCTACATACGTTCCCTTTTTGGAGCCACCCTTATCTTCTTCCACAAATTGCAATTCATGACCGGTACGCGTCTTGACCGTACGCAAGCGAACTTTGCCATCGGCCACAGAATCCGTCACTTTTTCCGGAGGCGCATCTTTGCCGTTCCACAGTCCGCCTAGCACAAACGGCCGGTGAATATCTCCGTGTTCGAACCCCACCAATACTTCGTCATCCACTTCCGGCAAGCAATCAAACCCGCGATTTTTGCCAGCCCCGATCGCCACTACTCTCGCCCAATTGCTTTCGTGATCCTCCGTCAACGTCGGAAACTTGACCCGCACGCGCCCCCACTTTTTCGGATCGTTATTGTTCGTTACCTTTCCTACCAAAAAGGTTTGCCCTGGTTGCAAGCGGGTAGACGGAGATAAAACAGACAGCAGATCGCCATTGCGCAACCCTCGCGCCTCAAACTCGGTGCTGTAGACGCGATCGCCCAATACATGCCGAGTTTCGGTGATGTAATACTGCCCACTGTACTTGCCCATATTCTTGAGCTTGACCACCTTGCCCGGACGAATCTCGGGGTTGCCCTCCCCCTTTGCTTCGGCCCGAATAAACTCCCCCCCCAATTCATCCGCAAGAGCCTGGGCCATCGTGTCGGCTTCTTTTTGGGTGAATGTGGGGCGATCGACCACGATGGTGGTGGGTTTCGAAGGCTTGCTGTCAAAGGCCGTACTGGTTGTTTTGCCCTCTCCTAACTCGGTACTCGTCAGTACGGATGGTGCGGATTTTTTGGCCACAATGGCGGTTTTTTTCTCGACATCCCAGCCCCTCACCTCCACACCGCTCACTTGTTCGGCACTGGTTGCCCTGACGCGGCAGGTGTGCACATCTTGCAACCACTCCAACTCGATCGTGGTGCCTTTGCTGGGCTTGCGAAAGTTAAGCTTGCCATCTTGAACAAACAGCTCGAACCCAATACGGGCCGCGCGTTCCCGCAAGAACTCCATATTGGTCTGATTTTCTTGAAATACATACTTGTGCGCAGAGCCACTGCTATCGGCCTTACCCACCTGAATCCCTATTTCGCCGACAACTTTCCGGACAATATCGGTGTCGCTCATATCCTGAAACGAGCGGTTGTAGCGACCTCGGTGTAAGCGATGGGATAGGTCGTAGCCGCGCACAATTACCGGGGCCTGACCTTGACTATTGAATTGGGCTTCAACCGCGGTAATTTCTCCGTCAAACACTGTGCCCTGGGCCGCGTCCGAGAACTCGGCATCGTCGGTAGTACTGGAGACAAAGCCAATTTTGATTTTGTTGCCGATGGAAAAGTCTTTGTCGTAGCGCCAAACTTTGTCGGTATCCCCTCGCCCTTCAAAATAATCGTTGCGCATTACTAAGGTAAATGCGTTGGGCAGGTGCAAGCTTTCTTCCACCTCAATTTGCAGGATGTCATCAATGAGTTTGTCAGTAGCCTTCTTGCCGTCAATCTCTAACAGCGGCTTGGCAATGTAAGTGGTTGCAGCCATGGCGAATGACGATACCGAATCTCGCTTGAACGGTATCCCACATCTCTTGTTGAGACCATTGTCTAAACGTGGAGATGCTTGCTGGGGACGGAGCGCTTCAGATTTCGGCTTGTTGCTAGGCCTTCCCTCAATAAGCTAACTAGCTTACAGATAGAGGTGAGGCTAGGCTTCTCGAAATGCAGTCAACAGATCAAGTCCACACAGATACCAGTTCACACAGATGAAAGTCCAAACGAATACAACTGCAGCGATCTGCGCAACCATTAAAGGCTAGAGGGTGCGAAAGCCCTTTCCCCAAGCAAGACTAGAGCTTCACATTCAAATTGCACAACACGCAAAGCCCCTTTGTTGACTAGCAAAAACCGTTAGTATTTCCAACCATTTATGAAAACGTTTGTAAAAACAGGTCGGATATTATTTCTTGAATTCTCTGGCCCCAGACCGCAGCTCTTAACCTCACTGTTCGGCCAGATGGGGTTTATCAAGCTTGGAGAACGCCTCGACAAACCGATATCGGTGTACGGCCAAGGGGACATTCGTTTCATTTGCAACCCAAGCAATGGAGGAAATGCAGAACGATTCCGCCAGGTGCATGGCAGAGGGGTTTCCGCCATCGCCTTCACAGTAGACAACTCCTGGGAAGCATTCGTAGCTGCGATAAAGCTTGGTGCCAGCCCAGCCGAAGTGACCGATTACGATATTCCAGCCATTCGCGGTGTCGGCAACTCGTTAATTTACCTGGTTGACGCAGATCGCGCACAGCGCCTGTTTGCCTCGTTCAATTGTCAGATGACGCCCTGTGCAGAGTCGGTTGGTCTCCACGATATCGATCACATTACCCACAATCTTAGGGTGGGCGGAATCAACCGATGGCGATTGTTTTACGAAACCGTGTTTGGATTTAGCAGCGTCAGAAGCTTCAACATTACCGGTCAACTGACCGGCCTGGTCAGCGAAGTTGTTGCTAGCCCCAATGGCAACATCACCATTCCCCTCAACGAGTCTAAGGACGACAAGTCTCAGATCGCAGAATTTATCAACGACTACAACGGGGAAGGCGTGCAGCATGTGGCCCTACTGAGCCGGGATATTTATCAGTCGGTCAACAGGCTGCAGAATAACGGCATCGCCTTTCAAGACACTCCGGATACCTATTACGAGAGGGTTGACGAGCGCATTCCCAATCATGGGGAAGATGTGTCTCGATTGCGCCAGTTCCGCATCTTGATCGACTCCGAGCCCGAATACGGTGAAGGGACTCTGCTGCAGATCTTCACAAAAGAAAGCATCGGTCCAATCTTTTTTGAATGCATCCAGCGCAAGGGAAACAGGGGATTCGGCAACGGCAACTTCCAAGCCCTGTTCGAATCGATCGAGCGAGACCAGCAATGTCGTGGGGTCATCTGAATTGAGCACAGAAGGCGATCGCCAACAGCTAGAGCCAACTCAATCCTCCCGTCCCAACATTGGCATCAAAGACAGTTGCCCGTGCCGTAATCAACCACTAACGCATCCAAATCTATAGAACCGTTTTCTAGATAGCTGAACCCTTCTGGGTACGGAATACCCAGCACCTTTTGACCTTCAGTCCGAATCGTCAATAGTTCCCGCCCCACCTCTGTACCGTGAATCAGGGTCTGCACGTTGGCTGGCCCCAACCGCACATTGCGACTGTTCATCAGATATATGAGACCGGCGCGCGGCAGCTCGCGCATAGCCCCAAAGGACGTAACCATGACGTTGTCGCAATTCACAAACGCCAAAATACCGGTTGTCGCTTCCCGCTTAATTCCCCCCCAGATCGCAACATTGCGTGAATTTCGAACCAAACAATCGACGTAACGAACCCTGTCCTTCTTGCCCCCTTCGTAGTTGTGGCAATAGAGGTTAACTCCGTCGCAACGATCGATGAGTACCGACAGGTTATCGTTCCCCTGTCTGGGACTCGGCGTCCCCACCCAGTCAATGTGGGTGTCGTTCCCCTGTCCGAAAAACAATCCGCAGGCAAAGTCCGTAAACAGTTGATTGCGAAAGGAATGATTGACCCCTTGTGGTTCGCGCTCGTAGTGTTGCCGGGTACGCAGAATGTACTGACTGCCTCGGCCTCGCCAATGCACAAACCCACAACCGTAATCGAACTGGCTTGGGGTCTTCACGGAAAGGGTACCGAGATAGTTATCGGCGTCTTTTGACTTGTGGGTACGGATGGCGGGAATAAACCGATTGGGGCGATCGCTCAGGACTAGCTCAATGCAGGCACCGTAACCAAACGTGGCTCCAAACATACGCGTCCCTTTCGGCATATCGATGGTTTCGGCAAACCGATAGGGTTCATGACTCTCGTTGTCCCTGCCAAACAACGGAAAAAACACGTTACCGTGTCCCTCCTCCAAAGCAATTTGAAACGCCTTCTGAATAGCTGCAGTGTTTTGCTGGGGGGTATTACCGGGATCGCCCCCCACTCGCTCGTCTGTGAAGCGAACCACCTTCGTCTTGCCGCCAGCCTCAAACTGCAGCACCCCGAGCGGCAGCCTATGTCGAGAGCGTAAGTTACAGGGAGGCTCCCCACCGACCGCAATATCCTGTCGTGCCTCGATCTCAGACTGCTGAGAATCGACAATGGCATGGGTGGTAAACACATCCTCCCCGCTCTGGCGAGGATCGGTATTGACCACCAGTTTCAGGTGATTCCACTTCCCCGCCTCCAACGTCACTGGCCGACTGCCATTTTTCACCAGCACGCTACCCCCTTTCACCCAACAATCTTGGATGTACAGCGTTTTGTTGGGGCTATTGTCGATCGGGGGGTGGCGATCTTCGTCTGTAATCTCTACCTGACAGTGCACCATCGACAGAATGTTGTAGCCTGTCGCTTTACGTCCGTCGACCTTCAGAATCGAACCACTCTGCTTAACAATTTTGCAGCCGATCAAATTCAGCGGTGCTAGCCCCTTGTGTCGAACCACTTCCCCAGATTGATTGATAAACTCGCAGCCAATCAAGGTCTCACCTGCGCCCCCAACCCCCGCTTCAGGGCCTACGACAACAGCATGCCGTCCCCCCACAACCCTCAACCCGTATCCACCGTAGTTACGGCCGGGAATACCGGCAAATCCCCCGTACCCTCCGCGTGCGTCTATTTCCAAGTTGGTCAGCATCGCCCCTTGGGCTGCCGCCATCCCAATACCGAACGCGCCAGGATTTCGCCCAGTGGTGATTTTGAATCCTCTCAAGTCCACATTAAAAATCAAGCTTGCGTTGCGTCTTGTCCCTCGGGGAGCACCAAACGGATGGTTCCAAGGCACCCCATCCACCGGCGCATTGCCGTCAGGGTACCGATCGTCCCAACGAATCACCGCATAGTGAGCGACCTGCAATACTGGCCGGGGGTTATTGGCATCTCCAAACCCTCTGGCCCCATCAATCAAGCGAATCTCGGGTACGCTATCCAGTTCCCGAGAACCAACGATCGCCACTGTGTTGGTATTCCAGGGATTCCTCCCCTGTTTGTCAGATGGTTCGCGCGTGGATCGGCCCCACCAAGCAATCGGCTTATGGGTATACAGCAAAGGAACATCCAGCAACACTGCCAAATGCTTCTCTCGCGCTAAAGCAACGGCTTGTTGAATCCCATCGCTGGAGTCCCGTTCCCGACCGGGGTAGATGCCGCGGCATTGGCTGATCGGCAAATATCCATCCAGATAGTGACGGGAGTTCTTAATCGCTCTGGTCAACTGCACGAGAGTGAATGCTGATGGTTTTGCATAGCTACTATAGCTTCAGGGAAATAGAGACATTGGGTTTTCGAGCTTATCTCCTTGCCTGCAGGTGTTTGAGCTGTCTTACCTCGATTGACGTTTGACCTGACAGCGCGACGTGCCTGAATTGAAATGACAGCTGTTGCCTTCATTTCTAGGATCGCCTACCGTGCAGAAGGCCCCCTTCAGGATGTGCGTAGATTGATTGGCTTTATTGTCTTTGTTTGCCTGTTCGTTCTGTATCTGGTGTTATCTGCCTTGACAGAAATGGGTACCCGTTGGCCTTGGCGTCGGTAACCGTTAAACTCCCGCACTTAAGCTCTGACTCGACGACGAATTCGCATCCCGCTGTCTTTGGCCTCAATCAACTCCTCTCGCTTCTCTAGCGCTGGCTGAACCACTTCCATCAAATTTTCAATCAGGTCAGCGCAGTCAAAATACGGGAACACATCCAGTACCCAGTTGTATTTCTGCTGCAGGTCACGGAACATCGCAAACGGGCGCTCGCCGTCTTGCAGGATGGGAGCAAACGGAATCATGTAATCGGGGACAGTGGCTTGTAGCTCCAGCGGGGTGGATTTGGGGTTGGTGATGTCGGCAATAATAAAGGCACTCATCCCGGCCAGTGTTTTGACCGTTTCCGTGAAATCGCGATCGGTAGGTCGCTCGAAGTCGAACACCATCGGCAAAAAGTCGCGCCGACGCAACTCGGCTCGCACGGCATCCAAGATTTCCTTACGCCCCTCTCCGGTAAATCGCCCCAAAATCAGCACCCCTTTGCTACCCACCGTGGTCAGCACATCGCGAATTTTCTGATTGCTGAGCATGAGATAGACAAATTGGGCCACTTCCAGATCGTCTACCGTCACCTCTGCTTCGTTCTCGCGGGTGACAATGAGGCTGTGCTGCTCGGTTCCGGCTAAATCCAAATTCCAGGCAGAAATGCCGTAGACATGACAGCGCTGCAGGATTGTATGTTCCAACTGCGTTTCCACCAGCCGCGCTTGGCTAAGATTTGTTCCCGTTAAGTCAGTTTTGCGATCGCTGGTCCCGTTTAAAATTGCCCGCGTCAGATCCGCCGATACCATAGACGTTTCACCAAAGGCGGCATGGGTCAGCACTGCCTCGGTCAAATCTGCCTTCATGAAGCTGGTGCGACAGAGGATTGACTCGGTCAGGTCGGCCTCAAATAGATTGGCAGCTCCTAAATAAGCATCACTTAAATCCGCCCGCAAAAATTTAGCATTGGCCAAGCAGGCTTCGCTTAAAATCGCCCCAACCAAACTGGCATCTGCAAAATTGGCACCACTGGCGATCGCTTGATGCAATTCTGCATCCTCCAAACTGCCCCCTTCTAGATCGACTCCCCGCAGGTCTGCATAATTCAGCTCGGCTCCATCCAGAGTGCAGCCGCGTAAATTAGCGTTTAGTAAGCGAGTATGTGTCCAGTCAATTCCCTCCAGATTTTGGCCGGAGAGATCGGCACGACTCAGATCGGGTTCAATCTCGGATTGCGATCGCCACTGATTCCAGACCTCGACCCCCTGTTTCAAGATCGCTAGATGTTCTGCATCTGCCATAACCTGCAGCCAATGTCATTGCTATCGAAGGGCAATCTCATGGTGCCCAGATCGCTGGCTCTGGGCGCTTGCGGCTGTTCGAGCGCTGAAGCAGAACTCAACTCACGCAAGATGGCAACAGTAAATGCGTTCCAGCGGCGATTTTCCCAAACGGTAGCCTGCATTTATCTTTTTTATTCGCTTGTGCAGTCCAATAGATCGGTAGCACTGCAGTAACCACCCTCCACATGCTTGCTCCCAACCGCAGAATTTACGAACTCGATGCCATCAGAGGAATAGGGGCGATCGCCGTTGTCCTCTATCATCTGTTTCGCCGATACGACCAAATTTATGGTCACAGTTTTTCCGTATCGGACACGTTTTCCTACGGACGGTTAGGGGTGGAGTTATTTTTCCTACTCAGCGGATTCGTGATTCTGATTAGCCTGGAGCGGGTCAAGAACTGGATGGATTTTCCAGTCTCCAGATTTGCCAGACTGTTTCCGGCCTATTGGTTTGCTGTCATTCTGACGTTTTCGGCGATCGCTCTGTTTGGTCTTCCGGGTCGGGAAACCAGCATCCACGATGCCCTGCTCAATTTGACGATGCTACAGGGATATATGCGTGGTGTGAGTGATGTGGATGGAGTGTATTGGACTCTCACCAAAGAGCTTTCCTTTTATGCCCTGATGTACGTACTACTGCTGTCCAAACAGCTAAGGAATATTGAATATTGGTGTGCGGGCTGGTTGGGGTTGAGTTTGGCCTACGAACTGAAGCTTGACAGTTTATTTCAAGGGCATTGGTCCTATGTTGTGTTCAATCAGTTGCTGATTGCAGACTATGCACATTTGTTTATCGCAGGTATTTGTTTCTACAAGATTTATACGCGGCGATCGTCTGATGTAACGGTAGCTTTGTTGGTTGGCTCTCTATTTACCAATGGGCTGCTGTACGAAGATTTTCGACTGTTTTGGGTGGCTTCGTTTTACTGCATATTTCTCATTCTTACCCTGGTTCCGGTTCACTTTCTCCAGCATAAATTTCTGCTGTCTCTGGGTGGGCTCACCTACAGTCTGTATCTGATACACCAAAATATTTCTTACATCATCATTCGCAAGGGATACGAGTTCGGCTTGCCTGGTTTAGCCTCAACATTTGCAGCTTTCGCTATTTCCATCGGGTTGGCATACGTTGCGACTCGCTTCATTGAGATACCTGTAAACAATGCCATTCGCTCTAAGTACAAGCAGTGGCAATTGACGCGACAATTGCCCGAGCAAGAGACAACGCCTGCGGCTGAACTGGTGAAACGATAACGGGGAAGTGGTGGCAGGAATTTTTTACAGGCTAGGCACCTTCGAACCCTTCGCCACAGCCAGTCTTTCTCCCCACCAGCCTAACAGTCTCAATCCGCTCAATCTGCAGCAAATATGGGTGGATAAAACCACTCGCTACCCCCTGAAAGAACCTTGAGCGGAGTCTGCAAACGAAGCGAATCCTGCATTCGCTCCAGCAGCCTCTTTGGACCTTTTTGCATGGCTTTTGCGCAGGTTCATTCGGATTAATCACCAACTCATGGAGCTTGGGCGGATAAAAACATGGAAAGAGAGCGAACAGGCACAGAAACAATCCGCCTATTCTCGGGCATAAGGGATATTATGCAGACTATCTGTCCTGCTAAACGCCGTTTGTAGGTGATTAGGCGGATGAGTTCCTCTTATTCACCCAAATGAGGATGTTAGGCGGAAAACTTCTACTAATCAATAGTTAGGCTGCAGGTCAGGAGAAGGGCATGAGGAGTGTCAGGATACACCTTGCAAACAAGATCGACAGAAAAGTGTTGCCTTGTATGGGTGGCGGCAATGCTGCGGGGATAAGTGTTCCACAGGATCTTATGAAGGCTCTTGGAGTTGAGGAGGGTGCTAGGGTCCGGGTCATTGATTTCCAGAAAAGAGTCTCGATTCCAGTCAGGGCTTACCACACGGACTTCCAGCAAGTCGGAGTTTCAAGGCCCGTGAGGGAAGCCCTAGGGTGGGCGCTTAATCCTCAAAGTACCCCTGGAATTTCGCCATATCGCAACCTCCAAATTCGCATCACTCCTTTCGAGTACGACTTTGCCATTTCCTATGCAAGCGAGAGGCGCGACTATGCCCGGGGCCTGGCAGAACAACTAACCTCGGCAGGGTTTCAGGTTTTCTTCGATCAAGATAAGAGGCATGTTCTCCACGGCAGATTCCTGCCGGAGGTCTTTGACAGGATCTATGGAGGTAATTCTGATCGATACGCGGTACTTGTATCCCGCGAGTATTTGGAAAAGCGCTGGACCATGCTGGAGTTCCAGACAATCAAATCCTGGTTCATATCCCAGAACCGGGATCTGCTCTTCCCAATACAGCTGGATGAAGCCCAGTTGCCGGAGATGGAAGACTTAGCATACTTGGATGGCCGCTCCCTAAGTATTGCAGAGGTAGCGGAAGTGATGGTGCAGGGCATCTTCGAGGAAGAGTAGCCTAACTAGCCACAGCAACCGACAGAGCGCGGCATTACGCGCTCGGCGGCTGAGTGGCGGACTGTTAGGAGTAGAAAGACCATATGGATCGGTATTCGATAGTACTAAGGGCCGCCAACCCCACGTTCGAGGAAGGTCTGGCATATGTCCGCTACCTTGACCAAGCAGCCGATGGGTTCTTCCACCTTATGCTCGGTCGCCGTACCGAGGACATAATCGCCACGGCGTTCCTAGAGCCCGGCCACGACCTTTCCTACCAGAACGTGACTTTCGCAGAACGTGACGATGTCATCGTGGGGATGGTCTGTGCGTACACCGCGGAGCAGCATCGCCATTCTTTGCGCCAACCCCTGAAGCGGGCTGCCGGAGGGTTTAATCTGCGAATGAGGATCGTGGAGATATTGTTCGCTCCAATGAGGCGGATTATCGACTCAATCGCCGATGGCGATTTCTATCTCCTTGCCATCGCCGTTGACAACGAACTTCGCGGCGACGGCGTCGGCTCCGTCTTGATGGACTTCGTTGAAGAGCGGGCTCGCGCGAGCAGATCGACTCGAATTTCCCTCGACGTTTCAGCTAGGAATGAGGGAGCTTGCCGATTCTACGAGCGTCGCGGGATGGGAGTCGAAACCCAGTGGCCGACGCGATTTCCTATACCGGGATTGACGTTCTATCGAATGACAAAAGAGCTCTGATCCTTCAACGGATACCGTCTTTGATTGCATCTATTGAGAATGATTGGGGCGAAATAAGAGTTATGGCCGAAATTAGAATATGCCATACAGGATCGAATCTCTTGTCAACATCAGCTATTGAAACGTGGTAAACAAATCGGGGATAAGATTGGACCTTCTCTGAAACCGATCGCATGGCCCTTCGTCTTGCACAGACGCCGAGAGACATGATAGGTGGCGAGCTCGTCCCCACAGCAAGGACTGAATAATATTGAATTTGATAGAGTGATTTTGAAAATCTAGATTTCCCTGCGGAAAGCTTTGACGCGATTATTTGTGATTTTTTCCTGCATTTAGCAGGCAAATATAAGTCTTCTTCGTACGAGTGAAGTTAATTCGCTTGATGTATCTGTTTTATATGCTGTGGCACAGAAACTCGTGGTCAGAATAGCTAAAACTAAAAAGTAATACTTTTTGGATGAAGCGGCACATGATGAACAAAGATAAGGAGCCTATCCTCCTAGATTCGACAGACGAACAAGCGGTTGAAGCTCTGGTAATGTCTCTCATTCAGGCTCAGTCTATTGAGTACGTTATCCTGAACGAACACAAAGAGGACATCACTGACGAGATCCGAAAGCTCGTGTCACTCAAGACCAGAATTTTAAAAGGCCGGTAACAAGGGAATTGTACATTCACTTCCAGGCAAGCCGTTTGAAACGGTTTGTCGCAATGGTCTTATAGTGGGTATGGCTGCGTTTTGGAGGCTGTCAACACATGTGTGTAGTGACAATGTTTGCGGCACCAGAAGGGATAATCGTGAAAAAAGACTTTGAGCCCGGGCAAGCGAGGTAACCTCGCCCCAATGTCAGCAGGCCAAAAAGTATTGGTATCTAGCCAGATGATGAAGTTCTGGACGAACTGAAGCTGCTTGCGGGTTGGGAAAGCCTTGGACCACTGCTGACTGCAGACCTTAGGCTGCGATCGCGAGTTTAAAGCAAGGGATAGACAAGTTAACCCATCAGCTTCGCAATCCAATCTGTGCAAAGCTTTGAGGGTGAGCATAAGTTACAAGCGTCATCGCTTCCCCTCCGAAATCATCTCGTACTGTGTCTGGCTTTACTACACTTTCTTTTGTGAACCACCCTCATGCAAAGCGAGAGCTGAGCTTAGTACACGCCATAGTTCTCTCTCGACCCTTGCTCATCCGCATCGGCATAGCCTTGCGAATAACCAACATCAAAGCCGCTCTGTAGGCCTATCATGTACCATGCAGCTGCTGCGTAGACCTCGCAACTTTCTGACCATTCTTGGTTGCTTTGTGACATGCACTGATTAAAGTTGTTGCGCAGCAGCTCAGGGGCATGCTCCTCGCCAACACTCTCGACAGCTTGAGCGATAACCTCTTGGACGTCTGTGTAAGTCCACGTCTGTGCATTGGTCGGAAGAGCACAAAAAGTGAAAAGGGCTAACAAACCGGAAAGAAGTAGAGCTTTCATGATGTATTCCCCAAGATATACCGGGAACACGTTCATACCGTTGAGTCAGAGGGTGAGCTTAGAACTGGCGAGAAACAAACACGAGTTGTGAGTTAGTTCACTGGCTTAAGCAAGCCTATACGTAAGCTTTACTCGGATCGCTTATGTCACCTCCAGCTACCCAGATGAGTAACTGTATGTGTCCTTATTCGTGGAGGAAGGAATCCTCCAACTCTATTTTCATACAATTGAGAGGAGAAAAGAACACTCTTAATCACCTGTTATGTAGTCATTCTGAATCGAAGTATCATCTACAGTAGAGCCTCATCCATACCAAAGGAGCATCAGACTACTTTTGATACACCAGGCATACTTAAACAATCAATTATTGGGAAAACAGGCACTGTCAACTTAACTTTTCTTACGGGAGCCAGTTGAGAATTGAGTCATTAGAATAATGAGTGAATAGGCTTAGAGGAGGATTGATCGAGATAATTTTCAATAATTAGTGTCGATCTTAGTTAAGTCGACAGTAAACGGTACGCAAGTTCACGGACCGGGGCGGCCACCAGGTTCAGCAGAAGGCAATAGGGATTCAAATTGCCATTGATGCTCACTTAGGTCGCTTGGATAAGATGATGGGTTCATCGCCAATCAGGCCTGCTTTATGTCAATTACAAATTAAAACTCGTTGTTTTTCTACTTTTCAGACAGACTCCGAAGGTGCACCATCAACATAATTTTTCTGACAAGGAATAGTTGGGTATAAACTCATTAAACCAACGACAGAATTACCTTTACAAAGAAAAATGAAACTGAATCTCAAGAATGAGCTGCTCTAAGTTAAGTTAGAAATGCCTTTTTTGTTCGCTAGTGTTACGACATCAGCATTATTTTTCGAAACAGTCTAGTCATTAATATGACTCTTTCAATTGAGCACGATCGTAAAGTTTTACTGGTCTGACAATGACAGTCTTCGTTAATATATATAAATAAGAATCAATGGGTTCTGTAGGTCTGATATCATTCATGCTATAGAGTTAATCTATTCTATCGAAAGAATCTGTGTCATCAAATAAAATATTTTCTTGCAGATTTAATTTGCATTGCACTCAGTCGTTGAATAATCGATTAGCCTTAAGACAATCTGGGTCGAGTGCTAGTAGTTGATTATGTTTTCTCTTTCTGTATACAGAATTGTTCGAGAGCTATTGCTTGATTAATGTCTGTGAGGAAAATTAATGTCAATTCAATCAGAACAATATCTAACCGACTCTATTTATAATGGTGAATCATTGAGTTTTGGTGAAATTAGTATAGCCAATTCTCAATTCCATCAAGGAAATTACCATGGAGGAGCGGGAAGTCTTAGCAATGTAAATAGTCTACTCGATCGCGCTTCTAATGAAGTTATAGATAGCCTTCCAAATATATATGATTCTACAATATATCTAGATGCCGACAAATCGGGTGACTCCAAAATATATACGTTTACCGAGCAGAAAGGGAAAACGTTTGAAAGTAGCTTCCACGTTAGAAGTCGTTTGACAGCAGGCGAGCTCACTACTGTTCAATCTCTGGACGGCGATGCAAATGAATCACCGACTTCTGCCGCAGCCATTATTGCTCCCAATCCGTTTTCAGATGTCGACAATTTTGACTCTCGCTTGAATGGTAGCGTTCGCAATCAAGGCAATTGGCAGACCAATCAGCCAGGCTCTACTGATGGGGCGATCGTTACATCTACTCCCCCTAATGAATTCTCGGGCAAGGCTTTGATGAACGATCCCAACGGAATTCAGTTCAGAGGAAATGCCTATAACCCCCTTGGCAGCTCCGCGATCGCCAACAATACCATCGGGACATTCTTTATTCAGATATATAACGATAGTCTGATTGGCTCGAATCTCAGCATTGGTCTTTCCGATGTTTCTGCGCCAGGTCTAGGATCTGACAATACGGGAACCCCTGTCTCCTTTGGAGACTATGAAATCCAAGTTACGTTTGCAAACGGAGAGTTGCGTGTACGCGATGGCAATCGTACCCGCAAGGTTAGCAATATAACTCTGCGAGACGATACACTCTATAACTTTTGGATGGTTGCGGATACCGGATCCGACACCTATAACGTCTATGTCCAAGGGGGAAATATCTCCAACCAAACTCAGTTAGCAGTCAATGGAAAAACTGACTTTGGATTCCGAAATGGTAGTGCCAGCTCCGATCTAACGACTTACTTACAGCTTAACGGTACGGCCAATCCGCCAACCGCAAAAAGCTATATTGACTCGCTGGCGATCGACCCCAACAATGACAATTTAGCAAATCCAGCCCCCAGCTTTTCAGCAGTCGAAACGTTTGAGGCGATTAGTGCTGGAAGTATTAATGGAAGACGGGGCTGGTCGACTTCCTCCAATAGCGCATCTGTTGTTTCGGATCCGGTATCTAGCAATAACAAGGTTCTGCGGGTTACAGGGTCAAATGTCTATGCTCGAAAATCTACTCCGAACATCGGTGACGGGACTGACGGAACGCTGTTCTTCCGGCTGCGCCGTAGCGGTAGTTTAAACTCCAGTGCCGGTTTATCCGATCGCCCGCAGGCCACAACATGGTCCGATTTTGAAAACCAAATTGGATTCCAGAATTCAAGTCAGCTCAAGATCCGAGATGGTGGCGCGTTTGATGTGACTGGAACCATTGCTCCCAATCTTTGGCATGGCGTTTGGCTGGTGACGGATAACGCTACAGACACTTACGAAGTTTATGCCAGAGGCGGTAGCTTCAATACGGTAACTCAGCTAGTATCCGGTTCTCAAACCACTTTTAACTATCGAAATGGAACCAATGGCGCGCTAAGCGATTTTCTTGTGCGCACTGGGTCAAATAACGGCGGCACGCTCCTAATCGACGATATTTATTTGGATAGCAGCGGCACCAATCTCAGCCTACCGGGATCGAATGGGATTGAATTTTCCCAGACCAATACAGCTCCTTTAAGCGATCCGATTCCCGAAACGATCGAACCGTCGGGCTTGTCCGTCACTTTAAACGAAATTGCCCAAATACCCGCCAGCCAGACGAATAAGCCGCTGGCTAGAATCAATTATTTGACCCATGCGAACGATAACAGCGATCGCCTCTTTGTTAATGATTTAAATGACAAGCTTTATGTCATCAATAACGGAACCGTTTCAACCTATCTCAATGTGAAAGCTCGGTTCCCAGACTTTGTCGATTCACCTAGATTGGGCACGGGGTTTGGGTTCTTTGCATTTGCTCCTGACTTCGCCCAAAGTGGAAAGTTCTATACGGTTCATACAGAAGCAGGCAATGCGCTGTCAAAACAGACAGATTACTCTCCAAAAACATCGACCTCAGTACATGGCATTATCACCGAATGGACGGCTCGCAATCCCGCAGCCAATACCTTTTCTGGAACCAAGCGGGAATTATTGCGGGTGGGGTTCGAAACTTTCCTACATGGTTTTCAGCAGATAGGATTTAACCCAACAGCTACACCTGGTTCACCAGACTACGGTTTGCTGTACCTTGCGGTGGGAGATGGCGAGCAAAATCCACTATTCTCCAATGGACCGCAGGATCTAAGCGTTCCTCATGGCAAAATTCTGCGTATCGATCCCGACGGCTCAAACAGCCCGAATAGAAAGTACGGTATTCCCAATAACAACCCGTTTGTCTCGCAAAATTCAGCCTTAGATGAAATCTGGGCTTACGGTTTGCGGAATCCCCATAGATTTAGTTGGGATTCAGAAGGCAGCAACCAAATGTTTATCGGCAATATTGGGGAAAAGAATATAGAGTCTATCTACCCAGGTATTGCTGGAGCGAATTATGGATGGAATATTCGTGAGGGGGCATTTAGATTTGAGAAAGATGACCCAAATAATGTCTTTTCTCTACCTGCTAATGACGATCAATTTGGTATTACCTATCCGGTCGCTCAGTGGGATCACGATGAAGGTCTGGCCGTAGTGGGAGGATTTGTCTATCGGGGGGATCACATCCCCCAACTCTCTGGAAAATACATTTTTGGCGATATCGTTCGTGGGCGAATCTTTTATGCTGATGTAGACGATATGGTTTCGGGGTCACCTCCAGCACCGATTGAGGAGCTCCTTCTAAAGGATGTTGCCGGTAATCAGCAAACATTGTTAGACCTAGTCAATAGCAGGCGCGTAGATCTGAGATTCGGTATCGACGCAGATAACGGTATCTACATTCTTTCTAAACAAACAGGGCAAATTTGGAAGCTTGAGGATAATTCTGGTGGTCCGCTTCCTGGAGCAGGAGATGTGTTGCTCTTCAGTCTCAAGAATAGGGCAACTGTTGAATCTCATTAAATTGTGCCCCTGAAAGTCCTGAAAAAGCGTACCGGTCATTAGGCAATGAAAATCCCCTTATTTTGAGACGGGGATTTTCGGTCATTTCTGCTGGAAGCCGAGGTTTCACACTATGAGTTCTTGACTGTCTGTCCTGTAGTGGGTTGATGAGAGTGCCCCCCCCCCTACTCTCAGTAGAGAAAGCCAAGAGGAGCATAAATAATCGGCACTTATCTATAGTGGATAAAAACGGATATAGAGCATCCTTACGAAGGATATTGCAGACGATTTTTCGGGGTGCATCCCGAAAAATCGTACCGGCCTATAGGGTGTGGCGAAAACCCCTTCTGTCCGTCTGAATCGGAGTGAGGTTCCGTCGAGGACAGGCCGGGAGTATGCGACCACGAGGTCAACGGACGAATTTGTCTGAACGATTAGACATCGGTGAACGTGCTGCCAACGGTCAAAGCGATCGCCAGATCGCGGCAGAACTGGGCTGCTCTAGATGGACAGTCCGAAAGTGGAGACGTAGGTTCCAGGTTCATGGACGGGAAGGACTTAGCAGGACACAAGGACGTCCAGTCACTGGCATTCTCAGTACCTTCCCAAGTGACTTGGCTGATGCCATCATCGAAATCCGTCAGGCCCATCCCGGCTGGGGAGCTGATTCCATTTTGCTGGAGCTTCATCTCGTACAAGGCTGGTCTAAATCCCAACTTCCCCATCGCTCGCGAGTGGCAGCATTTCTCCACCAGAAAGGACTCACTCGTCGCTATGAGTCTGGTGGCCTGCCTGAACCCAAACGGCAAACGGCGACTAAAGCTCATCAGGAATGGGAAATGGATGCTCAAGGGGCAACCCATGTGGAGGGAGTCGGCTCCGTTAGTCTGATTACCATTACCGATGTGTACAGTCGGGTCAAAGTGGAAAGTTATCCCAGCCTCCAAAGCTGTAACCCCAGCACCGAAGACTATCAACTGGCCCTGCGTCGGGCTTTCATGAGTTTTGGACTTCCCCAACGGATAACCCTCGACCACGGCACCGTCTTCTACGACAACACCACTCCATCTCCTTGGCCGACTCGATTGCACATGTGGCTGCTGGCTTTGGGAGTAGACGTCTGTTTCACTCGCAAACGACGACCCACTGACCACGCCATCATTGAACGCACTCATCAAACCATGACCCAACAGGCCCTGAGTGGGCAAAGCTGGCCGAGTTCAGAAGCCTTGTGGGAAGGACTAGATTGTCGCCGCGAGGCTCTCAACCACCACTTACCCGTGCGGACGTTGGACAGACGTTCTCCTCTACAAGCATTTCCGGAAGCCAGCCATTCCCAGCGCTATTACAGCCCCGAGCGAGAGCCAGAGCTGCTTAACCCCCATCGCCTGTATGACTATCTGGCTGGTGGCCGCTGGTTTCGGCGCACCAACGGCAATGGCAACGTCCGGATTGGTGGATACAGCTACTATCTCAACTACCAACTGGACCGGAAGGAAGTCGAACTGAGCTTCGATCCCAAAACGGTAGAATTCATTTGTCTAGTTGAGGGAGAATCAATTGCCCGCAGAGTCCGAGCCAAAGGGCTCAGTGTCACTAATTTGTTGGGGGAGATGGAGCAGTTTCTACGTCTGCCCAGCTATCAACTATCTCTGCCTTTTAGCCAGCAGGATTGGCGCAGTCTTCACTATGTTCAGTGCCAGGCGGCTTGAGGAAGACGTCCATCTTGCTAACCCAATAGAATGCTCTGCACTCAGTTCCGTGCAGGGGACTAGACCTCTTGCAAAAAGTTTCGTGATAGGTTGTTGGGCTTGTCTACGCCTTGAGCGAAAGGGCTTGCTTGCAGGGAACTGGATGCGACATACAGCAGGGAAACCCAACGAGTAGTGTTCTCCTGACAATGAACTGCGAATCAGCCAAGCAATTGCGTCCCCAAGAGTTTAAGCGGCTTTGGGGTTCTTCGCCCAACCTTCAAACACATTGTCAAGGCTATTTCCAATGGCTGCAATTTTCACTGAACCACCTATACGTCTTCGTTTACAGCAACATCCAGCTTAATTTCATCGGATTCCATGGCTTTCTTTAACTCGTTAACCAAGTCGATACTTAGGGGATAATTGATGAGGTCACCGCCAAGTTCATATAAAATTTCCTTGACTGCTGGAGCGGACTCCAAATCTGTGATCATTACCAGCATGGAATGACTGGGCTGGAGGGATTCTGCCATGCTCTTGAGCTTGTCATCAGGAAAGCCTGTATCGACAAATTTATCCGCCAGGAGCACGCCAGTAACAGCACCTGCTACAGGAGTCGTTAACACACCCAGCGGAGCGCCAATCAGTACAGCAGCAGCACCTCGCTTCAAAGAATCCCCTAGATTTCGACCGTAAATTTCCTTGAATTTGATTTTATTGTTCTCATCTTTAGTAAGGAGTGCGACATCGCCTCGCTTAAGTTTGTCTTGCTTCACCCGCTTAAAAGCATTTTTTGCTCCGTCCAGGGTGTTAAAGTCCGCGATCATCAATTGCATGGATACAGTCATGTGTTGCTCCTTCTATCAAGTTGAGAGAATGTCTTGAGTTATGAAAAATCCTGTGGTGATGCCACGGCTAACTATGCGTTATCTGGTCGGGTAGGCAGGATTATTTGGTATGGTCCAGCTACCCTTAATCAAGATAATAAAGAGATTAGACCCTGGCTGCCTGACGCATCTATATCTAACACTTGATATCTCGTAGAGTACGGTCAATCAGCTGTCTGATGCAGAGCAGGAGTATCGGTCTCTGGAGAGAGTTTAAGCAGCTTTGGGGTTCTTCGCCCAACCTTCAAACAGATGGTCAAGGCTTTCCCCGAATGAGCGAGGAGTCTATTGGATCTCCCGAGTTCCCGACTCTGCCTTAATGACGTGCCACGGTCTCAGACCCCGGTGGACCCTCGGGGGCCATGGCGATAGGCTCCTCCTGTGTAGCCTTCCGCTCTTCCTAAGGCGTCGGCATCCACGGTTGTTATTCATACGGGGCTCAATCCCTTCACGCTTGCGCATTGCGGCCCATCATTTCCCTGTGTACGCTTCACTGACGACGTTACCGACGCCAGCGCAACACTCGGTATCCGTGCCTTGCCAGGGCTTACGGAGATAGGACTTTCACCTAACAGACAGAGCCGAGCGAAGCTCGGCACACAGGAAGTGGAATATTTCGTGAGAATTATCAGGAAGTTCTGGCTTGTAGCGAAAAATATTACCGTGGCTCATGAAGAAGGACCAATGACAAAAAAGCGGCGTTTTCTTAGCTCAGATTTTTTGAAGGGATTAGGAATTCTTGCGGTAGTTACGGCCATAAGTTCTTTTCCCATAACAGCACATGCCAATGAGCGACGGGCAGTGAATGGTTGTATCGGACAAGTTGAGACTGTGGGCGGTCCTGATGCCCAGGATGGTATTGAAGTTCTCAGCTCCGAATTTTCTGAAGCAGGCACGCTCGTAAAGCTTCGAGATTCCGGTGGAACTGTTTGGAGGTGTATAGGCTACTCAGATGGTAGCGTTGGAGACTTGGCTGTTCAGATTGAACCAGATGACCCTGTTGCATACCTGCAAGACCTTATCGGAGTCCGAGGTCGCGATGGTGAGCGGCAGCTACAACACCGTGGATACGTCAATACAGGCGGTGATGTCAGAGACAATAGTGTCCTCACCTATTGGGAAAATGAAGCTTCTGGAGAATGCATCGAAGTTGTCACCCGAAATGGAGACTATCGCAGAATCTCTGCCTCTGATACTTCTAACTGTGCTAACGCTGAGCATGGTTCAGATGTCGCTGTAACGCATGCTCCCACTCGACAGGAACAATTCAACACCGTTTGTGGTGTGCTTGTCGGTTCTGACCGATATCAATATACTTGCGACCTAACGAACTACTATCACGGTACATCTCTGGTGAAGTCGGAATTGATTTATCCAGACAACGAGTTGACCCTCCTGTGGAGACAAGGAGGGAATGTCACCATCCAATTCCCTGGATTAGTCGATCAGACAGGAACTTATTCTATCTACGAAGGAGAGACGGATATTTTCTTTGAGGATAAAACCTACTATTACTACTCAGACCCAGAGTTCGCCGCTTCTGAGCTTCGTCACTTAGGCTCTTCTTCAAGTACAGCAACGTCCCACCGTACAACAGAAGAGGTCGACCCTACAGAAGAAGCCGTTGGTAATATCATCCAGGGTATTGGCGAGTTACTCTCCAATTAGTCATCAACTCAAATAAGTTGAAGATGTCAATAGTGGGCTCACTAGTTTAGGCTGGGCTATCTGTCGCTCAGCTTAACTCTTCCACGTTTAGGATCTACTGGTGAAATTGGACTTATTGCCAGTTAGTTATAGTCCTCCTGGCTTGCTCCATGAGAGCAGGGTGGTTGGAGACACTCTCATCACCTCTCCACAGAACAGGTAATCGAGATTTCATAGGGCTAAACCTCGGCTTCCAGTAGAAATGACCGAGAATCCCCTTACCTTGAAAGGAGGATTCTTGTTGCCTCGAAACCGGCACGATTTTTCAAGACTTTGAGGGGTACGGTTTATCGAGATTCAACAGCAACGTTATCTGGACTGAATGTGGCGGATGAGGATATTATTCGTTACGAAAATAATTCTTTCGAACGTTTTTTCGATGGTTCTGATGTGGGTCTTTCGGGTGTCGAGATTTCTGCTTTTGATGCCATTAATAGTAATGAAATCCTATTATCCTTCGATAAACCAATCAATTTACCAGGTCTAGGCAGGGTCGATGATTCCGATGTGGTGAAATTCATCGGTTCGTCCCTAGGCAACAGGACTAGTGGGAGGTTTGAGTTTTATCTGGATGGCAGCGATGTCGGGTTGGGCAAAGATGGGGAAGATATTGATGCTTTGGCATTGCAGTCAGATGGCACATTACTGCTCTCGACCATTGGTAATGCGTACCTCCCAGGCATAAGACAGGCTGCGGATGAAGATGTTATTAAGTTCACCCCAAATTCTCTGGGGCGAAATTCTCGAGGACGCTGGAGCCGATATTTCGATGGTAGTGATGTTGGCCTGGCAAACAATGGCGGAGAAGATATTGACGCTCTTACCCTCGATACGGGCGATCGCATTGTGCTCTCGACTCAGGGTAATTTCTCAGTGAGAAGTTTATCTGGTAAGGATGAAGATGCATTTTCGTTTAGAGCATCGTCTACAGGGTCGAATACATCTGGTTCTTTTGGACCTGGATTGATCTTTGACGGTAGTCAATTTAGTTTGGGGAATAACGATATTTCTGGTCTAGATCGGAAGATTGAGATGTAGCGATCCACAATAAAGGAAAGTGTAGAGCTGGGATCGCAAATCAAGGGATAGCTTGTGAGTAAGCACTTTTCTTATATCCTCAGCTCTCACGCTGCCAAGAACGCTGCTTCTAATTGTTGGACCCTCTGCCGAAATTGAGCCCGTTGTTCGAATCGGCACACGTATTCTGTCATTCTCCTCCGATGCCTCAAAAATTAATTCATTTCATCAAAGACCTCACAAAAACATTTGGCTGGTTTGAATGCCCCAAGTCCCAGCATTGGATACTATCTGGCCTTGACATGACGATGACCCGGCTCGACAGGATTGCCTTGACAGCCACACCTCTCGTTCTTAACAGTGTTTCCCAACACACCAGAAATTGCTCTTGGGTATGGCTTCAAGGCAGATATTTCAGCTATGTTCATCCCTGGCTTAGATTCCCTTGTCCTAATTGAAATGGCGAGCACTATACGATCGCAGTTGCAACAGAGGAAGACTGGGTAGTCAAGGTTGGTCGTGCGTTTCAAACGAGTGGTGTCGCCAGACAAGCAATGGGGACAGTTCATTCAGTTAGAGATTCACATGCAAGGTATTGATTGCTCAGCTTATCAGGCTGATTGCTCCTGCCTGAGATCCCAGATCTAACAAAATCCTATTGGCAGGGATCTACCCGTAGGCTTACCGAATGAACACCAAACCGACCTTCATCCCTAGATGAAGATTAAGCCTAAAGATCGAGGCAAGCCCTGATACCTAGTGTTCTGCCAACATAAATGTGAGGAGCCGTAAATCGACCAAAGGCTTACTGCAGCCTCTGTAGCGATTAGACGATATCCCTCAATAAGCCTGGCAATTTATTAGGACAGCAATGCTTATGGGTATGGCGACCGGTCGTAAGACAGAGATCACGATCTTGGGAGTACCTGCAGATTGGGGTAGATGGCTCTTGATTCCGTTGGGGATGATTATCTTGCTCTGCTTGGGAAGTGTCTATTCCTGGAGTATTTTTAGAACCCCCTTGGAAAACGAGTTGGGCATTAGTGCCGCGGAAAGTCTGTTGCCATATACGTTCATACTGGTTTTCTATGCTGCACTAATGCCAGTTGCAGGCTATTACATTCCTCGGATTGGTCCCCGCATCACGACAGCGATCGGAGGAATTACTGTTGGCTTAGGCTATATCCTTTCAAGTTTTGCCACCGATGTTGGAATGCTTGTCTTCACCTATGGGGTGATTGCAGGGGCTGGGGTTGGCATTGCCTATGGTGTCCCCATGGTTGTTGTTTCCCGTTGGTTTCCCGATCGGAAAGGATTGGCAGTGGGGTTGACAATTATTGGCTTTGGACTTTCACCTCTGATTACTGCACCTCTGGCGAACTACCTGATTGGTGTCTACTCAGTGCTGCCTACCTTACGCATTCTCGGTATTGTTTTTAGCTCTATTATTTTGGCCATTGCCCTAACAATGAAGTTACCACCTCGGGATTGGCTTCCCCAGCAAAACTGTGACAAGTCTACATCGATCTCGGTCCCAACCTACCCTCGATATTTATTCAAGAGTCGATCGTTCTACGGGCTGTGGATTTCCTATGCGATCGGCACTCTAGTGGGATTGAGCGCAATTGGTATTTCCAGTCCGGTCGGGGAGGAAATTATCGATATCAGCCCAACTGTAGCAGCTAGCAGTGTCTCGTTATTTGCCGTGTTTAATGGTGTGAGCCGTCCCATATTCGGTTGGTTAAGCGATCGCTACAAGCCTCATCATGTCGCAACTTTTTCCTATATCCTGATCTTAATTGCTTGTGTATTCATGGTGAACGCACGAGCTGGACAGGTCACCATCTACCTCATTTCATTTTGCCTATTTTGGTTCTGTCTTGGTGGTTGGTTGGCTATGGCTCCAACCGTCACCTTATGCTTTTTTAACCCCGATCGGTATGCCCAAAACTACGGCATTGTCTTTACCGCTTATGGAGTGGGTGCTTTGATCGGCACCTTAGTTACGGGCCGAATTCGAGATTTATTTGGCACATACAACTACGTGTTTTATCTGATGGCAATTTTGGCGACAATTGGCATTATTATAGCCCGCGTACTACTTAGGCGAGATGAATTGGTAGTAAACTCCGTTCCGGATTAGAACATGGACACAGAATAGATTTGCAATCATTTTCAGTTCGTTATTCATCAAAGTCCATTGCGGGATAAATATTTACGGCCTCAAGAGATATTACGCGGAGGTTATATTTTTGCAATATAGTGTTCGGATATAAAGAGTAAATCAGACTCAGAGTGTCAGTTCAAGAGAGAAAACTATTCTAATGAGAAGCGATCGTTTATTGAGCGTTTTATGACACGAATCAGGTATGTATATGATTGCTGGAAGACTCCTGTAGTCGGCAATGGAACTGAAAGATGCAGGGAGCATTTAAACGACTGTTTGTCTATGGAACACGTATGCCAGGAAGGGCAAACCATAGTGTCTTAGAAGCCGTGCCTGGCATTTGGGAGACTGCACTATTGAAAGGAATATTGGATGAAGGATGGGGAGCTGAATTGGATTGCGCTGGAATTGTACCCTCCGAAGACAGAGAAGACGTTGAGGGCTATGCTTTATCTTCAGATCGCTGGAATATTGGACAATGCTTGATGAATTTGAATGTGACGGTTATGAACGAGTACCAGTAATCGTTACGATTGAAAGTGGAGAATACATTGAAGCTTACATTTGCGCCCTCAATATTGGTGACTCGCGAGCACATGCAAGCCGAACTGGTCTGAAGTGAAAGGAGCGATGAGCTTTGAATTTTGAATTTACGCGATCTCTGTGAACTATGTGCAATGTTGGTCTGATTGATTGTGGGAGCAAAAAGATTCAAAGGCTAGCCGCGATCGTGGAAGAAAACAACTGCCAAATTTGCTCCATTCCCTTGGCAGAAGCGAATGAATACGACTTCACTAAACTTGACGGGATAGTAATATCTGGCGGTCCGCACCTCTTTACAGATCGGAAAACTTACACGGTGCTCATTCAGCAATTTGAGTTTCTAGATTCTTTGCAACTTCCAACACTCGGGATTTGCCTCGGACATCAGGCATTAGCGATACGACATGGAAGTTCCGCATTTCTCGGCGCTGAGCGCAGAGGAACTGAAGCGATCGAGGTAGTATCCGAGCATGAGTTATTTTACGAGCTGCCAGCCCATTTTTCCGTCACAGAAGATCACTGCGAAGGCATTACCCTTCCGCCGAACTTTCAACTATTGGCTTCATCCGCACACTATAAGGTAGAGGCGATGGCTTCAAGTGTCTATCCACACTTCGGAGTTCAGTTTCACCCAGAGGTCTCTGGAGAGGTTGGCGAGATTGTCATACATAATTTTTGCAATTTAATTGAGGGGGCCGATCGGAATACTGAAAGGAAGTTTTAGAAAAAGAAGGCTAACTATATTTAATGCTAATTCAGTGAGCAATAAATAAGCTTTGTTCTCAAAGCAAAAAAGCAAAGTTTAGGAAGAAAAACATGAAGTTTGGATACACCATAATTTATGTTCCATCCGTTGTAGATGCATTGGACTTTTACAAGGATGCATTTGGCTTTGAGACTCGCTTCTTACATGAGTCTGGTCAATATGGTGAATTGAATACTGGTGAAACAGTTCTTGCTTTCGCCTCTCATGCAATGGGTGAAATGAATCTTGATGGAGATTATCAGAAAGCCGATCTCAACTCGATACCCTTTGGGGTTGAGCTAGCATTTGTTACTGAGGATGTAACAAATGCATATTTCAAAGCAGTCTCTGCTGGTGCAGTGGGTATCAAAGAACCCACAACAAAATCGTGGGGACAGGTGGTTGCATATGTTCGATCGCTAGACGGATCGTTGATTGAACTCTGCTCCCCAATCAGCAGCTAACAAAACCTATGCAATCTGAACTTGGGGAGTTGCCCGGCTATGATACGTAGACCATTGACAGCAGGTGAAAGGCAGCGTTAGCTGGTTTCCGCTCGCTCGCCATAGGAGGAATTTAGTGACGATAAATCGAATACTACTCGTCTTATTTACACTGGGTTTCTTTCTAACCCTCAGTGCTGCGGCGAATGCTCAGACTGTTGACTTACTGCCGTCCTGGAACGATGGAACGGCCAAGCAGTCCATCGTCGAATTCGTGGAAAAAGTGACGAATGCCGAGTCCCCTGACTTCGTGCCGCCTGCTGAGCGCATCGCTGTGTTCGACAATGACGGCACACTGTGGGCTGAACAGCCAATGTATTTCCAACTGCTCTTCGCGCTCGACCGAGTCAAGGCGCTCGCACCACAGCATCCTGAATGGAACGAACAGGAGCCCTTCGCATCACTGCTCAAGGGCGACGTAGCAGGTGCTCTTGCAGGTGGCGAACTCGCGATACTCGAGATCGTCATGGGTACCCATGCCGACATGACCACTGCGGAGTTTGAGACGATTGTTAGGGAATGGATTGCCACCGCAAAACATCCCACGACCAAGCGTCCCTATACAGAAATGGTCTATCAGCCGATGCTCGAGTTGCTCGCTTATCTTCGCACGAACGACTTTAAGACCTTCATCGTGTCTGCCGGTGGCATCGAGTTTATGCGCCCTTGGTCCGAGGAAGTTTATGGCATCCCGCCCGAGCAGGTGATTGGCAGCAGCATCAAGGTGAAGTTCGAGCTGCGCGACGGCGAGCCGGTTCTAGTTCGCCTGCCCGAACTCAGCTTCTTTGATGAGAAGGAAGGTAAACCGGTTGCCATCCACCAGCAAATTGGCCGACGCCCTATTGCAGCGTTTGGCAACTCTGACGGCGACCTTCAGATGCTCCAGTGGACCACTGCCGGTCAGGGACCACGATTCGCACTCTATGTCCAACACACCGATGCCGATCGCGAGTGGGGCTACGACCGCGAATCAACCGTTGGTCGTCTGGACAAGGGGTTGGATGAGGCGCGGGATAAAGGTTGGACAGTTGTAAATATGAAGCAGGACTGGAAGGTTGTTTACCCGCATGAGCAAACACAGCACTAATAGGTGACGTAGCGAATGCACTTCCCCTCTCTATCCTGAAAACCCTAACACCTGCCACAACACGAATGCTCCCATCCCACCCCCAATCGTGAACAGCAAATTCTTGCGCCATAAGCCGATGGAGAGTGCTGCTATTGCTCCGATTAGACGAGGATTGCCAAATCCTATCGATAAGCGATCGCCGTCCACAAACACTGCCGGTACAACAATTGCCATTAATACCGCTGGGGGGAGGTAATTGAGCGATCGCAGCAAGCGGGACGGAAGCTGAACACGATGGCTGATGCCCAAAATCCCGTACCGAATCAGAAAGGTAACGCAAGCCATACCGGCAATTAGGTTTAGTTCGTCCGATGTCATTGTGTTGACTTGTGCCGTTCAGAAGTTACGAGGGGAGTCATTCGAGATTCAACGATTAAGCCAGCCGCTATCCCCATCAGTGCAGCCACCATTAACCCAAGCTGGTGGGGGAGCGATCGCGCTAGAAGAGCAGTCCCACCCGACACTATTGCCGTAACCACCATCGGGCAAGTACTTAGGTACGGAATCGTCATACCGATAAAGGTCGCCACCATCGCGAAGTCCAAGCCCCAATTAGCGGCATTCGGAATTCGATGCCCCAGCGTAAGCCCGAGTAGCGTACACAATTGCCAACTGCAATACATTGCCAGGGAAGACCCGAGTTGATGCCAGTGTTTGTAGGGGGAGCGATCGGTCTGTTGATAGCGCTGAATTGCCACCATAAACGTTTCATCCGTCAGCCAGAATCCCAGTGCCAGTCGCCACCATTGATGTCTTGATTGCAAATAGGAAATCAAGCCAGCGGAGTACAGCAAGTGACGCAAGTTGACGAAGAACGTTGTCATGACAACAATGGCCCATGGCGTTCCTACCCCCAAAAGCCCCAGCGCAATGAACTGCGATGCGCCAGCAAACACGAATGCCGACATCGCCATAGCGCCAGCAAAAGTCAAACCACTCGACTCAGCCAGAGTGCCAAAAATGATTCCAAATGGAATTGCTCCCACAATCAACGGCAGGGTTTGTCGAGCCCCCAAGCCAAACTCCACCCAAGCGGATGGGAGCTGTTCAATATCGCTCATTTTGTCCATCCGCAAGCTTCACAACGGCGAGCAATTCATACGGATAGTTACTGACAAAACTGACTTTGAGCTGGCACACACAGCAATACATCGAAGTTTCTTGCGTGTGGAATGGTAGAGAACTCGAGTCCAAGCACACCTGCTATCCGAATTCTTTCGCTAGCGTAGCCTTTCTACTTCAGCTCAACAATCCGCCGTACAGAAAACCATCTATAACAATCGGCAATCCGCTGTAGAGACTTCCCTGACCACTTTTCCTTGAAAATTAAGTATTTTCGTTCCCTGCCCCTTCAGACCGGACAGCGGATTGCTAACAGTATCGATGTCTAGTATTCCGTTATCCACACATGCTCGACACTGCTACCAGGCAACAGCATTCCAACTGTTACCAGACTAAATATCCCCCTTCCAAAGAGAAAGACTGTGGATTAAGGAGTTATTTTTTATACTTCAATCTGTCACTTGTTGACACCAGATTAATGCTGGGATATAAACCGTCCATGCTTTTACTGAACTTTCTTGCCGCTCTTACGGAATTGGCTGTATGGTTCGGTAAATTCTCCGTATAAACACTTGCGATTTTGCAGGCCTAGGCGGCTGGTATGTGTTTAGCTTCGTCCCCCCTCACCTGTGCTGGCCGATGTCCCACTTGTCTCTTTACCCCTCCGATATTGTTGAAGACATCTTTCCCGAAGGGGGTGAGGTCGAAGAAATTTCATTCGAAGAAGCATTTAGCGACCCTATTGCAATGCCTTCGACTCCAGTGATTTCCGATGCGGTACAGCCAATAGTTGTGGAGGTAGCGGACGAGCCCTCTGCCACAGACGACTCTTTGCCGCATTCTTCTCAGGAGCGCTACAGTCATCAGACATCTTCATCGGATGCTGTGGACGATCGCAATTCCCCTCAAGACTTTCAGATGTGGGGGCAAGTCTCGTTCAAGTTTGCTGAAATGTTAGCAAAATGGCGCCGAGAAGAGCTGTGGCGTCAAGTTGCCCCAAGCTGGGAAGCGTTTGTGCTTCAGCATGTCAAACTGCCGCAGACTTTTGTCAACGAGCTGTGCGAGATTGCCGAGCGAACAGAAGAATGCTCTGAAAGCGAGTCATCTGTTGGGGGAGTTGGGGAGCTAGAACCGTTTATTCCTTGCTCGGTGCATACGGCTGCCCAACGCATTCGTCAGTACCTGCAAACTCGCCCCGATTATTCCGAACTCTCGCCCAGCCACAAGCACAGCCTAGATGCCAGCGACTACGTCGAATTCGAGCTGGGAGACTTTCGCGTTTACATCTGGTTCGAGTACATCATGCCCTTGGATAACCAGCCTCACCATTTCACCCGCCCCTGGATTAGCAATATTGACTTCCAGCTTTGTGGGGAGGGTTATGGAGAAGGGCTGTACTCGTGGCTGAATATTTCCCATACAGATATTCAGCTCAGACAAAATGCATCTGCATCCACGCTGGCCGCTTGGAGAAGTTGGGCAGAAGCGTTACAGCAGGAGCTAATCCGAAGTTTTATACCGTTCGGAATGGCTGTTGCGATCGACCAATCTCACTCTGGTTCTGGCTACCGCGCTAGTTAGCCAATCCAGTCGATTCGTCTTCCTTAAACTAGGACTTGAGACGGTACTAACCCCATCTAATTCTGAGCGATTGTGATGGCAGATCCCACTTCTCCCCCCACCTGATCGGCAAAATTTCGTGCCCCTTCAGGCGTAGCAAAAACTGCGATTTGCACCATTTTGCGGCCATTCAGCACCTGACTCTCGTTGAAGGCATCGCGGCAGTGCATGAGGCGTACTTCCTCGATGCGATCTTCGGGAATAAATACCGGATACCAGCGATCGAAGTCTGTGCTGTAGGGAGAACCACAGCTGTTACGAACGCGGGGAGGTGGGGCGGAAGCGGTGCGCAAGTCTGGAGGAGCAACGTCTCGCCCCAAGCAAATGGCCTCTAGGCCGTAGGTAGCGTAGCCTGGCAGTCGCTCTACATAATAGGCTTCCCGTTCTAGATCGTGGGTATAAGTATTGTGGTAGCCGTCCGCAACTGCAGCAAATCGCTCGCGGGCATATTCCGGAATTGCAAGTCCCACCGCGGCAACATCTCCGCCCATGCGTCCGGAGGCGCAATCTTGCACGACGTGGAATGCTTCGTGGCGGAGTACTTCCAGCGTCAGCTCTTCCTCCAACGACAACCCCAGTTGAGTGATGGCCACAACACCCGATTGGGGATGATAGAACCCACCCACATTGCCGTAATCATCGTCAGTGAAATAGACCTCAATTCCTGCCTCGATCAAGGTGGCAACAATTTCGTTGATTTCCTCGCGTTCTTCCCTTGTGTAAGAATCGCGCTGGATGGGATTCATGCGTTCGTAGAAGATGCTGGCATCGCTTGCAGACCTGAGGCGATACATACCGGCTTGAGCAGTTGATGCAAAGGCAATCGCCCCTACCGACAGAAATGCTCCCCATTTCAAAACTCGTCCGAGCATTTACTGTCTCCTGCAACTTCGAACGGCCTTAACTTACCCAGGCCGGCCCTCTTGCATATGTGCGAAGACCTGCGCAAATACCGATATTTGGCCCACAATTTCGGTAAATTATGCGATTCAATCGGCACGAATACGCAAGTAGATGGGAGGCACGGTCGATGTTGGCAGTGGTTACATGCTCGGATTATCCAAATCTAACGGGAGATGATACACCACTGGTAGTGTCTGAACTGCAAGATTGCGGGGTAAATACGGAAGCTGTGGTGTGGGATGCTAGCAATGTTGATTGGCATAGCTTTTCCGCTGTGATAGTGCGATCGGCGTGGGACTATTCCTATCGACACTTAGAGTTTCTGACATGGATCGATCGCATTCACTCCACAACTCAGGTGTGGAACCCGCCTGAGATTATGAAGTGGAATAGCCATAAGCGCTATCTTCTGGATTTGCAGGCAAAGGGAGTGCCCATTCTGCCAACCGAGTGGCTTCCGCTGGGCCGCTCTGCTGACCTAGTTCGGATACTGGAGCAACGGAAGTGGGATACGGTTGTCATCAAACCGGCGGTGAGTGCAAATGCCCGCCGCACGATTGTGGTGAATCGCGAGCAAGTCCATACGGGGCAGGCCCATCTCGAACGGTGGCTGCCGGAACGGGACATGATGGTGCAGGCATTCGAGCCCTCGATTGTGGAGAAGGGAGAACGATCGCTGATATTTATTGCCGACGAGTTCACCCATGCAGTCGTTAAACAACCGGCTGCTGGCGATTATCGAATTCAGGAGTCTTATGGAGGAACAGCAAGGCTAACAACTCCAACTCCTGCCGAGCTAAAGATTGCCAGAACCGTGTTGGATGCAATTGGGCAGCCGCTGCTGTATGCACGGATAGATTTGATTGGCCAGAGCGATCGCGTAGCTGCGATTGAAGTGGAGTTGGTGGAACCGTCCCTTTACTTACAGTACGTTCCGGAATTGATTCCTGAAGTGGTAGCCAAAATGGTTGCATTTTTGCAAGCGAGGGGAATTGATTTGCACAGTTGAGACTTTGCCGTACCGAGCGGACGGATTCTTCCCTCGCTGAAATGCTTGGCCATGTGATGGGTTAGGAGCCCAATGCCACGATATTGGCCGAACAGTCCGAGTCCGATCTCGATACCTTCTGGCGGGCGGCGATGTAGTCGGCTAAGTAGCGAGCATCCTGTGCAACCCCTGACATGCGACCGGAGCCCCAAGTATAAAGCCAGGGCAAGCCGATAAAGTAGAGCCCCTCTTGGCTGGTGACACCGCGATCGTGAACTGGATAGCCATCGCCGTTGAATACCGGCACGTCAATCCAGCGGAAGTTGGCATGGAATCCTGTTGACCAGATGACAGCAGAAATGTTGGCCGCATCGCAATCAAGACTATCAAGCTCGGGAGGGGCAGCGATCGCTCCTTCAGGGGACTCTAGGGGGGCATCGATTTGATTGTCGGTAATATAACTGTCGATGGTGGCCTTGATACTATTTGCTACGGCATCCGCGCCATCTAAGTTTGTCTGTAGGTCGCGGTTGAAATAAATAGTCGAGTTATCGATCCGCCGCAGGCGCCCGGCCAAGGTCATACCGTCGATTGCTAGTTTGCGCAGGTTAATCTCTCGGCCACCGTCCCGCCCAGTGAGGTAGTGGTTGGTCTTTTTACGAACTTTCTCGGGGTTGTCGTACGAATCAATCGGAGTATCGTAGTAGCCCATCCGATCGAGCCAATCCACCACGTCTTTGCCGCGATACATGCGTGGAGAACGTGGCGCACTACCGATGCTGAGATAAACCTCGCGACCGGCAAAATGCAAGTCTTCGGCAATTTGGCAGCCGGATTGACCGGAACCGACGACTAAAACAGCGCCATCCGGCAATTGGTCGGGATTTTTGTAGGTGGACGAATGAATTTGGGTGATGCGATCGGGGAGGCGTTCGGCAATACGTGGAATATTGGGGGTGTGATAGCCTCCGGTGGCCACAATGACAGAGTCGGCAGTGTACTCTCCAATTGAAGTACTAACGCAATACTGTTTTCCCGACCGCTTGACGTTGATGACTTCCACCCCTTCTTGAACCGGGGCATCGAATGAGGCTGAGTAGTCCTCAATAAATTTCACGATGTCTGGCTTGACCATAAATCCGTCAGGATCGGTGCCGTTGTAGTGGAATCCAGGCAGTTGGCATTGCCAGTTGGGAGTAACCAAACAAAAGGAATCCCACCGCTGCGATCGCCAAGAGTGAGCAATTTTATGCTTCTCGAAAATAATGCTGTCGATACCGCGATCTTTTAAGCAGTAGGCAATAGATAATCCGGCCTGACCGCCACCAATAATGATGCTGGGAACGTGAGTGCTCATGACGTCTGGAGGTTATGGTGAACGAAATACCTGTTGAGTTTCAAGGCATCACCAATCCTCATACGGACTGTTGCCTCAACTCATCTCGATATGCGCACCATAAAGTTTGAATTTTGGACAACCTGTATCAGTGATTACGAAATGGCGAAGTCCGATCGTTTCACTAGGAGGAGCATGCTCCACGGTGTGGCTGGCGATTGCCTATCTCCAGCCACTATTGATTTGAATAGGACTGCGTGTACGTTGTGTCCCAAACACAATCAATCGTGACGCTCGAGCGAACGCTACTTCTACTTTTTTTTCGGAACCCGAGCCGTCTTGCCTCTCAGCGTCGGAGCGATATGCCATAACCCGATTTCATCGCCGATCCGTAGGTGACAAGAGTAACTATTTTTACCCAAAAGGGAAGATTGAATTAAGTACGATTTTCACCACTCCACTTCGAACTTGAAACCTTCCTTCCCAGCCAGCAATCCTAAATTCTTCGACATGCGATCGCTGGCTTTTCGATTGACAACAGCCATCGTGGGGCTGTTGGTGGTTTCCAATGCTGGAATCACGATTTTGGCCATCAATCGTAAGCGGCATGCATTTGAGGAAGACTTGCAAGTCCAAGCAGAAATCTTGATTGAGGCGTTGGTGTTTGATGCGTCTGAGGGTCTGCAGGGTGATGACATGACTCACCTGGACGATATGATCCGCTCCGTTGCTCGCGAATCATCCCCGGTACTAGGGGGACGTATTTTTAATGCCGATGGTTTGGCGGTCTACGACAGCTACGATGCCATCAAGCGTGACATGGGGCCCGATCCATTTGCACTAGAACTTCTAGCCAGCAACGAGATGCTCTTTGAGTGGGGACGCGATCGCGTGATGGCGGGTCGAAGAATGATGGGGGTAAACGACCCCTTCGTCATCACTCTCGAGCTCTCCACCGAAGATATGAAAGCCAGGAGATCCAAAGCATTGTGGCAAGGATTTCAAGCCGCCAGCGTGTCAATTGCGGCTGGAACGCTCTTAGCATTAGTAATTGCACGAAGTATTTCCCTGCCATTGCAAGCGATGGTACAGGCAACCTCAAAAATTGCCGCAGGAGATTTGCAGCAACGGTTACAGGAGCAGGGGATAACCGAATTAGCCGCGTTGTCCAGAGGATTTAATCAGATGACGAAGCAGTTGCATGTCAACTTGCTTCGCAAAGGGGCCATCCTACACTACGCTCTCGATCCCATCATTACCCTGGATGAAAATGGGAAGATTGAAGAGTTTAATGACGCGTCAGAACGGGTGTTTGGCCATCAGCGTAGTTTTGTTTTTGGCCGAGACTTTACCGAACTGATTGTGGCCGAATCCTGGCGGCAGTCGTTTAAAACAGCGCTCGATGGATGGTCGGTGGGTGAGTCCTCAGAGCTGTTCGAACGGTGGGCCGAAATTCGGGCGATGCGCAGTGATGGCCAAGAGTTTCCCGCAGATTTCTCCGTCAGTTGCGGGGCCGTGGAAGGCGTCAAGTTGTTCACTGTCATGGTGCGGGACGTCACCGAACGAAAGCGTATGGAGGAACAGTTACGCCTCGAAGCTCGGCACGATCCTCTGACTGGGTTGTCAAACCGCAGTGACTTTAATCGATGCTTAGACCAGGCATTTCAGCACTTTAAACAGGATGCCGATGCTGCGTTTGCAGTGTTGTTCTTGGATTTCGATCGCTTCAAATTCATCAACGATAGCCTGGGACATAAGATTGGAGATCTTCTTTTAACTAACATTGCTCGTCGCTTGCAAGCTTGTGTGCGCCCCGGCGATCTGATCGCGCGTCTGGGGGGAGATGAATTCACTGTTTTGCTCGAAAACGTCAACGATGCCGAATTCGCCGAGCACACAGCCAAGCGGATTTTGCAGCGGCTGAGTTCCCCCTTTCAACTGGAAGGCCATCAAGTTTCGATCACCGCTAGCATTGGCATCGTGCTGAGTAGTACACATCACGATGCGGCTGACGAGATTCTCCGTGATGCCGACGCCACCATGTACTCAGCCAAAGCGGCTGGGAAAAACCAATATTTGCTGTTCGATAAGGCAATAGGGGAGAAAGCTAAGTATCGCTGGCAAATCGAACAAGATTTACGGCAGGCACTGCCCCGTCAGGAATTCCAACTCAATTACCAGCCCATTATTGAGAGTCAGACCAAAACGTTGATTGGATTTGAAGTCCTCTTGCGTTGGGCTCATTCCCAGTTGGGATGGATTCCCCCCAACGAGTTTATTCCGATTGCAGAAGAGAGCGGCACCATTGGCCCAATTGGAATGTGGGTATTACAGACCAGTTGTCAGCAGATGGTGGAGTGGCAGCAATACTATCAGCCCTCAGAACCTCTGGCCCTAAGCGTCAACCTATCCTTCAAACAAATGCTGCAGTCCGATTTGGTCAAGCAGATTGAGCGAGTTCTACTGAAGACTGGGTTTGCTGCGGAGCAATTGAAGCTTGAAATCACAGAAACTATCTTCATGGAAAATTTCGAGATGGCGCTTGCCCATTGCTCGGCGTTGAGGAGATTAGGCGTTCAGATTTATATCGATGATTTTGGCACGGGCTACTCTTCCCTTAGCTACTTGAATAAGCTGCCGATTGATGCCCTTAAAATCGATCGCTCGTTCATCAGCGATCCCCAAGTAGACGTCAATAGCTGGAGAATCGTGCAGACCATTTTGGCTTTGGCCAGGGAAATGGGATTGGATGCGATTGCCGAGGGGGTAGAAAATGCTGAGCAAATGGAGCAGTTGACCCAGTTGGGGTGCAATTATCTACAAGGATATTTTGTCGCCAAGCCTTTGAGCGTTGGGGACGCAGAAGCTCTGGTCGAAGCGGGAAGTCTCGCTCCCCATAGCGATGCGATTTTGCCTGTCAGCCCGATGAGTCACATCTCTCTTGACGACTCATCTCCGCAGACGAGTCTGCAGCATCGAAGCTGAAAAAAAGCCGATTATGTGGCCAAGACTACAAAGCGATTGTGCTAACTAAGACTGAATCTAAGTAGTGGTAAGCCGTCGATCGGGCAGCCTGATGACTCACCCTTGTAAGTGTTGGTTCGATTGCTTGCCAGCGCCTTGCTTCGCAGGCATTTTTCTGCATGGCGTTAAGACTTTAGGAATGAAATGCCCAAGTTGCTTGACTCCGCCCGTTTACTGTTCGAGTTACAGCGCAGCCATTGCATCACCCAATCCCTGGCCGGACTGACCGTTCCAGAAGAGATTGCCAAGCGGGTTACGAATGGAGCGATCGAGCAATTTGGCTGTGCGTTTGCTCGCATCTGGCTGGTAGAGAGCGATCGCACGGTCCTCCGCCTGGTAGCGTCTTCAGGTTTGTATACACATATTGACGGTAGCTTTGCCCGTGTCCCGATGGGGGCCTACAAAGTAGGCAAGATCGCCCAAAATTGCGTATCGTTTCTCAGCAATAATTTGCCAGAGGAAACCTGGGTCAAAGATCGTGATTGGGCGCTCGCCAATCAGATTCAGGGGTTCGCGGGTTATCCATTGGTGGCGGATGGCCAAGCGATTGGAGTATTGGCGATTTTTAGCCATCAACCCCTAGCTGCCGAATTTCTAGAAGTCTTGCAGGGGCTGTGTTCGACTGTGACGGTTGCTCTGCAAACGGCGTTGCAATACCAGAAAGACAAACAAGCACTGCATAGCAATGGAGTAGTTGGGAGTGGGCAGATGCTATCCGATCGATTAGCTAGCGTGCTGGAAAATACTCACCTGACGATGGTAGGTACAGAACAGGTTCTACGCGTTTCCCAAACGTTTTTATTCCTGCATCTAGGGGAGATACTCAACCAACTTAGTTGCAATTACTGTCGTCTCACCTATGGTCAGAATGATGTCACGTTGGAGGCAATTGTTGGGATAAATGATGAGGCGACTCCACCCGTGGAAGCGATGTTCGAGTCAGTTCTTGTCAGTACCCACGCTCTGGGGGGGACGTTGAACTTGCAGCGCAGTCGCGAACAGGCAGTCATGCAAGTGTCGTTTCGATTGCCAGTGAGACCTCCCGTGAAGGACGGCAATCTGTCGGTTTATATTGTTTGTAGCCATCATCTGATGCAACTGGCGTTCACTCAGTTGGCTTACACAACGGGACTCTCGGTTGTGCCCTATCGAGAATCAGGCGGATTGGTACTGACAGATGATGCTAGCGAAATCACTAGCGGCGATCGCGTGCTGTGGGTGCGTCAAGGACTCCAGCCACCTCCAGCCGATGTCATGGCTTGCTTGGATGTGTCGTTAACTCCGATGCAGTTTCGGGAGGCAATTGAAGCAGTGCAGAGGGGAGAGAGCTGGGGGCTCGATCTTGACAGTGCAGAACCACCGTTAGATATCTCAAGCCGCGAGCAAGAAATTGCGGGGCTTTTGGCCATGGGGATGCGCGATCGCGATATCGCGCAAGAGCTACATATCAGCGAAAGTACTGTGAAATTTCACATGAATAAGGTGATGACAAAGTTGAACTCCCGCACCCGCTACCAAGCCTTATATCAGTTGACATCGAAAGGGTGGCTGTAGATGGGAATTAAGGGGCATAAAACCCTCTTTAAATGTTAGAGGCTTCTGACGCAAACTATCGAAATAGATAGGTGCACTTGCCTCCCACTAACATTGGGCGAACAACCAGCCAAATGGATTGCCGAAATCTCTAGTCATCAGAGTTATGTAGCTGGAGTTACAAACTAGCAGATTTGGAGTTCGTACACTACGGCCATTCATGCAGAACGCAGTTGTCTTGGCCGATTCGATGTCGCTAGAGCCATGACTAATTGCCTTGCGAAATGAGGAATTTTGTTATGCCCGAAGTCTCTTTTCCCGCCTACAAAGCTGGCGATTTTTTGGTGGACTATGAAGAGAAAGTTTTTCCCGATGTCAAAGCGGACCCAGGTGAAAAAGCTCTAGTCACCTTCCATACGGTGGCATTTGAAGGCTCTATTGGGCTGGTGAACCTATTACAAGCCACTCGCTTGATCCGTAAGGGATTCGAAACCTCTGTCCTGCTGTATGGGCCTGGTGTGACGCTAGGGGTACAGCGAGGATTTCCCAAGTTGGGAGATGGCGCATTCCCCGGACATTTAGCCATGAACGATCAGTTGGTCAAGATCATGGAAGAAGGTGGAAAAGTCTACGCCTGTCGCTTCGCTCTACAGGCCCTATACGGTCATGGAGAACCGTCTTTGATTCCGGGCATCACCCCGATTAATCCACTCGATGTTCTGGATATTGTGTTGATGCATCGTAAGGATGGGGCATTTATTTTAGATACCTGGACGATGTAATCCTTACGGCCTTTCCAGACTACTTTCTTTAGTCATTACCAGTTGTTGAGGCGATCGCCACTATTCGCCGATCGCCTGCAACGGTTCAACTATTGTGTGTTGTAGTCTCGGGCATTTTGTTATGACAAACTATCCGACAATTCGTGCCGCAGCGGCCCAAATCAGCCCGGTGTTATTTAGCCGGGATGGTACTACCGCCAAGGTGCTAAATGCAATCGGCGATGCAGCCAAACAAGGAGCGCAGCTTATCGTCTTTCCCGAGACATTTGTGCCCTACTATCCTTACTTCTCCTTTATTCAACCTCCGGTGTTAATGGGGACAGAACACATGCGGTTGTACGAGCAGGCTGTGACAGTACCCGGCCCAGTGGTAGATGCAGTCTCTCAAGCGGCAAAAGCCTACGACATGGTGGTGCTGCTGGGTGTAAACGAACGGGATGGGGGCTCTCTTTACAACACTCAATTGTTGTTTGATGCGGATGGCTCGTTACTGTTAAAGCGGCGCAAAATCACGCCCACCTACCATGAGCGCATGGTGTGGGGGCAGGGGGATGGTGCTGGCCTCACAGTCCAGAAGACTGCGATTGGAAAGGTGGGCGCTCTGGCTTGCTGGGAGCATTACAACCCTCTGGCTCGCTATGCCCTCATGACCCAGGGGGAAGAGATTCACTGTGCCCAATTTCCTGGCTCGATGGTGGGGAATATCTTTGCCGAGCAAATGGAAGTAACCATTCGGCACCATGCTCTGGAATCAGGGTGTTTCGTCGTCAATGCCACGGGGTGGCTGACCTCCGAGCAAATTGCCCAGATTACGGACGACCCCAATCTGCAGCGGGTGCTGACGGGGGGATGTCACACCGCCATTGTCAGTCCGGAAGGGAAACATTTGTGCGAGCCGATTCGGGAGGGGGAGGGATTGGCGATCGCCGATTTGGATTTCTCCCTGATCACTAAACGCAAGCGCATGATGGACTCCGTCGGTCACTATGCCCGCCCCGAGTTGCTGAAGTTATGGATGAATTCTGAACCGCAGCCCCCGGTAGCTGGCGGTGAGGGGAGCTCGTCTGTCACGATCGCACAGCCTAATAGCGGTTTATCAGAATCCACTTCAGTTACCCCTCTCAATACCACCTCAAATGGCGCGTCAGGAGACAGTCCGATGGGTTCTCTCACGCTTCAGCAATCGTGAAAGCGCTATGCATGGGCTCGGACATAACTTATTCGAGTTCATGTGAGAGTTGAAGCCGTTTTCGCCTTCTCAATCTGACAGCGATTGACTGCACACAGCTAACGAATTCTGCAAAGTCGATGGATAAGCAACGACTGATTACCGAACTACAAGTGAATGGTCTAAATCTCTATCCAGAAGAGGTGGGGGCTTCTGGGCGGAAAGGAGGGGCAGGGCCATCCGACCACAAAGCGTTGATCGTGGATGGAACTCCAATTATGGTGCCGGTGTTTACCACCAGTGCATCTAGCTCGCCATATAGTTCCAGTGCCTCTCTTCAGGGGGATACAGAATCGGCACCAACGGCAACAGTGAGTCGAGCTGGGGAAACGATCGCCTCGGTCGAACTCCCTCAGCAACCCCAGTTTTACGACTTGATGACTAGCGACGGGATTCCCTATCGCAAGATTGCCTTACTTCACGGTCGAGACGTGCTGGCTACCACCGTTCTGCAAACCTGCATTCGCTACGGCGATCGCGATACCGCCTGCCAATTTTGTGCCATTGGTGAATCGCTAGCTGCAGGACAAACCATTGCTCGCAAAACTCCCGAACAACTGGCGGAAGTGGCAGAAGCCGCCGTTCGGTTGGATGGGGTCAAGCATATGGTGATGACCACCGGAACGCCACCGGGGAGCGATCGCGGTGCAGCCTACCTAACCGAATGTGCCCGCGCCATCAAAGCCAAAGTGGATCTGCCGATTCAGGCCCAATGCGAGCCCCCGGATGATTTTGGCTGGTTCGAGCGAATGAAAACAGCTGGCATCGACAGCTTAGGGATGCACCTTGAAGCCGTCACTCCAGAAGTGCGGGCGCGCATCATGCCCGGAAAGGCCGAGGTCCCCATGGATGTCTACATGCAGGCGTTTGAGTCTGCCGTCAACGTCTTTGGGCGAGGGCAAGTCAGCACTTACATTTTGGCGGGCCTGGGGGACAGCCTTGAGGCATTAGTTGAGACCAGCGAGCGCCTTATTGCCCTGGGGGTCTACCCCTTCGTCGTTCCCTTCGTCCCCATCACTGGCACACCACTCGCCAACCATCCTGCCCCCGACAGCGACTTTATGTTTGCGGTCTATCAGCGCATTGGCAAATTACTGCAGTCTGCAGAGATGCTGTCCAGTGAAGCAAAGGCCGGGTGTGCCAAATGTGGAGCCTGCTCCGCGCTCTCAGTGTTTGAGTCTCAGCCAAAGGATTCGCAAGTGATTTAAGTTTGGTCTTTTGTCATTTGTCCTTGGTCATTTGTCCTTGGTCACTCGCAGTCGGTCTTTACCAATGACTTCTTCACCAATGACTGGTGACCCATGACCCCTCAACCCTTCTCAAATAGCTAAAACCTTTCCCCGTCTCCCCCTATGAGCCTCCCAACCTACCAATACTCACTAGCCAAAACCACGAACCACCTGCGAGAATATTTTGACTTACGCAAAGCAATTTTCTGTGACGAGCAAGAAATCTTTGCCCATTCCGATATCGATCGCACAGATGAAATCGCTCATCCAATTGTGGCGTTGGAGCGAGATTGGGTGGCGGGCGATCGCGTGATTGGTATCGTGCGCATTTACGAAGCAGAGCCTCACCTGTGGTACGGGGGACGGCTGGGTGTGCATGCTCTGTATCGCAGTCGCGGTCGCGTGGGTAAAGGGTTAATTCAAAAAGCAGTGACTACAGCTAATGAATGGGGATGCGATCGCTTCTTAGCCACCGTGCAGTTACAAAACGTTCGCTTCTTCCGTCGCCTGCATTGGAACTCGCTGGAGGAGATGACGCTGTTTGGCCAGAAACACCATCTTATGGAAGCAGATTTGGAGTTTTATCCACCGAATGGAGAGCCTAGGGTGGCAGTGCCGCAGGTGTTGAGCGGGGTTGCTTGATGGCAGGTGTGTGTCCTTTGTCCTTCGTCCTTTGTCATTAGTCAGTGGCCACAAGCCTCTCTACCAACCAATGACTAATGACCAGTGACCAGTGACCAGTGACCAATGACTAACCACCAATCCCCGACCCCCCTCAGCCTCTCCCCCTTGCTTTCCCTCACCCATACCGTTCGCCATTCTGTCGGTATTCGCCAAAAGCAAGACATTCAACAAGCTGCCAAATATCTGGGACGCTCCTGCCACAACATCGCCATTGGAGACGATTGCGCGGCGATCGCCGATGGCAACTCGCATCTCCTGCTGGCTGCCGAGGGCATGCTGCCGCAGTTTGTTACCGACGAACCATGGTTTGCCGGGTGGTGTGGAGTGATGGTGAATGTGAGCGACATCTATGCGATGGGCGGCAGGCCAATCGCTGTTGTGGACACCATTTGGGGTCGAAATTCGGAATCAATTGCTGAAGTGTGGGAGGGGATGCAAGCTGCATCACTGGCATATTCTGTGCCGATTGTTGGTGGGCATACCAATTGTCACAGTCCAAGCGATGGATTGTCGGTGGCGATATTAGGGCGGGCGACTCGGTTACTCTCTGGGTTTGCGGCTCAACCGGGGGATTGCTTGATGGTGGCGGTGACCTTGCAAGGGCAGCGATTTAAGCATTATCCGTTCTGGAATGGAGCAACGGATGCGAACCCGGAGCACTTGCGGCGGCAGTTGGAGATATTGCCGGAGTTAGCGGAATCGGGGTTGTGCTCGGCGGGCAAGGACATCAGTATGGGAGGAATTCTGGGGACAGCGCTGATGTTGCTGGAAGCCTCGCAGGTGGGGGCAGAAATTTGCGTACCGAATATTCCACGTCCGCAGGGGGTGGAGTTTGAGGACTGGGTGCAATGGTTTCCCAGCTTTGGCTTTTTGTTGAGCGCTCCCCTTCAAAATTACGAGGCAGTAGCGGAGAGATTCGAGCGACAGGGAGTGCATTGTGCGGCAGTGGGTCGGGTAACGGCCGATCGCCAAGTACATCTGAAATGGGGAGACGAGTCGGCGCTGTTGTGGGATTTTGAGCGGGAAGCGCTGACGGGATTTTCGCAGGGGGGTAGCTGATGACACGCTTACGGATTGCGTTATTGACCTATTCCACTCAACCGCGTGGCGGTGTGGTACACGCTATGGAGCTAGCGGAAGCTCTGGACAGACTGGGGCATGATGTTTGCTTATTTGCCCTCGATAAAGGCAATGGTTTTTTCCGTACCATGAGCTGCAAAGCCATCGGCGTACCGGCAGCTCCCGCTCCCACCGATATTGGGACGCTAGTGAAGCTGCGCATTCAGGAATACGTTGATTACTTTGTCGACAGCTATTTTGTTAATGGTGAGAGCCCATTCGACATTTATCACGCCCAAGACTGCATCAGCGCCAATGCCCTCGTCCAACTGCGCGATCGCCAGCTCATCCCCCACGTGCTACGCACCGTGCATCACGTTGACGAGTTCAATAGTCCCTATTTACAGCAATGTCAGGAGCGATCGCTCTTAAATGTCGATCGCTGTTTTACTGTCAGCCACCATTGGCAACAGCAACTGGCCGAACAGTATTCGATAACGGCATCTCCAGTGGCTAACGGAGTCAATCTCAGCCGATTTTCCCCACATCTCAGCGGTAACGAACCGCAATTGAAATCCCGCTTGGGTATGACATCTTTTCCGCTCTTTCTTACCGTCGGAGGCATTGAACCGCGTAAAAATTCCATCCGATTACTGCAGGCTTTTGCGCTGGTGTTGCAACGTTATCCCAATGCTCAGTTGGCGATCGCAGGAGGGACGACGCTGTTTGATTACGAACCCTATCGAGAGCAGTTTTTTGAGGAGGTGAAACGGCTAGAGATCGATGTAGGCCGGTCGCTGCTGCTGCCAGGGCCGATCGCCGATGTCGATATGGCCGATTTGTATCGCTGTGCGGATGCGTTTGTGTTTCCGTCTTTGAAAGAAGGGTGGGGGCTGGTAGCGCTGGAGGCGATGGCGTCAGGGGTTCCGGTGATGGCATCCGACCGCCCTCCGTTTACGGAATTTCTCGATGCCACTAACGCTGTGTTGGTGGATGCGGAGTCCGCGGAGGCGATCGCCGCGGGGATGTGCAGAATTCTCGAACGTGGTGTGAGAGATTTGCTGGTACGGGCGGGACCAGGAGTGGCACAGGAATTCAGTTGGGAGCGATCGGCGCTGTTACATATTCAGCAATACCAACAGTTTTTATCGTTAGGCGATCGCAGCCAGTCGGAACGTTCAGTGTCCGAACCGTCCGTTAACGTGCCAATTATCAATAGAGCTGTTTGAGGGAGATTGACAATGCCAGAGATGCATTTTCGGGTGGAATGGCCCGATGGTAAACAGGCGAATTACTATTCGCCGTCGTTGGTGATCGAAGACTATTTTGAGGAGGGAGGGGAATATCCAGTCAGGGAGTTTGTGGAAAAGGCGCGGGAATCGCTGAATATTGCCAGCGATCGCGTTAAAGCCAAATATGGATTTGCTTGCGGGCGGGCAAGGGGATCGATACAGCAAATCGAACAGGTTGCAGCTTCTTATGGCGACGTTAGCCAAGAGGTTCGGGTGATTCAGTTTACGAAGTAAGTTTCGGCACCCATTTTACTGCGTACTCTCGAATGAGATTGAGAGATGCCATCCCCAACAGCGAGTCTGGCTAGTGCTCATGCTTTCGTCAGAATTTCGCAGCCATCTTCTGTGACCAGCAGCGTGTGCTCGAACTGGGCCGATAGCTTGCGATCGACGGTCACCGCTGTCCACTTGTCCTTAAGAACGCGAGTGGCAGCCTTACCTTCGTTAATCATCGGCTCGATCGTGAATGTCATGCCTGCCCGCATCTTGGGGCCGGTGCCGTACTTACCGTAGTGGGGCACCTGAGGCTCGGTGTGGAAGACTTTATTGACGCCGTGGCCGACAAAATCTCGGACAACTGAGAAACCTTCAGCTTCGGCATACTTTTGAATCGCGGCGCCAATATCTCCAATGCGTTTGCCGGGACCAACTTCATCGATGCCCAAATACAGACATTTCTCCGTCACTTCCACCAGTTTCTTGGCGCGATCGGAGGGTTGCCCGACAAAAAACGTTTTTGAGGTATCGCCGTGATAGCCATCCAATAGCGGCGTGACATCGATATTGATGATGTCGCCATCTCTGAGCACTTGCTTAGCATTGGGGATGCCGTGACACACGACTTCGTTAACGCTGGTGCAAATGGATTTAGGGAAGCCGTGATAGCCCAGTGGAGCGCTGATCGCTCCGTGTTCCTGAGTCCAGGATTCAGCCGCATCGTTCAGCTCCAGTGTGGTGACCCCGGGCTGCACCATTGGCTCTAGATAATCCAGCAGCTGAGCGGCCAACTGACCGGCACGGCGCATTTTCTCAATTTCACGTTTGGATAGAATGACCATTCGCTTGCTATTCGATGCCGTATTCTCCAGTCCCGTTTGTACTGTATTGGAAATACCGCGAGAGATGTTGCGGGAACGGGTGGCGATTTGCTTGCCGATGTTGGAGAAGGTCATGAAATAGCTGGTGAGAGTGAACGTAAAACTAGGGCGATCGCTCGCCTGGCACATACAAACACGTCCAAGCAGAGCCAACAATGTCTAGCTAAAAAAAATGTCTAGCCCAAAATATGCAACCGCCTAGGTGACTGTCCCTCAGAGTGGGAGGGACGCAGGTGTAAAGGTCACTCTATGTAGTTTAGCTGTCAATCGAGCCCAAGCTCGATGCCTGCATGTTAGAGACTCCTCATCAGAGAAACGGGCTATGCGGCGATGGCTCTCGATGTATCAACTTTTCATGACACCTCAAACTCTCCCAGCACCCGCACTTCTGGGTGCAGCCAAATGGCCCAGCGTTCGAACACTTGTTGGCGCACGTGGGCAATCAATTGATGGATGTCGCTGGCTCTTGCACGATCGCGATTCAAGATAAAGTTGGCGTGCTTTTGAGCTACCTGTGCTCCCCCAATCTGATAGCCTTTAAGCCCTGTTTGTTCGATTAGCCAGCCTGCTGCTTGGGGATGGGGATTGCGAAATACGCTGCCACAACTGGGCATATCGTAGGGCTGGGTGGAATGGCGCTTATGCCAGAAGGCTTGGGTGTGCTGGCGAACGCAATCGCGATCTCCCTGTCGAAGCTGAAAAGTGGCACCGGTCACGATCCAGTTACGCTCTTGCAAAATCGAATAGCGATAATCGTAGTTCAGCTCGTCCGGAGCTAGGATGCGGGGCTGTAATTGTTCGTCCAGAATCTCGACGGAGAGCAGCGTGTCAGCCGTTGAACTACCGTGGGCTCCAGCATTCATGGTGACCGCCCCCCCCACCGTGCCCGGTACGCCGACCGCCCATTCCCAACCGCTCCAACCGCGATCGGCGACAGCGTGGGACAGTTTAACAACAGAGGCTCCCGCCGCCGCCCAAAACTGGCCGTTGTCGAGGAATTTTGTGGCGCGTAGTTTGCGGGTACAGATGGTGAGACCAGGGACACCGCGATCGCTGACCAGTAGGTTAGATCCCAACCCGATAAACTGGGTCGTCAATCCTGCATCTGCAGCCCATTGCAAAGCAGCCTGAAGATCTTCGGCAGATTCCGGCAGGCAAAACCACTCTGCTGCCCCACCCACTCGGAAGGTGGTATATGAGGCAAGACTGACCCGAGGTTCAACACAAGTGGGAGGGGAGCTGGGGGAAGAGAGAGAGGTGGACATTACTGCACCACGGCGGCGGACTGCTGGAGGTGACTGCGATAGGCATCCACAACGGATGGAATCTGGCGATTGAGGTTGCCCGCGCCGAGGAACACCACTAGATCGCGAGGGCGAAGGCGATTGGGCAGGCGATCGCTCAGGGAATCTAACTGGGGCTGATACTCGACGTTAGGGTTACCGGAGTGGTGGCGAATGCGAGCGGCGAGAGCTTCGGCAGATTTAGTTTGATTGTCGGGTAAGGGGCTTTCTCCAGCGGAATACGTGGGGACGATCACCACTTCGTCGGCGCTGTCAAACGATCGCGAAAAATCATCAAACAGCGACGCAATTCGACTGTAGCGATGGGGTTGGAAGATGGCGACTACCCGGCGATTTTGGGACTTGGCTGCGGCTAGTGTGACTTGAATTTCGCTGGGATGGTGGGCGTAGTCGTCAATAAATTCCACCCCTTCTACCGTGCCGCGCAATTCGAATCGACGGCGGGCGCCGCCGAAGTCGGCAAAGGAATCCGCAATAGTGGCAAATGAAACGCCGAGTTTACGAGCCACTGCAATCGCCGCTAGCGCATTACACACATTGTGTTGCCCCAACAGTTGTAACCTCAGTTCTCCCATTCGTTGACCCCGCTCCCAAATGTCAGCGATGGTTCCCCCAGACACGGCACGGATGTTGCGGGCGTGATAATCGGCGTCGGGGCGATCGGCGACACTGTAGCTGATATCGACGGGGATGCGTTCGGAGAGGGTGGGGCAGTCGAGACAACCGACTACCCATTCGCATTGAGAGGCAAATGTTTGGAAGACGTCAACAACGCTGTCGAGGGTTTGGTAGCGATCGGTGTGATCCAGCTCGATGTTGGTAATGATGCCGATGGTGGGCTTGAGATTCACTAGCGAGCCATCCGACTCGTCGGCTTCGGCAACTAAATATTCGCCGTTACCCACCCGTGCGTTGCCCCCCAACGACGCCACTTCTCCCCCGATGACGGCGGTAGGATCGAGCCCACTTCGCAGTAATACATGGGCCAACATGCTGCTGGTGGTGGTTTTGCCGTGGGTGCCCGATACGCCGATGCTAGGGCGATTGTTCATTAAATGGGCCAGAATTTCGGAGCGATGACAAATTGTGAGGTGGCGATCGCAGGCCGCATCTAACTCTGGGTTGCCAGACTTAATCGCTGTGGAGCACACCACCTGGGGGGTGCCCACGATATTGCTGGCGGCATGCCCGCGATAAATCTGCACTCCCGCATCGACTAATCGCTGGGTGCAAGCGTTTTCAGATAAGTCCGAACCGGATACTCGTTCCCCCTGGCTGGCCAAGATGAACGCCAATGCTGACATCCCGATGCCACCAATTCCGATAAAGTGGTAGTCCGGGTCGCCAGCGATGGGCCTATGTGTCATGTCACCTCTCCACACGAGATCTGAACCTACATGAGATTCGGGCTAAATCCTTTAGCAGCGAAGGATCTAAGGCGTAATATATCAAGATTCAGCTGGGGTGGGGCTTCAAGTAAGACCGATTGGGATTGGTTTTTATTGGTTAGTGCTGGGGCTTTTGGTGACGGACTGCTTGATACCTAGGGGGAGCGCTGCAGAGCAATTTCGAATGTAGAGAGTTTATGGATTTGGCAGGATTGTGAAAGACGAACAGCAGTCGGGGCGTAATTTTCGCAAGGGTCACGGGGTTGGGGATAAGTCGTGGGCCTGCGTGGCGGGCTGTGGTGCTTGCTGCTATCTGCAGCCAAGCGATCGCGACGAGCTAGAGGAGTATCTAACTGCCGAGCAACTGGAGCTGTATCTCAGCTTGGTGGGTGAGGATGGCTGGTGCGTGCATTACGATCGCCAGCAGCGCAATTGCTCGATTTACAGCGATCGACCGTCATTTTGTCGGGTGACAGTGCCGACATTCCAACAGATGTTTGGGATTGAGGCGGAGGATTTGCCGGAATTTGCGGCTGCTTGCTGTCGCGAACACATTGGAGATATTTACGGTAACGACAGCGAAGAAATGCAGCGGTTCGAGCAAGCTGTTTCGGTGTAGATGCTTGGCTATATGGCAGTTTAATTGAACGAGTCTCAGATGCAGACTATTTTGACAACGGTACTGTCTTCTCTGGCTAAAGCTTGGATCGCAATCTCCGAAAACTTCAAGTGTCTTTCGGTCCATCCCGGTTCCATTTCAGATATTCCGAACCAATTGCAGGAGTAGCCTGCACAGACAAAAACGCTAGCAATTTCAGCCAGATTCACATATGAAATTAACTTCCGAACAAGCATATGCAGCCATGTTTGCCTTCCTCGCACATTGAGACGAAATAACCCAATCGGACGATATCGGAGGATTGCTGGGTAGCATGTCTCTTCTGGTTGATGGCAACACTGCCGACCCTGCAATTCAGGGCGACTGGGAGGACACCGTTCGCAAAGCACTGGATGGCTCTAGTCGATTTGCTGCTGGGATGGGGCGAGCCAGACTCACAGTCTGAGTGAAGCTCTGTTGATAATATTCACACTCAAGGCAATTGGCTTTCGAATAGCGGAGCCTGAACTAGTTCTTCGAAGGTCAGTTGAGCGGCTTTTTGCAGAGTTTGAATCTTCTTGTGCTCGGCCTGAATATGGTTTTGGTACATACGGGCTAAATCAGTATCGCCATCTTGGTACGCCTTATCCCACAACTGCGTCCAATACCGATAGCGCTTTTGGCAAATTTCCAGCTCCATATTGGCGATCGCTGCCCGTACCACCATTTTGGGTCGCATCAACGCCACCCGCGTATTCTCATCCAGCCATAACAAGTGACTGAGCTGCTGATTCAGGTGCTCGTCATGAGCGCAACTGGCCCGCAGCGAATTAAGCAGATCGTCTTCCCGATCCTCGATCCCCGGTTCGTGGGTAAACAAATCGATAATCTTGCGCCATAGAGTGCGGTGGTGAGCCAGATTGAACTGCAACTCGTGCTCCGTCATTTCATCGCGAATGTAGCGCCGGTGTTCGTTGAAATGCAGGTAAATTTGCAGCAACTGCGATTCGGACGTTTGAAGCTTCCCCGATCGCTCTGCTACCTTTGACTCTTTGCCGCGCCACCGATAGGTGCGCACATTGCGGCGCAATTCCTCTTCCAGCCGCAACGCCAGCCGCCCATCCCCTCGACTCAGCAACTCTGCAGAATGATGGATGTAATGCGATCGCATCATCGTGTCGGTTAAATCCGACAGAATGCGAACTACTTCCTGGCTGGCTTGCTGGAAGTGAACGGGATTGGATAGTTGTTTGTCTATCAGTGCCTGCTCGATACACCAATCCACCCACAATGGTGCCTCTTCCACCAGTTGCTCGTAGGCGTCGCGATTGTGAGCTTTCAAAAACTCGTCCGCATCCTTGCCGTCCGGAATGGTCAAAATGCGTAATTGAACACCACCCCGCTGAGAGAGGTCTTTCAGTGAGGCAATCGTCCGCTGGGCTGCTGTGACCCCAGCCGCATCGGCATCGAAATTGAGAATGACCTGTTTGGACTCGCTGTATCGCAGCAAGTGCTTTACCTGTTGGGTGCCCAATGCTGTACCCAACGCCGCCACTGCCGTGTTCACCCCCGCTTGGTGCAGGGCAATGACGTCAAAATAGCCTTCAACCACCAGCGCCTTATCTTGCTTGGCGATCGCCTCCCTGGCGACATTCAAGCCGTACAGCGTCTGACTCTTATCAAACAGTTCCGTCTCGGGCGAATTGAGATACTTGGGTTGCTCGTCCCCCATCGCACGCCCCCCAAATCCAATTACCCGCCCTCGGGTGTCGAAAATGGGCAGCATGATGCGATGGCGAAAGCGATCGTACCAGCCATTACCGTTCGATCTCGGCACAATCAGCCCAGCGGCTTCTAACAGCTTCACAGGCAGCCGCTTTTGATTGACGAGATACTCATAGAGGGGTTGCCATCCCGGAGGTGCAAACCCGATTTGGAACGCTTGCTGGGTCTCCTCCGAGATTTGGCGCTCTTCTAAATAGTTGCGAGCAGCTTCTCCCTGCGGAGATCGCAGCACGTGCTGATAAAAGTCTGCTGCCAGATAGAGAATTTCAAACAGCTTCTCCTGGCGAGATACGTATTGTTCGTACTGACGCTTCTTTTCGGGGGAGGCGGTTTGGATGTTGACGCCGTATCGACGTCCCAACTGCAACACGGTCTCGCTGAAGGATAAATTGTCCTGCTTCATGACGAACCGCAGGACATCCCCTCCCTCTCCACAGGAGAAACACTTGTAAATCTGCTTGGATTGGCTGACGTAAAAACTGGGCTTGCGATCTTGGTGGAACGGACAGAGACCGACGAAATTTTTGCCCCGCTTGCGCAGCACAACCTTTTCGGCAATGACCTCCACAATGTCGGCCTTTTGCCGCACCTCTTCCACCGTACGCGGATGCAGGGATGGTGCTTGCATA
>JBFRWD010000154.1:0-20332 GCA_051439425.1 Synechococcus sp.
GAGCTGGGACAACTCGCCAATTTGACGAGGCTTGACCTCGACAACAATCAACTGAGCAAGGTGCCCAAAGAACTGGGGCAACTCGCCAATCTAACAGTGCTTTTCCTCTACAACAATCAACTGAGCAAGGTGCCCAAAGAACTGGGACAGCTCACCAATTTAACGGAGCTTTTCCTCTACGGCAACCAACTGAGTGAGGTACCCCAAGAGCTGGGAAAACTCGCCAATCTGGAGAGGCTTCGCCTCGATATAAATCGGTTGAGGGAAGTGCCCAAAGAACTGGGACAACTCGCCAATTTGACGAGGCTTGACCTCGACAACAATCAACTGAGGGAGGTGCCCAAAGAATTGGGACAGCTTGCCAATCTAACAGTGCTTTACCTCTACAACAACCAACTGAGTGAGGTACCCAAAGAGCTGGGACAACTCGTCAATCTGCAGCAGCTTAGTCTCGAAAACAATAAACTGAGCGAAGTTCCCAAGGAACTGGGACAACTCATCAATCTGACGGAGCTTGAACTCACGAACAATCCACTCAATCCCGAACTTGCAGCTGCCTATAGGCAGGGATTAGACGCGGTTAAAACCTATCTCCAAGCCCAAACCGAAGAACAAATTGTGTTGAATGAAGCGAAGCTGGTTTTGATCGGGGAGGGGGAAGTTGGTAAGACCAGCCTATTGGGAGCGCTGCGAGGCGATGCCTGGGTCGAAAACCGCGAGACCACCCACGGGGTTGAGGTGGATATTAAATCGCTGATGGTTAGCGATGCTGGCAGCGGAACAGAAGTCACCTTTAATGGCTGGGACTTTGGCGGCCAAAATATCTATCGTCATACCCACCAGCTCTTCTTCACTGCCCCTGCCATCTATCTCGCCGTGTGGAATCCCCGCCGAGGCCCAGAACAATGTCGGGTGGATGAATGGATCGAAATGGTCAAACATCGGGCCTATGACGATACCCAACCCGACGCCAAGCCCTACATCTTTGTTGTTGCCACCCACGGCGGTCCCAAAGAACGGCTCGATCACATCGACGAACAGACCCTAAAGGATGAATTTGGTGACTTAATCATCGGCTTCCACCATGTGGATAGCAAAACTGGCCACCAGCTTGATGACCTCAAACAGCTGATTGCCCACACCGCCGCCAACATCCCTCAGGTCGGTCGCACTGTTCCCGCCAGTTGGAAGCGGGTGTTGGACGCCATTCGCCAACACAGCCAAACTGACGCCTGGATAACCTACGAGCAATTCCAATCCCTCTGTGCAGAACAAGACGTCGATCTAACGCTGGCGAAAACCTATGCCGCCATCCTCAACGAGCTAGGCCACCTAATCCATTACAGCGCCGACCCCGTGCTTAAGGATACGGTAATCCTCAAGCCCGAATGGCTCAGCAAAGCCATCAGCTTTGTACTGGAAGATAAGCAGGTTAAAGACCAAAACGGCCTGGTGCGCCACAATCGCCTCAGCCACTTGTGGAACGATCCAGCCCGAGGAGAGGACCGTTATCCAGAGCGCCTTCACCCCGTGTTTCGCAAGCTGATGGAACGCTTCGATCTGTCCTATCAAGTGGATCTACCAGAGGCCGACGCCCCACCTACCAGCCTGCTGGCCCAACTGGTGCCCAGTAAGCGCCCCGATAATTGGCAACAAGATTGGGTATTGAAAACAGGGGATACGGAACGCACCCACATTTGTCGCATGCTCGACAAAGACACCGGACGCACTGTTGAAACCGAAGGGCTAATGTACCGCCTGATTGTGCGTCTCTACCGCTATTCCCTCGGTCGTCAAAACTACTACAACAGCCGCCATTGGAAAAATGGACTCATCCTCGATGACGGTTTCAACGGTCGTGCCTTTATTGAAGAAATTGGCGGCGATGTTTATGTCACCGTGCGTGCCGCCTATCCCAGCGGCTTCTTGAGTCACCTTTGCTCCGAAATTGAATGGTTGGTGAAATCCTTTTGGAAAGGTATCGACCCCCGACTGTACATTCCCTGCCCCACTGAAAGATGCAAGGGCGTACTGGAGCGAGACGAAATCTTAGAGTTTAAAAATCAGGGCATGCCCAAAGTTCGCTGTTCCGTCTGCAAAACCTTTCACGATATCGATGGGCTGATCGCCACCAGTGCCGCCAAACCCGAATGGCAAGTCGCCGTTGCCGAACTCAAACAATGTCAACAGAACATTATTAATGCTGTCGAGCACGGTGTCGATTCCCTCAACGTCCAGCTCAAAACCCTAATGAGCCAAGCTGACGAACAATACGAAGCCCTGCTCACCACCCTTACCGACTTCGCCAAAGATGGCCCCCGTCTCTTTAGTTTGGAACCTCTCGACCCTGGATCTTGGGACAAACCCAATTGGGTTGCTCAAAAGTTTCGACTCACACTTTGGTGCGAACATCGTCGGTTGCCACTGCCGGTACTGAATGGTGAAGGCGATACCAGCGGTGTTTACGAACTAGAAATCACCCGTGACTGGCTCAAGCGAGCCTCGCCACTGCTCCGGGTTATGTCGGTAACCCTGAAACTCGCACTACCGATCGCCATTCCGGGCACAACGCTAGCCACCGATGACGCTGAATATAAAGGCATTGCCGAACAACTCGAATTTGGCGTCAAATCCGGGAATTCATTTCTTTCAGGCGGAGAAAAAATCGGCGATTGGCTCGTTGAAGGTGATGCTGCCGATATGGATCGAACCAGCAGCAATACCAAAGATGTCTTTCGCGCCCAAGGTTCTGCCCTGCGCGAACTTCACGCCCTCTTAAAAGAAAAAGATCCAGCTAGCAGCTTTGGTGGCCTAGTACGCGTGCAAAATAAACGCCGACAATTCCTCTGGGTCCACCCCGATTACGTGAGCGAATACTCTTAACCCTTCAATGTTCGTCCGGGAAATATGGCGTGATGCCTTTTGACCCAATCTTCAAGTTGGGACACGTTCTAGCGATCTCGATCGCATGCTCGTGAAAGCACCACTCGGCCCTCAGTGCAGCGAATCTGCTTAACACAATGCAGCCAAAAACACTGTGACGCCATCGCTACTGCATAACTCGACAGTTCAGCTAGTTATAGATGGATAGCTACACGCCAAAGTCATTTGTCCTTCCATTTATTTCGCACGCACTGACGTGGAGGCACCCTATCCATGCGCACTGTTACCCTGCACGCATTCAATTGGAAATACCAAGACATTATTGATAGCCTGCCAACCATTCGTGAAACCGGCTACGGCGCAATCTTAATTCCCCCACCCCTCTACTCCGACCCCAATGGCGATGCCTGGTGGCAACGTTACCAACCCAAAGATTATCGAGTGCTGTTGTCTCACCTAGGCGGCAAAAAAGACCTAGAAGAGCTGATCGAACTCTGCCATACCGGTACCCCCCAAATCCGGGTCTACGCCGACCTAGTAATCAACCACATGGCCAACGAAGCCCGCGAAGACCGCTTGAAATTTCCCGGCGAAGCGGAGCTAGAACTCTACAAAAAGAACCCCGAACTTTACGAGGAAAACCGCCTCTACGGTGATCTCAGCACCGGGTTATTTTCCCCACATGACTTTAACCGGGCGGGTGAGATTGATGGCCATGAATGGGGCGATCGCGACGCTGTTCAGTATCAAAACCTATCCGGTTTGCCCGACCTTCAAGATTCAGACTACGTGCTGGAACAGCAACACATTATGGTGACGGCTCTGGCCGATATGGGATTTGACGGATTTCGAGTGGATGCCATCAAGCACATTACCGAGCGGATGGTGGATAACTTGGCCGATAGACCCGCACTGAGAAACAAATTTTGGTTCGGGGAAGTGCTCACCGGCAGCGACCACGACGAGAAGGTTTTTCTAGAGCCGTTCTTACGGGAAACCTGGATGTCAGCCTATGACTTCCCCCTGTTCACTACCATTCGGGAAGCCTTTGGCTTTGGGGGGTCGTTGAGATTGCTGGTTGATCCAGGGGCTTACGGCAATGCCCTTCCCTGGAACCGTGCCGTCACCTTCGCCGTCACCCACGACATTCCCCATAACGAAGGGTTTCGCTACAACATCCTAGACCCCCAAGATGAACACTTGGCCTACGCCTACATCTTTGGCCGAGATGGCGGCGTTCCCTTGATTTACACCGACCATGACGAATCCCCCAGAGATGGAAAGCGCTGGTACGACATCTACAAACGCCCCGACGTTGTGGCCATGATTCGGTTCCATAACGCAGTGCAGGGGGAGGAGATGGCCATGCTGTACGAAAGCGACGAACTATTAATCTTCCGCCGAGGCGATCGGGGTATTGTCGCCATCAATAAAGGGGGCTCCGAACGGTGGGTGGACTTCAGCACCTGGGGCTTAAAGAATCCGGGCACCTATCGTGATTCGATCCACAGTCACGAAATGACATTGTCCGGCGATCGATTCACCCTGTATGTGCCACCCCGTTCCGCTCAAATGTGGTTGTCTCAGGGCTAACTCCTACGACCACTCATTTCTCTGTAATTCATGCTGATGGTAGGCGACGTTGCCACCCTCCATCAGCCCTCACAATCTTGGTTGAGTTTTTATAGTGCTCGACAATCCGCGATGGAGTGCGACCCAACCACTGTTCCTCCCAAACAAAGATTTGAGCTATTTCCAAACTCCAGACCATACAGCCGATTGCCGCAGCAGAAGAAAAACCTCTTGTCCTAAGACAAGAGGCCTGGAGTGTGACATTCAAGGTGAAGGTAAACGTGCAAATCTGTTCAGTTGCCGCCCGCTAGCTCGATCGCCGAATCGAATATCGCGCTTAGCAACCCGAATAAAAAGCTAGCTAACGCCAAAGGCCGTCAGGATTAGAGTCACGACCAGTAATACCGCCCCAGCCCCTTGCAGCGCGTACACCTGCTGCTCGCCTTTGGTCGGATAAGTGGCGACGTAGGCCTTAGGCATATCGGCATAGTTGTTAGCGACACCGTTCTCATCGAAGCGATACATAGTGGCCTCCGGGGTGGGCTGCTTTATGTAAATTAATGCAAACAATCATTGACTAATTGACAATCACCCAAAAGGTTGAATGTCCGATTAAGCAGTCGAACCGTTCACACCGAACAGAGTCCTCTATTCACCAATGTTGTCCATACAGGTGATGTCCCTTCAATTGCACGCACCCGAATTCTGACCGGCCCCTTTCACAACCAATTCCGCTTATTTCAGGCGAGACACAAAATCAAATCCGTCTGCAAAATAGCCGCATCCGATCGAATTCTGTAGCATGGCATGATAAGAGCGGTGCACTTCGCAATCCATGAGTTCTGAAGTCCAGTTGAATTCCGACTCGTCCGCCGCCGAACTGCCGCAGACTGATGCGTCGCAGTCGCAATCTTCAGCGCCCCCAGACTTGTCACCAGAACAGTCACTGTCAGAACAGCCGCCAGCGGAGTCACCGTCAGGCACACCTTCAGACTCCCCCGCTTCAGTCCCCGAATCCAACTCGCCTGCAGCCGACTCTACCCCTCCCGAGGTATCTGAGAAAGCTGCCAGTAAAGCGACCGGAGACTCGAAATCAACCGGCGTGTTTGCCTCCTTTTGGCAGTGGTGGCAAGACTACAGCCGCGAACTACGCCTGGAAACTCGCCTATTGTTCGCCGCCACACTGGCCGTGTCGATCGTCATCAGCGGCTTCACCTTTTGGGCAGTAGATACCATTCAGCGGGATGCCCAGCTAAACGACACTCGATTTGGAAAAGATCTGGCTCTGCTGTTAGCTGCCGATGTTGCCCCATTGGTCGCCGACGGAGAGGAGTCTCAAGTCGCCCAGCTCTCCCGTCGATATTTCCAAAGCACCTCCAGCATTCGCTATTTGTTATACGCCAACCCCGATGGAGACATCTATTACGGAATTCCATTTTCCAGTGCCGACCTCAGCACTTCACTGACCATCAGTCGCCGCTTGCAATTACCGGAAGGTCGCCGTCCCCAAGAAGGGGTGCCGTTGGTGCGATCGCACGAAACCCCGGAAGGACGAGTGACGGATATCTTTGTGGGAATTTACGAAGATGCTCGCTTCCTCGGCACGCTAGGACTGGGAATCAACCCCAATTCACTCGTCTTGCGATCGTCCAGTCTGACCAGCAACGTCACCACTGGCGTGTTTGTGGCTGTATGGGTGCTGGCCATTTTAGGTGCCGTGTTCAATGCTCTCACCATTACCCAGCCCCTCAAAGAGTTGGTTAGTGGCGTCCAAGGGATTGCTTCTGGTAATTTTCAGCAGCGCATCAATTTGCCCTTTGGAGGCGAACTGGGGCAGCTCATTTCCAGTTTTAATCGGATGGCAGAACGATTACAGAGCTACGAAGAACAGAACATTGAAGAGCTGACTGCCGAGAAGGCGAAGCTAGAAACTCTGGTATCCACCATTGTGGATGGGGCATTGCTAATCGGTCCCGATCTAGAGATCCTGCGGGTCAACCCGGCAGCGTTACGCATGTTCAACTGGGAGGGTAAAGCGATCGCCGGTCAACCGGTACTGGATTACCTGCCCGACCCGCTGCGACTGGAAATTGCCGATCCTCTCTACGAGATGATGGCGGGCGATCGCGAGGGAGAGGAATTCCGCATTACCTTATCCGAACCCACGCGGCGAGTCATACGAGTCCTGCTCTCTACGGTGCTGGATCGAACGCGAGCCAATCTGAAAGGGATTGTGATGACCGTTCAAGACATTACTCGCGAAGCCTCACTCAACGAAGCCCAGAGCCAATTCATTAGTAACGTCAGTCACGAACTCCGCACTCCGCTGTTCAATATCAAATCCTTTATTGAAACTCTGCAAGAGTTTGGCGAACAAATCAGCCCGGAGGAACGTCACGATTTTCTCGATACGGCCAATCGCGAGACCGATCGGCTGACTCGCCTGGTGAACGATGTTCTGGATTTGTCCCGCTTGGAGTCCGGGCGTCACTACCATTTTGATGCGATCGACATTGCCGATCCAATCGAACAAACATTGCGCACCTACCGGCTCAACGCCCGCGATAAAGGCATCGAGATTCAGCACGAACTAGAGGATGACCTGCCGCTGGTTTGGGGCAACTACGACTTGCTGCTACAGGTGTTCACCAACTTAGTTGGCAACGCACTGAAATTTACTCCCTCAGGTGGAGCCGTAACGATTCGAGTCTCCTCTCACCAACTCGATCGCCCCGGTCGACAGACCGTTCGCGTTGCTGTCGTTGACACGGGCATCGGCATCGAAAAAGATGCCCAGATCAATATTTTCGATCGCTTTTTCCGAGCCGAAAACCGCGTCCATACCCTGGAGGGCACTGGCTTAGGGCTATCGATTGTCCGCAATATTTTAGAAAAACATCATACTCAAGTTCGAGTAGAGAGCGAACCGGGACAAGGCAGTACGTTTTGGTTTGACCTCCACCCTTACAACTCCGTCGAACCGGATACCTGCTCAATTGCCGCCCGTGCCTAAATTCCAGAAGAATCGGTCAATTCTCCCATAGCTCGCTTGTGATAGAGCGGATACAAGTATGTGTAGCGAGTGAACCAGTAACGTCGGTTTCTATTTCGCTAGTTTCCACCTGAACGTCTTCAGTGGGATTGCCTTATCGTTGCGGCAGCTTCCCTTCGCAAGGACGAGTTCGTTACTTCGATCTGACTGTATTGCCATAACATCCCCTCCTTCGGGTTTGACATGTCCTCGCAATCACCCCGTCCATCCATTGGCGCTTCCGCGCGCGAGCCTGAACCCCGCTCTGCTGGGAAGGGACTGCGCGGTCTGTTTCTGATGGCGGTGAGCACCGGCTTGCTATTTGGGGCGATCGGCCCCAGACTGGCTTACCTGCAAATCGTTCAGCAAGATCTCAATCGAGAGCTAGCCGAGAACAATCGCATTCGACTCATCCCCAAGCCTCCAGAACGCGGTCAGATTCTCGATCGCCATGGTTCGATGCTGGCCGGTAGCCAGTTAGCCCACAGCGTTTTTGTGTGGCCTCTGGCCCAGCCTCAACAAGATTGGCAACCTGTCATCGAACGATTGGCCACACATCTCGACATTCCAGCCAGCAATATCACCGAACGACTCAACCAAGCTGGGTACAGTTCGCCTCTCCCCGTCCGAATTCTGCGCAATGCCAGTCCCTCACAAGTAACGCGGCTGCAAGAACACATTGCTGAAGTCCCCGGCACCATCGTCCGGCCCGAAGCCATTCGTTACTATCCCAACGAGACCTTGGCAGCCCATCTCCTCGGGTATACCGGCGAAATTTCTCCAGAAGCGTTGGAAGCCGCCCCCAGAAGTGCCGACTATCGATTGGGAGATGTGGTCGGTCAAGTAGGTGTGGAGCGTACTTATGAAACCGCGTTGAGGGGGCAATGGGGGGGGCAGCGGGTTATGGTCGATGCTGCCGGACACGTACTCGAGATTTTGGGAGAGCAGCCTGCACGAACGGGTAATCCGGTCCAGCTTAGTTTGGATCTCAATCTACAACAGGTCGCCGAGGACGCGTTGGGAGACCGAAAAGGAGCGGTAGTCGCCCTCGACCCCAGAGACGGAGCCGTTTTAGTGATGGCTAGCTACCCCACCTTCGACCCCAACATGTTTTCCAGGGCGGTTGCGCAAGAGCAGTGGGATGACTTACAAAACCAGCAGTTTCCATTCCTCAATCGCTCAATGCGGGCGTATCCCCCTGCCAGCACCTTCAAAGTTGTCACCGCCACCGCCGCGCTAGAATCGGGCAGCTTTTCCCCGTCGTCCACCTTGCAGACAGGACCGTACATTGTGGTGGGGGGCTGGCAGTTTTGGGATTGGAACCGAGCTGGGTTCGGCGTTCTGGGCTTTCCACAAGCACTTGCCTACAGCAGCGATACGTTTTTTTATCAGACAGCGCTGCGCATGGGGGCCGAGCCCCTCCAGTATTGGGCACGGCAGTATGGATTTGGTTCTCCCACCGGGATTCCGCTAGTGGGCGAGGCTGCGGGCATAGTTCCGGATAGCGAGTGGAAGCAGGACAATTTGGGGGAAGTTTGGTACGCCGGCGATACCGTTAATATGTCCATCGGTCAGGGGTTCACCATCGGCACCCCTCTGCAGGTGGCTGTGATGACGGCAGTCGTAGCGAATGGGGGCTGGCGCGTTACCCCTCACTTACTCGCCAATCCTCAAGAACAACCTCAACGGGAGTCCCTAGGACTGTCTCCAGAAACGTTAGCGGTATTGCAAACAGGGCTGCGGGAAGTGATTACGGGGGGAACGGGTCGTGGTTTGGCCCTTGCGGTCGATCTTCCCGGCATTGCAGGCAAGTCGGGAACAGCGGAAGATCCGCCTCGTGATTCCCACGCTTGGTTTACCGCCTACGGCCCGTATGACAATCCAGAAATTGTTGTGGTTGCTTTTTTAGAAAACAGCGGCGGTGGTGGTAGCAGCCAAGCAGGCCCGATCGCCCACAAAGTGTTAGACGCCTATTTTCGGCACCAGCTAGATACCGTAGTACGCACTGGCGGGGCTAATGATGAGGCGAGCTGACAAGCGATGCCAGCGAGAAGATAGCGCGAGTCGACCCCCATACTGAGCAACGGGCAATCATTTTATGCATCAACAACAGTCATGATTCTCCGCACATCTTAGGATTTATGGGTCGGCAAATCTGAAGAAAAATACAAGGAATCCCCCTTAAACCCCAAGTGAGAGCTGTAAAATCAAGCTAGTCTTTTTTGGTTCCCATAACTAAAACTGCTGGTTGTAAATTTGGAGTTAGGGATGAATAAAGGTGAATTAGTCGATGCGGTAGCCGATAAAGCTGGCGTTACGAAGAAAGAGGCAGATGCAGTAGTCTCTGCTGCGATCGACGTGATCGTGCAAACAGTTGCAAGTAAAGAAAAGGTCACCTTGGTGGGGTTTGGCTCGTTTGAGCCCCGTCATCGTAAAGAGCGCGAAGGTCGCAATCCAAAGACCAACCAAAAGATGGTCATTCCAGCTACCACTGTCCCTGCATTTTCTGCTGGTAAATCGTTTAAAGATGCAGTCGATCCGAAGAAGAACTAGGGCAAAGCTTTCGAATACCCTTTGAGTGGATTCTCGATTCAATGCACGGAGCGCTGTTACAGCGCTCTTGTTCGTTTAATATAGCTTTTCTGAAAAAACTGGCCCCCATCCCCAACCCTTGTCCCAATTTGGGAGAGGGGAGCAAGAGACTACGCCCCTAATAGTTTTGTTAAGCGATGAAGGTTTTGTTAAGCGATGAAGTCAATTATCCTGCTCAAGTGGTTCTGTCGACCTGACTTTGAAAACCATGACCTCACCATTGTGGCCACCATGGTTGAATGAAGACCCACGAAGGACTCGGCTTTCGGAGGGTGGACTGGCAACCCTCTGCCTGTAAAGGCCCGATCCTAATTGAGGGATGATGGGGGAAAAGACTCGGAGTAGGCGCTTCCCGGGGTGGTGAGCTTACCGTTGGACGCTCCATTCACGATGGGTTGATGCAGGCTAATCAGCTGGTTCAAACGACGGGTAAGCTTCGGACGTCGAACGATCGCATCAATCAGCCCATGTTCCATCAAATATTCTGCAGTTTGGAAGCCTTCAGGTAGTTTCTGTCGAATGGTCTGCTCGATAACCCGTCCACCCGCAAATCCAATTAACGCACCGGGCTCAGCCAGAATAATGTCACCCAACATGGCATAACTGGCCGTTACCCCTCCAAATGTGGGGTGGGTTAACACGGAGATAAAGAGTTGACCGGCTGCTCGATGGCGCTCCAAAGCAGCAGACGTCTTTGCCATCTGCATCAGGCTAAAGATACCTTCGTGCATGCGGGCTCCGCCAGACGCACAGCAGACAATGAGAGGGAGATGTTCGGCAGTCGCTCGTTCGATCAGGCGTGTGAGCTTTTCTCCCACCACCGAGCCCATGCTGCCCCCCATAAACCGGAAATCCATAATGCCTAGTGCAACCGGGATCGGCTGGTGAATGGAATCGCCGCGCAGTTGACCGATGCCCGTGACGATCGCATCTGACAGGTGAGTTTTATCTTGGGTCGCCCGAACGCGATCGCGATAGGACTGGCGATCGACAAACTCTAAAGGGTCGCCAGACACCAGGTTGTTATCCAGCGAAGTCCAGGTATCCAGATCGATCAACTGCTCCAATCGCTCTTCAGACGTTGCGCGGTAATGGTGCCCGCAATCGGGGCACACCAGGAAGTTCGTTTTTAAGTCTTTGCTGTAGGTCAGTGCATCGCAAGACGGACACTTTTGCCACAAGTCATCAGCAATCTCCCGCTCTTGGCGTTCTTTGCTGATGGGAGTGTCTTTACGTCGGTCTGCAAACCAGTCAAACAGAGACATGTATTCCGCCGCCTGTCGGTCCTTCCTTACTATGCTAGAGCAATCTTGACGCCGAGCTACTATCCTGCACTTTTACCTACATCGCACGTGTGTAGCCAAGCCAAGGTCACATCAATGAGGAAGCTTCGGTCGTTGCCAAGCTTCAATAGGGATGGGTAATAGCTGCCAGAGCGGGAAAACTGTAAGCCGTCCCTGAAACTGGGTTGAGAGAGTCTCGGGGAGAGTCACCCGATGTTGCCACCATCGTTGTCCTAATGTTGAGACCATCTTTCCTAATGTTGGGACCATCTATCATCAAGGCCGTATAGGTCAATTGCTATTCAACGTTCCTAGTTGATGGGAGATTGTTCCTCCTTGATTAACTGGGTTGCGACATACGCATTTCGTTTCTCAACCAAAATAGCCGTTGTCGCGCCCGAGCCGAAATAAACTGTCGACCCCAAATCTATCAAGCGGGTGGGAATGTCATACCCCGACAGTAGCTGCGCTAAGAGCTCTGCCTCCCAACGGTTGGCCTTTGTGCACAATCGAGTCCACGCCATATTCGCCTCCCACTTGACCGAACTCATATTAACGTGAGCCTTCGGTCGGGGTAGAACAATGAACTCAAGTTTGACGCATCGCTAATTGGGAGCGAGTAACGGCTAGGATTGCTTTCAAACAAGAGGGGTGGGGCAAACCAGTCATTTATTAAACACAACCCTCACTTTGCGAGATCGGCCTTCATGGGCAGTTGATTTTGATTGTCTGGGTTATCATTCAGTCATATTGAACAAATATTAAGTTGAGTTACAGATTCGCAGATGCAGGTTGTTCCGAACTTTTCCGCCCTCGCTTCTAACTCCTTAGAAAAGAATGCATATCAGGCTCTTCAGTGGAGCAAAAACTTTTTTGGAGTGTTCCACAAAATCGCATCCACCCGTGCAGGGCTGGCGATAACTGATACCTCAACAGCTATTCAGCAGCTTTTTGAGGGGAAGTTTCCTGACTTGAGCTCCTCGTCGGCATCATCCCAAATGGCCAGCCCGCAAACGCTCAATATTGTCAGGCAGAGATTCGAGCGTATTTTGGAGGTCGATTGGCAGGACGCAGAGAATGGCCTGTATCCTAAAGCTTTGCTGTTCGACAACCCTTGGCAGGATTTTTTCCGGTTTTATCCGCAAGTGTGGTTTGACCTACCCGGAATGTTGAATCGAGTAAAACGCAAGAGATATCAGGAGTTCAATCCGACGATTGACACTGACAACTATCCTAAGTACTACCTGCAAAATTTTCACCACCAGACTGACGGGTACCTGAGCGATCGCTCGGCTGAACTCTACGATTTGCAGGTGGAATTATTGTTCGGGGGTAGTGCTGACATTATGCGACGCCGGGTGATTCGTCCCATCATCGACACCTTCGGTCATCCCGATAAATCCACTCGCATACTAGATATAGCTTGCGGCACCGGCAGAACGCTGCGGATGTTAAGGGGCGCATTTCCTGACTCTAAACTCTTCGGAACCGATCTGTCCCCGGCTTATTTGCGTAAAGCCAATCAATTATTGAGCGAGTTATCTGGGGAGTTGCCTCAACTCTTGCAGGCAAATGCTGAAGAACTTCCCTATGCAGATAAAGCTTTCGACATCGTCACCAGCGTCTTCCTATTCCACGAGTTGCCGGGTGAAGCTCGCCAAAACGTCATTAACGAAGCCGCTAGAGTGCTAAAACCCGGCGGATTAATTGTGATTTGCGACTCTATCCAGATGAATGACTCGGCAGAGTTAAGCGAGTTGATGGATACCTTCGATACCGCGCTCCACGAACCTTACTATCGCGATTACATTCGGGATGATTTGGGCAAACGCCTAGAATCAGAAGGGTGCGAGGTGGTAGAGACTGAGGTGCATCTTATGAGTCACTACACCATTGCCCGTAAGCCTGCTTAACCGGTTTTGCCTTACAACACGTGGCAATATTTGACGGGGAGCGATATCCCTCTGAGAAACTGTTTAATAAATGCAACCTTTCACCTACCGTCAGTCCTGGCGGTGACTCCCCATGCTCGGTTCTGAGGCGATCGCCCTCCATTCCAATTCCAATGCCCTCAATCTAGCCGGCCCACAAGAGACCAATCTTAAGTTGGTATGCCGTCTGACGGGGGCTCAAGTAGCCGTGCGCGGCGATGAATTGTGGACAACAGGGACGGAGTCTCAACGTCAGCGGGTTAAAGCGTTGGTTGAGCTACTGTCCCCCCTCTGGCAACAAGGTAGTGCAGTCACCGAGGTCGATGTCGAAACGGCGTTGGGAGCGCTGAATACGCACCAAGAGGAGCGCTATCGCACCTCTCAGAATCAGGTGTTGGCCGTCAATCGCAAAGGGGAATCGATTCGCCCTAAAACCCCTCGCCAGCAGCAATACATTACAGCGATAGAGACTCACGACCTGACCTTTGGACTAGGCCCAGCAGGAACGGGCAAGACCTATTTGGCGGCGGTAGTGGCTATACAGGCGTTGAAAGACCGCAAATACGATCGCCTGATTCTCACCCGACCGGCGATCGAAGCTGGAGAACGGTTGGGTTTCCTACCCGGCGATTTACAAGCAAAGATCGATCCGTATCTGAGGCCGCTGTACGACGCACTGTACGAATTCATCGATGCGGAAAAAGTCTCCCAGTTGATGGAACAGGGGGTGATTGAGATTGCGCCGCTGGCCTATATGCGTGGGAGAACCCTCAGCAATGCCTTTGTCATCTTGGACGAAGCTCAAAACACCACTCCCGAGCAAATGAAGATGGTACTGACGCGGATTGGATTTCAGTCCCGCATGGTGGTGACGGGCGATCTGAGTCAGACTGACTTGTTAGCCCACCAAACATCTGGTTTGACAATGGCAGCTAGGATTTTGGAAGGGGTCGAAGGAATCGCCACCTGCCGGTTTAAACAGCAGGATGTCGTTCGCCATCCGCTGGTGCGTCGAATTGTGGCCGCTTACGAAAAATTTGAGGCTGGAGACAAACAGCCTCCCAAACTCAGGAAGTAGAACTGACACAGAGAATTCGATACCGATAAAAGGCCAGCGAGGAGTTACCCCGCTGGCCATATAATTACGCTGGCTAATTCAGTTGTTTCTCGTACAACTGGCTACTTCGCGACAGCAGGTTCCTCGCTTACAGCCGGTTGACTGTGGGTGAGTTCGGTATTGTCCTCAGACGGTGGGACAACTTGCCAGAACTTAGGCAAGTACTCATCCCAACGTTCCAGTATCAAGGCTGCTTTCGGACTACCGGTGCGATCGCTATGGCGTTGAATAAACCCTCGCAATTCCTCTTGCGCAGCAGTCGTTTGAATCCTCTGAATGCGCACAATCTCGCCATTCACTTTCGAGGGCAAGTTACCGGCTTCATCCAATAGGTAAGCCATGCCGCCCGTCATACCGGCTCCAACATTGCGGCCCACTTTACCCAGGACAACGATGCGGCCACCGGTCATGTATTCGCAGCAGTGATCGCCAGCCCCCTCAATCACCGCCTGACCGAGGGAGTTACGCACGGCAAATCGTTCGCCAGCCACACCGCTAGCGTAGAGGGTGCCACCAGTGGCTCCATACAGACAGGTATTACCCAAGATGACATTCTCGTGTGGGGCACGATGGGCCGATACAGGGGGCTTGATGACAATCTCGCCACCGTTCATCCCTTTACCGACGTAGTCATTGGCTTCGCCCACTAGCGTTAACGTCATGCCGGGCAGCGTATAAGCACCGAAGCTTTGTCCGGCACTACCGGTAAAGTCTAAATTAATCTGGCCACCCTTCTCGGCGAATCCGCTATTGCCATACTTCTTAGCTACGCGGCCAGCAATACGGGCGCCGACCGTACGATCGGTGTTGCAGATATCGGAATGAACGCGTACCTGGCCCACTTGTGCGATCGCCGCTTCTAACTCGGGATTGTGCAGCAGGTCGTTATCCAGAACGGCACCGTTGCTGTGGACGTCTTCGTGCTCCAACCAGCTGCGATCGTCACGAGTATCGGGCAGATCGAGCAGGCAACTGAGATCGAGTTTGTGCACTTTCGAAAGCTGCACGTCAGCGCGAGCCACCAACAAGTCAGAACGTCCCACAATCTCGTCGATCGAGCGATAGCCCAGCTTGGCCAAGATTTGGCGGACTTCATCGGAAACAAAGGAGAAGAAGGTGACAACATCTTCAGGAACTCCTGAGAAACGCTCCCGCAGCCGCTCTTGCTGAGTAGCAACACCTACAGGGCACTGATTCGTGTGGCAGACTCGCGCCATGATGCATCCGACGGCAATCATGGCCACCGTACCGAAGCCGAATTCCTCAGCTCCCATCATGGCCGCCATCACGACTTCCCAGCCAGTGCGGATACCTCCGTCTACACGCAAGATAGAGCGATCGCGCAACCCGTTCTCCATCAACGCTCGATGAACTTCCGTTAATCCCAATTCCCAAGGACTACCGGCATGCTTAATCGAGCTGAGGGGAGACGCCCCAGTACCACCATCGTGACCGGAAATTTGAATAATGTCGGCGTTGGCTTTGGCAACACCAGCCGCAATTGTGCCGATACCGATCTCCGCGACTAACTTCACCGACACTTTCGCTTCAGGATTAATCTGATGCAGATCGAAGATCAGCTGAGCCAGATCCTCAATCGAGTAAATGTCATGGTGGGGAGGGGGAGAAATTAGGGATACACCGGGTTTAGAGCGACGCAGACTGGCAATGTAGGTGCTGACTTTGTGCCCGGGCAACTGACCGCCCTCTCCAGGCTTGGCCCCCTGCGCCACCTTGATTTCAATCTGCTTAGCGTTCAGCAAATATTCAGGGGTGACACCAAACCGCCCGGAAGCCACCTGCTTGATGGCAGAACTAACGCTGTCGCCAGACTTCAATCCTTTGAGGTGGGGGAACAGAGCGGACTTGCCGTCAGCAGTCACATCGTGGATTTGGATAAATCGCGTGGGATCTTCCCCCCCTTCGCCGGAGTTAGACTTACCGCCAATCCGATTCATTCCGATCGCCAAAGTCTCGTGAGCTTCGCGGCTAAGGGCCCCCAGAGACATGCCTCCTGTGGCAAAGCGGCGAAAGATCTCTTCAGCAGGTTCCACCTCGTCTAGGGGAATGGGCTGGCGATCGCTCTTAAATTCCAATAAGTCTCGCAGTGTGGTGGGGGGGCGGCTAGCAATACTGTCGCGATAAACCTCGTACAAGTCGGGATTGTCCGATTCCAGCGCCTTGTGCAACTGCTTAGCCATCATCGGACTGTTGATGTGGTGCTCTCCTGTACGGCGGGCCTGGATAAAGCCGTAGTTTTCTAGTTTTGTGCCCTGGAGTTCGGGGAATGCCCTCCCGTGGAAGTCGATGACCTCTTGAGCCAAGTCAGCAAGAGTCAAACCACCAACTCGAGACACAGTGCCGCAGAAGGCCAAATCCACCAACTCAGAGCTGAGGCCGATCGCCTCGAAAATCTGTGCCCCTTGGTAGCTGGAGAGTAGCGAAATACCCATCTTGGAGAGGATCTTCAGCAGCCCCAGCTCTACCGCCGCGCGATACTTCAGTTGCACCTCTTCAACAGTCTGAGCTTCTAGCTTGCCATCCGCCATCATCTTTTGAGTCTTAGGCTTGCTCCACCACTGACGAACGGTTTCGAACGCCAGATACGGACAAACAGCACTGACACCGTAGCCAATCAGGCAAGCAAAGTGGTGGGTACTCCAGCATTGGGCGGACTCAACCACAATGGATGCCTGCAGGCGCACCCCTTCTCGAATCAAATGGTGGTGGATGGCACCGGCAGCTAATAGCGGTGGAATAAAAGCATGCTCGGAATCCAGGCCGCGATCGCTCAATACGAGCGCTTCAGTGCCATCCCGCACAGCAGCTGCTGCTTGGACGCACAACTCACGAACAGCCTTTTCCAATCCCCCCGGCCCATCGGCGATAGCAAACAAGATCGGCAGGGTCGTTGTCTTGAAGCCTCCGGAGGATAGTTGAGCAAGCTCCGACTCGTTCAGAACTGGACTCTTGAGGTGAAGCAACCGAGCATCTTCCGGTTTAGGGTCGAGTAAATTACCTTTCTTACCAACGTAGGTATCCAAAGACATCACTAAGCTTTCACGCAGTGGATCGATGGCAGGATTAGTGACCTGAGCGAACCGCTGCTTGAAGTAGTCGTACAGAGGGTGAGGCTTACTAGAAAGTACTGCTAAAGGGGTATCGTCACCCATGCAGAAGGTGGGCTCTTTACCCTTCTCTGCCATCGATTCGACGATCATTTCCACGTCTTCGAGAGAGAACCCGAACGCCGTCTGCATTTGGACCAAACGAGATTCAGATAGCTCGGCCTGGGTAGAAAAACTGTCTGTTTTTAGGTCGACACGATGTTCGGATAGCCACGCACCGTAAGGGCGCTTGGCCGCAATTTTTTGCTTGATATCCCAGTTCTTGAGAACAGTACCGTCATGAATGTTCACTGCAAGCATCTGACCGGGGCCGAGACGCCCTTTCTCAACAATGCGCTCTTCAGCAATATCGACAACTCCAGCCTCAGAGCCAACCAGAATGAAGCCATCGTGTGTAATGGCGTAGCGAGCTGGCCGTAAGCCATTGCGGTCGAGTGCCGCCCCTACCAAGCTGCCATCACTGAACACGATCAAAGCTGGGCCATCCCAGGGTTCTTGCAAACCGCTGAAAAACTCATAGAAGTCAGTAACTTCAGGATAAGACTCCAGTTCGGGTTGATTGCGGTAAGCTTCCGGAACTAAGATCGAGAGAGCTTCGGCTGGGTCATAACCAGCCTGAACCATCAGTTCGAGAGCGTTATCCAACGCAGCTGAGTCACTCGCCTCATCGGAGTTAACGATAGGCTTAATGTCGGCAGCGATCGCATCCAACTTGGGAGCTGTTAATGTACTCTCTCGAGCGGCCAACCAATTTGCATTTCCCAAGTAAGTATTAATTTCACCGTTGTGGGCTAAGTAGCGCATCGGTTGCGCAAGAGGCCACCGGGGATATGTATTTGTACTGAAACGACGATGATAGGTAGCGAACGAGCTGATGAACAGGGGATTCTGCAAGTCTAGGTAGAACGCACCTAACACGGAGGAACGCACCATGCCCTTATAGACCAGCGTGCGACAGGAGAACGACGCTGCATAAAAGGCCCCAGCACCACAAGCTTGGGTCACGTGTTTGCCTAAGCGGCGGCGAAGAGCGTACAGCTCGTGCTCTAAGTCAGTTCCCATCAGCGTGGGATGGGCGAGAATGACTTGACAGATAAATGGCAGATTCCCACGCGCCACTACCCCCAACACCTCAGGCTTGATGGGAACGGTACGCCATCCCACCAACGAGAAATCTGTGGTGGCAATGAATGCCTCAACCGCTGACTGGACCGCTTGGCGACGGGCGTTGTCCTGAGGCAAGAACAGCATGCCAACCGCCAGTCGTTCAGTGGCCGGAAGGTCAATCTGAGAAATAGCCGCCCATTCCTGAAATAAATCCCATGGGATGGCGGTCATGATTCCCGCACCATCGCCACTATCGCCATCACTCCCGCATCCCCCTCGGTGCTCCATGCACTCTAGCGCTGTCAGGGTTTGCTGCACTAGCTTATGGGTGGCTCTTCCTATTCGATCCGCCAGAAAACCAACACCGCAAGCGTCTCGTTCTTCAGTAAGCCAGCGCAGTGGGGATGCGTTCATATCGTGAGTGTTTAATTAGAACGTTGCAAAACAAATTGATGGTAGGCGTGCGGATTACCAAAAACGGGGTGATTCACCGCCACCCCGCCAAGCACACAGCTGCACGAGCTACTCCTTCGTGCCGACCAACCTGTTTCTCAAGAATGCTTTGAGTCGAGCAGGAACGACACCTGAATTTCAACCCACCAGCTAGTCTCCGAGAGCTAGCTGAGAGTATTCTGTCGCCGACAACATTAAGATTGTCGGAAGACCAGCTTAACGCAACAATCCACTGGATCTCAATAGGGTTGGAACCGACTATCTCCCAACCTAAGAGCCTCCAAGCCTCCCAGCACAAACCTGCCCAAGCCTAGAGACTGGCATAGCAATGCAAGATCTGCATTCTAAAGAAACGGATTCGCATGATTCAGATTATTCGTCGAACCTCCCCCTTGTAATTTGTCAGGCTTGCTACGAAGAGTTTCCTAGAATCACAAATTCGTTTCGACAAGTCTTAGGAAGAGCAGGTAACTATCATTTCTGAGTTGACAGAAAATTAGGCCTGATTAACATGTCACAAGACAGAAGGCGTTTGCCCCTGATGGTGCCCTTGGTAATTGTTCACCCGGCAGTCTGCAAGTCAGTCAGAGAAGATCACCCATAATCACCACCCATAGTAATGTCAGTGATGAAGCCCTTTCCTCCTTTTCCTCCACTAGAGAAAGTCTAGGGATAAGGGTGCCAGAACTCAGACTAGCCAGTCTTAACAGCAGATCGACAGGGCAATCGACAATCTGCTATGAAGAATCCCGCGAGAATTCTTCTGTGTATATCAGAACAAGAATTTAAGCTGTCTTCAAACTCCAAACCTTATCGGTGGATAGCTATCGGTGTGTTAAGTCTGCCTCACGGTTTGTGGAGCGCCATACCTCTGCTATTTGTGGCCAATACCTACAAACATTCCCCCGGCAACAGCACGAGGGAATGTTGAATATATGAGGAGGACAAACCCGCAATTGGAGTCGGATTAGTACAGATCCTCTTCCTTGTGGGTTTCGATGGTGCAATCGGAAGTGGGGTAAGCAACGCAGGTGAGTACGAAACCAGCTTCGATTTGGTCGTCATCCAAGAAGGACTGATCGCTTTGGTCGATGGAGCCGGAAGTTACCTTGCCAGCGCAGGTGGAGCAAGCACCAGCACGGCAGGAGAAAGGAAGATCGATACCTTGCTCTTCAGCTACATCGAGAATGTACTCATCTTCAGGTACGTCGATGGTTACGTCGAGGCCCTCAGCT
>JBFRWD010000155.1:0-4359 GCA_051439425.1 Synechococcus sp.
TACCCCAACCTCCTTATTGGAAAAGGGTGGCGGTCGGTGTCATGTGTGTTTATCCTTTAGTCATCTTTTTGGGTTGGGCTTTGGCACCAGTCACGCAGCATTTACCGAGTAAGTTAGGCCTCTTGATGAATGTGATGACGCTGTCATCGTTACTGACCTACCCCGTTATGCCAACCGCAACCCGTCTACTCCGAAGCTGGCTCTATCCAAAAAGCAATCAAGTTCCGCTCACATCATGAGCGCTAGCTTGAGGGATGCGAAAGTGCCAGAACTCAGTTCCAAACTGCAACGGAAGCGTAATATATTTAGAGTATCGCTATAGCCTTTGCTGTGTATATCTTCTGGGCTCTTCCCTAAGAGAGTGTGTGAAAAGGTGCCTGACAGGATCGAGGGGTAGCATGGAGCCCCCAAATGCCTCGTCAATCCTACGATACAGATTTGAGCGATGCCCATTGGCATCTTATCGACCCCTTTATTCCTCCTGCCAAACCGGGAGGCAGACCCCGCACAGTGAATATGCGAGAGGTATTCAACGGCATTGTATATTTGCTCCGGGCTGGTTGTGCTTGGCGTTTGCTGCCGCATGACTTCCCGAAATGGCAAACGGTGTATTACTACTTCCAACGATGGCAAGCGGATGGTAGCTGGCAACGAATGCATGATGCTCTGAGGACTGCAGTGCGTACCCAAGCTGGTCGTCAGGAGCAACCGAGCGCTGGGATCATTGATAGCCAATCGGTCAAGACAGCTTCGGCAGCCCAAGAGACTGGCTCTGATGGAGGTAAGGGAGTCAAAGGACGCAAGCGAACCGTTCTAGTTGACACCATGGGTCTGTTATTAGGTGCCTGCGCTCATAGTGCGGGTCGTTCCGATCACGCTGGCCTAAAGCTGTTGGGCTGGTTCTGGGCTTCACTTTGGTCTTGTTTACAGCTCATCTGGACTGATAGCACCTTTGGCGGCAAACAGTTCTTGGAGTGGGTGCGTCAGGAGTTTGGCTGGGTTATTGAGGTGGTGAAAAAACCGGAAGACCAGACAGGGTTTGAGGTTTTGCCCAAGCGCTGGGTGGTGGAGCGCACATTTGGGGCTGGTTCAACTTGAGGTTACAGTCCGAGAGGCGTTTCCGGAGAAAATCAGCAATCTTTCCGTAGGGTTGGAGATCGGTGGAACGTAAGTGGAGATACTTGGCAGTTGGTGTCTCCCAGTCCGATCGCAACGAATGTTTCTATGATGGATTTGGGTGTATTGAGGGCATATGAACTCTACTTGAAAAAGTATTTAGTCTCTGCGGAGAGCGGGGTACCCAATGAAGAAATCTATCAAACACATCTCCTATACTGGGAAAGATATTTTCGTGGGAATTGATGTTCACAAGAAAACCTATTCAGTTGTTTCCAGAGCTGACAGTGAGGTTGTCAAGAAGTGGACAACAGCAGCCTCACCACAAGGACTTGCAGAGCAGCTTCTCAAATACTTTGAAGGAGCAAGAATCCATACTGCCTATGAAGCTGGGTTCTCTGCATTTGTTCTACACCGAGAACTGGTGAAATATGGAATCGATAGTATTGTCGTTCATGTCCCTTCAATTGAAGTAGCTGTTAATGATCGCGTGAAGACTGATAAACGTGATGCCAATAAACTATCCTCCCTATTGGAAGCAGGGCGTTTGCAGGGAGTTCGAGTCCCGACTGAAGAAGAAGAACTGCACCGCATGCTCAGCCGAACCAGACAACAGCTTGTTGAGGATCGAACTGCTGTCGAAAATAAAATCAGAATGAAATTCCATCAACTAGGACTGATCGATAGTGACGACAAACGGAGGATGAGTCACAAGCTAGTCAGGGAGTTGCTCAGACGAACCCTTTCGCAAGAGCTGACTATTGCAGTTGAAGCCTACTGGGATATCTGGAAGAGTCTAGATCAACAGATCGCTAAATTAGACAAAGTCCTGAAGCATCAGGCTAAAAGCGATCCCAACGAGAGTACCTATCGCTCGGCCCCTGGAATCGGACAGGTATCAGCTCGGGTTCTTTCTAATGAACTAGGAGATATGTCTCAGTTTAAGAATGAGCGTCAGTTGTTCAGTTATACAGGCCTAACGCCAAGTGAATATTCAACTGGTGAAAATATCCGAAGGGGGCATATTACCAAGCAGGGCAATAGCAGAATAAGAGGAATATTAATAGAAATTGCTTGGCGTGCAATTGGAAAAGACAAGGCCTTAGCCGAATTTTTTGAAAGACTTCATTCTCATACTGGTAAGAAGCGAGCTATCGTAGCTGTTGCAAGGAAATTGATTGGTAGAATTCGGGCGGCTTTTCAGCATGGGGAGGCTTACCGAATGGGATATTAAGATCTTAAAATCCTCATAGCTTTTGACAAGGTTTTGTGTAATCTCAGAAAAGAAAGGAGCATAATGCGATTGAGTATTCATCGATAAATTCTTCCGCTGTGACCGCGGGGTTGGGTAGGTGAGTGGTTTACTAACTACGTAATAGAATGATTGCGGCGCAGCACCTTCATAACGAATGAGGAAATTGTGGCGTCGTTACGACGACGACTACGGATAGTTGATTGTCGAGGAGACTACTCGGTCGAACTGCTCTGAGTAATGTTAAGGATAGCTATAAAATGCTTAAGCTTTAAGATTCTGCACGCGGGGTCTGTTGACAGATCCACATGGTTGACCAACCCCCTTCAGCTGCAGCCAGTATGCCTCCTGCTACCCGGCAGCGTTTGGCCGTGGAGATTCTCTCCAAAACTGAGCCCGTCAGTCATATCGCCGACAAGCACGAGGTTAGTCGCAAGTTCCTGTATCAACAAAAAGAGAAAGCAACCGAAGCCCTCGAACGAGCATTCGCGCTGCCCAACCGAGAGTCGGATGTCTTGTTCTACTTGCCCGTAACACAGGCTTGGCTGCACCAGTTGATTGTCGGTTTGATCCTCATCTGCCACTCCTCGTATCGAGGGGTGGTGGAGTTACTGAGGGATGTGTTTGACTGGCCCATCAGCGCAAGTACCGTCACTAATCGTGTGCAATCGGTCGCAGAGCGAGCCGAGACCATCAATGAGAGCGAAGACTTATCAGGAATTCGAGTGGGTTTGCACGATGAAATCTTTCAATCGGGACAACCGGTCTTGGCTGGGGTCTGTGCCTTCTCCACTTATTGCTACCTGTTGGAGGTTGCCGAGCAGCGTGATGGAGACACCTGGGGATGGCACCTGCTCGAGGCCAGCGAGCGGGGACTGGCTCCCGAGTTCACCATTGCCGATGGTGGCACGGGACTGCGGGCCGGTCAGGAACTCGCTTGGCCGGGGATCCCCTGCCATGGTGATGCGTTCCACGCCATCAAAGAGGGTAAGGACTTAGCCAGATATCTAACTCGAAAAGCCCAAAAGGCGACCACCCACCGAGAAAAGCTGGAACAGCAAATGGAGGCTGCCAAGCTGAGGGGGAAGGGCAACAAATTGTCGAAGCCATTGACGCTAGCCCGTCAGGAGGAGCAAGCGGCACTCAATCTGGCTACAGACGTGAAGATCTTGCTCGACTGGCTCAGTCACGATATCTTGCAGCTGGCTGGTCCGGAATATAGCGTCCGTCAGGAGCTGTTGGCGTTCATTGTGGCCGAACTCAAACTACGGGAATGTCAGTGCCCGCACCGGATCGGTCCTCTACGACGGGCATTGCACAACCAAAGAGAGCAGTTGTTGGCATTTGCTCGGCTGCTCGACGACAAGCTAGCGGAGATCGCCGAACGGTTTGCAGTGTCTTTGGTTGGGGTGCGAGAGGTTTGCCTACTGCAGCGCAAGCCCGATTCCAGCACGACCTACTGGCAGCGTTGGAATCAGCTTCATCACCAGCTCAAGGGTCGCTTTCTTCCAGTCCTCGAAGCAGTAACGGAGGCGATGGCACAGACGCCACGGGCCAGCTCGATGGTGGAAAATCTCAACTCCCGGCTACGCAATTATTTCTTCCTACGTCGACAGTTGGGGGCTCCTTATCTCGAGCTACTCCGGTTTTTCCTCAACCACCGAACATTTATACGTAGCGAGCGCCCTGAGAGAGTGGGGAAAAGTCCAGCGGAACTGATGACGGGACAGCCGCATCCTCATTGGTTAGAGCTGTTGGGATTTGAGCGTTTCAGACGAAAGTCAGCTTAATATCGCTGTCTGGCGACCGATTGCGATTGCTCTCTACAGCCATCACAAGGTGGCTCGCTTTCGCCTGTTTTGTTACCCAAAATTGGCCCATTTTGCACCATGCCCAAATTCATAATCGTGGACCAACAAAGGCTCCAGCAGATAGCTTATCCAGGCTGGGGTAATGCTGCGAAGGTCGGCATCGACAGAAATACAGGCGCT
>JBFRWD010000156.1:0-55138 GCA_051439425.1 Synechococcus sp.
CGAACTTTTCAATTGGAATTCCAGATTCTTCGTCCCGAGCGAGTTCTTCGCTTAACTGTTGGCTAGGACTGTGGTGCTCGGTCTGTTTTTTGTATCGCGACTACGAATGTTTTGTCAGTCAACCAGGCGCGTACGAGTCACTCAATAGTCTCTTGTACCTAATGAGAGCGTTCTGGCCTCCGCAGCTCCTGAAACCACATGACTGGGAATAGCATCACAAACATCACTAAACTAATAGGCACGCTAATGCCTATTAATAGCCATTGGTAAATCGCCTGGTTTCGCCGCTGGATGTGCTGACTGGAGCGATTGGGAGAGGCGTGGCGCATCGCATCCAGTTTTTGGGAGTGGGGAACCACTTCTGCGAATGCTGGTAGCTCGCATGATTGCCCTTGCAAAATGGACTGGATGCGTTGGTATGAGCTGAGCAATTTAGCATACTTGGCACTTAACGCAGGAACCGCGAAACCGGCTTCACGATACTCTTTGAGCTTGAGCTGGAGGGAGCGATAGCTGTTCATCTAAAAACCTTGAGAAAATATCGAGCAACGCAACCTGCATCCGCATCACTGATTGCCTAGAAGTTTCAGTAACCAGTGTGATTGGACCTTTGGGATATGGGGAGAATGAAGGCTGAAATGGTTCTCGGAAATCTTGGGATGAACTCTAGCTATCGCGGTCGGTGTCCACGGATAGAAATTGTCTGGGATGCTTGTGCGAACCACCGTTAACGGGGTGGCCTCCAGCAGAGCATTCTAGTGGATGCAACTGGGAAAAAGCTATGCAGGCTATAACAATTACCGGCAATTCTATTCGGCATTCATCCAGAATGCACAGGTACAGCAGTCACCTGCTAGAAATTCTTCAGGCCGACTCAGGAGTGTTTGTTTTGAACTGGGAGGCATGGGAGAGTTTGCCGCTTGGATAGCAAGAAACTTGCCCTGCAAAATGGTTTTTTCATTGCTGATGGCTAAACAGGCGCTGCATTCTTCCGTCGAATCAACTGCTGCCCGTTTCTGCGAAGACACGATTGGCTAATTAATATTGATGGTAAGGCAACGAACTGTTGCCTTATTGCAATAGCTCGTTGTTGAAACAGAGTGCTATTTATACATAGCTAAGGTATCCAACTAAGAGCATTACTTCAGTTACTCAACCTCACGATAAACTGCTGTTTTCCTCAGTCCTTTAGCCGTAGGCTGAGGCTGCGCTGTTTGGCTGTGAGTTGCTAACCCGTATCGACTCTCAGCGTGGCATCGAAGGCAGGGAAGCTACGCCAACACCTGAGTTCAACAAGTTAAGTCAACTGCAGGGATTGTTCCGTAAATGTTGCGATCGCGGGTGCTCCAGCGATTGCCCCCTTTCCGAGATAGTGGACAGCTAACGCTATTTTCGATGTCCGACCGCCCTTTTTTTCAAGACTTAAAGCAGGAATTTTGCGATCGCGATGTCGAACTCGTTACAAACGAATGTTTTGCCTATCTTCACCATTGCAACTAAAGTTATTGCTAGGTGTGAGTCCATCTCAATACATATGACAGTCCCAGTTCGTTGTGCATCCTGCTAGCTCTCTCACTTCAAGAGACCTGGTTTGAATGCACGAGAGTTGGTCGAGAGTGCTTGATTGGGTCGAAGTTTCTTAGGGAGCTTCGCATGTTCGGCGTTCGGAAGCCGGTTTAGCTGGTGGTCTATGTACGTGGACGGTGGAATTTTGTTGTGAGGCCAAGCCGCTACAAAAATGGGTGAATGGCAACGATTGTCAATCCGCGTTGGAACGTGGAGTTTGTTACTGCTGGCGCTGGACTCAGTTCCGGCTGTGGCACTGTCGTACTTCAGCGACAGCCTCTCAGATGGTAGCGATGCGGCTAGCTGGGCTGCCGCGATTGAGGCTGCTATTGAGGGAAATACTCTTGCTGACGCGCTGTCTCATGGTGCCCCGCAAGAGCTGGAATGGTATCAGCCGAAGTCGATCGCTCAGATCGCCGAAACCAGAGCTGATTCCGGTCAAGTCCAAACCAATTTGTTAGAGCCGGTACAGGTAGAGCCAGCCGACGATACCCTGCCGCCTGTTGCCCCCAGTCCAAGTCAGACCAGTCAGAATCCGGCTGCCTTACCATCCCCTCCACTTGAAACCACTCCGGTTCCGCGCACTCCGGCCCCTGTTGGCGAGCCTGTGGATGACTTGCCGGGCAGTGAGATTGAAAGTTTGCCTTCTGCTGGCGCAGCTGCTGATTTGCAAGGTGAACTGCTCACTCCTCAGCCCTTCTTCGGTCAGCTCGATCCCGACCAGATTTTTGCCCCTATTCAGCTCGATAGTGTGGCTCCTTTTCCAGGAGTCCCCTTCCTGACGCAAGAAGAGCCTAATTTCGTCTTTGCGCCATTCCGAACGGATTTCTCCCCGCTGGAGCGGCCTCAATACCGCCTGTTTAATTTCGAAACGGCTTCCACGCTTCGTCAGCAGGAGCTCGTGTTGCGAGCCGGAACCACCATTGGCTCGGGAGGCAGCAACTGTGACGACGACGACGTATCCTGCGAAATGCGGATCGGGGTCGATTACGGTATTCGAGATGACCTCCTGTTTACGTTCGATTTAGCCCTGCAAGAAGGGGCAACCATAGCCGGAGTTACGGGTGGAAATTCCGAAGCCCGCTTCTCCTTTAACAGCATCTCTACCCAAATCAAGTGGCAGGCGTTTTCTGACGAGCTGGTTAGTTTCGCTCCCACCCTAGGATTGTTGGTTGGGCCGCAGCGTTCCATTGTGTTTTCGCCTGCCAACACGGACTCTCGCATAGAAGCTAACGACACCTCTGTGGTTGCAGGTTTGGCCTTGCCGGTCAGTATCACGCTGGGGGAAGTCAATCGGTTTACGATCAGCCCGCAAGTTAGCTTCTTCCCAGGTAGCCTGTCAGACATTGATGTGACTGGCGACCCCAATGACCTAGATGGTCGCAACGGCTTTAATGGCGATTCGCTGGACTATTACGGCACTGTCGTCGGTATTGGTCTGGGGTTCGATCGCAGCTTGAGTCAGTATTTCAAATTCGCCGCCAACTACACCTTTATCGTGGCGGGCAGTAACTCGCTGGATAACGGTGATGACTCGCTATTTGTCCCCCGTGGCGTTTGGGATGCCGGTTTTCGCTGGACTCCTAACAGTCGCACCGGCCTGGATCTATACCTGACCAACCGATTTAGCAACACTGCTTCCCCCGCCAGCCTATTGGCGGCAGCGGATGGCGATATTTCTATTGCTTTGGACTTCTCGTTCTTGCCGGATGTTGGGAATGACTATCCCATCGAGATCCGCAACCGCTACCCGGCTACCTATCGTTTCCTATCTGCTTCTACCGGTTTCCCTGCTGCAACCTTGCCGATGGGTAGCATCCTTTATGAAACGGTGTTTGGTTCTCCGGGTCGTGTTGCTGGAACGGTTCGCTACGGTCTGCTAGATGACCTAGAACTGGTTGCATTGGGCAGCAGCAACGGCACCGATCAGTTCCGTAGCGAAGCGGGCTTGTTGCTCCGTTATGCTCTGCTGCGGGATCTGGGAGATAACGATATCTCGGCTTCATTCACGTTTGGTGTACAAAATCTATTTGGCGATCCCGATGTAGCTCTCTACACGGATGTGCCGGCGGCATTTGCCCTGTTTGACGATCGTCTGCTGCTGACCGTGGCTCCGAAGGGGGCGGTTCCCATTCAGGGGAATGCATTCGATGCGATCGGTGGTATTTCTACGGGGATCAACTTGTCTGTCATCGATCGCACGCAATTGTGGGGTCAGTGGACTCCCACGTTTGGAGACAATTGGCTGGATGACGGCAGTAGCGATGAATTTGCCGATCTAGATGGCAACCGACAGCTCTTTACGGTGGGGGTACGTCAGATATTTCCCTCCGGTAACTCCACGTATGCACTGGACTTTTTCTATTCCAACAGTGCAGGTGAGTATGGCGTGCAAGGGCTGACCGCTTTGCCCGACGGGGACACCCGATTGGGGGCACGATTCAGCATCCTAAATGGGGTGCCCTGGCAAACTCGCGAAGCGGAGGCTGAAGCGGCTGAAGCTGCGACAGTGGCAGCAGCTCCTGAGAGCGACACTGAACTTGAAAGCGACACCGCCGAAGTTGGCGAATCGACGGCATCGAATGAGGAAGACGTAGCAGCGGCTTCTTCTGATGACGCTGAGTCTACTCCTACGCAAGATGTCGAGCCGGAGCCAGAACCTGACTCCGAGCTAGAACCTGACCCCGAGCCAGAGCTCGATCCCGAGCCAGAAGCTGCTTTTGACTCTGTAGAAGAGGACGAGGACGCTCTCGATCCGCTTTCTAGCGAAGAGGTTGAGGTTGACGACGTTGAAACTAGCGAATTTGACGAACCTAGCGAACTTGGCGAATCTAGCGAACCCGACGAACCTAGTGAGCTGGACACTAACGAAGCGATCGCGGAGGAACCGGAAGCCGAGGCTGATGAGTTGGCTGAAGATGGACGAACTGAAGAGTCCGATGTTGAAGAAGTAGAGACGGAAGAGGATGACGAATCGGCAGTTATCGAGCCGATTGCTCCTTTGATTGACCCGCTGGCAGTGGATGCTGAGGAAGATAGCGAGCCTCCTGTAGAGAGCGGCCCCGATCTCGAACCGCTACCAGAACCCGAGCCAGAACCCCCTGAAGCAACAGCCCCTCAAGTGCAAGAGCGCGAAGCCAGCTTGGCGGAGCTGTCTCCCGAGCAAGCAGAGAGTGATGCGGATGATTCCACTGCTGAGGAGTTACCGGCCGCAGGCTCAGATCCAGTTGAAGACTCAGATAATGAGTTGCCTGAGCCGGAAGCAGATAGCGAGCTTACTGGACTTGAGGTGGCTGAAAACGAGCCGGTGGAGGAAGACACCATCGCCGATGAGTCTGCTGAAGACGAGGTCACCGCAGAGGAGATGCCAGAAGAGGAGGTTGCTGTTGAGGAGACTCCTGCAGAAGAGATTCCTGTAGAAGAAGACGCGCCTGATGTGGTTGGAGCCGCTCCAAGCGTACCGGAACCGCCTGCGAACGCGAACCCAATCCTGCTCGACGACACGGGTAGTACTCAAGAGGACACTCCACTATCGTTTGGCCCCACCGATCTGCTCGCCAATGACTCCGATCCGGACGGCGACACCCTAACCATTGCCTCGGTGCAAGATGCTACCAATGGTGAAGTGGTTCTGAATGACGACGGAACAATTGCCTTCACCCCAACCGCTGATGTCAGCGGTCAGGGCAGCTTCTCCTACACGGTAGCTGACGGAAATGGTGGCTTTGATACTGCAATAGTAGATATCGAGCTGGCCCCCGTTAACGATCCTCCGCTCGGTGACGACGACACCGGCTTGACTGCGGAGGACACTCCTCTGACGCTGGCCGCGGCAGATCTGCTGGCTAATGATTCCGACCTCGATGGCGATCCGCTCACCATTGTGTCTGTCCAGGATCCCACCAACGGTAATGCCACATTAAATAATGACGGCTCAGTGGCCTTCACCCCCAACGCCGATTTCAACGGCCTGGGTAGCTTCAGCTACACCGTCGACGACGGCAATGGCAGCACGGCGATCGCTCGCGTCACGGTTGAGGTTACCCCGACGAATGATGCTCCGATTGGTGCTCCTGATTCCGGCACCATCGATCAAGGAACGTCCTTGACTCTCAGCACCGCTGACTTGTTGGCCAACGACTCCGATATCGATGGCGATGCCCTTGCTGTTGCCTCGGTGCAAGAGGCCAGTAACGGTAGCGTTATCCTCAATGCTGACAACACCGTTACCTTTACCCCAAGACCGGATTTCAGCGGTCAGGCAACCTTTACTTACACGCTGTCTGATGGCAGCGATGGCACCGACACGGCCACCGTTACCGTCACAGTGACGGCCGTTGCACCAGCCCCCCCCCCCGAACAACCGCCTGCCCCGGATACGCCGGACGAGCTGGCCCCTGACGCAGATCCGGAGGCAGCACCGGGTTACGTTCCACCGTCCACCAGTGCAGACGATTTGCTGGCCCCCATTCCCGAGGCTCCCAATTCTGCTCCGCCTAACAATGGGGAGGGCAACTAACATGAGTTATCAATCTCGAAACCGCGATCTTGTGAACCGCTATTCTCCCCTAAAGGTTCTGGCTGCTGGTCTGTTCATTGGCGGCACATTGGCCTTATCTCCCCCCGCGATCGCTCAGTCTCTTTCTGCTCTTCAGCAACAAGCCTTGGAGGCCGTCGCTGAAGAGGATTGGGCCAAGGCCGCGCGCCTCTATCAGCAGGCGATCGAGACTGCTCCCGATCGCGCCGGACTGTATAACAACTTAGGCGTTACTCTGCGTCAAGCGGGTGATACCGAAGGGGCAATTGAGGCTTATCGCAAAGCCATTGAGCTCGACCGACTGTTTGGTGAAGCTTACGGTAACCTGGCAGTCCTGCTGTTGGTGGAAGGCGAGTGGGAAGAAACCCTAGAAATCACTCGCCAAGCCCGTGCACAAGGAATCTCCAATCCCACGTTGGCACTCTACACAGGTCTGGCTTCCGAGCAATTGGGGCTTTGGGAAGATGCGGCTCTGGCCTACGATCGTTATCTGAGAACGGATGCCTCGGCCCCCATCGCCTATCGCTCGGCGATTGCCTTTTGGCAAGCGGGGAATGGTCGAGACGCCATCCGGGCTTTCCGGCGGGCATCGTTGCTTGACCCTGCCTTTGGGCTATATATTTCCGAAACCGGTTTGGCGTTAGCTCGCTTGGGGGCAACCGATAATGCCATCGATATTCTTAGCAAATTGCCGGTTAACTGGTCGCAGCCACGAGATTTTGTTGTGTTGGCACGTTTGGCTCAGCAGGAAGACATGCTTGATCTGGCTGAAGACTCTATCTTGAAAGCGTTTCAACTCAGTCAACAGCAAGGGGGGACGATTCCCACCAGTTGGGTCAGTGATGTAGGCGCGATTGAGGCCAGTCGTGGAGACTATGCTGCGGCTGAGAGTACGTTGCAGGATGCCATTGACGGCTCGGCCTACAACGTTGAAGGCGACCCTGTGGATGATTCTTCCAGTGCCTCTCCCGCTCCTTTAGGGGAAGTCCCCGATCTATTCGATCTGTTAGAGCAATCGGCTCCTAGCGGCTCGGCAGATAATCCTGCGGGGGGGGAACCTGACGGGTTGGCCGTCAGCCACAGCGATCGCGATGTAGCGATTGCCTCAGCGAATTTGGCCGATACTTATTTGACCCAAGGAAAGAATGCATTAGCCTTGACCGCTAGCGAAGCGGCAATCGCCGCCGATGACAGCTTGCCTTTGGCCTACAACAATCGCGGTGCAGCTCAGCTTGCACTCGGCGAATTAGACGCGGCCAGCGAGAGTTTTTTGACCGCGATCGAGCTACAGCCTGACTATTGGCAAGCCCAGCGAAATTTGGGCATTGTCTACATTCAGCAGGGAGATCGCGAGCAAGCACAGGAGTATTTGGCCCAAGCGATGGACAACGCCCCTACCTTAGACATCGTGCAGCAGATCAACCGAGAAATGGTCGATCTGGAGCGCTCTACCTTATCTGACGAGGACTAAGCGCCTGGCGAGGACTAAGCAAGCCGGAGTTGGTTGTCTTTGGTTTGGGGTTGGCTTTTGCTGCCAACGGCATAATTTGCCGCTGGCGATCGTGCTGGTGGCAGCTGTGTCGTTACTTTGTCGAGCTGGCTAACCTGCCAGGATATTGCCCACAGCGACTAGGTAAAAGTCCTGCCGCTAGCGCTGCTGCCGCAATCCGGAGGAGCGCGAATGCTGATCTGCAGGCTGAGTGCAATGCATTGAAGGAGGAATGATAGGCGCTATGTTGGTGCCACTTGTTCGATCTTGCGGTCAGTTGCTCGCGAAGAACCGGTCTGCAGACTCGAAACCTTGACTATCATTGGTCAAAGGCGACTGGACTTGTATCGTGTCTCTCCCCGAGTTCTCTCAATCTGATGTTTCCCAATCTGAGGGAGCGCATGCGGATCGTGATGATAAACCCGTTCAGGTTGGCCCAGCCCAGCAATGGGACAACGTGTGTGTGGACTACCTCCAAAATCCCCCCGGCGAAGGGAACTGTCATGTTGAGGATTGGCATACGCTATTTGTGTCGCTGGCTCCGCGTCCGCTGCATTACGTACAGGTTCAGGATGGCAAGACATTTTCGGGGCTGTATCGTCCTGGAGATATGTTGATTACCCCCGCCAATACGCCGTTGTTTGTGCGCTGGGAAGGCGACGAACAATGCTTGCAAATTCAGCTTTCGACTCGGTTTTTACGGCAGGTTGCTACACAAACTTTGGAACGAGATGGCGATCGCCTGCAGCTACAGCCTGACTTTCGAGTGCGCAATTCCCATATGGAAGCGATTGCTAACATGCTCTTGGCTGAATCGCAACAGACTTCCTTGGGCAGTCAACTTTATCTCGATTCCTTAGCCAATGCTCTAGCGGTCAATCTGCTTCGACATCATGCAACGACGACACCGCAACTTCCCGAATACGACGGTGGCTTACCTCCCCGTCAATTGCAACAAATTCTGGATTTTGTTGACGCTCATTTGGAGCAAGAGTTGAGGTTGGAAACCCTGGCTCAATTGTTGGATATGAGTCAGTTTCACTTCAGCCGTTTGTTCAAACAGTCGATGGGCTCGTCTCCCTATCAATATCTAATCCGGCAGCGGGTAGAGCGTGCCAAGTCTTTGCTGAAGACTAGCGATCGCCCCATTGTCGATATTGCCTTAGAGTGCGGCTTCAACAGCCACAGCCACCTCAGCAAACAATTTCGCCAAGTGACCGGCATAACCCCCAAGGCATACCGAGCACGTTAAGCCCAAGATTTGCACCGTTCGGCCTCCACTGCTATGACTTCATCCCCAACCTCTAGCGCTCGATCGTCTGTCGTTCAACCCGCAATTCCTATTGGACATCTACGCGGCGTCCATCACATTGCTTTGAACGTGGCCGATCTAGAGCGATCGCGTCACTTCTACCGAGATGTGTTGGGGCTCAAAGAACTGACGGGGGCGGAGGTCCCCAGCACCCTCAAACAATTGGTAGCCGATGGCAAAGTTAGCAATTTTGTCATGCCTGATGGCACAATTCTCGATCTGTTCGCCACTCCCGACCTACCGCCACCCAACCCAGATCCCGCCCAAGAATTCACCCGTGCCAACCATCTCGCCTTTGATATCGATCCAACTCGATTTGATGCAGCCGTGACTAGTCTGGCTGAGAACGAAATCGCGATCGCGAGTGGCCCGGTAACCCGCCCTACAGGACGGGGCATTTATTTCTACGATCCGGATGGCTTTTTGCTCGAAATTCGATGCGATCCTCTAGCAACGGGATGTGCCGCTTCGCCAGACCATTGATAAATCTCACCAGTATGCTGGGGGAGTTGCCTCCACTGGTGCAGGACTTTTTCCTATGGCACTTCATCGTAGTTCCGGTCGTTGGCAACTAGGACTTGGGTTGGCCGCTCTCACGGCTTGCTTGTGGGGGATGCTGCCGCTGATGTTGGACATTACGCTGCAGGTGCTCGATCCGGTGACGATTACCTGGTTCCGTTTTGTGGTCGCCTTTAGTGTGCTGGGAATCGGGTTGGGGTTGCGCGGAGAATGGCCCCAACGCAGACAGCTGACTCGATCGTTGGTAATTCAGCTCGCGATCGCCACCGTGTTTTTAGGAGCCAATTACTTAGCATTTCTGGTGGGGTTAGACATGACCTCCGCAGGTACTGCTGAAGTGGTGATTCAGCTAGCTCCGTTACTGTTGGCCTTAGGGGGGCTGGTGGTCTACGGAGAGCGCTACACCCTAAGACAATGGTCGGGATTGGGGGTGCTGTTGGCCGGGATGGCTTGGTTCTTGATCGATACCGTTGGTGTTACGAGCATCGAGCCCAAAAACTACTGGTTGGGTAGCGCGATCGTGGTTCTGGCCGCAGTCTTGTGGGCGGTCTATGCCTTGCTACAAAAACAACTGTTGCTGAAGCTATCGTCCCCCCAGATTATGCTGACGATCTATGGAGGGTGTGCGGTCATGTACTCCTTCGGGGCTCAACCGGCTGCGCTGCTGGAACAAACGACCGTTCAGTGGATGGCTCTTCTGGCTTGCGCCGCCAACACAATCGTTGCGTATGGGGCATTTGCTGAGTCTCTCAACCATTGGGAAGCTTCTCGCATCAGTGCCATCATTGCCCTGACTCCCATTTTGACTTTGATATTTGTCGATATTGCTGCTTGGCTATGGCCCAATTGGGTAGAAGTGGAAGCTCTTAGCCGATGGGGCTGGCTGGCTGCCTGCATCGTGGTGTGTGGGTCATGGATTGTGGTGTTGGGGCGTCGCCGTCACGCCCCCGATCCGTAGGTGTGCTGAATACTCAAGGTATGTCCAAGATCGATCTAGTAGAACATCGACTGTATCTAACCAATAGTGGCTGTATCGCCCCCCAATGGAATAGTCCTAACGAAATACTTGGTCTATCCCCTAGAAAACAGCACAAACAGCAACAAAAAGGCTGCGCCCACTGTCGCAACCGCCACCAATGCCATCCACAATGTGCGGGTTGTGCGCTCTAAACTTTGAACGTGCGATCGCATCACAACCACTTGCTGTTCGAGCTGCAGGTATCGATCTCGCGACCATTCTTTTGCCTGGGTCTCGATTGACACCTGCTGCGCTTTAACTTGGGTGACCAGTCCATTCTGGCGGTCATACAATTTACGCACCATGGCTTCCAACCGATCCAAACGCTCGGCTTCTTCGGGGGGAAGAGGTTGGCCATCATTCACGTTCTGAGTCGCAATGGTTTGCAGGACTTGTTCCAGCAATCCCGGTCCCAATTGAAAGTAGCCTTTGCAAACGGAATGAATGGCATCGATCAGTTCGCCGGGGGGGGTTGCCTTCAGTAAATAGCCTTTGACACCAATTTGCAGCGCCCGATTGAGATAGGAAAAATCATCGTGGCTGCTGAGGACCAACACTTTGGTATTGGGAAACCGCTTGCTGATGGCACGAGCAGTGGTCAGTCCGTCGATGCCCGGCATTTCAATATCGACCAATGCAATATCCGGCTGATGGATTTTGATCTCGGCGATCGCCGATTGCCCATCGCTAGCTGTTGCTACCACCTGAATATCTTCAGCTTCTTCTAAATAGGCTGTCAGCATTTGCTGCACAAAATTTTGATCGTCTACGATGACCACGCGAATCAGGCCATCGTCTGTTGACTTACTGGCAGTTGGCTCACTGAGGTCTGCTGTTGAGTGGCTATTGGCATCGGATGCAAGAGGGCGATCGGCCATATGTTGGTCCTCGCAAGTGGGTAGTGAATCGATAGAGACGCCAAATTAAGGGAAAGAGTCTGTCACGTTTGGAGACACACGTTTTCAGGTAACGGTGGAGGGTTTCAATCCACAAACGATGTCATCTGGAACCGAGAGACCCCATCTACCCAACTCAGGCAGTCTGCCGGACCCTATGTGCCTGTGACTGACCTTTAGACCCATAAAGGCACATCTAACCCGAGTGCATTGCATCCAAATATCTAGACTCTCCGTATTTTAGTCATAAAATCCTATACCTATTGCTTCTCGATGCTTGGCCTAAGATTTACTTAACGGGCCAGGTGTAATTTCTTGCTTTCGCTGCAAGATTTGGCCTGAAAACGATGCACGGGGAGGCAACAGCGTTATGCTTTGCTTGACCTGAGCTCGATCGTTCTCATCCCCAACCTTTCTCACAATGTGGGAGCAGGGAGTAAGAAACATCAAGCTGAATACTTTCGTTGGGCTGCGGGGCAACTATCTTGCTCAAATGGCTCCGTAGAACTTAACGTTACCTGACATGACTCTCGTTCTTCCCGGGGGAAAATTGGCCGGTGCACTCTTCGTGCTTGCTGACTGTTTCTGCTAGAAATCCCGGCCGGAATTTGTAAAAAACTCACTGTTGGGGGAAGGTGTTTGACCAAATTGACTGCGATCGCGTCCGTAGATTCAAGGTGCAACCGAGTAGAATCAATGTCAGTTTCGATCGCTCGGTAGGCGCAGTCTTGGATTTGCGGCAACCGTTCTGGCTTGAGCTTCCTCTCTGGATAGCAAGCACGTTTGTGTCGATCTGAGAGGGAACGAAGGATAGGCAGCTGTCGGGGCTGTTTGGACCTGCGATCGGTGTATTAGAACGGTGAGGACTTTGATGGTGCAGGAGCGCAGTGATAGCCAAGGATTTGCACGCGATGGGTTTGTACGCGATGGATTTCCACGCGATGGATTTGCGAGCAATCGGCAAGCCTCGCTTCACCAGCTAGCGCCGGGTCGGTTTGCGTTCGGTGCTGTCGCGATCGCTGCGCTGACGCTAGCCAGTTGTGGCAGCGGGGATGTAGCCACTGAGCCTCCTGCAGGGACAGATGAGGGATTCAAAATCGGCTTAATTCTTGTGGGTCCCAAAGAAGATGCAGGCTGGAGTCAAGCTCACTTTGAGGGGGTGGAATACGTCATCGAGAATATGCCTGATGTCAGCTTTGATTTTGCCGATCGCGTCAACCCCGCCGATCGGCCGAATTTGCAAGCATCGCAGGTGGCGGATGACTTGATTGATGGTGGTGCGGACATGATTATTTTCAACTCCGACGACCACAAAGACGATGCCCTGACCACTGCCGAAGCCCACCCAGATGTTGCTGTGATTCATGCCTCCGGTGACTATGCTTGGGAACAGGGGCAAAATTTCCAAGATTTGCCGAATTTGGGCAATGTCATGGTGCAGATGGAGTACGGTCGCGCCATCGCCGGTTGTGCTGCTGCGCTAGAGACCCAGGATGGCAAGATTGGCTTTTTGGGGCCGCTGATTAATGACGAAACCCGTCGGTTGGTGTCTGCCTCGTACCTGGGCGCAGATTATTGCTGGCAGGTCTATCGAGATGGAGATCCCGCCGACTTGGATTTCAAGGTGAGTTGGATTGGGTTTTGGTTCAACATTCCAGGCGTCACCCTCGACCCCACTCAAGTGGCCGATGGCTTTTTCAACGATGGATATGACGTCGTCATGACGGGCATCGATACTCCGGAAGTGGCAACCCAAGCGGCCAAGGCTGCCGAGGCAGGCAGCGACGTCAAGTTCTTGCACTATACTCTGCCCACCGGTTGCGAGCTGGCTCCCGATATTTGTATTGGCGTACCGACCTACAACTGGGGGCCGTCCTATCTTGAGTTCGCCCAAGCGGCATCTGCCGGAGAGTTTGAAGGTAGCTTTGTGTGGGCCGAGCCTGATTGGGCCGACATTAACAATCTCGATACCTCTGCGGTGGGATTTGTTCAGGGAGAGGCGCTATCGGAAGACAACAAGCCACTCCTAGACGAGTTCATTGAAAAGTTAGGAGATGGCAGTATCGACCTGTACGAAGGGCCGCTAAATTATCAGGATGGCACTGAGTTTGTGGCGGCGGGTCAAACTGCGACTCCCGAACAAATTTGGTATATGCCTCAATTGTTGGAGGGAATTGAAGGGCCGGGCGAATAAGGCAGGCGACGGCTCGCCTCTGCTTACTAGGCATTCTCATTAAGGGCTTACAGTCATGCAGATCGCGCTGCGGGGGGTAACGAAGCGCTTTGGCGCAGTAGTAGCCAACGATCGCATCTCGTTGGACATTGCCTCGGGAAGCATCCACGGGTTGTTGGGAGAAAACGGCGCGGGCAAGAGCACCTTAGTCAAAATGTTGAGTGGCTTTCTGGTTCGAGATGCTGGGGAGGTATTGCTGGGCGGTGCGCCTGCAGAGATTACCACTCCAGTCGACGCCATTCGCGCGGGCATTGGCATGTTGCATCAGGATCCGCTGGATTTTCCGCCCATGACGGTGCTGGAAAACTTTATGGCGGGGCGAGGGGGCGGATTTTGGCTGAACCGCCGCCAGCAGTCCGCGACCTTGCTGGGCTTATGCGAGCGGTTTGGATTTCAGCTCGACCCCAACGAGACACTACTTAACTTGAGCGTGGGGGAACGGCAGCAGCTGGAGATTGTCAGATTGTTGTCGTTGGGGGTGCGGGTTCTGATTTTGGACGAGCCCACCACTGGAATTTCCGCTAACCAGAAAGAGTCGCTGTTTGCGGCCTTGAAGAAACTGGCCCAAGAGGGGACATCGATTGTGTTTGTCTCCCACAAGCTGGAGGACGTTCAGGTGCTGTGCGATCGCGTCTCGGTAATGCGGCAAGGGCGCATTGTCGGTGAGGCAGAGATGCCCTGTTCCGATCTCCAGCTGGTGGAGATGATGTTTGGGGGGGAGCTGGCGGAGGCGAGAAAATTACAGACAGTCAAGCAAGAGATTCGGCTGCACGTGCAGAATTTGTCGGTTGTAACCGACCGATTGAAGTTGGAACTGGGAGATCTGGAGGTGCGATCGGGGGAGGTGATTGGCTGTGCGGGGTTGGAAGGGAGCGGTCAGCAACTGCTGTTGTTGGCCTGTGCAGGACTGGTGTCTCCTCAATTGGGAGGTATTGATTTGGCTGGGCAAGACATGGTGGGACTGCCCTACCGGCGCTACCTCCAGTCTGGAGTCAACTATGTGCCAGCCGATCGCCTGCAAGACGGACTGATTGCGGGCCTGTCCATTTGCGAACATGTCATATTACGCACCCCCAATCCTGGTTGGTTTGTGAAGCGTTCAGAGGCCTTAATGAAGACGCAGGCGTCGATCGCTACCTATAACATTCGCGGTCAATCCCATTCTCCGGTGGAAAGTCTGTCGGGGGGGAACCAGCAGCGAACACAACTGGCGCTACTGCCTCCTTCTCTCTCGCTGCTGTTGATGGAGCATCCGACGCGCGGTCTGGATATCGAGTCGGCATTGTGGGTCTGGCAGCAATTACTCGATCGCTGTCGGCAAGGAACATCCATCCTGTTTGCCTCGGCAGATCTAGACGAGATTGTGCAATACAGCGATCGCGTGCTGGTGTTCAGTGGCGGACAGGTTTCCGAGCCGATTCCAGCCGTAGACCTCACCACCGACCTGTTGGGTCAAAAAATTGGGGGGCGCTTGCAGGCATGAACGTACTGGTTGGAGTGAAAGTGCTGGCTGGCATGAATCGGGCTGTGGTCTATCGCGTTGGAGCGATGGGATTGGCGGTGATGGTGACAGCCCTCTTGCTATGGGCAATTGGGGCGTCTCCGATGGAGGTGACTATTGGGCTGTGGCAGGGGGCGTTTGGCACGGAGTCGCGAGTGGCTCGACTGTTGATGACGCTGGCTCCCTTAGTGTTAGCCTCTGCCGGATTGGCATTTACGTTTGCGGCTGGGCTGTACAACTTGGGGGTGGAGGGGCAGATTGCCTTTGGAGCCATCAGTACAACGTTTGCCCTGCGCCTGTTCGAATCCGTGCTCCCGGCTGCGGTCACTATTTGCCTGGGGATGGTCTTCGGAATACTGGGGGGCGGGGTGTGGGGATTGTTGGTGGGATGGCTGAATGTGTACGGCAAAGTGAACGAGATTTTTGCCGGCCTGGGTCTGAATTTTGTGGCGCAGGGGTTGGCCATTTATCTCATCTTTGGTCCTTGGAAGCGACCGGGAGTAGCGTCGCTCAGTGGAACGGAACCGTTTGACCGCCAATTATGGTTGCCGACAGCGGCGGGGTCAGATGCCAGTTGGATTGCGTTGGCGATCGCTGCTATTGCTCTGGTGTTTGCCATTGTGACCTTGCGGGGAACGTACTTCGGGTTGAAGTTGCGGGCTGTGGGTCACAATCTGCGGGCGTCATACGTGCTGGGCATTCCAGCGGTGCGCCAGCGGCTGAGTGCGTTTGGGTTGTGCGGGGCGCTAGCCGGATTGGCAGGGGCGTTGCAAATTTTGGCAGTGTTTCACCGATTGATCCCCAATATCTCCAGCAATCTGGGATTCTTGGGATTGTTGGTGGTGATGTTAGCGGGATTCGATGCCTTATGGATTTTACCAATCGCAGTATTCTTCAGTGCCCTGAACGTCGGTAGTTTGCAGTTACCCCTGACGCTGAATCTAGATTCATCCCTAGCGGGGGTTATACAGGGCAGTTTGGTGTTGTTTGTGTTGCTGGGACGAGGCATTGCGGAGAGGGGACTGTTGCAGGGGAAGGCCTGATAGCCATGGAGTTGATTGGCCTGAAAGGTTTCAAGTCGCTCACCAGTAGTTACTGGGAATCGTTGGTGACATGCCAGGGGGTAGCTGGGGAGGTCTAGCTGATGTACTCCTCTGCAAGCGTGCTACTTTCAGCTAATCTCCGCTCCTCCAGCATGCGCTGACCCACGTCTAATAGATGAGCCAGATGGAAATGGATAGGAGGGAAGCTGGGGGGTGGCTCTTTGCTATTGACGATGCGAGACGAGACGCGATCGATGCCGATGGACTGAATGAAGTCCAGCACTTGCTCGTCGAAAATACGCGATCGCAACGCACTAAAGAAATCGATTGAGCAGTCAGAAAACGTCTCTACGAGTTTCCGAGCATCGCTCGCAGGCAGTCCATCCGTTGCAAAAATTCCGGTGACAACACCCACCCGTTCTTCCATATTGGGTTGCCAGTAAAACTTCACCATGCGACCGTCCCGCAAGAGGGGATCGTAAAGCGTAGAAAAGTCGTTACCGGTGACGATAATCGGCACCCGCTGAATTTTCTCCTCGTTGTAGCTGCCGGGAAGCTGTACGTCTGTCGGGTTGTCGGCAATGTTCATCAGGGTACCGTTCACCAGCTGGGTATTGACCGTGTATTGAGTAGTGGAGTTGAGACGACCTGCACCAGCATCCAAGTCGTTAATCATCAGAGCACACATGCGACCGCGCACTTTGACCCGTTCCGATGCTTCGCGATAGCGCAGGCGAATCAGACGAACGGGATCGCCAGCATCTGGACTTTCCAACTCTCCCGCAGACATGCGGATGGGCTCGATACCCATTGCTTTGAATACCAGCTCGCATTGGAAGGATTTGCCTTCTCCTTTGGGGCCGTGGACACCGAGGATGAGTGGGACTTGGATGCCTGGAATATCGAGGAAGTTTTTGGTGATGTGGACGGAGAGGGTGTCTAGAAAGCGAGGGGCGATGTAGTAACTCATGCTGCGGCCAAAATCCCCAATCAGTATACAGAGCGACGACTCTATCCCGATTGGCTATGGCTGCGAGTTGGATAGTGGATGTCTAAACTGCGTGACGGGGAGTTGCCACTGGTGTTGGAAACGTGACAGTGGAATATCTGCCGACCAGCACCACAGCAGGCGGTAACACTGGCGCGATCGCTCCGAGTTGGGTGGGCTGCAGAGGTAGATATCGCGCACGGCAGGAATTAAGTTGAGTACGAGATTCCCCTCCATCGTGTCTCGCAGGCGATCGACGGCAGATTTGAGCATGGCCTTACTGCGACTGGTGCTGAGGGCCGCTAGTAGGGTGGTCGTTACATGCGGGTGATCGGGACAAAACTGCCCTAACTTTCCGGCAATCCGAATGCGATGGGATAGCTCCTCCGCTCCCTCAAGCTTAATCAGTAAATTGGCGATCGCTTTATCGCGATCGGGCTCGCTCTGATTGCGATTCGACGGTCGAGATTTGGGTTGTTCAACTGGACGCGGGGTAGGAGATTTGCCTGTTAGCTCGTCCAAGTTGGCTTGCAGTTCTTTGCGGATGCGCGGGTCATCTGTTGCCGCCAGCAATTGCTCGATCGTTTGGCGAGGGAGGGGATGAGCTGGCTCGACTTTGGCCAGACGGTTTGCTGCTTTGCGGAGCAGGCTGGGCTTCGTTTCTGTCTTGAGAATGTCGATGAGCTGAATGGGAACCAGCGGATTGCCAGGATCGATCGCCTCCAAGCTGCGCAGAAAATTGAGCCTGAAGCTCACAGAGTGGTCATTCTGCAACAATTGAGTCAGCGTTGCGATCGCTACGGCATTGCCCGGATCGTGATTTTTTCCCAGGCTGTGGGCTGCTAACCACCGTTCTAATGGCAGTTGAGCAGATTGTACGAACGCCTCTAGGGCTGGAATGCTGTAGGTGGGGTCGGTGCGAGCGAGGGCAATTCCCGCTTGCTCCACAATCGGGCCGGGGAGTTGACGCTCGCGTTCGGATTTGGCAAATCGCCAGCGGATGAGCTGTTGCACTAGCGTGGCCGTACCGGGATAATCGTCAATTTCGGCTAGTCCGCGAGCTGCGAAGAACTTAGCGCGATAGCTGTAGAGGCCACCGCAGCGATCGTCGAATGCGATCAGGCGATCGATAAATTCAACTTTCTCACCTGCGGCAATGTCGTCTCGTCCCAGCCATAGCAAAATGGTTTCGAACCAAATGGGGGCAAAGATGGGAGCCAGGTCATCCCCTTCCCCGCTTGGCATGAAATCGTGCCAGGAGGACATTGCTTGAGCGGCAAAGTACTCCTGAAACGTCGGGTGATAGAAGGAATAGATCGGTTCGCCAAACCGGTCGGATGTGCCGACTGGGTTTAGCCAGCCAAGTTGCAGCGCCAGCGATAGCAGATCGAGCTGCCCTTGAAAGTGCCGCTCCACCACCGATCGCCGCAGGCGGAAACTGGGGGGAGATTGGGTCATGGCAGCCAACGCCAGTTGCGATAACGCCTCGTTCAGCTCTTTCCGTTGAGCTAATGTCGTCGGAAATAAGTCCTGCTTCCATTCGTAATGGGCGATCGCAAATTGTCGATACAAGCTGGTCTTGGTTGCAGGCAAATCTCCCTTCGCTGAAGCCCACGTGCGGCACAACAGAGCCAAGTACAGTGGATGGCGCACCAATTGCCGCACTCGTCGTAAGCGGTGCTGCGCTAACCGCCGACAGAGGTTGTCTCCTCGCTGCCGATCGCCCCGAAACCAGCGACCAATAAACTCCTCCACCTGATTTCTGCCTGTCGCATCATCCAACCCGGAACCGGAGTTGAAGCCACCTCCGTCACTAAAACTTAAACAGCGAAACGTGCGACATCCCGCCAGAGCATTGTTACCCGCGTCCCAAATATTGACGCGGCAGGTGAGAATCACCTGCGCATCCGATAGCCATCCCTTCAGGTCTCGGGCCAAACGGGAGATTGCCCTACTGCCATCCCCTCCCAATTCATCTACTGCATCTAGCAATAGCCACACCCGTCCCTGCCGAACTTGGGTCGCGAACTCTGCTACCGTTTCTTGGGGCACTTGAAATGCTTTGAATGCCTGCCGTAGCCAGGTCTGAGTTAGGTAGGTTTCTAGGGACTGGTTATCTAAATCCGCCAGCGAAATCCAAATGGGCAACGCACCGGGAGTTTGCAATAGAGCGATCGCCACCTGCTGCAATGACGTGGTTTTTCCTGCCCCCGGTTCTCCTACAATTGCGACTCTGGCCGGACCCTCAAAATCTGTCAGCCGATCGACCAATTCCCTGGGTTCGTATACCTCTGGGTTTGCATCTTCGTCTTCCTGCGATCGCCCTTTCCGCTCCACAATCCCCAGCGGAACGTAGATATCCCCTAGCTCAAACGCCATGCCATCGCCAGCAGTCAGGGGATTGCTGGTTAGCTGAGTATCCAACGCCTCGCGGCAGAGTTGTTGCCAGCGATCGCTTTCTGCCTGCTGTTTCTCTCCAGAGGCCGAGACCATTAGCTCTGCACAACTACTGTCGGGTCGAGCTGCTACCCAGGCGCGATTGAATTGAGCTAAGTTTTCGTCTCGATTCCAGCGATCGCTCCACAGCGTCAGGGTGAAATGCCACTGGTCGGAGCCCCGTTTGACGGTGCGGTTGTCATCTAAGATGCCGACAAAATCCCCCAGATGCTTGAGGGCGGTTTTGATTTGAGGTAAAGACAGAGGATTCTCGGGTTGGGCGAGCTTGCTCAACATTTGCAAATAACGTAGCTTGGCTCGCACCACCAATCGAGTCGGGGATTGCCAGTGGGTTTGTAGGTGGGGACGCAGGATGTCTTGCTGGCGTTCCTCCGCATCCAAACAGTCGTTGGCAAAATCTACCAGTGCAAATAGAAGCGATCGCGATCGCCGTTGGGATATGGGGCCGTATCTCTGCGTGGGCATGCCATCAACATCTCACAGGGATAGCACCCATGATGCACAAATTGCAATGGAGTCCTTCAGGCTGTGGGCGCAGACCTTGCTTGTCTGTCGTAATGCCAGGCTTGGATGTTGGGTGTGCTGTATATCCGTTCAATCAGGCCATCGTGACTGAAATACTGGGATTGCTCTACCAGGAAAATTGGCTCTAAATTGCAAGCGAAGGAGCGTATTAGTAGTACACAGTCAGCCAAATGGTTTCTTCATCTGGCGTGGTCCAGTCCACACGGTATCGAGTGCGGGCGGGAATTGAAATGTAACTGCCGGGGACCAGCCGATGCGATCGCCCGTGTCCGAACTCCAATACGGCTTCTCCTCTCAAGACCAGTACCCATGCATTTTCCTTCTGCTCTTCCCAGCGATTGTCAGGCGTTGTGTGGCCTTTTGAAATCGATCGCTCGATTTTGACCCCACTGCCACTGGCTAAGAGATCGAACACTTCGGTACTCAAATCCGAGGGGATATTGGCATACAGATTGTCGGTCATTCATTCGCTCCAACCGTCTAATGCCTGCGAACTCAACAACGATCGGACCTGCCGATTGTCAAAAGACCGAGTATGACTTAGTGCCACCACCAGCTGCTCTCAGGCCAACCACTACAATTCGGCATTCTTAACGTTAGTATCTTGACCAAAAACTGGTGATTGTCACAGGTAGACAAGCACAGGGTTTGATGGTGGTCTTGCCCGTCCCATGCACAGTCCGATGTATCTGGGGAAGGTTGGGTGCGTTACATATCAACCGGGCTGTATTGTCGGACTCGCCTGCGATCGGGGCAACTTTAGGCATAGAGGTGATGGAGGTGCTCCGGCTCTTGCATTCCAACCGATCGACTCTTGTGGTGGCACGGCCGAGACTTGACTGACATAGCACCCACGAATAAATGTCACACTGGTAGAACTTGCACTGTTAGACCCGATATGGGGTAGAGAAGGGGATGGGCATCGTATTCATACTCTATGTTGGCTTCACGCTGTACTTGTATTTCACGCGGGAGCCCATTCGGCTGGAAGTGAATTTTGTGTTGGGACGATGGTATGAATTCCTGACTGATTTTTTCTATCGCCTGCGCCAGAGTGCGTCGTCAGCCTATCGTCAGCGTCGCAATCGCCGATATTGAATGTTCGGTTGTTGTTGAGGTCAAGATGCTATCTATTCGAGTCACTCCTCGTCGAATGACTTGAGCCGATCCAGGGCGGCTGGATTAATGGGCTTGGAATTGTTTGTTGTAGAAGTCGGCATAACGTCCCTGTCGATCCAGCAGTTCGGTGTGGGTGCCGGACTCCACAATACGCCCGCTTTCCAAAAATAAGATTCGATCCGCTTTTCGCACCGTACTGAGGCGGTGGGCAATCACGAATACCGTCCGATCGCGCATGGCCCGCTCTAGTGCTTCCTGCACCAAAGCTTCTGATTCGGAATCGAGCGCTGAGGTGGCTTCATCCAAAATCAACACGCGCGGATTCAACAATACAGCTCGGGCGATCGCAATCCGCTGCCGTTGCCCCCCCGATAAATTAACACCGCGCTCTCCCACCCAGGCATCGTATCCGTCTTCTTGCTGGGTGATAAACGTATGGGCGTTACCCACTTTGGCGGCGGCTTGCACCGCATCTCTGTTGGGGTCGAGCTGACCGTAGGCGATATTCTGAGCCAGAGTGCCGGAAAACAGAGCTGTATCTTGAGGCACGATACCAATTTGCTGGCGCAAGCTGGGAATGGTGACGTCACGAATGTTGTGGCCATCTACCAGGATTTCGCCTTCTTGAGGATCGTAGAATCGAGCGAGCAGGTTCACTAGAGTTGTCTTCCCCGCTCCAGAGGGGCCCACCAATGCCACTACTTCCCCCGGATGCACTAAAACGCTGACCTGTTGCAACACCGGCTGGCTGGGTTGATAGGCAAAGCTGACATTGCGATATTCTACTTTGCCGGTGATGGGGGGAAGGGCGATCGCCCCTGCCTGCTCTTCTACGGAGGGCTTGACTTCCATCAGTTCAAAGATGCGTTCGATGGAGGCTTCAGCCTGTTTGAATTCGTTGTATTGATTGGTGACCAGGTCGATAGGATGTAGCAATAGAACGACTGCTGTGATGTAGCTAATGAATTCCTGCGGTTGCAGCTGTCCGATAGAAATTTGCCAGCCGCCGATGAAAAACAGCAACACAATGCTGACGGCTTCAAGAAAACCGATGGCAGGAAATTGAACGGCTTTCAACTCCTCTGCGCGATACTTTGCCATCCGATCGCGTTCTGCCTGGGCTTCAAATTTGCCTACTTCGTAGTCTTGGGCTGCGAAGGCTTGCACGATGCGAATGCTGCCGAACACCTCCGTCAACATGGATGACAGGTTGGACACCTGCATCTGGCTCTTGCGCGACAGTTCTAGCAGCCGTCGGCCTACAGCCCCGACTAGCCAACCCATTGACGGTGCCAGGATGAGACTGGCCAGCGTCAGAGGCCAGTTGAGGTAGAGCATATAAATGGGGATTGCAACCAACTGCAGGACGCAAGAAAGGAACTGCTGAGATAACTTGCCGACGGCTTCCCCAATCCGATCGATATCTTCCGTTAAGCGATACGTTAAATCGCCAGTCTTTGAGGTTTCAAAGTAGTCCAAACCCAGGCTGTGGAGATGGCGATAAACGTTACTTCTCAGGTTGTACATCATATTGAGAGAACCCACGATAGTTTGGGTTTTCTCGAAGTACATGAAGACCGATCGTACCAAGAAGATGAATGTCGCTAGTCCCAACCACTTGACGAGCTGCTGGATATCACCGGCTCCCATGTAGGCAGAGATTCTTCCAGTGGTGTAGGGCAGCGCCAATGTGAACAATACGTATCCAAGTGTGCAGGAAATACCTCGGATAAATAACGGTGCCTGTGCTTTGAAATAGGGGGAAAGTTTCCCATAGCTCGCACGGATGGACATTAGCGATCGACAGGTCGTAAGTACGCAGTCTTAATCATAGGGGGCAACGGTTCGGTTGCGGCTGCGGGCATGACAGCTGTGCTGATTCACCGATCGATACGAAATACTTCCAGATACCTGTAAGGAGACACAGGCTGGCGGGAGCAGGACGTCCGGACGTCCTTACCTGCAAATGGCTTGTAAAGGCTCCAGTCATGCCAAGAGGAGTGTTGGGGGGTAAAAGTAGTCACCTAATCTGGAGGTTCCCCTATGAGCAGGGTAGATGCTCCAAGTCTTTGGAGCGTTATCTTTGGCCTGCTGGATAACTGGTATCGGGAGTTTGGTCCCAGTCTGATCCAGTGGTGCCTGACCCCAAACTCAGCTTTAGTGACAGCGAGATGTCGAGCTTGCTGCCGGCCATGGATGACTTTCAACTCAACGGACTTTAATCCAAGTGAAAACTGCTGGTCGAAAATGAAAGCCGAGCTCACTAGGATGGAAGCACGCAATCAAGAGCGCTTAGACGACGCAACCTTTGAGGGTATAAATCTGCTAACTCTCACTGATATTCATAGCTGATTTGCTCACTGCTGTTACTGTTCTAAATCACCATGAATACTGGCTACAAATTACGCTCTTCATTACATATTTAAGGTTAGCGATCGTTTAACTGACGAATGCGATGGAAACTACAGTTGGAACAGAGCATAAAATCCTAATTGGATATAGCGTTCGAGCCATAAGCGAGAATATCCTCGGCTCCCAATCCCAACAAGATTGAGTACTTATTTCTAACAGATTCCTAGAGTTGACATTTCTGTACGGATCTCGGAAGAGTATTATATGTCTCAGTCATATAATTAAGAAGCCTACTTATTAATTATTGCTTCATGCAAGAGTTGTATATCTATACCTGTGTCAAAATTTAATTAAGAGGGAGGTAGTCTATTTCCCTTGAGGTAGGGTTCTCTTCACAATTCCTGAGAAAGAGGAGATCGGGGTGATTCACGCCATAAAGGTGGCTATCCCAATTATCTGCACAGCATTTTTGGCAATCGCAGGACTACCCAAGTCGCTACTAGCTACCGTGGCTACTTATTCACCTAATGAAGAACAACCCCTGAGTATTGTCGACTATCAAATCAGCGAGTCATCTTTAAGCGATCGGCCAGGGCAATGTTTGTCTAATACTGAAAAATCACAAGTAATCGCTCAAGCATATATTCTGTGTGAGAGATGGTTGGCACCTTATATTTTGCTACGGCGCTTTCTAATGCCTGGACCTCAAATGGTTTGTATTGATGAGGTGATTGATGTTCGAACAGGTATCATCTTAAACCGAGCCTACGCCCCATGCGATCGTAGATGTTAGAGTAATATGGTCAAGGTCAAGTTGAGTGAATACTTTTTTCATGGCCATATTTTAAGGCAGACACATTTTGAGATGGCATCCAATAATCACATAAAGTACTTATCAATAAGCTCATAAGGCTCAATCATCAATATTTATCTGTAAATGTAAATTGTGTGCTCATTTAAGTCTTACTCAAAGAGGACAAATGTTGACTCTTGAGTTTTCTGGATGGCTTTCCAAGTAAGGCTGGAGCCAATCACAACCAGAATTTATCAAAGTATCCAAGCTTAATTGTTCGACCGGCTCATCATTCAAAAGTTTAAAACTATTCACAATCCCGTCGACGGTGACAGCAGTTAACATGTTTTGAGAGTCTTGAGAGGTAAAGCGAAGGTCGCGTACCCTATTGGGTAAAGGAAATTGGTCAATTCTTTCCTCGTTGAAATTCCATAACTGAATACTTCCATCATATAGATGAATAGCAAGGAGCTTGCTATCAGGGCTAAAGCGAAAACCTTCCACTCGCTCGTCGAGTGTAAGTCTAACAAGCTCCTTGCCGTTCAAATTCCATAACGTAACAATATAGTCATTAGTGTCACTAGCTAAAGTTATGAAAGCTAGTGAATTACCATCGGGACTAAAGCCAGAGTTTTCGATTCGCCCGGGTAAATTAAAATTAGAGATTTCTTCTCCGCTTAAGTTCCATATGCGAATAATACTATCAATATCATTGGAAATAGTAGCGAAAGTCTGCCCATCAGGGCTAAAGAGAAATTCATGCGGTATACCAGATTTCTCGTTTGTAGTAAGCTCATCCCATTCTCTTGCACTAACATTCCATCGCTGAATAGAACCATTATCCGAAAGTATGGCGAAAGTGTCGCCGGCAGCGCGGAAGGGCCTCACTATTCTAGACGTCTCCTCAGTAGACAACTCAGTCCATTCATTCTCTCTTCCCCATAGTTGAACTGTGCCATTATCAAAAGAAATAGCTATAATATTTCCGTCGCGATTAAATTGAAGTTCTTGTGGGTTTGGAACTTTTGCCTCCTCTTCTACAGGGGATAATTCATCTACCTGATTCCCCTGCAACTCAATAAAGAATTTATCTACCTGATTCCCCTCCAAGTCCCATAGTTGAACAACGTTATTCAGCGAGATAGTCGCTAAGTCTATGTCATCGGTGTTAGGGTTAAAACTTACAGCTAAAACTATATCTAAAGCATCAACTAATCCAATCTGTTTTTGCTCAAGTACATTCCATATCTGAACACGGTTATCATTCCACGATGTAAGTGCTAAAAACTCGCCGCTAGAATCAAGGCGGGACGAAAAAGACATTTCACCTTGTAAGGGCATAGGGAGTTGAAAGGAATCTTGTAGCAAGTTCCAAAAACTCAGGAATTCGTTGTCCAAAATGAGTAATTGTTCACTACTGAAGCTAATGTCTCTTACCGGTCCGTATGCTTGTAAATGATTTTGAAAAAAAATTCTTTCTCCTAGCAAGTTTAATAGTTGAACCTGACCGTTATTCAAGCCAACCGCTAAAGAGTTGCCGTTATCAATGAAGGAAAGACTCAAGACCGAAGTGGACGCATCCTGAAGCTCAGGATTAAGTTGATAAGAAGCAACTTCATTTTTATTGTCCTCACTATCCAAGTCCCATAACTGAATAGATCCATCTACTGTCGCAGTAGCTAATATTTTACTATCTTCACTAAAATCCATTGCTACTACACTATCATCAGCCGGAAAAACTGTTGAAGAGTTGCTAATGTCCTTTGCTCGCTCCCAGAGGCGAACAAAATGCTCACCAGCATAAGAAATAGTGGATGTTGCTAGCATCTGGCTATTTGGACTAAGCGCAGATGTCAATAAGTTTTCACGTTCAAATGGGAGGATAGGGAAGAGAAGATAACCTGTTTCCCAATCAAATATTTTAATCGAGTTAGGATTAGCTTCAAATACCCTAACAACTAAAGGGTTGACATTTGGTTCTAATTCAAGATTTTCGTCTGAGTTCGATCTTTCAATTGGTGAAAGCTCGGAACATCTTTGTCTGTCTTGTATATTCCAGCGACGAATTTGATCGTTATTGAATGCTACAAAAAGAATCTGACCTTCGGGGCTGAAACGAAGTCCCTGAATAGGATTCGAGCCTGTATCAAAACCTTCGTGAATAGCCTCACAAATGTTTCTACCTGTTGTCAAATCCTTTACTTGAAGATGGCCATCTACAAAAACAGCAGCAGCAGTCTTCATGTCTATACTTAATTCAAAGAGCCTAATGCCATCATTCCCGGCGAAAGAAAAGTAATTACTTTCTTGAATCTTTGAAAGAATGTTCTGGATTTGATCTTTAATTTTTAGAAGTAAATCATCTCTTTCGAATCGACTAATAAATCTAGTACCTAATGGGTCCTTTTGCAAAAAATTACGAGCATTCTGGGCATTACTTATTGAACTTTGTAAAGCATCGAGGAGTTTACCAGAATCAATTAGATGAGCTGTATTTTCAATTCTATTTTGAATGTTGTTCTTGTTGTGATTAATATGCCAGCGGCCTATGGGATAGAAAAGGGCAAGACAACCAATTACAACGCCTGCTAGAGTTCTTCTTATTAGGAGACGTCTCTCCCGTTGCTCATTTTCTCTTTGTTTTTGTTTGTTTTCTCTTTGCTTTTGTTCAAAATAAAAATCTCTTCGCCAATCAAGGACTGCTTGACAAAGAAAGTCATGAAAGACCTCATATCGGCATTCGTCTTCACGCTCGAGAGCTTGACCGACTGAGCGGATAATCCTTCTATTACCCTCGGATAGTTTATCGAGGAGCTTCTTCAGGGTATTGGAATCACAACCAACAAAAGTAGCTAGATCCTGAACGGTATAGGAATATTTTGTTCCCGATGGAGTCACTAGATATTGGAAGCTGCGAGCGAGAATGCTTTTCTCCCTCTCAGATTCTATGGAGTTCATAGTTTTAGAAACATGCTCTCGGATAATCCACTTAATTGCATCCTTAGCTGTCTTCTCTCTCTCCGTATCTTTTTGATTTGCCAATTGTATCAGTGTTTCCAAAGTCAAATGGTTCAGTTTCATCTCACTCCAAAGATGACTCATTACCAATTGCAGATATGGGGGAAGAATTTGGTTTTCATGCAAATTCCGATCTATTTTAGTAGTTCCAGCCAAGCCTCTACCTTCCTTCTCGACCTCTACCTGAGGAATCTCTTTCAAAATCGTATCTACAAGATCCTCATCAATCTTCACAGCTTCTGCTGAGGGCACATCCTGGTTATATCTATCAATAGGATTATTAATGGCCTCTTTTGCTGACTGTATGTCAAGATGTTCAATATGCAAACATACATCCAATAAACTTGGAATTTGTTTTCTCAATCGCTCTAACTTCGAGTAAGAGTCCTCACGTAGCGAAATCAGAAAGTTAACTCTCATCTCGGGACAATCGATTATGCGAGATATCTCTCGAATGAAAGAATCATTAGATGAGTCTGGAGAATGGTATAAGAGATATTCTTCAAACTGGTCCAATATTATTAATATTCGGCCATCAAATTTCTCTCCACCAAGCTGATGAGCCCAATCCTTTAATTTGTCAAATAAAGCCTTCTCATACTTATAAGTAATAATACTTAAGCCTGTATTGCGAAGATCTTCCTCAATCTGCTCTCCTAAAGCGTCCAGGGGATCTTCCTTCCATGATCGTTTCCCATCAAGAGGAGGAAAAACTGTTACCGCAAGTTTTGGTACACCAAAATCTTCTTTGTTATTCTCAGCCTCGTCATGTATGGCGCTTACAACTCCAGCTCGAAGCACAGAGCTTTTACCTACACCACTCTCACCATAAAGAACTACTATACGCCAAGCAAATAAGTTATTTAGTATGCGTTGGATATCTCTCTCCCTACCAAAGAATATGTCTTTATCAGCTTCGGTATACGGATTTAATCCCTTGTAAGGGAAGCCAATATTATTCCGTAACTCTGGAGTAAGTTCAGCCTGATTGTCTGATAAAAATTCCTCTGTATTGTCCAAGTCATTATTTGAATTATGGTGAGTCGTTGTAATGTTTTTCATCACTCTTACTCTATCCTCAAGGTTCTTTTGTGCTTGTCAAAGAAAATGTCTACTCTATCTCTTCCACAGCCTGCATTAGAGATGCTACGAATCTTTTTGTAGAACCAGAAATTGATAGCAACTCTATCTTCCGTTTCCCCCCCCAAATTATTGACTCTATATCCTCATCCTGGGAGGGATAAATTAGTTTCGATCCTGTTTCAAGTTGATCTTCTTCCCAAATCCAATGCAATAATAATTGCAATTCTGAATCATTGGGGTTGACACCCAGAAATAAAATACTCGATTCTTGGAGAATTCTGCGCAGACTAGGTGGTAACTTCTTAATTTGAGTTCGAATTAGAGAATTCAGGTGTTCTTCAGTAACAACAAAACCTTCATCCTCTGAAACTTTATCTTGACTTCCATACAGCTTCAAAATAATTGGATGTGGCTTCTTCGAACTACCCCAAGGTTTTCTAAGCGGTAGCTTAGCGTCATCGTTATTCGGGTCAATAATAGTCTTCGGATCCGTAGTGCCATAAGGTTTATGCTTGAACTTACCACGTTCGCTGCCATCAGCCATATAATAAATAACATCGTAGGGCTGATCTTCCTCATCAAAGGCTTCCTCCAATAGTGTATCGAAACATGTTGTTACTATTAGCTGAAATGGAAGCCCTTCATGACGTTTTGGATAATGCTTAGAAAGCATTACTCTTGGTAACTTAGCAAAGAACTGATGTATTTGATTCGGAGAGCTTAACCCATTTCTTTCGAATTGTTCATCAATAATTTGATAGAAGTCTCTTAGACTTTGATTCTGCTTGTAGTATTGAGATAGATATCTGAGATTTATCTTAGCAACAGATAGTTGTTGCTCTTTATATCGAGGGCATTCTGGGTCTCTTTCTATCCCCTCCAAAAGAGGACATCCTTCGGGTCTATTTTCAGGCGGATAGTGACAAAACTGGCAAGGAACTCCCATTTGTCTCTGAAATATATTCCAATTTGGCGAATCTAAAGATATAGCCTCTTCTGCTAGTCCTTCACTCCTTGTTTTCTCAATCAAATTTGATGCGAGATTAATGTAAAAGTCCGGACTAATACCCAGACCAAGAAATGGGACAACATTGCCAAATTTAAATTGTTTGACAATTGCTTTGTATTGATTAGCTGACAGTACGGGCCTACGTGGAGGGTTTCTAGGATCTAAAGGTCTATCGCGTAAGAAATGTTTGGTAAAACTAGCAGCAATTTTGGCAGCGTAGTCATGCCACTCATCATTTTTCTCTGCATCAGCAAAGTCGCAGATAGATTTAATAGTCAAGTATCTTTTGCGTTTAAAACTTTGCCAAGCGCCAGCGCTAGATCCATATCCTTCCATCTCAATTGCTAAGATTTTGCGATTTCCCTCGGCAATCTCATCACGAATAGCACTGTCTGCTATCACCTTCTCACCAGAAGCAATCACTCCGCAATGAATTTGAGGGAACGTTTGGGTGCCATCGGGCCTGGGTAAATCGGGAGGTGGGGGCCAGTGAGTAACATTTCTCTCCCGATCCAAGTGACTAACATTTCTCGCCCGATCCAAAAGGGTTGCATCAGCTGGATACATTACTGGTTCTGGATATCTGTTTTCGGCGGTGAGTTTATTACGCTCGTAGTAATAAATTGTTCGACCTATCACCAGATCGCCAAACTTTTGCTCATCTTTGTCTACACCTGCAGCGATTCCTACCAGCAAAATAGCTCTAGGATCCCAGTGGTGGATTGTATCAGCAACCAATAGCGCAGAATCAACACCACCCATGTCTGCTGCCTGACACACAACTATTTCATAGAATTCACCTTTACCGATTTCTAAAGCCTTGCGCCAGTAAGTTCTCGGCCCCTCCGGAACACGTTCCGAGTCGCCCATCTCAAACTCTTTACAGACAGCATCACGCTCGATGTCGATGGCAGTAACGATCGCAAAATCTATCTTTGGCATCTTGCCTATTCCCGTTTGCCATTAGGATAGGTACACTTTCATTGTATAAATATGCCAAATTGTTCTAATGTATAATCTCAAATCTTTACAGAAACTAATTCTGACGGATACCGTGGCACTAGACATTTGGCTTTAATCGAGATTTTGCCAGGCTTTTCGTCGATAGCGTATAGCAATTCAGTCAGCTACGTGTATCTTCTTAAGAGCCGTCAACTCTGGGCTACAGTCTTACTGCATACGGCGTATTAAATCTTTATGAGAATAAAAATACTTAGATAGCTTAAACGTTGTAGTAAATGTATGGCTCAGTAAGCTAAGCTGGCTTGTTTTGCTGGTGAGACTACTACTTACTCGATACTGCTGCTGACGCTAAAATCTTATTATTGAAGTGCTCGATCGTATTCTGGACTGCTTTTCCATCGACAATAGGCTTCAATGCATTAACATGTCCTCCAGAAACCCTTTTTAGAAATTTCTGGAGAACGCGAAATGGAAGTTCTTCCATAGAAATGCGAAAGAATCCCTGGCTAAGTTGATATTACTCAAAGTGAATCATACAGATTCGGAGACAAAAGCCATAGTTTAACGATCGTATAGCGATCTCCAGAATAATCTAGATTATTTGCTCAATTGGCATGTGTGGTTAGAGGACGTAAAGCCTATAGAAGCCAAGTGACTAAATCTTGTATTGATTCCTTATCGAAGCCAAGTATAAAAGCGAGAGAAGCTACAGATGATGAAAGAGTCCACAATGTATTGTCTATTTTAGCTGGGATAGTAATAGAAGAGTCGTCAGTAAAATGCTTCGGCGATGTAATTTTCCTCTAATGGGCTCATCATAAAAGGTTCAGATCAATAAAATAATAAATGTACTTACTATTTTTCTTCTATTACCTCCTTATAACCTTTTTCATACAGCCCAGTATTCAGCTTCACCATCAGAATGGTTGACGCCGCAGAATAAAAGAATAGGATGTAACCAAAGAAAGTAGGTGCCCTCTGTCTTTGTCGATAATAGTGATTTGAGTTAAGCAAATGTATTGTTGTTGAGGGGACGATTTGGCCACAAGCAGTATAGTTAGTGTTGATTGCTCTGGAGCTTGTAGAAGGAATGGACGAGCAGCTTCTCTCGATCTTTCTGGTAGAATACTCAGCCCTCAAGTCAGAACAGAATGCCCGCATTGGCTTTCGAGACAACCTTCTTTACGTTACACTTGGCTTGTTCGGGGGCATTATGTCTTTTGCTCTGACAAATGAAGATGGAGCGATTGCATTGCTTGTAATTCCTTGGGTCTGTTTGGTTTTGGGATGGACCTATATAGTCAATGACGAAAAGATTTCGTCTAGCGGTGATTATATTCGGACTGTTTTGAGTAAACAAATTGCCAAACATATCGATCCCTCTTCCGATGTAGACTTCTTTGGCTGGGAACGCTTCCATAAAATAGATGCACGTCGTATCGATCGCAAACGTAAACAGTTATTGGTCGACCAGATGGCTTTTGTTCTGTCTGGTATTATTGCCATATCCTTGTTCTGGATTCGCAAACCCGACCCCAACCTTTTGAATATTTTCATCAGTGGAGTCGAATTCATTTGCTTGGTACACTTAGGTCTAGAAATCAAATCCTATACTAGAATTACTTGAAATTATAAGCAGTCTAGTATTTAGGCAAAGTAGTTTTACAAAATCGTCAAGCACTGCTCAAATTGATTTCAAAAGACTGCAACTCCTCATAGACTTGAAATACTTCTTTTCTTCGTTTACATTAAAGATAGCCAACCTTTTTGAGGCCTTAGAGCTATGTTCTAAATATAGTTTATATAGGATTTTCAGGGGTATTTCTTGTATTTAAGATAACAGAGGTGCTGAGTGATTTGAGGGGAACGACATAACTGCGCTCGGGTTGTTCTCGGCATCTTGAAGATGCCCCAAACTACTCATTGATATAGCCTATTTAACATTAGTCATACTTTTCCTGTTGCGGCTATTTCCTCTTAAGGATCAAAAATCTAGAGCTCATTGAGGGACTATCTGATTAAGTCTAAAACACTGACCGCAATTTGGAATACTTGCTGAGAAATCGTTTCAGACCTCTGTAATCGTAAATGTTGAATTGTTTCTCTGAAGGCAGTGTTTCAGGCAAACGCAATCTGCTGTCGACATGTTCTTTGTTCGAGATCGGAGGCCAACAGGAGGCGATCTCTTTGAAGGATACCTACAACCGCACGTACGGCTACACCGTTTTCTATCGACTTGAGATGGAATTGGCTCGGTGTCTTTTTCAGATAGTAGGATAGTGCTCCTCAACTTTGACAGACACAGGCACACACCAAACAAATGTCAAATACAATACGTATCCGCATAGCCGAACCGCAAGACATTGAAACCCTGTTCGATATTCGTACTAGCGTGGTTGAAAATTACCAATCGCGCGAGGAAATCGCTGCTTTGGGGATTACTCCGGGCTCGGTTGCTGACATGCTGCAGGAGAACTGCAAGGCATGGATTGCCGAAATAGACGGCCAAGCGATTGGGTTTTCCCTCGCTAACAAAGATGACGCAACCATTGTGGGAATGTTCGTTCGACCCCAGTTTGAAGGTCGTGGGGCAGGACGATATTTGATGACAGTAGCGGAAGATTGGCTGCGATCGCAGGGGGTTGACGAAGCTTGGTTGCTGACTGGCAACGACCCTACACTGAGGGCGTATGGCTTCTACCTACATTTGGGATGGATGCCTGCTGGGATCGAAACTGGCGGAGCGTTCTCCGGAGAGATGCGATTTATCAAGCAGTTGTAGGGCTTGCCAATATCAATTTAGTGATTGGCAATCCACTATGGAGACTTCCCTGACTACTTTTCCTTAAAAATCACGTATGGCAGTGGCCACACCACTGCGGACATTTCAGCTATGTTTATCTCTGACTGTGCTTAGATTCCTTTGTCCTAACTGAAATGGCAAGCACTATATTGCTGCGATCTCAACCCTCTAGACCTTACAAAGGATTGCCATACAGGCTAGCGTGTGAAAAGATGCCGCTCTAGAACAGAGCGTTGGGATTTTTCTTGGACATAAAGAATTTCACTAATAACACCCCAAAGACAAACCCCCCCGCGTGAGCCCAATAGGCGATACCGCCGGTTCCCATGTTGACTTGGTCGTCTAGTGATAAAACGCTGTAGAACGCTTGTTGAACAAACCACCACCCTAAATAAAATAGGGCAGGGATTCGCAGCCGGATCGGGATGAAACCCAACAGAAAAATAGCTTTCACTCGGGCTTTGGGGAAATTGATCAAGTAAGCGCCCAATACTCCGGCGATCGCCCCACTGGCCCCAATATTGGGAACTACAGAGGTCGGATCTGACAGAATTTGGGCGACAGTTGCTCCTAAACCGCAAAGGAGATAAAAAATCAGAAACTTAACGTGGCCCATGACATCTTCGATGTTGTCACCAAAGATCCATAGAAACAGCATGTTGCCGATGATGTGAAAAAAGCCACCGTGCATGAACATAGCGGCCAACATGGGGAACAACAGGGCGGGAAGTGCCCATACCTGTCCGGAAATAAGCTGATTGAAACTGGCAAATTCCCGAGCAGGGATGACCGCGTATGTCTGGAAAAACTGGGGTAGTAGATCAAGCGTAGCTAGATACAGTTGGAAGAGAAAGACAGCCACATTGATTGCGACAAGGATTTGCAACACAAATGGCCGCGACTTACTGGGATTTTCATCGCTATAAGGGAACAGCAACAGTCATTACCTCGGCGGCAGAAGTTGGGAGCTGACAGGCCCCATTCATGCCGTCAGCCTATCATTTTGAGAATTGAGGCAGGAGCGATGTTGAATCGCCCGCCGGAGGGAGTTGCGGCTGGCCTTCCCTGCGCAAGTCTGTCAGTTCCATCAATCCATTGTGAGTGGCTACAGCAAGGTGAGTGACTACAGCAAGCCGCCGATTTGAGCTAACTCCTTAAGCTGACCGAGAACTGCTTTTCTAGTTGCTGCCGTACCTCTTGATGGGCTGATTCCACTTCCGCCTCCGTCAAGGTGCGATCTCCCGAACGGTACACAATTCGGAATGCCAAACTACGCTGTCCGTCCGGTACCCCCTTGCCGCGATATTCGTCAAACAACTGCACTGATTCCAACAGCTCGCCGCCAGCTTTCGCAATCGCCGTTTCCAGCTCTCCCACACTCACCTCTAATGGACTGTAGAAGGCAATGTCGCGATCGGATGCAGGGAAAGTGGAGAAATTGCTGTAAGTGACGATTCCCACTGCTTGCAGACCATCCACCAGAATGGGGAGCGACAATTCAAAAGCATAGACCTCAGACGGTAAACCCCGTTCTTTGGCCGAGCGAGGATGCAGTTGGCCGAATATTCCCAGCCGCTGCTTCTTCAGCCACAGTGATGCTGTTCGTCCGGGGTGCAACAGCTCCTGCTCGCTGTCGCTCTGGAAGGTGACCTCCAACCCCAACCGCTCGAATACTTTCACTAGCAGGCCTTTGGCTGCAAACCAATCGAGAGATTGTGCGGTCTTTTGCCAGCCTTGGCGGGTGGGATTACCGCCGAAAACACCACCGATGCGAGTTTCCTCAACATAGCGATCGCCCTCTCGCCAGAAGACTTTCCCCACTTCAAAGCCATTCAGCGGGCCGTTACCGCGATCTTGGTTAAATGCATAAGCATCCACCAACCCTGACAGTAGTTCCTGTCGTAAGGCCGAAAACTCTTCCGCAATCGGATTGGTGATAACTACCGGTACCCCTGTTGTTTGGGGGCAGAGGGAAATTTGCATGAGTTCGGTCAGTCCCGAACTGCGGAAGGCCAAACGAATGCGACGTAGTAACAATTCCCAATTGGAAATATCGCCGACGCTGGCTTCGCTAGGTAATGTAGCCGAGAACCGATCGTAGCCGTATAGGCGGGCAAACTCTTCAATCAGGTCAATTTCCCGTTCGATGTCCCGCTGACGATAGGCCGGAACGTTAACCGTCCAGACGGTTTCGGCCTCAGAGGTTTGCTGGGTCATCTCGAACCCCAGGGCCTCTAGATATTCCACGACCGTAGCTGCTGAGATTGTGTCTCCCATGATGTCGTTCAGGCGCTGTAACCTCAGCACGATCGTGCGCTCGCCGCTAGGGCGAGCATCGTGTACGGTCTCTTCAACTAGCTCTCCACCTGCAATCTCTAGGATGAGGGCAACAGCGCGATCGCGAGCCGTCAACCAGGCCGATGCATCTATCCCCCGCTCGTAACGTGCAGAGGCTTCTGTTCTCAGGGTTTGGGCGCGGGCCGATCGACGAACAGCGACGGGATCGAACAGGGCAGCTTCTAAAAAGATATCGGCAGATGCTTCGTTGACCTCGGTGTCTTCCCCACCCATAACACCGGCCAGTGCAACCGGACGATCGGCGGCTGTAATGACTAGGTTGTCGGTGGCCAGATTGCGATTGCTACCATCCAGGGTCTTGAGGGTTTCTCCAGCAATAGCCAAGCGGACGCCTACTGTGGGGGTTGCATCTCCTATGACTGATTGTAATTTCTGCCAATCAAACGCGTGCAAGGGTTGCCCCCATTCCACTAGCACGTAGTTCGTGATGTCCACGACATTGTTGATGGAACGCACACCGGCTGCTTCCAGTTTTTTGCTCAGCCATGCGGGGGAGGGAGCAATTTTCACACCGCGAATCAAGCTGCCACTGTAGGCTGGGCAGGCCGCAGAATCGGCCACATTCAGAGTTACTGTTGCGGATTGTTGGGGCTTGGTTGCAGTGGAAACAGGCAAATTGACGGAGTTACGGGTGATGGCCGAGAGCTCTCGGGCAATGCCCACCATACTGAGGGCATCCGCTCGATTGGCGGTAGACACCAAATCTAAGATGGCATCGTCTAAGCCCAGCAGAGGACGAACATCACTGCCCACCTGTGGGGTGCCGTCAAATTCATAAATGCCTGCGGACTCTTCCTCCAGCCCTAATTCTTTCAGGGAGCAAATCATGCCTTCCGACTTCACTCCCCGCAGCTTGGTTTTGCGGAGTTTGAGGTCGATAGTGGGTAGGTAAGTCCCTACAGTGGCGACGGCAACGTAGAGTCCGGTGCGAGCGTTTTTGGCTCCGCAGACAATGGTGAGTGGATTTTCTGCATTCACATCCACTTGGCACACTTGCAGGCGATCGGCATTGGGATGCTGCTCGGCAGACAGGATATGGCCGACCACAACACCATCGGCACGAACTTGCAGATCGTCAATGTCTTCTACCTCGAATCCTGTTAGGGTCAAAGCCTCGCCGATCGCCTCTGGGTCCCAGTCAAACTCCACCAGTTCCCGTAACCATTTCAGGGAAATTTTCACAGCTGCACCCGCTTGCTCGCACAGCTTTTTATGCTAGCACTCGGCCGCCCTCCCGCTGTGGTTGCCACGCAGTAAATCTAGTTCTGGTGAGTCTCGCGATTCGGTTTGTGGTTTTGCTTTCTGCTTGTATGGCAATCCGCTGTAAGGCCTAGAGTCGAGAGACAGCTCAAAGCCTCTCTCGATAAAGAGAAATGAGTGGAGAACTCTCCATAGAGGATTGCCTAACGCAGTAGCTTGCACGGGCAGTAAGGATGGCGAACGTTGAGTCTCCATTGTGATGTGGACTGGTGCATTGCGAATTAACTGATGCACTGAATCGCGATCACCCAACCCCTATTGCAAAAAATTATTTCCCAAAAAACTATTTCCCAAAAACTTATTTTCTCGATGCCAAGCAGACGTTTTCTCACATACTTCGGGGGAGCTAGGGGAGGGGCAAGCGTATCCAACAGAGCGTTTCGTTCGAAAAGTCATTACAGTAATAAACAGTCCGAGACCTCCACCGGCACGTTCCGCATCGATGTGCATTACAAGGTGTATCTCTTTCGTACTCCCTCCTCAACACCCATAAGATGAACTTCCGCAGCCCCATCTCCTCTGGATGTAGAGCACGTGATACCCCTGCTTTTCTGGTTAGCTCCCCTATCGATAGCCCAACTTCCCCCTCTGGAATCGGTTCCACCTGAACCCCCTTCTCCTGGAACGTCAGCCGAGAGTCTACAGGTCAATAGTGAGGCCGCTCAGTTACGTCCCGAGGGAGAATTGCCTTCAGGTCTAGACGAAGAGCGCAATGGAGATAATGTTCAGATTGAGGACGTCAATCCTGTTGTGCAGGCGGAAGCTGTGCCGGAGGAACAACCTTTCGAACGGGGGGGCGTCAGTCCTGAATTAGCCCCGTCCCCAGAGCTGTTTCCTACCCCTCCCGACGCATTTGCCACGGAATCCTCTTTACCCGAAAACGCCCTGCAAATTCGCTCGGATCGTCAGACCTTCAATTCTGACACCCAAATCTTTACGGCGGAAGGCAATGTGGAGATGGTGTTTGGGCAAACCATCCTCAACGCCGACACCGTCACCATGAATTTGGTCACGGAAATTGCGACGGCAGAGGGCAATGTCGTCATCAAAATCGACGAGCGTCAGGAGGTTCGGGGCACTTACTTGGAGTACAACACGGGGAATCAAACTGGCTACCTCGATAATGCAGAAGGGGAGCTGGATATCGTTAACTTGCCGGCTAACATTCAACGGGCAACGCTATCTACTGACGCTGCCGCTACCTCTGTCTTTGACACGCCCTCATCCCGAGCGGACATTAAATTCGTGCGATTCGAAGCCGATCGTATCGATCTCACCCCCGAGAATTGGACAGCCACTAACATTGCCGTGACCAATGACCCGGAAGGGCCGCCACGAGGACCGGAATTAGAGCGGCGATCGGAAACAGCGGTATTGGAAGAATTACCCAATGGTGCCAGCCTGTTGACCATGCGGGGCAGTAGCTTGTGGTTCGATCGCAAATTTCGGCTTCCTTTGCGAGATAACCGAATTGTTATTGGGGATGACTCAGTCGGTCGCCGCCCTCCGTTCGATATTTTGTATGACGATGATGATGGTGGACTGATTCTGCGTCGAAATCTGGAGTTACTGGGGCAGCGGAATATTGCATTTACTATTGCCCCACGATTGCGGGTCCAGCAATTTAGTAACGAAGATGGCATTCTGGCTGCCTTTGGCCTGGATTTGGAGTTCAACCGGGTCAGCCCCGGCAGACAGGTCACCGACATTTTTGTCGCCCTCAACTCCCTCGCGTTTGCCAGTGGTGTGGATGAAGAAATTCGCACCCGCATCCAGCACCGTATCCCGGTGGGGGACAACCTTGGCGATGTTGTGTTGCGCTACGCCTACCGTCCCCGCTTCCGACCGATTTTTGGCGAGGTCGACCGGCGCACCGATTTGTTTCACGAAGCAGGGGTTGCCTACAACTCACCAACGATCGCGCTGGGCAATTCCGGTCTTCGCTTTAGTTCTCGAGTAGCGGGAGACTATCTAGACGGTGAAAGTCGCGATGACCGCACGGAGTTTGTGCAAGTGGGTCGCTTGCGGACAGATGCTGCGCTGAGTGGCAGATTTCCGTTGTGGGAGTTGGATGTCAGCGATCTCCCCCAACCTCGGTTTAGTTTTGCCCCCATTCAGCAGGGGTTTTGGCTAATTTCCGGATTGCGTACCAATTTGGCCGGTTACACTACGGGTGACCTACAGGCTTCCCTGATTGGCAGCGTGGGCCTCCAAACTGTCCTGGGCGAGTTCGACCGCGATTTCTTCGACTACACCGCTTTTAGCGTGGTGTATAGCAACGGTGTCGTTGATGATGACACGCCGTTACGCTTCGATCGGTTCCGCTCGCGAGAGACGGTCCGCATGGGACTTAGGCAGCAGATTTACGGTCCGTTCAGGATTGGCGCCGACACGCGCATTCGCCTCGATGAGGGCTTCGAAGAGCTGGATACTCTCTATTCACTCTCCTACGATCGCCGCACATACGGTATCGACATCATCTTCAGTATTGCCAGTGGTTCGGGTGCTTTTCGGGTGCGCATCGATGATTTCAATATTTTTGATGCCGATGTGGGACTTCCCGAGGGAACGCTGCGGTAACATCAGCTTGGTTTCGATAGCTCTCCTCTCAGGCCTTTCTCCTAGACCTCAACCGTAGTTAAGGAGGTGCTTGCTATCTCTAGCCGCTGCTCGAGATGATGTCGAACTTGTTTCTATTGCAAGTGAATGGGCCGTTAGGACATATGTAATAGAGCTGATGCTGAATTGACAACACTTACTCCCATAACCAGTTGGCTGAGGATATCGTAGAGAACTCTCCACCGCTGATTGCTGAAAGCTACATTTTCAAATACTTCAACTATAAATATGTGAAAGCTAGAGCTTTACTGCATTAGGATCGAGTGGTTCCGGCCCCAGTCCATAAGGTTTGGGAATATCGGGTTCTTGTGGATTTGTAGCATTTTCTGCTGAGGGAGCCGGCAGAACCGAGCGATCGAGAACTGCACAAGTTATCAGACATACGTACAGAACCCAACCGAAGTTGTTGTAACTATAGAAAGATGTTTCGACCATATTTGCAGCGAAAGCCTGAACTACAAATAAGACGGGGAACAGAGCTAGGAATCCTTTCGTTAGACGGACATACTTTAAGAAGTTGAGAAGCGAAGACCAAAGATTGATCAGCAAACAAGATAGCCCGATAAAGCCAAAGCTCAACATGGTTTCAAGGTATCCATTGTGAGCATGGGTCTTTGCATTAGTGCTCGCGAGGTGGGCAAGGATAGCTGACGGTCCTTCCAATCCACCGGCCCAATAGGCCTCGTATCCGTATCCCAGCCAAAATCGTTGATAAATAGATTCAACAAGAACTGGCCAGAAATTGGCACGTCCAGTCAATTCAGTATCTTCACCAAAGGCTTGCAATACAACTGCAGAGTTCTCGGATACATACAGAAGACCGAGTAACGCAATCAGAAGCGTTCCAAAAATGATTGGAAGCATCCGACTAAATTTGCCTCGTGGAATAAATACAAAAGGGATTGATGCAAACGACAGAAGACACGCGCCCAACCCTGTTGTCGATTGAGTTGCTGTCACCATTCCAAAGCTAATCAGGGCAAATGCACCATTGAACAAGCGACTGCCTTCTCCCGAGAACGCAAGCGAAAGGAAGACAATAACACTAGTGGCCAAACGAACAGCAGCAGCATTCTTATGGTAATATACGCCTCTAAATGCTCCAGGGTGTTTCTCTTGCATGAATCCCCAGTGTGGGAATACCACGGCAAATACAAGCGATATCCCTACAATAATCACGAAAACATATCTCAGTAGATATAGAATCTCTTTCAAAGTATACCGACCACCCAAGTAGACGCCAAAAAGACTGGTGTTAACAAGGGCAAATGATCGTCTTAAGGTCACATCAGGAAAAGGAGACCATAAGGTAGAGAGTAGTGGAATAAATACGACTATCCACAAAAGGCCACCACCTTTAATTAATGGGATAAATCGATTCCTATTCCGATATATGAAATAGGATGTCAGAGCATAAAGTACAAGATATACAGGTTGCTGAATTTTAGCGGCCGCATCCCACCCTATTACTAATAACAGGATGGGATTCATATAAAACAGCAGAGAGAATACTGTAAATGCTGTTTCAAAGTTGAATGTAGGACTAATGCCATTCGCATTCGGTGGCAATGCAGACTGCGATGCTGATTTCAGTTTACTGATAGCTTGCTTCAGCTTCGGAGGAAGACATGATTTCAATCTACTAAGTTTGAAGCTCAACATAAAATCAGCTAATCAGGTCGATGTTGCAGAAAAAATCAAACGGCAATTCTTCACTAACGTCAGATACGCTGTGCCATTCTGACTGTGTCACAACCACTCGAAGGGAGCCTTGAGTCGCAAAACGAAGCTCGATCTAAAGGGCCTCGTCGGGGTGCACTGCAATCCGTTGCCATGCGAACAGGAAAGCCGCAGCACCTCGCATTAACTTATTAGAGCTTTTTATACTAAAAAATAAATCTACATACTTAGGTTACCGCAACTTGTGGCGGTGGCAACTGTGAAAGAGAGTCCCTGCAGGTAACGAAGTCTAGGCATTGTGGTAACACGGCCAATCTGAAGTAAGTTTCAGCAGGTTTGCTTCGTCCCAGCCCTGACATGCCTGTTTGATAAACGACTCCGTTTACTTCCGTTGTGCTACGAGCTGCCCTGGGGTGGAAGGTGAATGAGAGCGAGCCAACTCAAGAGAGCGGAAGGGGGCAGGCATCTATCCTACGGTTGGCTGAACTTCACATGGAATCATCCAATGGGAAGCAGCTACAGGGGGAGTCTTGCCTGTATGTCCCTCATGGCTTGCCAAAAATTCTAGGTGCATCCGGCAGAGAGGTTGAGGGCTTGGAGCAAAAGGTTCGCTCCTGCCTTTGATGCTGTTATTGCGATCGGCAATCCTCTATGGAGACTTCCCTGATTACTGTTCCTTGAAAATCAATTATTTTCGCGGGCTCAACCCTCCAGACCTTACAGCGGATTGCTATATGAATGACAAAACCGACTGCCTCCTTTTAGGGGCGGTCGGTTGTTGAGATTGTTAAGTCCGATTACCAACTACAGATCTACCCAGACGCTGCCATCTTCGACTTTGGTGGCGTAGGTCGGTAAAGCTTTTTGCTCTGACATCTGACCCATTAGCTTGCCCACCACGGGAGGAAACGGAGTCCAGTCCTTGACGGCACCAGTCTTGAGATCGAAGGCGCTGCGATGGAATGGGCAGACGATCGCCCCATCGTCGGTAACTTTACCTCGCTTCATCGAAAGCTTCATGTGCGGGCATCGAGTCCCGACGGCATATACAGTCCCTTGAAAATTGATCATTAAGACCTTGCCGCTTTCGGTCTTAACAACTCTTCGCTCCCCTTGGACTAACTCGTCGTTAGACAGAACTTTTATCCAACTCATTGATAACCCGTCAGTCGTATTTACAGCAATTTATGACCCTCTCATTGTGCGACAGAACACCAGGTTTTCAGCATTTAATTAACCAATCACCATTGGTAAAATGTCAGCCTGGTATGGCCGTAGGTTCGGCGATCGCGGACGTGTAATCCTTCAACTTCATCGGGTAACTCAAGCGACTCTCCGTGTTCAGCCACTAATTCTCCTCCCGGAGCGAGGAGTTGGAGGCAGGCCACTGCCTCAATCGTTGGTAGATAGAGAGAGCTGGCATACGGTGGATCGAAATAAATGCAGTCGAAGGGCTCGCGATGTCTCCATCGTTTTAATACTCGCCGCACGTCCCCCTTCATCACCGATATTTGCTGCCCATCTTGTGCTAGTTGCTGCCAATTGTGCTGAATTACGCGGCAGGCGACTGGCGATTGCTCGATGCCCACGACTTCTTGCGCGCCGCGGCAGAGGGCTTCAGCTCCCATCGCACCGATTCCAGCGCACAAATCCAGCCAACGACAGCCATCAACCCGATCTCGCCAAATATTGAGCACGGCTTCTCGCACCCGGCTGGATGTGGGGCGAGTGTCTTGCCCTGATAAAGTTTTGAGAGGGCGATTTCCGTAAACTCGAATAGACATGGTGCGATCGCAAGCATTGAGTCCAGCTTATTCGTTTTGAGTACTGGCCAGAGGAGGGAGCTTTAGCGGTGAGTATGAACCGGTTATACATTCGGGGGATTTGGTCCTAGTTTCTTTCGTGCCCACGCAATTTGCGATATGACAGACGAACTGACTTGGCTCACCCCTTCCCATTGGGTTGTAATGGGATTGTTGCTTGGATTTGCAGTGGCCCACAGCGGGTTAGCTGCGCTGCGAGCCAAGGGGGAGGCGATTATCGGCGCTAGAGCCTATCGCGTCCTATTTGCGCTGGTGAGTATTCCCTTCGCCACAGTATTAATCATCTATTTCTTCAATCATCGGTATGACGGTGCGCAGATGTGGATGGTGCAGGGAGTTCCTGGGGTGCGAGAGTTTGTCTGGATTGCATCGGCTATTTCATTCATTTTTCTCTATCCATCTACGTTTAACTTGCTAGAGATTGCAGCCCTCAAGAAACCGGAAGTGCACTTATATGAGAGCGGAATTATCCGCATCACCCGCCACCCTCAGATGGTCGGTCAAGTGGTGTGGTGCATCGCTCATACGTTGTGGATCGGCACAACTTTTACCCTAGTGACCTCTTTAGGCCTGATTGCCCATCATGTGTTTGCTGTATGGCATGGCGATCGCCGCTTAGCAGCTCGTTACGGAGACGCGTTTTTGAAGGCCAAGGAACGCACGTCTGTAGTTCCATTCTTAGCGCTCGTCCAAGGTCGCCAAACTCTGAAGCTAGAGGAATTTATTAAGCCCGCATATGCAGGGATTGCACTCTTTGTGGGTCTGCTGTGGTGGGGGCACCCTTGGTTGATGGAGGTGACGGCTAGGGCTCCGTTTTAGGGTGCGGGAAGTTGGGGGATTAGTCCTTGGTCATTTGTCCTTAGTCCTTGGTCATTCGTTCCTAATTCTGGGATGTTCAAGTGCCGCTGCTTGTTCTGCGATCATTAGCTTGTCCTAACCTCTGAAATCTTGTCCTGCAGTAATAAAGACAGAAAAGCTTTGCCTGATGACCCGTGACCAATGACCCATGACTTTCCCTCCTCTCACCCCAATTTCTTTGCCCCCCCAATCGACCATAACGGCTTGCCCACCATATTCAAGACATCGCGCAACAGCGGTCCTTCTTGAGGAGTAAACCGCTTAAGGCGAGAATGGGCACGGGTATCGGCTAGATCGAAACGAGGAGCAAAGGGAAACGCTAATTTGCTGCGCAGCCACTTTGTGGGTGCCTTTTCCAAACAACTGTTGTAATCGTTTGCTGCCTCGTTATAGGCACGACAGTCTTTGGCCACGAGGGTTTTTGTTGTTGCCAGTTTGAGTTTGATGTCTCGATATCGGCGGTTGCCTTCCGCATCCACATGCTTTTCCAGTACGTCCATCGCCAGCCTTACGTTTTTATCCAAATCTGAGGATGAAGCCGCGACGGCGCCCGAGGCATCCCATGTCAAACGAGTTAGATCGTGTGCCAGTGCCCCATAATCATCAAATTTCAACGCCATATCCATTGCTTTTTGGGCTAGATGGGCGCGTTCCGCATAGCTGTCCAGTAAATCGGTGCGGGCGGTGTTGGCCGCTTGTAATTGATGCTGTACGCCATAGCAGCTCATGCTTAGCCATATAGTTGCAACTATCAGTGCTACTAGCACCACAAAGAACAGACCCGTGTCCACCATCCAAGACAAGGCCAAAGCTACGGCCATGCTGAGGAAAATGAATCCGTAAAGCTGTAATCGGGACATGAGACGTGATGACGACTGCCCTCTCAGCCTGCCCAAACCCCTTGTGAAAAGAGGCTGTCAGTGCTCATTGCTGTGGATTTAAACGCTGCGTAGCATCTCCGATCCGCTTGCCGCCAACCTCAGTTACTGGAGACATCAGAGGGGTTGATATTGTGTTTGCCGATCGGTGTTTAAGCAGAGCGATCGCCTAACGCGCCAGCTTCATCTCAACTGCGGCACCGAATACTGCTTGGAGTTCTGTTCCTAAACCCAACTTTTCAGAAAGAACGGTAGCTCTCAAGCTAGCTCCCCGTAAGATGAGGCATACGCTACGTTTGACATCAGAGAAGTATGGGCACATCCACCACCACTAGTCTCGACCTCAGTCATCTTAACCCCGCCCAAAGGTCGGCTGCTGCCCATTATGAAGGACCGATGTTAGTGGTGGCTGGAGCCGGCTCCGGTAAAACTCGAACGCTGACCTATCGTATTGCCAGCTTGGTGCTCAACCATCGGGTTAATCCCGAGTACATCATGGCGGTGACCTTTACCAACAAAGCCGCGCGCGAGATGAAGTTGCGTATTGAGCAGCTCTTTGCAGAGCGGCGGGCGGAAGAGCAGTTTGGTAAGCCATTGACCGAGCTATCTCCACTGGAGCAAACGCGGCTGAAATCTCAGGTCTATAAGAACCTGATCAAGCCGATGTGGATCGGTACTTTCCACAGTCTGTGCTCCCGCATTCTTAGATTTGATATCGCCAAATTTCAGGACGAGCGAGGGCGGCAGTGGCAGCAGAATTTCTCGATTTTCGATGACTCGGATTCCAACGATGCCATCAAGAAGATTGTGGTGCGCGATCTGGAACTGGACGATCGCAAGTTCAACCCTCGCTCGGTGCGATACGTTATCAGCAACGCCAAGAATCAGGGGTGGACGCCCGCCGAATTTGAAAAGCAGGAACCCAACTTTCGTGGCCGTACCATCGCAGAAGTTTATCGCCGCTATCAAGACGTGCTAGCGGAAAACAACGCTCTGGATTTTGATGACTTAATTTGGGTGCCGATGCTGCTGTTTCGGCAAAACGAGTCCGTCCTTGACTATTGGCACCGGCAGTTTCGCCACATTCTGGTGGATGAATATCAGGATACCAACCACACTCAGTACGAACTCATCCGCTTGCTGACGACCAATGGGCAGGCACGAGCCGAATGGAACTGGCGCGATCGCTCCGTGTTTGCAGTTGGAGATGGGGATCAATCTATCTATGCATTTCGCGGCGCCGACTACCGCATATTAATGAGCTTCCAAGACAACTTCGGTGATGGATTGCCGGATGATGATACCCGTACGTTGGTGAAGTTAGAAGAAAATTACCGCTCTAGCGCCAACATCCTAGAAGCTGCTAACGCGCTAATTTCCCTCAACAGCGAGCGGATTGATAAGGTGTTGCGACCCACCCGCGAAGCTGGGGAGCAAATTCGCTATTACCGGGCCGAGCACGAGCAAGACGAAGCCAACTTTGTGGTGGGACAAATTCGGGCGTTTGTCCAAGAAAACAGTTCTCGTCCTTACGGCGACTTTGCTATTCTCTATCGCACCAATGCCCAATCACGACCGTTTGAAGAAGCTCTCATGCGCTGGGGGTTGCCTTACACCGTGGTTGGTGGCTTGCGATTCTACGATCGCCGCGAAATCAAAGATATCCTGGCCTATCTAAAGCTTATTAATAATGACGCCGATACCCTCAGCTTGGGGCGTATTATTAACACTCCTCGGCGGGGGATTGGGGCTTCCACCGTCAGCAAGCTGCAAGATGCTGCCCAGCAGTTAGGCATGCCGCTGTGGGAAATTCTCTCGGATGATACATCGGTTAAGAGTTTGGTTGGACGGAGCAGCAAGAACGTGCTGGAATTTGTCCGCATGGTCGAGAATTGGCGGGCGCAAGCAGAGACGGTCAGTGTCTTGCAACTGCTCGAACTCGTGCTGGATGAGTCGGGATACGTGCGGTCACTGGAAATGCAAAATAACGATGAATCCCAAAGTCGCCTGGAAAATATCAAAGAATTGTTCAATGCCATCCAGCAGTTCCAGGAGGAAACTGACGACCCAACGCTATCGGCCTATCTCTCCCAAGCCTCCCTCAGCAGTAACCTGGAGGATTTGCAGGAGGAAGGCAGCAGCATTTCCCTGATGACGTTGCACAGTGCTAAAGGGCTAGAATTTCCTGTGGTCTTTCTCGTGGGATTGGAGCAAGGGTTGTTTCCCCACTTTCGATCGCAGGACGATCCTGAGGCGCTCGAAGAAGAACGCCGCCTCTGCTACGTCGGCATTACCCGGGCCGAGGCGCAGCTTTACATCACTCATGCAGAGGCTCGACGCCTGTACGGCCGGCGTGAGTTAAGCTTACCCTCCCCATTTTTGACCGAGCTGCCCAAAGACTCGTTGTTGCCGCTATCCGATCCGTTGCCCGATCGCCGTCAAGAGCCGGCCTTGATGCGCCAAAGTATTCGCGATCGCGAGCAGGTGAAGTCTACTGGCGTTCGTGCCAAAAATCGCACGGTCGTCAACTGGCAAGTGGGAGACAAGTTGGAGCATAGTTCCTTCGGTCAAGGGAAAATTACTCACGTGTTCGGTGTGGGCAACAAAGTCTCGATCGCCGTCAAGTTCACCGGATTGGGCCAGCAAAAAATTCTCGATCCGCGATTGGCTCCCATTCAAAAGCTGTAGGGGGAGTAAAAATCGGTCCTCAACCAGCTGAATGAGCTGGCGCTGTCTACGGTCTATCACTCAGCCCCTCAACGACCCTCATTGCTGGGAGCAATCTGGATTGACAGAACGACCGAATTTCAGTGAGGATTAACACCGATTTGTGGATGATGAAATACCATTTGGCTTGGGGGCAATCGCTCGCACGAGTACTGTGATGTTGGTGGTTTAGCTGAATAGATGCAGTGCGGCTAGCAGTGTTAAATGAACGGCGCTCGCAGGCATCACGTTACAATCTGCACGTTCATCTGGGGTTTGGAAGGGTATGGGGCCATCAGTTCGGGTCGTAATCGTTCGACATGGCGAAAGCACCTATAACGTAGAGCGACGGTTTCAGGGATTACTGGATAAGTCTGTGTTGACCGCGCGGGGGCTGAGTCAAGCGGTCTGTACGGGGCAAGCTCTGCAGGATGTGTCGGTTGACCTACTGTGCAGCAGTCCCTTGCAGCGGGCTCGCCAAACTGCCGATGCGATCTCGAACGAGTTGAATAGTGCCGGCCAGTCCGTAGCGGTGCAGTCTTCCCCTCTGCTCAAAGAGATTGCCCTGTATAGCTGGGAAGGCATGACCTTCGATGAAATCAGCGAGCACCATCCGAACGATTTTGCCCTGTGGCGCGAGCGCCCCCACGATTTGCAGATGGGCGATCGCTACCCGCTGCGCGATTTATGGCAGCAGGCCAACGAGTTTTGGCAATGGTTGGGCAGTCAGTCTTTGGCACGGGGGGATGGCCAGCCCCCTACCGTTCTGATTGTCGCTCACAGCGGTATCAACCGTGCCCTGATCGGTACAGCGCTGGGGTTAGCGGAACCGACTTACCAGCAATTCGGGATGAATAACTGTTCTATCAGTATTCTGAATTTCCTCAACGGTTTAGGTAAGCGTGCTCAGGTAGAATCCCTCAACCTCACCAGTCATGTGGGCGATTGCTTGCCGCCCAGTAAAGGAGGCATGCGCCTATTGCTGGTTCGTCACGGCGAAACCCAATGGAACAAGGAAAAGCGTTTCCAAGGACAGCGGGACATTCCCCTGAACGAGACTGGGGAAGAGCAGGGACGGCTAGCCGGTCAGTTCTTGCAACGACAAACGTTCGATATTGCATTTTCGAGCCCTCTCAAGCGTCCGTGGAAAACAGCGGAATTTATCTTAGAGAGCAACACCAGCGCTCGGGCTACTGACCCACCCTTGGGGCTGATCCCGATGGATGACCTGCAGGAAATCAGCCACGGTTTGTGGGAAGGATTGCTGGATAGCGAGATCGAAGCTCAGTTCCCCGGAGACTTGGCTGTTTGGCAAGCCACCCCCGAAGTGGTGCAAATGCCTGGCGGGGAGAATCTCAATCAGGTGTGGGAGCGGTCGTTTACCGCTTGGCAGCAGCTTGTCCGTCGCACGGCAACGGTTGGAGACACAGCGACAGGATTGGTCGTCGCCCACGATGCCGTCAACAAAGCAATTTTGTGCAAGCTCCTGAATCTAGAGCCCGATGCTTTTTGGTACTTCAAACAGGGAAATGGGGCGGTGAGCGCGATCGATTATCCTTATGGGCCGGAGGGGCTACCGGTATTGCGGGCTCTCAATATCACCAGCCATCAGGGAGGGGTGATTGACTGTACGGCAGCCGGAGCACTGTAAATGAACTCCGAAAATGCAGGTTGGGGGCAGGTAATCTAAGGCTGGCGATCTAAGGCAAGTGAGCCACGATCGTATCGTTCCTGCGGTCGACCGACTGAACAGCCGCAAAGGCAGCCATCCATTTGTCTAATTCATCGGCAGTGACATCGTCGGTAGACAGGAGTAGCGCGTTAGTTTGCGAACCAAAATGCAATACGTCGCCGATTTTCAACAAGCGACTGCGAGTGGCTTGGCCATTCAGCTTTAGTCCGTTTTGGCTGGGGCGGCTGGCACTAAATCCGTCGAGGGCTAGATATTGTGGAGCCAGTCCCGAAATACCGACACGATACAGGCGGGCGTGTTGGCGAGAGGCATGGCGATCGAACAGGCGAATCGAACAATCGGCAGCGCGACCGAGAGTATAGCGTTGCTCGGTCAGCAACAGTGCTCGCCGACCAGCACAGTCGTTAATAACCAGAATCAAAGAGGGTTGCATAGAGGGGGACTGATGCATGAAAGTAACTTTTTGCGAAAAGACGAATGTCACCTGAGATGCCCGAGTGGCAACGCTTGCTTGGAAACGTTAAGTATTTCTATTGGATGATCATAATTTATACTACGTGTATTCAAAAAAGTCAGTGTATACACTGACAGTTTCTTTTGTGAGTCCAATTTGGTACAACTTGGTGGCTTCGTTGTCTTTGGCTGCAGTCCAGGCAAATGAGGTTGAAGATCAGCGCGGAGTCGCAGTAGTCCGTCTCATTATTGGATATGTAGTATTTGCCATTTCAATTTGGGATAGAGGTTCCGATCGTAGTCAGGGCTGGACATAGCTGAAATGTCCGCAGTGGTATGGCCACTGCTATATCGATCGCCGATCTCGATGCTTGAAGAATTGGGTAATGGCTGTATCGTTGCAATGCTTTCCATTCTGCGATTCTCGAGCAGATGCTAGTCAGAAGGGTTGAGCAGGAATGTCAAGCTGTAGATGGTTGCAGTGATGTTCACTGTGGCCTGGGCGATCGCGCTTTGTTCCAAACCTGAACTCTCTTTTTGGGGATGTGCATGTTGGAGCGTGGCAGATGGTGTTTGTATATAGGCGTGTGTGGCTAAGGCGTGCATATCCATGATGGTTTTGCCTGGATTGCAAAGATTGCAGACCTACCGACCGGAATGGTGGCGGGGGGATGTAGTTGCAGGATTAACGGTAGCGGCCTATCTGATTCCGCAATGTATGGCGTATGGCGAGCTGGCAGGGGTGGAGCCGGTGGCAGGATTGTGGGGGATTCTGCCGGCGATGTTGATATATGCCCTATTGGGGTCGTCACCTCAACTGTCTGTTGGGCCCGAATCGACGACAGCAGTCATGACTGCAGCCGCAATTACTCCCCTCTCGGTACAGACTGGTCAGGAACCGGCTGAGTTGGCAGCAGTATTGGCTGTGATGGTGGGAGTCCTCTGTGCGATCGCCTATATTGCCCGCTTGGGGTTCGTGGCCAACCTATTGTCAAAGCCGATTTTGGTGGGATATATGGCAGGGGTAGCAGTGTTGATGATAGCGGGTCAACTCGGAAAGGTTGGCGGCTTTTCATTGCAATCTGAAACCGTCTATGGGGAAGTATGGGAGTTTTTCGCTCATATCACTGCCTTGCACTTGCCTACGCTATTCTTGGCTACTTTAGTACTGGTGTTTTTGTTGGTGTTTCAGCACCGCTATCCCACGGCTCCAGGGGCATTACTGGCGGTATTGCTGGCGACAGGTGTGACAGCGCTGTTTCATCTCAACCAGCAGGGGGTAATGGTGGTTGGGCAGATTCCGGCTGGGCTGCCTCGGCTCATCTTGCCAAGCTTGGAGCCCTCCCTCGCAATGTCGTTACTGGCCATTGCAGCGGGGATTGCCATTGTGGGGTATTCGGATAATGTTCTGACGGCTCGTGCATTTGCAGCACGTAATGGCTATCGCATCAACATCAATCAAGAGTTGTTGGCTTTGGGTATTGCGAATATCGGGGCGGGATTGACTCAGGGGTTTCCCCTCAGTAGCAGTGGTAGTCGAACGGTCTTGGGGGATGCATCTGGAAGCCAATCGCAGGTGTTCTCGCTAGTGGCATTTGCTGTTGTTGTTGCTGTCCTCCTTTTTCTCCGACCCGTTCTGGCACTGTTCCCCTTGTCTGCATTGGGCGCAATTGTGATCTTTGCTGCACTGAGATTGATTGAAGTTTCCGAATTTGTGCGTCTGTGGCGGTTTCGAAAGTCGGAGTTTTTGTTAGCGATTGCCACGACAATCGGTGTGCTCGCAACTGACATCCTGATTGGAGTAGGGGTCGCAGTTGTACTATCAATTTTGGATTTGCTGATTCGGGTGGCTCGACCTCACGATGCAGTGTTGGGGCGCGTTCAGGGGTTGGAAGGGTGGCACGATATTGAGGATTGGGAGCAGGTAGAAACTGTTCCGGGGCTCCTCATTTATCGATACGATGCCCCGCTGTGTTTTGCCAATGCAGACGATTTTAAGCAACGTGCTTGGTCTGCTATTCAGGAGCTGCAGTTTGGCGAAGCAGGGGAGATGGTTAAGTGGTTTGTACTGAATGCAGAGTCGATCTCGGAGATCGATGTCACGGCGTTCGACATGCTGAATGAATTTCATGCCGAACTTGCCAGCAACGGCATCCACTTTTGTATGGCGAAAGTCAAGCAGGACTTGTACGTCCAATTGCAGCGATCAGGCTTACTGGCGCGGATGGGAGCGGACGGTGTCTTTCCTACGATTTCTAGTGCTGTCTCGGCACATAGTAGTTTGAAACGTGATTGAGAATTGAGACCTTACCGTCCCGTGTAGGGAGGCCTTTCTTTAGGCCAGGCTAATAATTGGGCAGGAGCGCGAGCATTTGTAAGGGGGGGGAGGCTGCTCGTTTTATGCTGAATTCGATCGCACTCCTTATCACCAACTCCCTCACCCATTACATTGAATAGGCCAGAATTCGTTGTAGGTGACGATCGATGAGTACCGCAGTTATTATTGCCGGACTATGCCTGTTTTATTGCTGTGGCTGTTATGTCATCGCCCAGAATACCCGTAGGAATTATCGTGGGCCTGGGCGATGGATTCTGGTGGGTTTCTGGCCGGTCTTCATCGTGGCGTCTCCTCGGTTTCGCAAAAGCCTAAAGCGTTAACGCCTATTTGATTGTTCAGGGGGTGGTTTTGCTCGATGGCCTCCTTTACTCAGGTGCTTCCCCCAACTCGTAGAATCCTGACCGTGTTCAATGGCTTTAATTTGAGTCATAAACATACATTCAAGTATCCGTATGTCGATCTGGAATAAGTATTTGTTCGGATCTCGTGGCTATTTGAGTGTAATAAGTTACGTCTGCGACTTCGACTTCAATCTATACAATCAACGGTAACCACGGCATTGATTTGAAGATATTGCATTCGAGAGAACAGCTAAGACAAGTTGATTGGCTAGACTTCTCATTCTGTAAGCGTTCTAGGCTGCCAAAATGTCCTAACGTTCCGATTGGCTGCTATAGCTGCTATTTCTAGGCGAACGTTCTTGCTAGGGACTCAACTGTTGGACGCAGCAGAGTATCGAGACAAGTATTACTTTCGCAAAACGATATTTTCAGGTAGGGCGCTAGCTCTCTCCAACTATGCCAAAGACATATCCTGCGGAATTGATTGTTTTTTAGTCGAGGAAGGCCAAGAATTTAGTCTTTGGCAAGCCCTGCCAGCCGCCCTGTCTGATGTTCTTGAAGAGGTGGAATAGGACTGAACGGGATTGCTGGGCGTTTCCAATCCTTGCGAGGTCATGACATAAGTTCGCGGGATCTACGGCGGTTTGGCCAAGGCCATGCTGTTATACGCTTTCAGCAATCAGCTATGAAGAATCCTCAAGCCATTTTTCCCGGGAGCTCGAGGGTTGGAGCTTCCAGACCCTACAGCGGATTGCGATGGCAGTTGTGTGGCATACGGTGTGACGTGTCGAAAAGAAGATAGCTCGGATGGGATGAGTCGATGGTTGCCCTATTCAAGAACGCGACTGGATTTACAGTCTGCATTACCGCTGCTGTTGGAATGCAGACTGTAAATCCAGTCGGACGTTGTTGGGGACAAGATGCTCGATTGGACCACCATGCCGAGCGATTTCTTTTACAACGCTACTACTAAGAAAGCTATGCTCTGTCGAACATGATAGGAAAATGGTTTCCAGCTCGGGCTCCAATGTTTTATTCGTGTGAGCCATCTGGAGTTCGAACTCAAAATCAGACACTGCTCTCAATCCACGAATCAGCACAGCCGCATTTTGCTGGCGAGCATGAGTAACGGTGAGTCCCGCGAAGGTCGATACATCCACATTGGACCATTGTTGGGTGGCGGTGGCGATCTGCTGTAGCCGTTGCTCGATGGTAAACAATGGCTGCTTGGTTGGACTTTTTAAGACGGCGACGATCAGGCGATCGAATAGACGGGCGGCTCTTGCGATGATATCTAGGTGGCCAAACGTGACCGGATCGAAACTGCCGGGATAAAGTGCAATCATTCTGTGGCTTAGCAACGGTATTTTAGGAATAAGGTGAGGGGACTCTGGGTGAACGGTGCTATCGCTAGACGTTGAACCGGAATAAAATCACATCCCCTTCGTTCACCACATACTCTTTGCCTTCGCTGCGTACTAACCCTTTCTCTTTTGCCGCGGAAATGGATCCCATGGTGACCAGGTCTTGATAAGCGACCGTTTCGGCTTTGATGAAACCGCGTTCGAAATCCGAGTGAATGACCCCCGCAGCCTGCGGAGCGGTGGCACCTGACGGAATCGTCCAAGCACGGGTTTCTTTTTCACCAGAGGTAAAGTAAGTTTGCAGTCCTAGTAATTCGTACGTTGCTCGCACCAGAGATTTTAAGCCCCCTTCTTCTACCCCAAGGGATTCTAGAAAATCTTGCCGTTCCGCTTCATCAAGTTCAATTAACTCGGCTTCTACCTGGGCAGAAATCGTTACAACCCCTGCCCCCTCGCTAGCAGCCATTTTCCTGACTTGCTCAACATACTCGTTGCCGGATGCCAGTTCTTCCTCCGAGACATTGGCTGCATAGATAATCCGTTTGCGAGTCAACATGCCCAGCGACTTAATGAGCGCATCCTCGTCTTCGGTCAGCTCCACCGCGCGGGCGGGTTGGCCTTCATCTAAGGCTGTCTGCAGTCGCTCTAGCGCTTCCATTTCAATTTTGGCTTCTTTGGTGCCGCTTTTCGCCTGCTTGCGCAGTCGTTCCATCCGCCGTTCGATTTGGGCGAGGTCGGCTAAGGCCAGCTCTAGATTAATTACGGCAGCATCCCGCACGGGATCGACCGACCCGGACACATGTACCACATTGGGATCCTCGAAGCAGCGCACTACTTGCACGATCGCATCCACCTGGCGGATGTGCGAGAGAAATTGGTTGCCCAATCCTTGCCCCTGACTGGCCCCCTCGACTAAGCCAGCGATATCCACAAACTCGATGCGGCTGGGTACGACCTGCTTGGACTGACTGATATCTGAGAGGACTTGCAAGCGAGGATCGGGGACCGAGACCAAGCCGACATTGGGCTCGATCGTGCAGAAGGGAAAGTTAGCGGCCTCTGCCTTTGCGTTCTCGCATAAAGCATTAAATAGGGTGGATTTCCCAACGTTTGGCAGCCCTACAATTCCAGCTCGCAACATGGAGTCAATCGCTAATCAGTCCTTATCGACAGTAGCATTCAGAGCTGCCAACAGCGTTGTGCTGGCAGACTTATCGAGCCGTTGAGCATCGGTTCGGTTTACCTATTATCTAGCCTGGTCAGGTTTCGAGGGATGAGGGAGTTCGTCGGGAGTGTTTATCGCGCCTGCGGTCAGTCGCTAGACAGGCGTCACACATCTCTGGCTCGTTTTCTGAGCGTGAAAAGTGCCGATGGATTTTTGAGCGGAAGGTGATACCGAGAGAGAGCGGCTGCTGGAGAGCGACCAAATCGGTATCTCGGCAAAAAACTACCTTTTGCCTGGTTATGCGAGGCCAAAAATATGAGATCGTGAACTTTAGATTTCAGAATATATTGCAACGTAATTTAGCGATCGCATTCACAC
>JBFRWD010000157.1:0-14428 GCA_051439425.1 Synechococcus sp.
GCAATTTTGGTTTGGGAGCAATGACGATAGAGAGGAGTATCCCACCCTACTGTTTTTGCACGGTTTTGGTGGCGGATCTTCATCGTATGAATGGTCGAAAGTTTATCCGGCATTTGCCAGTCAGTACCGCATCCTTGCTCCCGATTTAATCGGTTGGGGCCAATCCAGTCATCCCCCCCTTCAGTATCAAATCGATGACTACCTGAGTAGCCTGACAGAATTCATCGAGAAAACTTGTAACTCCCCGATCGCAGTCATTGCATCATCTCTCACGGCTGCCTTCACGATCCGAATGGCGATCGCTCGTCCGGAGCTATTCAAGTCGCTCATCCTAATCGCGCCAGCAGGACTTAAGGATTTCGGCAAAGAAGTCAGTCCTCTGGCTCAGATTTTTAGCATTCCTGTTCTGGATCGCCTAATCTATCAGACAGCGATTTCGAATGAATGGGCGATCGAAAACTTTCTAAAACAACAAACTTTTGCTCGGCCAGAGCGAGTCTATCCAGAAATTGTCAATGCTTATCTGGATTCAGCTATGCAGCCCAACGCTGAATATAGTGCTTTATCTTTTGTACGTGGGGATCTGAGCTTCGATCTTGCAACATACATGCCACAACTAGATACTCCAACCGCAATCCTATGGGGACGCGCAGCCAAATTCTCCCGCCCAGACGTCGGTCGTCGCTTGTCAGAGCTCAACTCGAAGGCAGTTAAAGTATTTCGGATACTGGAAGATGTTGGACTAACGCCCCAGCTAGAAGTGCCTGCAGTTCTAGCTGGATTGATGCAGAAGTATCTATTGATGCTGGACAACAGCAATGAACTGTGAGCCGATCAGGTATTTATGTTTCGGCCGAAAGTCTCAGAATTCCAATCAATATCTACTCGCTCCTCAATATTTTTAACAGCCGTGAAGTCTCTACACTCGACTCATCATTAAGGCATCCACTCGACTTAGCGTATTGGCATATCCGAGCTATGCATACTTCGCGATCGAATGGCTTACCTGCGCGTGGGTAGAATAGCTTTCCATCAGTGGTGATTCCGCAGGCAATACATGTTTGCTTGCTACTCATTAAACGAATACCTCTGTTGAAGGAATGACCTGTGACTTAAAGAAGATAGCATAGAAATCAACGCATAAGAACTCTGTCTCTGATTCAAGGGAATCAGCTCAAACATAGAGATTTCTCTAAAATTAAATGATTACAACCTAAGTGCTTCATTTAGTGAATATATTACCGAGCCAAAGGTGTCAGTATTATAAATTTCGGAAATATTTTCTAATCTAGATGGGGTCACTACAGCTGCCAAATCATTGTTATGACAAAGGCAATATCAAACTAAATTCAAGAAACACCACGATCGGCAACCTTCTTCATTCTCAACAGCTGCAATCCTAATTCGGCTGTCGGCTCCCCGAGGTAAGGTGCAATGGAATGTGCAATGAACCCAGCACTGAATACTAATTGGACATGTAGTGCACCTTTCGGTCTTCAATCACACATGTTTTCTGAGGATCATCTTGCAAGTTAAGGATTAATGCGACGCCTCGGCGGCGACGCAGTTCCTATTCAAACTCAAATTTCAGAGCACATTTGGAGCACAGCTATGCCAGAAAAGAATGAGTTTGTACTCTACAAGTCAAGGAGACTGCTCTAGATAAAGTCTCCAGAGTAATTGTGATACTTCTGGCTCAATGTGGTGAGATACATTCTGATGACAAGTTGCTAACCTTGTTTCTGCTGCGAATAGTTGTTTTGACCAGTACTGTTTATCTTGTTGGGGTGGACCTAGCGAAAGTAGCTGGATGGCGATCGCTCTTCTACTTTTCCAAAACTCTATATCTCCTTGGCCCACGTGTTGGCTATTTTGCTCCCGGTACACAAGTCCAAGACCTTTTCTAAGATGCGAATGACTTTAGTCTAAACAAATGCAACGGATTTTCACAGCGAGCATAACCGGTTCCGCGACGTCAATTTATGCTTACTGACTTAGATCCAACAGCAGTCGGCAACCGAGCATTTAGCGACGTAGAGCAAAATAATCCTACATATCGTGCGTCAATCGGTCAGTCTGCTTGAGAACGTACTATTAATTCCATCAGTTGTTCTATCGAATATATAAAATAGAACCAGATATAATCCCTATTTTTTATAAGCAGCTTCTATCCTTATCCTTTTTCATTATCTAATTCGCGGATATATACTTTTCTATTGTAAGGCTTCTGGTATTCAGGCCGATTGGCAACTGATATTCTGCAACCTCCTAATAGACTGACATTTATCGATTGTGTTCGTAAGAAATCCCCCTTGCTGAGGAGTAGCAAGGGGGGGCTAAGGCTATGGAGGTTGAAACTTTGCAAGATTAGAGTTGTCTTGCTACTAACTGACGCTAAAAGAGATCAGCAGGGTGGCTACCACCAGTAAGGCTGCAGCAGCTCCTTGGCGCAAATAGGCTTGCTGTTCCCAGTAAGTGGGGTAGGAGGCGACATAAGCTTTGGGCATATCTGCATAGTTGTTGGCTACGCCGTTTTCATCGAAGCGATACATATGGGCCTCCGAAGAAGAATTAATCTGATGTAAATAAATGTAAACAATGCTTTACAAAAGCGCAACTCTTTCTCGGGGAAACTGCTGTATTGAACAGCCTCAATGTTACTGAAGAACTTTTCTAGACCCAAAAACTGGTGACTCTCAAGGGCTGAAACCGCCTGAAAGTCTTATCCAGAACGGAATATAGAGTTTACGGAAGGACGAATGTACTTCGGATGGTCGTCATCACCGCATCCTTATCTTTTGTAACGAAATCCTGGAGTTGTTACAAAGGCTCTCATTTTTCCTCGGTCATCTTCCGTTAGAACTCTTGGAAAACGGCAACTCGATTGTCGTATATGGGTAGGCCTTGCTCTGGCAGCTTGCTCTAGAAAGTAAAGCTTGTTGCTAGTACTGCCCAATTTGATTATGTTCAACACGATCAAAATTCGGTGCGCGAATCAAGCCTGTGCAGATTTGCGCAGCATTTATAGTGCTCGCCATTTCAGTTAGGACAAGCGAATCTAAGCACAGTCAGGGATGAACATCGCTGAACTGTCTGCATTGGTGTGGCCACTACCATACCTTTTGGAGTGGTTCTTTGCTGCATAGAACCACTCACCCTCTCGGCCATGCAGTCCCCACTCAGAAATTGTGCAGGTTATGGTGAGTTTCTTTCGTTTGGGACTCTCTTACACCAACGCGAAGAGTCAGATAGACGATCGTTAAAGGTTTTCCAGCGGGAATTAGAGCATCCAGGTCAGGAATCCGAGTGGGTTAAGGCACACCGCAGGGAATCCATCAGATGGTGGCGGCGGACTAGTCGATAATGCCACTGGTTTAACTGTTGCGAGATGGGTCGTTCAGGATCGATGCAGTCGTTGTTGACGTACATCCTGAGTCGCGCCCCAAACATGGCATATCGAGAGGCAAAGGAGTAAGACTGAATGTCTGATTTCAAAGTTGGGAGCGATCGCACGTTAAATCCTGGCTGAAATTGCAATCAAAACCCCATCACACCTCCATCATCGTTCCCGAATGCCACTAAAATTCAACATTTTTACAAGTGATGACATATCGATAAAGCATGTTCTTCATAGCAAAAGACATGCTGCCTATAGATAATCTTGATTGCACACTCACTACAAGCATTTGAACTACGTCAACAAACCCCGATATGCCCGAGTCCAATACCTTTAAGTCACTCCACAGCTCTTGACGGGGGTCACAGGGTTGCTCGTTTCGCTCTCATGCCCTAACAAAAACCCCCGCAAGCGGGGGCCAAAACGATTGAGAGATATGGTTACACAGTTAACATTCAGGAAGTGCTGTTGCCAGGTCTAGGCTAAACAATCAGGGCAGACAGTACACCACCAATCTGGTTCACAATCGTGCGGGTAAACGGCATGGCATCTACCCCCATTGCAAAGCACAGCACCATTAAATAGTAGAGGGAGTACTTAAACAGAGAGCGGGCCAATTCACGGTTCTCCGGATCGCGCAATAAGTACCAATTTTTGCGGATGAATATTTCTCCCAGCACAAACGCACAAGTTGCATATACCCATCCCAATTGATGGAGTGGAAATACCAATAGAAAGGTAACCGGAATGGTTAGCAGAGTGTACGCCATCATCTGCCGTACGGTGGCTTTATCTCCCACGACTACCGGCATCATCGGCACTTTAACCAGGGCGTACTCATCGCGCATCATGAGTGCTAGTGCCCAGAAGTGAGGGGGAGTCCACAGCAATACGATCGCAAATAACACCCAAGCTCCCCAGTCCAAGCTGCCAGTAACAGCCGCCCAGCCCACCAGGGGGGGAATCGCTCCCGCCGCTCCACCAATCACAATGTTTTGGGTGCTGCTGCGTTTGAGCCACAACGTGTAAATCACCACATATACAGCAATTCCCGACATTGCCAACAGCGCAGCTAGCAGGTTGGCATAGGTCGCCAACAAAGAGAACGACGCAATCGCTAATCCTCCGGCAAACAACAAAGCATCCCGAGGACTGACTCGCCCAGAAGGTAAAGGACGGTGGCGGGTGCGCTCCATATCGAAGTCGATATCGCGGTCGTACCAGCAATTAATTGTGTTGGCTGCAGCAGACGCTAATGCTCCACCGAGCAATGTCACCATCATCAGTGCCGGATCGACAGGCTCCCCATTCGCTGCAACCCACATTCCGCCTGCAGTGGTGATCAGTAGCAGAACAATGATGCGCGGTTTGGTGAGCTGGTAATAACTTCCCAAGACCTGGCCGAGAGTGCGGTTAATTCGCCCAGAGCCCGAAATAGTAGTGTCAAACATAGATTCAAATGCCTAATGGATTACGAACGCGAACAGAACAGCGTTCAGGACTTAGACAGACGTTGCTGGGGCTTGTTCGGCCCGCTCTAGTTCTTTGCGATCTTGCTCGTCGGATTCCCCGCTCGGCTGGAGTCGCAGTCGCCAAGCCAAAAGGGTGAAACACAGCAGCGTACCGAGCAAAGCCGCACCAATGGCTTGGTGAGTAACCGTCAGCGGCTCAACTTGTAAGTGCAAGCGATAGGTTGCTGTTCCGACAACCAACTGTGCGATCAAAAGCAGCGTCGCAAGATATGACAGTCGTCGTAAACCAGCCGTTTTATTCGGTGCAATCCAGGTGGCAAGCGCCACAGAGAGCGTCGCAGTTGCAGCAGGTAGAATGCCGATTAGGTGGGCATTCATGACTCCGCAGAGTTCGGATTCGCCAAAGCACAAATGCAGTGCCCATTGGGAGGCCACAAGTGCTCCCAAAATACTTTGGCCGTAAATGGCTACAGTTGCGATCGTACCGACCCAAGGAATATAGCCGGTTACAACTCCGCCACCGGTATTTGCCAACGTTGACGATCGATCGGCTTGAGACCGATCGACAGCTGAAGAGCGTTTAGCGACGGAGCCTGTCAATTGTGTCAGCCCCATACCGATTGACAGCAGCAAGCTGAAGAACAACAAACCGGTACCCAAATGGGCTGTGACAATATCGAATCGCAGCAGCTCGGTCACCGTTAGGCCACCCAAAATACCCTGGAAAACCACGAGCCCCAAAGCCCCAAGCGATGCCCAAGGCAGCCAATTGGGAAGACGTTTTCTCAACCCCCAACTGCTGCCCACCAAGGCAATAGCACCCAGGCCCACACTGGTCGCTATCACTCGGTGAAACCATTCCAGGAATACCTGAAGCGTCATGCGATCTCGCGGGATTACTTCGCCAAAGCAGAGAGGCCAATCAGGGCAGGATAACCCTGCATTCATGACGCGGGTGGCACTTCCCAGAGCCATTAAAAAAAACGTTACTCCTGCTAGGGCGAACACATACAGCCGAAAGCGGGAAACAATCACCGGATCGATTTGACGACGAGTGGCGTCTGAAGATGAGCCACCTTGAGCGGGGAAATAGGTGTTCTGCATAGAGCGTGCAATTATTGGCAACGGCCAGGCGATATGCGTTCAGCAGCGACTGTTTTCGTGTTCGAGTCAATCGAGCAAGAGTGTATTGCTGCTCCGAGCGAAATGCCTTTACGCTCACTGTAGAAACAGTCTCAATTTATGTGCCGAGCTTTAATGTTTTCTTCGATATGTGTGCAAGCCTGAAGCACGAACAAAGTTATATTTCGTATCTTTTCGGCGTGTAGTTCTAGTCTGGGGGATTGGGAAGACAGGCGATCGTATTGATTTAAGCTTTCAGGCGTCGTTCAAAATTGGCTTTCCTCCCTGATTGGCAAGCATTTTGGAAGAAAAACACATGGTCGTGGTGTGGAAAATTGCCAAGGCTAATATGGGAAATAAACCAATCAAAGGTCACCTATCGCTGATGTTCCCAGATTAGGTCAGAACACTCTAGCGACGAGATGTTGCCTTCAGAGGGTGAACGGAGTCCCAACACTACAGCTTGGCCAAGCTGCTCCAATCGCTGTTGTAAGTGACACCCACTGAGATGATGGCCCGCCCACAGCAGCTGCAATACTTTGTCGAGGCTTTTTGACTGCAACTGCTCACCGGTTTGCCTTAAAGCAATGTGCCGTATTCATTGCGCTACCTTATATCGGTAGGCTGACGTGGACTTGGCTCAAAGTCGACTAAAGGAGCTCGATCTGTATATATCTACGTCCAGGAGAAGAGGTGCTCGCTCTCCTGGCTCCTAAAACTAGCATCCCTGCACATTCAAAAAAATATGTATAGAAAGAATTGGTTAAATCATTAGAAAAGTTTGCTTCAAATCGTGAATCTTTCTTTGCAGTTTCCTGAGAAATGGGAAAGCTTAGCTAGCCTGTCGGTATATAAGCAGTCACCTGTCTTGCGAGCAGTAAGTCAGGGTATTTTAGGCCTTCAGCTTCTGTGATATGTGGAAGAGCCGTACCCTAACAAACATCGCATAATTAAGGAATACACCTAGTCATTAGGTGGGGCTTCATATGGTTGAACTAGCAACGCTTCATCTCATGTCCGCTCAATTACTGTTCGCTAGTTTGCTAGCCATATTTGCTTTTTCAACGGTTGCTGCCGCCGAGCCATCTCTTGATTCAGATCCTGTAGACTCCGACTTGGCTGAAATCAACGACGCACGTTTAACAGGGTTGTTTCCCGATCGCGTTCGAATCGTTGTTGCCCAGCAATCCCCGTTCCCTGAGCCCGAGGTATTGCAACTATCGGTCTCTCGGGATTCAATGCAAGACCCTGCCACCACAAACCCGACTTCGAACGGTACTCCTGCCCTGAACTTGCAACTATCAACCACCTCCACTCTGCTGCAGGATAGCGATGATACCCTGTCTCGCTTGGTTGACACTCTGGCCCAATCCTTTCCCTCGCAACCGACTTTAGTGGCCACCGTACAAGGGCTGATGCCGCTCTATTTGCGCAGCGTTCAAAATGTGGAAGAAGAGCGATTGGGCATTCGCTCCGTTCGTAGCTCTATGGGAGAGGGAACTGATAGCATTAACCAATTACTGGAGCAATTTTCGAATCGCTATCACTGTAACCTTGCTTGGCAATCGCCCCTCCGGCAATCCACCACAGGTATAGCTGTAGACCATTACTTAGCCGTTCAACGTTCGAGCTTCGACGACACCTCTTTGTGCCAGCCGTTGCGTTCAGTCGAACGGTTGAGCTTACTGACTCGACTGACGTTTGTCCCTCTCGATCTGGGAGAATTTGCTCATTTGGATTGGGGCACGATCAACTATCAAGTCATAAAAGATGGGGACGACAACATTACCGGTTCGATCGGTATTTCCCCCTCTGTTGTTATTCAACCCATTAGTGGGTTAAGCCTACAGGTCGAGCACAATCTCGAATTTCAAGGTGACTCTGAAACTCAAGAGAATTGGTTTGTTGCTGCCCACAGTCACCAAACAGGAGCAATTGCAAGCGTGCACCTGCCCAATGTCGTTGGCAATCAGTTCAGTGTTTTAGCAGAAAGTGCTTATGACTGGGTGACAGAAGAGTGGAAAAGCAGCGAGATAACTGTGGTCTGGAATGTCTTACCGTTGGGCATTCGGTGGGAAGCCAACACCCACTATTTGCCCTCACAGACGAGACTAAACCCGGTCGAGTTGACCTTTCAGCACGAGCTGCCCTGGAATGTCCGTTGGGGATTTCGCACCCATTACCACCAAGAAAAGGGAGAACTCGATCCGCTCGACTTCACATTCGATCACGATCTGCCACTTATGGAATGGTTGGCCGCGAATCGGAGTGATGAATCTCCAACCATTCCATTGGGTTTGCGCTATGGCGTACAGACGCAGCAGGTCGATCGAGACACTGTCGACTATGCGGTTGGGGTCGGGGTAGAAATTGGCGACCAAGAAACTGGCCAGTGGGATTTTCGGTTGGATTGGGATGGCATCAACGTCGATAGTCTCAGCACCAGCTACGATCGGGCAGACTGGCGCATGCTTGTGCGAGTGGAACCAGACCCCGATGATTATTCTGTGGAAGGCCGCTTAACGTTATTCCCTGGCAATTAGAGGGGGCGGACGCTTAATGTCTTTCCGATCGATCTGCTGTAATGTGCCTGGCTAAATTGGTATTAATTTAGGACTTCTAACTCCGAACCATTGTCCGACCGTTTGACTTGAATGCGAGAGGGGAAGCGATCGCGCAGGCTTGGAATGTGGGTGATCGTCAAAATACAGGCAAAGTCGGACGCTACGGTATTGATCGCCGCCACGAGAGAATCCCGCCCCGCTCGATCTTGGGTGCCAAAGCCTTCATCGATTAGCAGTGTTTGTAAGCTGGCACCCGATCGCTGTGCCAGCAGCCGAGACAGAGCGAGTCGAATTGCAAAGTTAATGCGAAATGCCTCTCCACCTGAATAGGTTTCGTACGGGCGAGTGCCGCGAGGATCGGCGATCGAGATGTCCAAGGTATCAATGGTCTTTTTCGATCGCCCCGAGCGCTGGGTGACAAATTGCAGGTGCAACTGGTTGTTGGTCAGGCGACCTAATAATTGATTGGCCTCAGCTTCTAATTCCGGTAGAGCATTTTCAATGATGAGGGCGGGGATCCCATTGGGACCATATGCAACTGACAGTTCGCGGTATACCTGAAACTGGCGACGGACCTGCTGCAAATCTTGCTTGGTTTCAGCATGGTCTTGCTCAAGAGTTTCGTACTGAGCAAGCTGCTGTTTGGTTGCCCCTAACTGCGACAAAATACGGTCTAGGGAAGCGCGGCCATCGGCGATCGCGATTTTTAAGCCTTCGGCTGTTGACAGGTTGCCTTCGGAGACGCTGGCAGTTTGTGTTTCCAACGTGGCTAGTTCTTTTAGCGCTGCATCTAGCTGCTGCTGACAATCAGCAACTTCTTGACGGTATTGACGTAACTGCTGTTTGAGGGTTCGACAGCTTGCGTCACATTGAGGCAGACGTTCGCGAGCGGTTTTTAGGGTTTCGGCCTTGGCTCGCCACGGTTGCAGGTGTATGAGCTGTTGGCGTAGCTGTCGGTGTGCTGATTCTTCGTACGCAATAGCAGAAATCTGGGTCTCAAGCTGCTGCATCTGTTGGTGTAACTGGTCTAGTTGCTGGCTTTCGGTGGTTGCGGAGGATGATAGCTTTGCGACTTTAGTTTCCAACGTTTGGATAGAGTGCTTGGTTCTGGCCAACCGCTGCTTTGCTTTGCACAGTTCGCTGTGTTTGAATGCTGCCCACCGCCAGCGTTCCACTTCAGAACGACAGAGGGCGTGATCTTTATCGTTGTATTCCAATTGAGATAAGTCGGTTTCAATTTCAGCCAGACGTTCCCGCGCAGCTAACGCAAAGGTTTCTTCAGAGAGTGAGCGATCTAGCTCCTGCAGTTCGTCCGTCCACGCCTGTAGTTGCTGACTTTGATACTGACTGGATTCCAACTGTTGTTGCAGCCGCCCCTGAATTTTGAATTGCTCGTCCAATACCGATAATTTTTCGGTTAGCTCGGTATGTTCCTGGACTAGCAGCTCGATCTCGCGATCGGTGACGGCCAGCTGTTCTCGAATAACCCACAATTGCTCTGAGAGCGTATCTTGCTGGGTGCGCTGTTTTTCCAGCACGGTCGATCGCAAATCCCCTTCCAAAACTTGGGTGCATAACGGACAGGATTGTCCCGGCATGAGAAGTTGATGGCAGCTATCTTCTAACGATTGCCACTGACGCTGAATGGCTCGTTGGCGTTCCTGTAATTGTTCGACAAACGCCCGTCGTTCCTGACATTTTTCCTGCACCCGCTCACGATAAACGCGCTGCTTGGTCAATTCATTGAGCTCTCCTTCCACTTCCACTACGGCTTGTGCAACAAACTGATGGTGAGTGGTGTGTTGTAGTTGGTTTACCTGTTGTTGCAGGGAGTCTTGGCGCGCCAGGAGGCGATCGCGTTCTCGGTCGATCTGTCGATGATACGACTCCAATTGCTTGAGCAAAGGAGACGCTTTGGTTTGAATGCGATCGAGTCTTGTCAGGGTGGACTGGGCTTGTCGATAGTGACTTAATGCGCCCGTGATGCGTTCTCCATCGTCCACAAGCTCTGCATCTGAGGAGGCTGAAGTGCGAAGGTGGTCGAGCTGGGTTTGGTATTTCTGTAACGACAGCGATCGCTGGTGCTCTAGCCGAGCAATCTGTGTTTGTAGCTCCTGTTGCGACTGCAGCAATACTTGGCGGGATTGAAATTGCTGTTGCATGGCTTCAATTTGCAGTGCAATTTCGCCATATTTACGATTGCCTTGTTCGATGGCGGCTGCTTGGCTCAGTAGTTCCTGCAATTCCTGGCGTCGTTGTTGCTGGTCTCGCCACTGAGTTTCTGTTTGCTGGAGCGAGGTACGCAGCGTACCTCTTTTATCCTGCAACCACTGCACCTGCTGCTGCGCTTGTTCGAGCTGTTGTTCGCGGACTGTTGTTGTCTCGAGTAACTTGCGATCGCTGGCTAGTTGTTCGCTCAACTCTTGCTGCCTAGCTTCCAGGCGCTTATAGGCAATCCGAGTAGTGCTTAATTGTTCGAGCTGTTCGAGCTGTTGACGATGCCGTTGCCGGAAAAATTCGATATCAACTTTGGCTGTTCGCATCCGTTCGCGACATTGTTCAGCCAGCCGATCGTATTGCTCCAATTGCAACAGTTCTGCTAGCAGTCGCTTGCGATCGCCCGGTCGTTTCAGAGTAAATTCATCCGCCCGTCCCTGCCGCAAATAGGCTGAGTTGATGAACGTGTTGTAGTCCAACCGCAACTGAGTTTGAATGGCCTGTTGGGTTGCACGCATCCCTTTTTGGGTGAGCGATCTCCAGCCCCGATCGGTTTGGATTTGCCATTCTAGCGATCCGTGACCTGCGAGCGATCGGCGGCGCAATATTCGATAGGTTTGCCCGAATGAATGATAGGTAATATCAACGGCTGCTTCTGTGGTTCCCTGGCGAATGACGCGATCGTCTGCCCCCACTCTCGATTGCCCCCAAAGTGCCCAGGTCAGACCTTCGAAAATGGCCGACTTACCCGCTCCGTTATGCCCGCAAATGCAGGCTGTATGCAGCTGTCTGAAATCAATAACTGCATGCTTGTAGCTCAAAAAGTTGTTGAGAGAGAGCTGAAGGGGGATCACGAAGTTGTGGATTATTCAGAAGGATTTTGCACGGGAAATAGACGGTCAAGACAGCAATAGGGAAATTCATAGGAATGGTATTGCCTACGAAGCGACCTAAACCCAGTAGACAATAGCTAAACGCTATGACTCACTTTGTCAGGTTAACCAATTGCTTATTCACCACTATAAAGAGTTGCTCAATCACCTCATTACACTTGAATTTATCCCAAATCACATCGATTTCCCAGAATTGCGAGGCTTTCTCTCCCTCAACACACAAATCATTGTCCAAAAGCAGCGAGATATCGCCCTAGCGATCCCAAGCCAGTGTCAATCCATATCCAGGACCGGTATGACAAAATGCCGCGTTGCCTTCAAACAAAGGAATAACTGTATTCGGGTCTGGATTCGATGAGATCTATTCAGGCGAAGGACACGATATGACTTATGGGGGATTCGCAAACAGCGCTTGATAAGAGCTGCTGGAAATGACGGTCCCTGGGGAGACGATGGCGATGACTTTCTCTACGGAAGAGTAGGCGACGATCTCGTCGATGGTGGCTCGGGTGCCGGTATCATCTATGCCGGCAAGGGTCGCGGCCTAGCTTACGGTGTACGACTACGATGAAGTACGCGATCGCTGCTGGCAATGGCATCGCTATTTTGAATGCTGGCGACGGACGCGACATTTTGAATGGAAGGATAGGGAATGATTGGTTCGAAGATGCTTGTAGGCTATGCTCCCCTTCCAATCCTTATGCAGAATGGAGCGCGATGCTGAAGAGTTAACGTGTCAATCCCCCACTTGTGCCAAAGGCGCAAACCGTATACCTCCCCGTAATCTCAACGGGGCCTGCGGGGAAATGCTCATTTGTTAGAACTGGTGGGCATGCAGTACTTCCATCACGTCACAGAGATAGGCGATGCCCGAATAATCGTCGAAAAACTGTTCTGCAACCTTGTCTGAAATTTTCACGGCCATATCCCGATTGGGAGTAAGTACCTCGAACTTTACATTTGAGTAAGTATCCGAAACAGTGGGTTGCCCCGAGGAGCGCGTATTACGACTGCCTTTCCCGCCAGCGTCTACCACCGTGTAACCAGTAGCTCCAGCTTCATCAATGATCTTGGCGATCTTTTTCTGAAGCAATTTTTCCGTAACGATGACGAGCTTACTAGCTTGCTGGGTCATGTGGGTTTCCTCTCAAGGTTTAGGGTAAGCAATTGTCAGAAAAATGGGCTGCTTCTCTACATCTTTCGCAATAGCTCAAGGTAATGCTATGTAGATTCGCCTTGAAGCATATCTTCCAGTGTGGACCCAAAATCAATGAATATACGACCCACAGCACAGAAAAAATGATTTAGATTCGTGCAGGTAGTTTATTAATGATGCTTATCAAAATCAGATGTGGAGTGGGCAATCAGGATGACCATATAAGCTTCAATTATCAGAAGGTTTGAGAACTTTGATGCAATAGCTCAGCTATAGCGCTGCTTGCCAGACAAATCTTACATATAATTAAGAAAATTATTTTGTTACTAACCATAGATTTAAATCTATGAGTTTAATCAACACCGGTCTACTCTTAAACAAATTTGGTACAAGTGGATCGATGTCACAGCAGTGTCGCGCAGCATCGATACGTATCACGCAGGTAAACATTCTGCTGGCGCTCCGTACGATTTGGCCATGTGGATTACGACAATACATGCGATCGGGAGTCAACCATGAACAAGTTTGAATCGAGGCGATCGCAGCCAAAGTTGGATGCGAATAAAGGGTGGATTGTTCAAGTATATGGCGGCAATCGGCGCTTACTCTGTGTGTTAGAACCCTCTCACGGTTGGATCTTCTTAATCGGTTGCAGTGTTGGTTTACTGCTATCGGTGATTTGGTTTAATACTGCTCACTACGGTCCTGTCGTAGAACCGACTTCACCAAGAGAGTCGCCACTATTACAAGTGGATTGATAGCCCCTCACATGGGTAAGCCCTTGTCCTCAAGACATCGGAACTGAGCCATTCCCTCAATGTGGCTTAGTTCCGATTGGCAAGGAATTCGGACGAGTCGTTGCAGGAAAATTTCGCTACGTTATCCGGTTGTACAGTCAGATTGTTATTCTTTACTCTTCGATATGGCCCTTCATTTTGTCTCGACACTAGATATCTCCCAAGAAATCATGGGGTAAGCATGCCGATCTTCATTCCCGGAAAGGGTAGGAAAATGAGGAGATAGGGGTAAATAGTTGCCCTTTTTTCATGCGAACAGCGGTGTATAGCGTTGAGAAGAATCGGCGATCGCTGTCTCATCTGCCCAAATCAGAGAGCTAAAAATATATAGAGAAACGCTTATAGGACTCATCAGAGTCTTTGCATAAATACCCCCTAGAAGGTAGAAGCTGCTAAATCAAAAAAGAAAAACTTATCGAACTCATCAGACATTGTGTTCTAAATCCATGTCACATCCGTAAAAAAATATATATATCAAGATAGACTTAATTAAGCAGGATTATATATATTCATAGATATATATCTATGTTAAGAAGCGCAGGTGACCTATTATTACTTGCCGGGCCTGTTCGGAGAGTGGTTTTTTCTGAATACCCTGTCGACAGGTTCTAGCGTTGGTCCTGTGCCGCAAGGGTGAAGAGACTCCCTCTGTTTATTAAGCTCATCCATCGCAGTGTTCGTTCCTCCTTACAAGGAGGCAGAAGGAGGTATTCTTGGATTTTTTATCCGATTTTTTGGCTAATTTTCTTTCAAAGTTACAATCTCCAACACTTGGTTTTTTGATCGGTGGTGGAGTTCTTGCTGCCGTTG
>JBFRWD010000158.1:0-49395 GCA_051439425.1 Synechococcus sp.
GAACTTGACTGTTCCTGCTTCTCAAAAGCCTTTAATGCGGTTGCTTCGTAAGAAATTGCAGTTGCCTAAACTGGGGCAAGAGAACGTCAGTGAGCACCTAAGCGTGTTGCAATGATTGGGATAATTGGTCCAGTGGCTATTGAAGGCCGTAGCGCACAAGTAGTTAAATCGTAAAGCATTACCGTTCAGTCGGATACGAATAACTCCTAACGTGGATTGAGTTTTGGATTCGACCCAGCTGCTGCATGGTATTACCTTTTGGGAGCGGAATATATTTGTAGCATCCCTGAAGTCCTTACTGGTTATTGGTTACAACGATTCCAATGAGAAAAACTTTAGATTCATTCTCTGCTCCTAAATACTCTTATTTCATTCAAGCTTTGATGCACAGTTGAGTGTATTATTCTAATCTCAGAATACTAGAATATCCGTGTCTAATAAGTTCTCTTCTGATGAGGATATTGTAGCAACCTAGCTATTGTTGTATATAAAACATTCAATCTATATATTCCGCTCCCTCGGTGATTCTATTAAGTAAAATCGCAAGACTCCTGACTCTTATGACAAGCTTGTCTACAAAGCTCGCCATTTGATCGAAAACTTTTTTGCCAAGCTCAAGCAATATCGAGCCATTGCAACTCGTTACGACAAAACTGATCGTAACTTCCTTGGAGCAATATATTTAGCAGCTTCCGCTATCTGGCTTAACTGATGACACGCCCTAGACTTCACCAACTCTAACTAACTCTTCCTAGCTAGATCGGGAAACGCTGTAAGTAACGAAACCTGCTTAGAAACTGTTAGGTAGATAGAGACATACAATACCCAAATAAATCCAGGCTGAACTAGAGAACTTTCGCTTAGGTTTGCCGTAATCATGAAAACCAGAAATGAAAGTGGATAAAGACCAGAAGGATCGCGACTTGATAATATTAATAGTACCGATCGCACGGTACAGACAAAAAAACTAATAGCAAAAATAAACAGCCCTAACAATCCTAAATCAATTGCCAGTTCTATAAACCCATTATGAGCAGAACCAACGCTGAATCCTATTGTTGACCAAACACGCAACATCGGGCCGCTGTCTGGTCTCCAAAATGCTTGAAATCCGTGGCCCAAAAAAGGTTTGTTAGAAATCTGTGTGATTGAAGCTAACCACAGATCCATGCGACCACTTAGTGTAGCATCCCGTCCCAATGATTCTAGAATCACTTCAAAACCATAAAATAGAACTACCACCATCCCAAAGCTTAATAGTATGGTGCTCATCCACATTGGAAGAGATAATACGAATTTCCAGCGAAGAGTTGCAATAATAGAAATAATTAGGGATAAAACAAAGAATAAACCCATCGCTGTTTTTGATGCAGATCCTATGGAAGCCAACCCCGCTAAAACCCAAAAAAACCAAAAAATCCAATTCCACTTTCCTCTTTCTTTTGCCTTCAAGAAAAAAATTATAGTGCAGAATCCTAATGCTCGGCCTAGATGGTTTTTATGGACAAAGATTCCCCTCCAAGCCCCAGTGTGCTGAATATCTTGTGGGTTAAGAACATCAGCTAGCCCCATTACGCCATAACTGGGAACAGCTATCACGAAAAAAAGACTGCCTAGTAATATGATGCTGGCCATCCAAGCAATACAATATAGTTGTTTTCGAAGATGAAAACGGGCTGCAAAGTAAAGAGCAAACGTCGTCATCATTAAAAATGTTAGTAGTTGATCGAGAGAGCTTGCTCGATCTTGTGACCAGATTACAGATAGTAGGCATACACCAAATACTGCCCAAACAATCCAACCGTGGGGAAGTGTTCTAAGAATGAGTTTGTATCGTAGGGCTACCAGTACGATGGTGATAAGCAGTGTCAGCACATTCATCAAAGTAGTGATGGGGTCACCGTAAGAAAGAGGGAGTCCCAAGGTATGCCGGACGGCAAGGGTGAACCCTCCGGCATAAAATAACAGACAGTAAATACTGAATATCTCCTCAAATTTAGCCAAATAGTGTGCAAATATTGACGGCTTATCTTGATATATAGAAGAAACTTCTAACGGAGGGCTTTCCGTAGAGTTGTACTTGGGTGTGACCATTGGTATTGCAAATCCCAACTAGAACAGGAGCTTAGTCTTGACAGAGTATAAGTTAGAAATAAGTAGGTCGTCCAAATGAATGTTGTAAGAGCTTGAGGCCTTGCAAGTCTGACAGATTTCTATCTTGCGTTTAATTTGCTCAGGTTACTTATCAGGAATCGAAGTCGGCTTGCATGACGAAATTTAACAGGGCTTGCAATCGGTATTAGCTGGAGTGGATGCGGCATCGACGTTTTGCTATTTGCTGCAAAGAGTGGAGACGCGAGATGAGGATACTTGGGGTTGGTACCTCCTCGAAAAGATAGAGCAAGGGTTTGCTCCCGACTACACCATCGGGGATGGTGGGCAAAGCTTGAGAACTAGGCAGAAAGCAGTGATGCCCGTGACTCTCTGCCATGGGGATGTGTTCCATATGCAGCGGCAGTTTGCGACGGTTGCTAACAGTCTTTCACGACAAGCCAGAGGGGCGACTTCACTCCGACGACAGTTAGAGCAACAGATTGCCAACTCTAGACTGACACATCAAGTCACTCGGCAGATGAGAAGTTGTTTGGACCATGCTAGGCAGAAAGAGCGGAAACTCATGTCACTGGCTTGGGATCTCAAAACGTTGCTACAGTGGCTGTGTTACGACATTTTCGAACTAGCGGGTCCCTCACTGAAGGTACGACAAGAGTTATACGATTTCATCGTCGTCGATCTCCAGAATCCAGAGCATAAGCGACATCCAGTGATTCGCACACTCCGAAAAGCTCTAGGCAAACAACGGGATGATTTGTTGGCATTCTCTGGAGTCATCGCTCGCAAACTGGAAACCATTGCTCGCAGTTTTAACTTGCCACTGCAGACGGTGAGAGAGGCTTGTCTGCTGTTCAGGAAACGGCCGACATTGGGAGCGCTGGAATTAGTTGTATGCTCAGCTTCCGGCCAGTTTCATTCAGTGATTAGGCTGTAGCTGAGGCGTTCAAGCAGACTCCGAGAGCCAGCTCGTTGGTGGAGAATCTGAATTGCCGTCTGCGAAAGTACTTTTTCCTGCGCAAGAGTGTGAGTGATTCCTATCTGAGCCTGTTGCAGTTTATCCTGAATCACCGCCGTTTCATCCGCTTGGCTCACTCACTCAACGCCGAGCTAAATAGTGCCCATCTTCAGCAAGACTTTACCGCGACCCCCTTATAGAAATAACCCAAAAACTTTGGCACACCTTTGGCATAAAAGCACGCTAGTTGCTTGACTGAAAAACTGGCGTCTTCAATGATCTGGGGGATGTTGCGATTGAGGTTACAGCCATCTGCAAACGTCTTCTGCATCCCATTCAGTCGCTGCTGCCAAACCTCCACGTTTCGATCCGGACTGAGACCGTGCTCGATAAACAGCAGTTCTCCACCAGGCTTCAGCACTCGCTGAGTCTCTAACAGAGCTTCAGCCACATTGGCAATACTGCACAACGTCCAGGTACTGACGACCGTATCAAAACTCTCATCCGCCATCGGTAGCGATTCGCCATCAAGGGTAATACGTTCGACCGGAAACGGTGCCCGAGCGATGCGGCGGTTGGCGATCGCCGTCATACCAGGGTTGACATCAATTGCCGTTAGTTTTTCTACAGACGTTGGATAGTGAGGCAAGTTCAATCCCGTACCAAAGCCAATCTCCAAAACCCGCCCTTTTGCCCGAGCGAGTACATCCTGACGATAGTTCGTCAGGAACTCTGATGACATGGACAGATCTAGTAACCGAGGGAAAATGACTCGCGAATACAGTTTCATCTACAGCAACAGTGCAACTAGCTTCAGCCTAGCGAAACGACCTCCCTCCTGCGATCGCTTCCAAGTCTCCCCCCCCCAATCGGAAGACGCCCACAAAGTCACCATGTCCGGCGTGGACAGCCAAGTCATCCGTACTTCAAAAAGTAGCTACCAGCGCACCATTATTAGTCCAGTCAGTCTCTTGTCTCGTGCAATCCCAGCAGGTGGGTCCCACTAGATATCCCGATTGAACAAAGATAAAGGCAATGAATCTGATGACATGGCTGACAAATGCATGTTGGAACTCTAGCGGTAAGATTCCACTGCGCTAGCTTTTCGTGTAAGCTGCTCGATGCTTCTGGCAAAGATTCCGCGTTGCTGCAGCTGTGTGCTCATCAAAATATTTCAATATGGCTGGAGTTAGTTTCTCCAAAAGCTGCGCTGCGTCCTCTCGCCGACCCTCTTCCTGAATAAACTTTCCATCCTTGTAACGGGTGTAAGGGCGACCGGCATCAATACCTTGACAGCGGACGATCGAAGCAACAACTGGATCTGTGATGCGCTTGTTACTTCCCTGCCTTCTATCGCACAACTCTTGCAAGGCAGAATTGGCCTTGTCTAGGACGGGAGAGCCCCCCAGGGCAAAGAAGTTACCTACATCCTCTCGGAACAACACCAATGCATCTGCCTCCTCCTCTAGAGACATGGGATGCGCAATTCGGATTTGCAGTGGAGCAGATTTAACCACAAGCTCGCTTGTAAACTCACCTCCTTCAACTATGGGTAACGCTAGGACTGCAATAATGTCGTACGTTCCGGGTTCAATGAACGGAAAGCCTGCACTGCCAAACGTTAGATTGACGTTATTGCGAATTGAATTCCCAGGGCTGACAACATCCGCTGTTTGCTTCGTCAGATCAAAACAGCGCTCCATAATGGGATGGAAATGGGAAAATGTGTCCTCCCCCCGTCGGAGGATTTGAAACTCAATAAACCCAGATTTTGCATCTAACCATGAGGGCTGAAGCTCAAGTGCAACATCAGTCGTATTGGTCAGTACCACTTCCAGAAAAACCGGTTGCCCGAACATAAAAACTGGGCCAGAGGATGGAGGTAATAATGTCAGAGACACCTCTGCCGATATATCTTGTTCGGGAACATAGGGTGAGTAGTTGCCATTACCATCTGACCAATAGTCGACGGAGTGAAATGCGGCTCCACCAGGGACAACGAGTGGCAATGGAGCATGACGGAGGAACTCTAATTCATCCGGGTCGAAGGAAAAATCGAATCCAGCCCAATATTCATCCTCCTGATTTCCACCGCGGAATCGCCAATCGTAATTCATGATTGAAAATGAATCGCGATGACCCACTTCTCTTTCAAACCGGTGGGCGAGGTTCAAGGCATGCCCCAGCTCGTGCAGAGTCGTTTGAATGAGTTTGCGATCAGAATGAGTTCCAGAAGTGAATTGCTCGACTTCACCTCTGAAAACAGCACAGCCTTGTCGTGGTAACACCTCAGTCGTGTCAAACATTATGCCTAACAAACCATTGAGGCTAGATTGATCGAGCAACAATAATTGCAGTTGCCACGATCTCCGAGATAGTGGAGCCTCAGCAAAATCAGTCATTAGTGCATGTAGCTGTCCTGTTCCCCATTCCCCTCCAGATGGTTTAGGAATTGTGCTAGCAATTCCGGTATTTACCAACTCCAATCCTGCTTTTTGAAAGGCACTCTTGACCGTGATATCTTCACCACCCATTGTGAAACTAGGTAGGGATTCGACGCCTGCTTCGGTTTCGATTTCAATTCCAACTTCCCTTAAAACTTCCGAGGCAAAGCTGCCCGTGAAGATGATGTCCCGTTGGACGGGCAGTGTGCCAAACGCAGTTTCAATTATCAGGGTCCCAATAATTGCGGTGCTATCACTTTCCGGAACCTGCAATGTAAGCCGACCAAGAGCAGAGTTATCCGACTCATCAGTTCCCACAATTCCCCAAGACCGTTCTGTAGCTTGGACGGCATGCCCAGGATTTGTTCGTATTGAACAATCGTAGGTGCGACCTGTACTCCCAACTCGATAGATGTCAGCGCTGATAACTCCTGACACTGAACTGTCTATGCGCAAAGAAACAAAGATTTCAGAGTTTCCTCCATCAAACCTTCCATCAACGAGCGGCGTACCCGAAGCATCTGTCGGAGGGGGTGCTTCATCGACTAGCACCTCTATTGCCTGACTCAGCAACTCTCTTTCAACAGCAACATGAGTATGAGCTTCACTGTTAGAGGAACTGGAATAACGAATGAGTTTTTCTATTAATTTGGATCTGTCGATTTCTGACATTAGCTTAGCCTCTAGAAACGAGCATCTCGATGCCTTTAAAATATAAATTCGCTCAAATATCTCAAAAACAACCGCGAGCAGAATTCGAGTCCGTACAGTCAAAGCACACAGACGAATCGATTGCTCTACAAGTAGATTAGCGTCGGCTTATTTGTTTGATTGTAAGAGAAATAAGCTGTATCCCTTCAAACATGTAGCATTTATTAGTCAATATCTCTAGGGCCTGAGCACCCATGCAGAAACAATCGCACCGCAGGATAAAGTCTATTAATGAACGTGAAGTATTAGCCGGTTTAATTATTCTGTGAATCGAGCGTATAGCCTTATATTCTTCGGCATTTAGCAACACTGTATGAACTTTATTCTGATTTATCTATTGCTATTTCTATGAAGTGCCGTTTGCAAAACTAACCAGTTCACTTTCTGACTCAGCCATTTGAAGTAAATCTTGCGATGCAACGGATGTTATTTTCTATACACACCGCTTCTGTGACCAACCTTAACAATTATCACTACCAACTCTTCATCCTCGATCGCGTATACGATTCGATAACCCCCTTGCCGAATTCGATATTTCTCTTGGCCGGATAGCTTTTCAGCTCCAGGTGGGCGAGGGTCTTCAGCAAGCTTCTTGATACGCTTCAGAATTCTCTCGACATCCTTCTTGGGAATGCGACGAAGATCCTTCGCAACAGACTGTTTAACGATGACCCTATAGCTTGCCATGCGCCTTCAAATCGTTCAGCAACTCCTCATAGGTCATAGTTGGCTCGGCCTCCCGTTCTTCAAAGGCGGCAAGATCTTCCACATCCTCTTGTAACGCCTGACGTACAGCCTCATTCACCAACTCGGATACCGAACGGTGAGTAGATGCTGCTTTCAAACGCAAAGCCTTGTGCAGTTCGGGATCGAAATACACAGTAGAACGCTTAGACGACTCGCTCATGCCAACTATCCCAGGTGAACTATAGCGCCATAACATCTTAGCGTCATAACAACTTAGCGCTACTCTCCGGATCGCATCGGACAGCCCATTCAGTACCCTTGCCAATCGATCTAATGCTGGTGAACGGATGGACAAACTGGCCTATTTTCCCGTTCCATCAACAATTCAAAAGCCCGCTGATGGTGGCGATCGCTAATCCAGTGGTGATACAGATCCGTGTGCACTTGCACGCTATGACCCATCTGCTGTGCCGCCAAACTCAAATCCAACCCAAACTCCAACGTCCGAACCGCCCAACAATGCCTCAACGAATACGGCACAAACGGTAGCTTGGCATTCCGCCTCAAATACTGAGTCACCTGTTCCCCGTAGTCGGCATTCGTCTTCCCATTCACCGGTGGCAGTTGCATCTCACCTAATTCAAACTCTGTCCACCACTCCGGATAGCACAGCCAAACCCGCCTTCCCCTGTCTTCCCATCCCGCAGAGTCAATATCCCCGGCTCCTCCCGTAAACTCTCCGGTTCAACATGAAATGCTTCGTGCGGCCTCAACCCGTAGCAGGCCATAACCCCATGAACCCATCGCCACCCAGGATTCCGAATCTTGTAAAAACACTCCGCGATCGTGGCATCATCCGGCAATTCCCTCGGCTTTACCTTCTTGGGCGAATACTTCCCCCGATAAGGCTTCGGGTCGAAGTCCAACCTCGCAAACTTCCCCAAAGCCCCGGTCACAATACAGGCTTGTTTCCGCGACGCACTATCCAGCCGAGTCGCAATCACCAACTCCCGCAGCATCTGAGCTGTAAGCTCTTCCCCCATCGGCAACCTTCGAAATACAGCCCGATAATGCTTCTTCTAAGTGGTTTCTGTCTTGGGGGTTCGCGATCTGCGAGTGAAGTAATCAACCTCAAATTTCTCCACCCAACTCTCAACCGTCCGACCCCCAACCTCTTCTGTTATGTAGGGCTCCCAACTAAATTCGCGGCAATCCAATAGGGCTGCCAACTTCCGCGCCTCCGCCTCCGCGTACTTCACCCCCGCCACTGTTGTCTTCGCCCCCAACGCAATCTCTTGCCGATATGGCTTCTTCCGAATCGAGTTCGGCTTGGGCGGCAACGTCGCTCTTAGATAAAGTCGCTGATTGCGCTGCTGTATTCGTACCCGGACGTGACTGACCTTCAGCCGTCCATTCGCCTGGTTAAGGCGAGCCTCAAAATCCTTCACCAAAGTTTCACCAAAATCGGGATCTCATTCAGTCCTTTTCAGTGACATCTAGTCCCCATCCCCAATGCTCTTGAATGGCTCGAAAGCCTTTCATAGAAAGGAGAAACACCCGATTTTTCTAGAAGCTGATGACCGGACTTGAACCGGTGGCCTGCTCATTACGAGTGAGCTGCTCTACCAACTGAGCTACATCAGCACGGCACTACAGAATACACGACTAAAATCGCACTTATCTAGCAGCAGACTAATGCTAACCCGTTCCTTATTCCCTGCCAAGCCATACCAGATACCCCTTTTTCGGTAACAGATTTGAATTGCGAGAGTATTCACACTTCCGAAGCCGTTAGGATTGTAACGAAATGTAAAAAATCAGGATCTACGATGAATTCCATTGCTAGCGTTGTCCGATTTAGCCGAACCTGCTGGGTGAGATGGGCGATCGCCTGTTGCCTTGCATTGTTCCTATTTACAAACCAGCTAGCCACCCCAGCCTGGAGCGCAGTCCCGGCGGCACAGGATGCCGAAATGGAACAGTTGGCTACCACAGCGATGGATGCCACCAATCAGTTTGATTTCGCTACGGCGCTGACGGCTTGGGATCGCATGTTGGAGTTAGAGCCGAACAATCCGGCGGTATTGAGCAATCGCGGTAATGCACTGGTAGGCCTGGGCCGCTTGAGCGATGCCGTTGATAGCTACGATCGGGCGATCGCGCTAGTACCCGACTATAGCGACACCTACATCAATCGCGGAGCTGCTTACGAAGGATTGGGACAGTGGGACAACGCCATTGCCGACTATAACCGAGTGCTGGAACTAGAACCGGATGCCCCCGACGCCTACAACAATCGTGGCAATGCTGAAATGGGCAAACAAGACTGGAACGCCGCGATCGCTGATTTCCGCCAAGCGATCTCCATATTGCCCGACTATACGTTCGCACAAGCCAATTTAGGTCAAGCCCTCTATCAAGTAGGCAACACAGAAGAGGCAGTGAAAATTTGGGAATCTGCCAGTTCTTCTTACCCTGGTTTTGCTGATGTCGATGCTGCGTTGACAGTTGCATACGCAGAAATGGGCAAAATCGATCGAGCGAAAGCGCAGTGGGGGCAAGCGGTACAGGCCGATGCTCGCTACCAAGATCTCGATTGGGTCACATCCGTTCGTCGTTGGTCGCCAGCTACTGTAGATGGGCTCGCACGGTTTCTTTCGCTGACCAATCGCTCTTGATGCCAGTTGTCAGATGACTGTTTCTCGATCCATGGATGTCCATACCGATGTAATTCACACTCCAGGGCGGTCCCAAACTCCCGATCGGCGCCCTGTTGCTCTTGAAGTCAGCAATCTGAGTAAGAGCTATCGAACGGGATTTTGGCTCAACAAGGTCATTACTCCATTGCGCGACTGCACATTGTCGGTAGCTCAAGGAGAGACTTACGGTTTGTTGGGGCCGAACGGAGCCGGAAAAACCACTACGATTAAGTGCCTTTTGGGCATTATTCAGCCCAGCACCGGCAGCGGCACGCTACTCGGCAAACCGATTGGCGATCCCAGAGTGAAAAGTCGGATTGGATATCTACCGGAAAACCCATATCTGTACGATTACCTAACGGGTTGGGAGTTTTTACAGTTTGCTGGACGCCTATTTCAATTACCGGCGCGTCAATTAAAAGAACGGGCTGAAGAATTACTTGAAGAAGTTGGTCTACCTATGGATGCGGCGCGCAAGAAACAAATGCGCAAGTATTCCAAAGGTATGATGCAGCGGGTGGGGATGGCACAGGCGTTGATCAACGATCCTGACTTGGTCTTTTTGGACGAACCCATGTCCGGTCTAGACCCCACTGGCCGAGCTCAGTTTCGCGAAATTATTCTCAAGCTTAAGCGCCAGGGCAAAACCATCTTTTTCAACAGCCATATCCTGTCTGATGTAGAAGCGATTTGCGATCGTGTTGGCATTCTGGCCAGCGGTGAAATTGTGGCTCAAGGAACGTTAGATGAGTTACTCAGTCATAACAGCGGCTATCGCATCCGTGGTATTGGAGGGGATGTGCGTCAACTCTCTGCTCGCATCGACCATTGGGAATTGCAGTCTCCAACTTCCGAGTCGCTAGAAACAGTTACGTGGTCTGGAGCATGGCAGGGTGAGCCCGAAGAATGTTTGGCCTTACTCAGACAGCACAATGCCCAACTGCTCGATATTCACCAGCACAATCAAACACTGGAAGAGTTCTTCCTCAGTCAAGTGCGGTCGAAATCTAAGACAACATCTGTAGAACGTACGATGACAGGGACGGATGTGTCTGCAGATAACTCCGCAGGAATCAATCCTATTGGGGAACAAGCACCTTCTCGTTCAGTTAAGCAGTCAACGAGCAAGAAGAAATAATGGCACTGTCAACTGTTGACGTAATGATGGAACTTATGGAAGTTGGCTCGGGGAACGATCGTCAGCTTGGGGGATGGCTGCAGGGTACAAGCTGGCAGGAGTTTCGTAAATTCGCGATTCGTAAGGGGAAACCTTTTCAATTAGTTCGATGAAAAAATCATAGTTTGGTGGTTCGACATTTGGAATGTAGCCGGCTTCAGCCGCTAGATTGGGAGTCACATCTTCCATCGCTCGTTCGATATATTCCTGCAAATTCCGCTCGACAGAGGGGCCGACCAACACAACACCAACCGGTAAGCTGCGACTGGTATGCACGATGCGAAACTGAATGTCGGCAAACTCGGATTTGAGGCGATCGAATTCGTCTTTGGCTAACGCCCCTGCGGTTACCTCGCCAGACGCCACCGCCGCCAATGTATTTCTGGGCGTTGCATCCACCTGCACACTAGCGAGAGTGAGACCAAACAAATCGTACAGCGGTAGGTAATAGCCAGCGGCCGAACCTGGCTGCCCCAAGCTCAATGATTCTCCACTCAGATCGGAAATATCTTCAACGGAGCTATCATCTCGAACAACGATCGCCGACTTCACGCTATTACCGGTCGCTTGCAACGGGAACAGCGGAATGTATTGAGCCGTCGAGATCGCAGTTGCCGCTAACCCCGGAGGAGCAAACACCAACGACCATTTTTGAGACTGAATTTGCTCTAATGCTTTCACTTCGTTGAAGGCTGGCTCGATCTCGATGGTGGATTGCGTTTGTTGGGCTAAGTAATTCGCAAACGGTTCTAGGTTTTCTAGCGATACTGCACCGGTACCATAGGCAACGGTTCCAATCAGAATACGGTTTCGTTGAGCGGGTTGACTCGGCGAACAAGCAACGAGTGCACTGACGGCAACGATCGCTATGCTAGGACCCCCAATCACCCAACGGAAGAAACGAGATTTCCTGTATTTGGCAGGCAATCGAATGAGGGATGGCGAAGGTGAAGCAACTCGATCTACATCAGTGCGATCGAGGTAATCTCGCTGAGAGATAGTAGACATTCTTAACGGAGTTAGCGACAGCAGGATCTTAGTGATAAGTTGCATTAAAAGCCATTTCATCCTTCAATGCGAGACCCATGTTCAAAAAGTTGAATATCGGTAATAAGTTCAACATCTTACTTGCGATTGTTTTCATCGTGGGCCTGCTATCGGCTGGCTCAGGGTTTGCGGTCATTTTGAGTAGAAATGCAGAAAACCAAGTGGTTTCAAAAGCTGCAATATTGTTACAAACGATGGCTTCTGTCCGCGACTACACGAGCAAGCAAGTGAGACCCGAACTAGCGGATCGCTTGTTTTCAGAGAGAGAATTCTTGCCACAAACTGTGCCTGGCTACTCTGCCAGGGAAGTGTTTGAAGGATTGCGCAAGGATGCTCAGTACAATGAGTTTTTCTATAAAGAAGCAACTCTCAATCCGACCAATTTGCGAGATAAAGCCGATCGATTTGAATCGGAAATTGTCGAACAATTCCGCCAATCCCCTAACCTGACCGAGCTGAGAGGGTACCGGCCCTCACCTACCGGTCGTTTGTATTACATAGCTCGTCCCCTCAAAATCAACGAAGAAAGTTGCTTGCAGTGTCACAGCACTCCCGATGTGGCCCCGGCTAGTTTGATCGAAACCTATGGTGCTGACAATGGCTTTGGCTGGCAACTAAATGAAATTGTTGGGGCTCAAATGCTTTCGGTGCCTGCCAGTGGAATTGTCAACAGCGCGATGCGTTCCTTTGGCATTTTGATGGGAATCGTTGGCATTGTGTTTGCCCTGATTTTTATATTGACAAATATCTTTCTGCGCAAAGCAGTTGTTACGCCGATTGTTCGCATGGCAGATACTGCCGATCGCATCAGCAAAGGAGCGATGGATGTGGAGTTCTCTGCTACTTCTGGCGATGAGGTGGGGACTCTTGCAGCAGCATTCAATCGCATGCGAGCAAGCCTGGTGGTTGCCATGAAAATGATCGAGCAACAGCAAAGGAATCAGTAAGTCGTTCTCAAAGATCTTGCGGGTTCTGCGATTACCAGCTCATCACCGATCGCTGAATCTGCATTGGCCACCCCCGTCATCTTGCTGAACTTGATACGAAAAAATGATTTCCCCCGGATAGATTCTTGGCATTATTTTGAGCTTCAAGCAAGACTAGACTCTAACAACTCTAGCCCGTTAATCGTTGCAGAGGGCTGCTTGCAGACAAATTCACCGATCGGTTCTTTCATGCAGTTTGCTGAAGGGGCGTGGTTTCTTTTCCTTGTTGAGAAGGGTGGCAGTGGCCTAACTACCTGAAAGACGAAAAAGCACTGGCTCCAAATAGCTTCAAGGACACCAATACCATCGTTGAAATATTTTATACAGCAAGGAGCAAAACCCCTTTCTTCTCGAATTGTTGAGAATATGTAAAGATATTTGGGCAATGTAACCAAGGGGATGCTACGAGATGCTGCGCATGAATATTTCTAACTCTACTAATGCATCTTGCTTGGTGATTACAGCCGACAATGAATATGACTTGTCTGTAAAACGGCATCAATTAGAGCGACAGGGGTATGTTGTCAATCGGATTGGCAATTATTTGTACAACGTCCGTCACAGCACCGATCGGAGCCGGGCTCAATTGACCCTCAACATGCTGCGTCAGGCAGATTAAGTTGCCCTGTTCTCAAACTCGAAAGCACTGTTAATACAGTCAATCTGCATTCGGTTATCCACCTGCAGCTTTTGCTCGTTCGATTGTTAATCTAAGAACGAAAGCAGGATTTCTGCAAAAGTGAAAAATCAGGTTCTAGCCATGAAAGTTCCGAACTGGAAGGCTAGCGGTCGGCAACAGGAAAAGGGCCGCAAGCGACATCGTCGCCGCCAACAAAAAGCCAAAGCGTTTAAGGCTTTGGTCAAAAAACTTCAAACCCCTCGGCAGTTGCCGGGGGCTTTTTGTACGACATCGCCTTTCATTTGTCTCGGTCAGCGCTCGTCGCTTCAGGTGACCGAATGCGAGACGGGGCTGCTCCAGTACTGGTTTTGCTAGCAGGTTCATATAGCGATCGGCAATCCACTAAGTATGGAGAATTCCCTAACTACTTTTCTTTGCGGATCGAGTGTTTTCGCAGTCTCAACCCTCCAGACTATACAGCGGATTGCTATATTCTGCATCACATCGCAGCGAAGGGTAGGATTGTAATCCTGTTTTGCGCGGCTATCGTGCCAAATTGACGAACGTTTCACCACTCAACCCACACTCCCCCATGGAATGGACCCAAGGCCTCGCTGTTAATTTGACTATCTCGTCGCTGACCAATCGAGGAGATGGCATCGGACATGTGGATGGACGAGCTGTATTCGTACCCGATACCGTGCCAGGGGATGAAATTTTAGCCAAGCTGGTGCGGGTCAAATCAACTCATGCGTTTGCAACTCTCAAGCGGGTATTGACCCCTTCTGGCGATCGCATTCGGCCCGCCTGTATCCTGGCTCAAAAATGCGGTGGTTGTCAGTGGCAACCGGTGGGTTACGCAGCTCAACTGAAAGCTAAAGAGCAGTTGGTGGTCGATGCTCTTACCCGCCTCGGGCATCTGGAGCTACCTCAGGCTGCTCCTATCCTGGCTGCACCGGCTGCATTGCATTACCGCAATAAAGTGACGTATCCGATCGCCCGAGGAACTACTCAGCCTCTGAAGGTGGGGTATTTTCGCAAGGGCAGTCACAAATTGGTGAATGTCAATCAATGTCCCGTTCAGGATGAGCGACTTGATTCAGTCTTGCAGACTGTCAAGCAAGATTTGCAGTCCACCGATTGGCCAGCTTATAACGAACGCAATCAAAAAGGAGAGTTGCGCCACCTCGGCTTACGAATCGGACGCCGCACGGGTCAATTGCTCATTACTTTGGTGTCCAAAACCGATCGCCTACCCGGTTTGGACATTCTGGCCAAAACGTGGATGCAAACCATCCCCGATCTGCAGGGGGTGTGTCTCAATCTCAATCCCAAACGCACCAACGCTATTTTTGGACAAGAAACGCTGTTGGTTGTCGGAACGCACGAGTTGGTAGAAGACTTTGCCGGATTGACGATCGCGATCGACAGCACGTCATTTTTTCAGGTGTATACAGAGCAGGCGGAGCGTTTGCTGGAATGGATGCGCGCTCAGCTAAAACTGAAAGGGAATGAAACGCTGATCGATGCCTATTGCGGGATTGGGACGCTGACTCTGCCGCTGGCGAAAGGGGTGAAACAGGCGATTGGGATTGAAGTGGTGCCGAATGCAGTGCAGCAGGCGAATCGGAATGCCAAGCTCAATGACATCGACAATGTGGCGTTTGTGGAAGGCACGGTAGAGGAAATGCTGTCGTCGTTACCGTCTGCTGATGTCGTGCTGCTCGATCCGCCCCGCAAGGGATGTGATCGCTCGGTGTTGGATATTTTGTTGCAGCGAACCCCAGCAACCATTGTTTACGTCAGCTGCAATCCAGCCACTTTGGCCCGCGATTTGGATGTGTTGGTTAACAGTGGCCCCTATTCATTGGACACCTACCAACCGGCCGACTTCTTTCCTCAAACGGCTCATGTTGAGACCGCTGTAATTTTGCGCCTTTCCAAGCAATAGGCTGGATTCTTCGACATGCTGTGAAATGCGCAGAAAGTGCCCGTTTCCCGATCCACAATTGCTTAGCCCTCTAAGGATTCTGTCACCCCTCATCGGAGGATGAGACCGAGCAGAGAGCGAGGAAGTCAGCACTCTTGAATACCGCTATGCGCTAATTCTGCTTGTCAGTCGGTTGATGTCGTGACTGCGAGGGATAATTAAAATGGGAATAATCGAACTGCAAGCCTCCGAACTATATATACGGCCAGCATGTATTCGTCCAATTCGTCTAAGTCTAATCTCACGGCAACCCGGCCCATCCAATATCGCAATAAAGCCACTGCCTACGCGCTGTGGCTGTTGGCTCTGTGCGGACTGAATGGAGCCCATCGGTTTTATTTGGGCAAAAATGTCACGGGCGGATTGTGGTTTGTTACGGCTGGCTGGTTGTATATCGGCCAATTCATCGATCTGTTTCTCATTCCTGGCATGGTGAATGACTATAACCTGCGCCAGGAAGCTCTGCTCGCCAGAGGAGACTTGCAACCCAGTCACGCTTACGTACCTCCAGAACCAGCGAAGGGACCTTTGAAAGGACAGCCGTTGATGCGCCGTCTGATCAAATTGGCAGCACGTCGGCGTGGGGTGTTGTCGGTTACGACGGCGATCGCTGAAATTGAAGAAGCGGATTTTGACGATATCGAACAGGCGTTTCTGGAACTGGAGCGCAGAGGATATGCAATGTCAGAAAATGACTTGATCACGGGGGCGATTATGTACCGCTTCCTACAATTAGAGGCCGAGTCTACGAATGAAGATTATTAGCCTAGGCTCGAGCGTTGGCGATCGGTTGCCCCATAGCGGCGAATGCTGCATCGATTTCCAACTGTGCAGTAGTCCCGCCATCGAATCTTTATTGGTTGGGCATACTGTCTGTGCTAACGTTATGAGTGCTTTGCTGGTGTAGCTCAGTTGGTAGAGCAGCTGATTTGTAATCAGCCGGTCGCAGGTTCAAGTCCTGTCACCAGCTTTCAGCCCTATTGATACTTCTGTACGCTCCAGCCCTCAGAGGCTGGAGCTTTATAGAACTTGACACTAGGCAATCTCTGCGAGCTGGGGAACGCGAACTAAATCTTGTTCGATCAACAGTTCACCGATTTGAACGGCATTTAACGCTGCTCCTTTGCGTATTTGGTCACCGCACAGCCATAGGTCGAGGCAGTTGGGGTGAGAAATATCCTGACGAATGCGACCCACCGCCACATCATCCTTGCCGCTGACATCCACCGGCATGGGGAAGCGGTTCGCCTGCCAATCATCAATCAGAGTGGCACCTGGAGCGTTGGCAACAATGTGCTTGGCTTCTTCCATATCAAAGGGGCGTTCGAATTCGATGTTGACAGCTTCGGCATGAGCACGCAGTACCGGAACTCGAACGCAAGTGGCTGTCAATCGCAAGTCGGGGATGTGCATCATCTTGCGAGCTTCGTTGACCATCTTCATTTCTTCTTGGCAATACCCTGCATCATCTAAGGGGGTGTTGTGAAGGAAGAGGTTGAAGGCGATTTGATAGGGGAAAGATTGGGGATTGGCATCTTTTCCAGCTAATAAATCTGCCGCTTGAGATTCCAGCTCTTCCATCGCCCGAGCACCAGCACCGCTGGCGGACTGGTAGGTAGAAACAACGATGCGTTTGATGGGATTGACTTTGTGAAGGGGGTAAACGGCCACGCACATCAAAATTGTGGTGCAGTTGGGGTTCGCGATTAGTCCCTTGTGGTTGCGGGCGTCTTCGGGATTGACCTCCGGGATAACTAGCGGAGTATCGAGGTCCATGCGGAAGGCGCTGGAGTTGTCGATGATGACCGCTCCACTATCAATAATGGTTTGGGCCCACTGCTTGGAGGTGCTGCCACCTGCAGAGGCAAATACAATGTCCAGCCCTTTGAATGCGTCGGGATTGACCGCTTCAACGGTGATGGGTTGTTCTTTGAAGTCAATGGTTTTGCCTGCAGAGCGCTCGGAGGCTAATAGTTTGAGTTCGGAGATGGGAAAGTTCCGTTCGGTCAGCAGCTTAATTAGTTCTTCACCGACAGCGCCAGTTGCTCCTAAGATGCCGACTCGATACTCGCGACTCATGTGATTGCCCTCGTTTATCCCAATAGATTGCGGCTGTGTCAATACCTAAATTTGTCTCACAACGGTATCACGGATGACCTAAATCCGCTTGGAACTGATAGAAGTTGCAACGCTTTATTCTGCAGCTACCTGAATAAGGGAGAACGCGTCTTTTTTCTCCTCTAGATCGCTGATTTTTTGCAAGGTGACCATAATGAAGAAACGTAATGAAAACACACGGCGCAAAACTTGGGTGGGAGAACGGTGGTGTCGCAGTATCAGTTGAAATCCAATTACGAACCGATGGGGGATCAGCCCAAGGCGATCGCCGAGATGGTGAACAACGTCAATGACGGGCACCGCTTCCAAACGCTGCTGGGGGCAACAGGCACCGGCAAAACCTTTTCCATTGCCCACACCATTGCAAAAGTCAACAAGCCTACTCTTGTTCTGGCTCATAACAAGACGCTGGCGGCTCAGTTGTGTAACGAGCTGCGGGAGTTCTTTCCTCACAACGCCGTCGAATATTTCGTCAGTTATTACGATTACTACCAGCCAGAAGCCTACGTCCCCGTTACAGATACCTATATTGCCAAAACCTCCTCGATCAACGAGGAGATAGACATGCTGCGCCACTCGGCAACGCGATCGCTGTTCGAGCGCGACGATGTGATTGTGGTGGCCTCCGTTAGTTGCATCTACGGTTTGGGGATGCCGGAAGAGTACATGAAGGCGTCGATCCCGTTTCAGGGGGGAGAAGAGAAGAACCAACGCCAGCTACTGCGAGATTTGGCCTCGGTGCAGTACGAGCGCAATGACCTGGAGTTAACACGCGGTAAGTTTCGCCTCAAAGGCGACGTTTTAGAAGTTGTGCCCGCTTACGAAGACCGCATTATTCGAGTGGAATTTTTTGGGGACGAGATTGATGCTATTCGTCTCGTCGATCCGGTCACGGGTGAGATTTTGCAGAGTAATTCGTCCATGCGGTTATATCCTGCCCGCCACTTTGTGACACCTGAAGAGAAACTAGAGTCGGCAATTCAAGGCATTAAAGACGAGCTGGAAGCGCAATTAGAGGCGTTTAAGGAGTCGGGAAAACTGTTAGAGGCACAGCGGCTGGAGCAGCGCACTAAGTACGACTTGGAGATGTTGGAGGAAGTGGGCTATTGCAATGGGGTGGAAAATTATTCCCGCCACCTCACTGGCCGCAGTCCAGGGGAGCCTCCGTCTTGTTTAGTGAATTACTTTCAGGATAAAGATTGGCTGTTGGTGGCGGATGAGTCCCACGTAACGGTGCCTCAGTTGCGCGGTATGTATAACGGCGATCGCGCCCGCAAGCAGGTGTTGGTCGATCACGGGTTCCGCTTACCCAGTGCGGTGGATAATCGCCCGCTCAAGTCGGAAGAATTTTGGGGGATGGTTAAGCAGGCTATTTTTGTATCGGCTACTCCGGGGACGTGGGAGCTAGAGCAATCGGAAGCCGAGCTGAATGAGTCGAAGTCGTATGTCAGCGGTACCGGCCGGGTGGTGGAGCAGGTGATTCGCCCCACTGGCGTTCTCGATCCTGCAGTGTCGGTGCGTCCGACGGCAGGGCAGGTGGACGATCTTCTGGACGAGATTATTGCCTGCGTGGATGCGGGCGATCGCGCTTTAATCACCACTCTGACCAAGCGAATGGCAGAAGATCTAACGGAGTATTTCCAGGAGCGTGGGGTGCGGGTGCGCTATTTGCACTCGGAAATCAACTCGATCGAGCGCATCGAGATTTTGCAGGATTTGCGGGAAGGAGCCTTTGACGTACTGGTGGGGGTGAACTTGCTGAGGGAAGGGTTGGACTTACCGGAGGTGTCTCTGGTGTCAATTCTGGATGCGGATAAAGAAGGATTCTTACGGGCAGAGCGATCGCTGATTCAGACCATTGGACGGGCGGCGCGAAATGTTAGTGGTCGGGTGATTATGTATGCCGATAATATGACGGACAGTATGGCCAAGGCGATCGCAGAAACGGAGCGTCGTCGCAAAATCCAGGCGGCTTACAACAAAAAGCACAACATCACACCCAAGCCGATTGTGAAGAAGTCGAACAATGCGATTTTGTCGTTCCTGTCGATTTCGAGAAAACTGAGCGATCGGCAATTAGAGGATGCTTTTCAACAATCCAGCGATATTCCCTTGGAAGATATCCCCAATCTGATTCAACAGTTCGAGGTGAAGATGAAGGAGGCAGCCTCAAATCTGGAATTCGAAGCAGCAGCGGATTATCGAGACAAGATCAAGAAGCTCAGACAACGATTACTTGGACAAAAGTCGGCTTAGTCCCATACGCTCAAACAGCATATGAGTTAAAGGAATTCTTGAGAGCCTAGTGACAGGAAAATTGCCAAGACATATGCTTGATGTGAACCTCCAATCCCTAGTTTGTCTCCGTCTTATAGAATTTGTGATGTTTATCTAGGAAAACGACGTAGAACGTATTGTTGTCAAAAATATAGTCAGTCTTGCTACTTCCTGAGCTTTGTATGAGAAAGCTTTCAGGAATAACAAAACCTATCATTCTCACTTTGCTACCTAACCTAAAACGAGCCCAAGTCACATCATGTGGAACGTGAGATGGATGAGTAAAGTCTGAATTTGTCGGGAACGAGTCGTAGTATGCCAGAACTTTCAACCCCCCCCTCCCAGCTCTTTCCTCTCGCCAATAGGAGAGAGGAGACTTGGTGTAGTGCTGTATTTTTCTCAATAGTTCAACCAATGAACTATTGCCGTCACCTCCACTCCATTCTTCAAAGCTTTGGCCTGCGGCTTGCTCACCATCAAAGTATGAGAAATTAAATTTGCAACGCATCTCAATTTGTGAACTTTCTATATCCATTGCAGGTATGGACTTTAAGAAACTTTCTTTCTTTCTATTAGAGAATTTACTCATCTCTATCATCAAACACTGCAAAATAAAGAGCGAAGTGGGGGAACTCCGCCAATTCTACCGCTGAGGTATGTTGGTGTAATGGGCCTGCCATGCCTAATTAGTGTTCCAGAAATTTCATCAAGTCGATAACAATAACTTTCTCCGTCTTCTTTATTAACCAATACCGTTCTGTACTTCGTGAGAGACTCAATAATTTCTGTATTGTGAGCAGTAAAGATAAGTTGTGCACTGTTAGGATTAGTCTCTGGGTTGAGAAACAGCTCAATAATTTTAGGCAGAATCATAGCATGAATATGAATATCGAATTCATCAATTGCCAATAGCCTACCCTTCTCAAGGGCAAACCAATACATGAGCATGTGTTCAAAGAGAGTTTGGGTTCCACTCGATTCCTCAAACAATCGAAGATAGAATTTTTCCCCAGAACTTGAATGGTGAAAAACAGGGAAGAAAATAGTCTCACCGCTTTCATCTATTCTGCTTGATATTTTAACATCGTCTATTCCTTCATCAGAGCAGATCATCATTTTTTTGACGAAAGAAAATAGCTCTGAGTCTTTAGAGTAAAGCTTAGATATCATACTTCTATCGAAACTTATATTTGAATAGCCTTGTAATCCAACATTTGTGATCACAGATGAAAAGAAGTCAAACAGCTTCTTCAGATCTTCCATTTTGGATTCAAACTTATACCTGCTAACAATACTTATTATGGAAGAATTGCTTTTTATTTTTATTTTTTTAAGCTCGGACAAGCTATTCAGGGAGCTCGATATTTCATCGTAGTCACGAACAAGGACCGGAATCTTTCTATCTTTCTTTCTGTATATCGACTCTCGTATAACTCTCGTAGCGTCTAGAGTGAGCTCATAGAAATATAAAGTCTCCTCAGATTTGATTTCAATGTAGAACTCGGTTGGCTCTTCGCTTGTAGAGAAATTCCTAAATGGAATCTCACTATCAATTTCATAGTCGGCAGACTGGTGACAGAAAGAAGCCAAAAAACTAAGTGCTTTTATAACAGTTGTCTTCCCGGAACCGTTAGCACCTTTGAGTCCAAGGACTTTTGTGGTGTCAGAACCATTGCTGACATCATTAGGAACACTTCCATCAAACTTGAAGTTAAGAAAGCCACCTTCTTTGAAACAGGAGAAGTTTTTGAATTCAAAAGCTCTTATCATTGCTGTTTTTTTCTGAGAAGATAAATTTGAGGATTTTAACTCTTACTGCATAGACTCTATTCAATCTTTATTGGCTAGCGATGCCAGCACTGTCTGAATTTTCCCACAAAACAGCAAAAATAGACATCTTATTTAATAGATCGTGTCATTTTAGGCATGTATAAGCTGTAACAATCAGGTCGGAGAAGCAACTCTGCATCAGAGATGCACGTATTGGCAAAGGTTGCGGTAGATGTAGTCTGAAACTCAGGCTGCTGCCATATGCATGCAAACAAGCAGAGTTCCCATCTACCCAGCGGGAGTTATGGTTGACTCATAGCTATTAGAGTGCAGCTGTCATCTCTCGATTTTGAATGGTTGTCTCCAAGGCTTTGAGGAACTCCGCTAGCCATTTGGGGTGAGCGGGCCATGCGGGAGCTGGACGAGATTACCATCGGCGATCACATCCGTTACCGGTATGTCCACATACGTTCCACCTGCAGCAGTAACTTCCGACGCGCAAGCAGGATAAGCCGAACACTTCTTACCTGCGAGAGCTCCTGCCGCAGCCAATAACTGCGCACCGTAGTCTTCCACATTGATGTCTGCAAAAATTGCGTTCAGAGCAAAATTGTGACCAGGTTTCTCCGAATAAGTTTGGTTCCCTTCAAAATCGTAAACGTCTGTCCGGACAGTATCGCCAGCTTTCTTGTCCGGACAAACAGAGTTGACAGTATGGCCGACCATCTGCAACGCCTGGAACGGCACCATGACTTCGTAATCCTCAACAAAGTCTCCAATCAGCATCAGGATGTTCAAGCCAACCATCATGGTTCTCCTTTGCCTAGCGAGCGACACGAATGCGGCTATCACAGTAGGCTAGGATCGTTAGATGACTGCAACATGTTTAGCAGCTTTTAACTGCATCTGGAACTTTGACAGTAGTCTCGCTAGAACAGGTCAATCAAGCGAGCATTGAGTATAGATTGGCAATTTGTATTGTGCCAGATTCAGATTCTACCGGTACTAATATCCGCTGATACTTGTTTCCTTCAAATGCATCCAGGCGTTCCCAATCTGTGGAAAGATCTGCATATTTAAAGACCTTAACCGCTACTGGTTTGCCGTCTGCTTCCCACTCAAAACCTGGGTACTCGATTCCGCCACCCCAGCTACCAGGCGGAAATAGATTCCCTCGCACGCAACCATCACTCCACTGACCCTGCAGAGATTTCAGGACCCAGTCGTTCTCTTCCCCTGGGGCAAGGGTTCCATAGACAGCTAAGCGGGTTGAAGGGCTAAAGAGTTGTTCGACGATCGCCTCTGCCATCTCAGTTTCTCTTGACTGCGCAGCATATCGCCGCCCATCATTGATGGTTTGCAGCAGTTGTACCAGTCCAGCCTCGCTAACGTCCGCGTGCACTAACGCAACCCTAATTCATTCAATAGCCGCAGATGCTTGTCTACAGGCGCAATGGTGTTGGCCGCGATCGCCCCGCTAGCCGCCACCGCAGGCAATCCGATCCCCGGAAACGTCGAATCCCCGCAGCAATACAGTCCCTTCAGCGGAGTCTTCGGTCCCAGAAACACGGCCTTTCCCGCCCGCAACGCTGGCCCATAGCTACCGTGATGACGACGTAAAAATCTGGCATGAGTCAGCGGAGTGCCAACTAATTCGACCTCCACCCGCGAACGCACATCAGGAATTACCCGCTCCAGCCCCTGCCACATCACCTCGGCCCGCTCATGTTTCAATTGCGCATAATCCTCGCTACGACGATCCAATCCTCGCCATACCGGGTAGGGCTCGTTACCGGGAGTGTAAACGTGAATGGCATGTTTACCCTGCGGTGCTAGTGACGGATCGAGTAGCGATGGAATCGAAATCAACACGACATTCTGCGGCGCATCAATTCCCTTCGACCAGTCATTCACCACAATGTAATGGCAAGCCAAGTTCTCTGGTAACGACCGGGCATCGATGCCCAAATGCAAGTGCATGAAACTGGCACATTCAGGAGTTGCTTGTCTGCGCTGGCGGAACCCTTGGGGCAGAGATGTCTGCGGGACAAGTTTCAACGTGTCCCAAATCGAAGCATTCGACACTACGGCCAGCTTTACCCGCAGCGTCTTGCCGTTGCGCAGGGCCAAACCAACAGCCCGCCGATTCTCCACCAATACGCGATCGACATGCGTTCCCAGCAGTAAGCGCCCTCCGTATTTTTCGAGTCCTCGCACCAAGGCATCTACCACTGCACCGCTTCCCCCCAATGGATAGTCCAGCGTTACCCCCGGTCGATACCATTCAGCAAACATAAAGGCCACTTCAGCCCCAATGGTTCCATCTGCCGGGAGTCCAGAGAGCAAGAAGCACAATAAGTCCAGCCAGTTGCGCGTGAACTCGTCAGCGATCGCCTCATCCATAATTCGGCTGAAAGGCCCAGTCAACTTGAGGATCCGTCCAACATGTTTGGCCATACTCGGCGCAAATTGACCAACAGTACGGAGCGCTCCCCAATCAAACCGCATTGCTGTTGGCGGTAGGGCATTTGCAGCTTCAGCCAACGGTTTCATAAGCTGTTGCAGCTCTCGCCATTCTGCAACCGTAGCCTCTCCCCGCAATCGCCGTAACACCTCACAAAACTGCTCGGCTCCCACCGTTGTGTCAAAATCCCCTTCCGGCAAACAACAGCCCCAACGATCGTAGTTGGCCCACTCCACATCTTCGTTAATCGCATCCAATACTTGACGCAGCGGATTGGGCGATGGGCTGTACGATAAGCCCGAATACAGCGATGGCCCGGAATCAAAGGTGAAGCCATCTCGATGAAAGGAATGAGCCGCACCACCGGGAATGGTATGACTCTCGCAGATCGCTACGCTATATCCGTATTTTGCCAACAAAGCGCCGCAACATAGGCCCCCAATACCGCTGCCAATAATTGCAATATCGACCGATGCATTACCAGCGAGCCCCTGTGTGCTTATATCCGACACTACTCAACCCACCCTGCAAGCTTGTATTGACTCGATTAAGAAGCGGGGGCACAGTGGCCCCCGCCGATGCGATCGCTCTTGACTAATCTGTATCTAGAACTCAAACCTAGAACTTTTCGCCGAAACCAAAGTGGAGACGACCGTTATCTTCCCCTTGGCCCAAACCGTAGTCCACCCGAATGGCCCCCAGTGGGGATTGGATGCGCAGGCCGGCACCGACACCGAATGCACTACCTAATAAATCCTGAGCGCTGGTCGGATTACCAAATACACCATCCGAAGTGCCTAGGTCGGTACCGTAGTCTGCAAACAGTGCGCCGCCGATAAAGTTAAAGATGGGGAATCGGTACTCGGCTGTAGCTAAGCCAAAGCTTTGGCTAGTACCGACTCGTCCTTCGTCAAATCCGCGAATGGTATTAGCACCTCCCAACAAGAACGAGTCAAATGCAGCGGTGTCACCAAAAATTGAGCCCGAGCGGACATCGAATGCCAGTACCTCAGGAGACTGCCCATTGAGCTTGAGGAAATTGACGGGGATGAAGTGACTGTAGCTAACTTCGGCTTTATTTCGGTTGATACCGTCGGAAAAAAACAAGCCGGCAATGGATTGGTCTGTCGAAATTCGGAAAACACTACCTTGACTGGGCAATGCAGCATTGTCTCGCAAGTCTCGTACCAGGCCCAAACGACCACTAGTGAGCGTATTAGTGGAGGAGCCATCGAGAGTTAAAGGCTCATCAACGTCGCGATCGTTGATGCTAATGAACTGCTGCTGAGCACCCAAACTTGCTCGCCAGTTGTCGTTAAACACCGGTCGAGACAGAGTAATATTCGTACCTAATCGAACGATATCTTGGTCGTCATCGTAGACGCGATCGCTTGAAATTCGATTAAAAGCATTTGCGCTCAGGGATGTTGGAGTTTCCCAATGGGCAATTTGGGGGTCCGTGAATCCAACATCAAACAACAGATCTTCCGTACCGACCTGGATATCAAGGCCGACCGTTTGGTTGTTTCCGCCCAGGTTGTTTTCAGAGATGCTTACCGTACCAAAAATACCCGACCCAGAACTCAAGCCTCCACCAGCCGATAGCGAACCGGTGTTGCGTTCCTCCACATTCACTGTGGCAATCACGTTGTCGGGGTTGTCTCCAGGCTCAAGTGATAGGTTGACATCTTGAAATAAGTTCAGTGCAAATACATTCTGTAGATCCGCCTGAACGGTATCGCGGTTGAAGACCTCACCTGGCTCAAGCTCCATCTCGCGCGTAACGATGAAATCTCGGGTTTTATCGTTACCATCAACCCGAATATCTTCAATCACTCCCTCTGCCACTTCAATGACAACGTCACCGTCAGGGGTAGACCGGACATCTTTGACACTCGCCAGAACGTAGCCGTTGTCGGCATACCAACTTTCGACCTGTTCTACTCCCGCCTGCAGCTCGCTAAAGTTGAGTACCTGGCCTTGCTGGGAAGCAAAGATCTCGTCGATCAACCCTTCCGGCAACACTGAGGCATTCTCTGCCGCCACAGATTGCACAATTGGGTTGGGTTGAACGTTGTAGGTTACACGCACTCCAAGAGCTGTATCGGATGGAACTGCCTCGACATCGGCAAAGTATCCGGTGGAAAAGACTTGGTTGATGTCCAGTTCGAGCTGAGAGCGAGTGGTGGTTTGACCGGCCTGGGTGGAGATTGCTCGATAAATTTCTTGGATGAGCTCGGGGTCATTTGTTCCCGTCACCAATACCTCAGCAACCAAGACTTCTGGTTCAGTTGGAGGATTGCTCCCGCTTTCGATCTCGGGGGCATTTGGATCGGAAGATGGCGGAACAATGACAGGTGGAGTAAGACCACCTGGACTAGGCATTTCCGTAGGTGTTTGAGCAAGCAGCTGGGGAGACACCTGTGCTCGTGCAGGACTCAAAGCAACTCCGGATAGCAACGTCACTGTTGCTAGCAGGGTTTGAGGTATTGGAAAACGATTCATAACTTCTCACACGCGAGGAGGATTCGGCACGGCCCGAATGGTCATTACGACGCGCTTTTACCTGGGTACGCATCTAACTGTATTCGCTAGATATCTACTTCGGTAATCAGCACATGAACTGACTTGGAGCATTGTAGGAGCTTGCACAGACAGCGATCTATGAAAGAATGCTCCTCTACAGCAGTAACCTCTGCTCCGAAAGACCAATTCTTAATGACTTTTTAAAATATACACGCGCAAATTATAGCAAGCTTGTTCCTCTGCCAGATGCATCTGTGGGTCGCTGGGAGTTTGTGCCAGCTCTTACCTAGCAGTCGTATTCACAAGAATACTGATGCTTTCCGCTCCCTAGTTTGCTCTTACCTGCAATTGAGTGGAGCCGTGGAAAGCCTTCGTCGGGTTGATACTCGTTGCACGAGTGGGCAGTTTGAAATACTAAACGTATCCAGAGCGATTCGTACTCTTGCAAGAAGTATCGATTAGTCATCCATTTCTATGCCTAAATACCGAAACCCCGACGAAGCAAGAAAGATGGTACGACGCTAGATATTTAAGAGATTTTATTAACAAGCAATTTACTAATTCAACTACGTATAAGGACCGTACTGGGAATAAAAGCTGATTTGGGATAGCGAACCACTATTTCATTCCAATGGAGACAAATGAGAGCCAGCCTATAGTTTGAACTCATTGACAATTCCTTCTAGAGAGTCAGAGAGATTGGCGGATGAAACGTTCTCCTGTGGGATTGAGTTGTTGGGGTAAGCCATGGGGGACATTCGAATCCGCAAAGATGTGCGCTGTATTGGGAGTGTTCTATTAGGGGATGAAAATTCTGTGTATTCACTGACAGGATTTACGTATGAAAGGCCCACTATAAGTTGCGAGTAGTTACCTCAATCATTGACTAGTGCTGACTGTATCTGCGCTAGCAACAGCGAGGAAATGCTCTGTGCTGCCAGATAGTTCTACTCGCAGCGTTACTCTGTCCCCGTTGTCTGCACTTTTCTTCTAAAAAGCAGCAACACTTCTTGGAGAACATTATGCAACCGGTTGCCTCCGATTCCAGCGTCTCCACAGCAACCTCAGCGCAGCATCAAGAGCAGGCTCTATACCCCCTTATGCAACAGCTATTTCAGCAAAAATTGCATGGTGAGTTAGAGGTCAGATGTGATGATGTTCGTTGGTTGGTCTGCATGCATGAAGGAAAACTCTTCTACGCATCCCATACCGTCGATCCGGCAGGACGATTGGCCTCTTTGCTCAGGCGTCTCAGTTTTGATGCACCCAAATTAACGATGCGTGTTCGCGAGCAAGCGTGTACTTTGTTCGGACAGCGGATCGATGATGGTCACGATCTCCAGGCATATTATTGTGTTATGGACTGGATGCTGAAGCACGGGTACGTGACCGATCGGCAGGTAGAAACAGTGACTTCTTGGTGGATTGCCAACGCACTTGAATTATTCCTCTTAGTGCGCAATGGACATTACCAACTTAAAGAAACAGAACAACAGAAACATCTCTGCCTATTAGATCCCGAACCGCTGTTGCAGCAAAGCCTCGATCACTTATCGGCTTGGACTGAGCTTGGCATTGCAGGTGCATCTATCTACCAGCGCCCCTATTTCTTCAATCACGAACTTGCTTGTGAACGGTTATCCGAGGCGGTTGTTCAAAAACTCAGCTCGTTCCTACGTGGAGATAGCTTTTTCCAACTAGCAGCCAAGCTTCACCGCAAGGAAATCGAAGTGGTTAAAGGACTGCATGCTTATATTCTGAGTGGCACCATTGTGCTGCGAGATCCCAAATCTCCTTACGATAAATTGCCTAGAATTACTCCACAGGCTATTTCTCGCATTACCAAGCTCAGCCAGAGTTTGAGCGGAGATGTTGTAGTCGAGTCAAACGTTCAAGAACCTACCCGCCAATACACGGTTGTTTGTATTGACGATAGCCCCGCAATTCTCAATCAGCTGAGCCGTTTTTTGGACGGCGATCGATTTAACGTTCATACCATCAGCAATCCATTGCGGGCCATGATGTCAATTGCTCGTATCAAGCCCGATGCCATCCTGTTAGATATCGGTATGCCCAATGTGGATGGCTACGAATTGTGCCGCCTCATCCGCAATCACTCTAATTTCAAGGATATTCCGATCGTTATGGTGACAGGCCATACAGGGATTTTCGATCGGGCGCGGGCCAAGCTGAGTGGTGCTTCTGGATATTTGACGAAACCATTCACTCAAACGGAACTTATTGAGTTGCTAACGAAACATTTAGAAGCTGAATAGGGAACGTTATAGGCATGCGACCTGACGTTCGCTGTCAGACAGACATATCTACAAGCTGGAGTAAGTAAATGAGTACAATTTTGGTCGTTGATGACACTAAATCAGAACTCGAACTGATGGGTGATTATCTTCGTAAAAGCGGACACACAGTTGTTTGTACCGATGATGCACATGAGGCTCTTGAAACCGTAACCAATTACGAAATTGATGCAATTGTTGCCGATGTAGTAATGCCCGGCATGAGCGGATTTGAACTCTGTCGCCAACTAAAATCTAGCCCCATCACGAACAGCGTTCCGATCATATTTTGTTCGAGCAAAGACAAAGAAATCGATCGCCTGTGGGCCTTGAAGCAGGGTGCAGATGCCTATTTGTCTAAACCCGTAACTCAGAAGGATTTGGCTTCAGCTGTTGCCAAAGTTGTAGCGTAAAGGTTCTAAATACGCAGCAACTTATCCCATCGTTGTTCGTTCATCTTGACTGTTGAGTAGAGCTGACAGCCCGAAGCAGGTCGCTGACCTGCGAGGCTGAAAGCTTGTGCCTCAAATTGTTTGAGTTGAACGGGTGTGTCGTAGATAGATGAACTGTTGTTTGAGATGTAACATCCCGTGAACGTAGCCCCACTTACGATCGCCCCAGAGTTGCTCGATCGTCAGCTATCCACTCAAGCCTTTTTGAGGTTGCGGCTGGATCCTAAAACTCTGCTTCTCTTGCCGATGGATAGCGTTCTAGAAGTATTGACGCTCCCCATTCAGCGTGTTTCAGTAATGCCCAATATGCCGGGTTGCGTGATGGGTCTGTTGAACCGGCGTAGCAAGGTTATTTGGGCAGTTGATTTGGCTCATATGTTAGGAGGTAGACCTCTCGAATCGCACTTGCAGCAACTGACTGCGGCAATCGTTCATGCCCAGAAAGATCGACTGGGATTAATGGTGCGGGCGATCGAGGGGGTTCAGCGATTCAACCCCGATCTGATTCAATCCCCGCTAGGTGGGGTTGTAGAAGAGCAATGGGTGCCCTACGTTCGCGGGTGCATTTTAGAGGGGAGCGAGATTTTAATGGTTCTCGATCCTCAATCCATTGCACAATCCGCCCAACTCAAAGGGCTTTAGGATTGATACCTTTTTCGGAGTCAATTCAACTTCGATTCGATTCTTCTTGACTTCAATTTTGGCAATTTGACTGCTTTGTTTTTTAACGCAGTTTGCATTTTTCTCACTATCCAACTTCGGTCCATATTCGGACTTCCTACGACGTAACACTGAGGTAGACTTTCATGGCTTCCAATAGCAACCCCGAACTGAAACCCCGCAAGAATGCCCCGAATGCGCAATCAGCATCGCAACTGGAAAACGTCACTGTTGCCGGCCAGGATTTACCTCTGAAGCGAAGAAAATCAGCACCTGCGGAGCCAGCACCGTCTGTATCTGCTGCGCCCAAAAAAACAGCAGTACCCACCAGCAAAATTTCAGTAGGGTCGCGGTCTCAGAGCCAAGAAGCGTCTTCCATTCTGACTAATAGACCCTTGCTGATTGGTGCATCATTGTTAGTTGGTGCTGTGCCGGTATTAGTTCTGGGAGGGTTTGCCTACAATCTGATTAGTGGTCAACTACAGGACAGTTCAATCACTCAGCAACAATCATCTGCTCTTGAATTGAGCAATGCTTTCAGCTCGATCACTCTTGAGTCAATTAGTTCTCAATCTCAAGCAGTTTCTAACCTGGGTATTTTGCGGAACCCACGAGTTATCGAAAATACAACTATTGAATGGAAGACCGACCTATTTCAGCGATTTGTTAATCAAGGTCTTGGCAGTGTAGAAGCAATTAAGTTTGACGATACCGACAGCTTTTCTGCAGGGGATAACAGATTGATCGGCCAGAATAGCTCCGATCTTTCAGATATTGCACTTGAAGAGGGCTTTCATATCGACACTATTTGGAATAGCGAATCACCTGAAGCCTCCTCTTTTGTTGCCTCGTTGCCAATTGAAAATTTTGAAACCAATCAAACTAGTGGCGTTTTGATTACTCGTATCTCGTTAGACACTATCAATCAACAATTTAACGAGAGTATTGAATTCTTGGAGGCTAGTCTGGGATTACAAGAAGCGCAGGAATACGGTATCGATTCGCAAGGTCGAATCCTTGCAGGATCTGGCTCCATCGAAATTGGTAGCCAGGTGGGCGAACTGTTCCCTTGTGTGAGTAACTTTGCCGGCAGCGGAAATCTTCAGACGGAGATCTGTCGCCAGAACGGTACTAACCGGGAATTCCTGCTAACCTATGCCCCCGTTTCTGATAGCAGTATGGAAGCGAGCTTGGGACTTGGAGTTGTCCTGGCGCAACCACGTTCACTTGCTTTTAGTGCACAAAGCACCTTAGATAGAACATTTGGCTTGGGCACCTTTGGAACTGCTGGTGCAATTGGAATCTTGGGAGCCGTTCTGGCACAGATTCTCTACAAACAGCGGCAAACTGCGGAAGAGCAAAAGCGTCAGACTGAAACCATTCAAACTCAGGTACTAACTCTACTAACAGACATTGATGGTGCAGCAAAAGGAGACTTAACTGTACGTGCCGATGTATCGGAAGGGGAAATTGGTACGGTTGCTGACTTCTTTAACTCAATTGTAGAAAGTTTGCGTCAGATTGTAGACCAAGTAAAAACAGCTGCAGGTGAGGTAAACACCTCCCTGAGTGATGATGAAGTCTCGGTACGCAAACTGGCGGAAGACTCGCTGCGACAGGCCGAGGAAACGACTCGGACACTTGTCTCTGTTGAGCAAATGTCAGAGTCCATTCAAGAAGTATCGAGCAGTGCGCGAAGAGCAGCAGAAGTAACCCAAACCGTTGCGACAACGGCTGAGGTGGGGGGTGAGGTCATGGACCGCACGGTACAAAGTATTGTGGACTTGCGAGAAACAGTTGCAGAAACAGCCAAGAAAGTAAAGCGATTGGGTGAATCATCCCAACAGATTTCGAAGGTGGTTTCGCTGATTAACGAAATTGCGCTACAGACCAACCTACTAGCCATTAACGCCAGTATTGAGGCGGCTCGTGCTGGTGAAGAAGGCCGAGGTTTTGCGGTGGTTGCAGAAGAAGTTGGTAAGCTGGCGGCTCAGTCAGCAACTGCGACCAAAGAGATTGAAACGATCGTTCAAACCATTCAGCTAGAAACGGGTGAGGTGGTTGAAGCGATGGAAGTCGGTACCAGCCAAGTAGTCGAAGGTACGCAGTTGGTTGAAGAAACCAAGCGTAGTCTGGAGAAACTGTTTGAGGCATCCGGTCAAATTGACCAGTTGGTTCAATCGATTTCAACCGCAACGGTCTCTCAGACTCAAACGTCTCAGAAAGTATCGGATCTGATGAAGGAAATTGCGTTAATCTCCGAACAAACGTCGGCTTCGTCACGTCAGGTATCCGGTTCCCTGCAAAAGACGGTAGAAATTGCAGATGAACTACAGGCCTCGGTGCAGGCATTTAAGGTTGACAGCTAAACGCATTTAAACTCCGCTGCGGTTACCAGACTGCAGCGGTTATTCCCGATCTCGATCGCTAGTCCTACAACGGTTCTTTCTCCCTCAATAGCTATGGCTTGCCAGGGTGACAGGTGCTGGCTAGGAACCTCAGCGCGATCGTTCTTTCCCAACCTTCTGCAGAGAGCCACAGGCCGGGCCATGACACACGATACCGAACAGGAAGTAAAACTGCAGTTTCTAGAAGAGGCTGCAGATTATCTAGATGCGATAGAAACAGCAATTCTGGGTCTAACCCAAGGGGATATCAACGAGCATCTGTTTGCCGCTTTGCGCGCCGCCCACTCTGTTAAGGGGGGCTCGGCAATGATGGGATTTATTACCCTGAGCCAGGCTGCTCACCGTTACGAAGATTCTCTGAAGGCCCTCAAATTCCAACCGGATCTGCTGTCTGCTGAAGTGGATAAGCTTCTGCTCTCAGGGCTAGATGGTCTGCGACAAATTTCCGACCACAATCGATCGCTAGACGGACACGAACAACCACCTGAATGGTTAGACAGCCGTATGACCCCCGTGTTCGATCGCTTGCGCGAGCTATTGGGAGACCCCACTCCTGAAAACGATGCTGTTCTGCTGGCTGAGTCGGACGGCCAAGATTTATCTACGTTGATGTTTGAAACTGAAGTTGAGGCTTGTCTGCTTGAGCTAGAAACGGCACTCGATACTCCGGATCGACTTAATCTGCGCGAGACATTTCAGGTTGCCGCCCAGGATTTGGGTGGCGTTGGGGAAATGCTGGAGTTGGAAGCATTTTGCTCGCTGTGTCAGTCTGTTGCCGAATGTATCGAAACCGTCCCTCCCCATCAGTTTGACACTGTAGCTCGTGAAGCCTTGCAACTTTGGAAGCGATCTCGCGCACTCGTATTAGCGGGGCAGGCTCAACTATTGCCGAGAGAACTGGTTGTTGATGTAGGAGCCGCTGCCGAGGTTTCCGTCAGTGGAGAAGACGCTTCTGTTGCAAGTAAGATCGAGTTTGACAGTGCTGCTATTGATATAGTTGAAGCATTTTCATTGGCTGAAGAAGCAGAGCAAGAGCTAGAGGATGGAGAAGAATTCCTAGCATTAATGGCTGCAGCATCTACTGAGCAATTATCTGAGGAGTCGGCTGACATTGAGAGGGAGTGGGTTGGGGAGGCTCCCGAGTTAGCTGAGTCTCCAGAGCTGTTGCCACCTGATTTGTTGTCGCCAGATACGACAGAGCTTGATGTGTCTACTATTGGGTTGTCTGAAGACTCATGGTTGAATGACCCAGCGTTGGAGTCGGCCCTATCGAGCGAGACTGATTCTTTATTGGAAGGAGATGCAGAGCTCGGGTTGGAGTCTCTGTTAGAGACATTGGAAGAAGCTGCAGATGCAACATCAGACCTGGTTGAGTTACCCGTTTCTGAAGAATTAACTGCATCTGAGATCTTATCCATACCTGAAACACAGGCGGCTGAGACTATTGCTGCAGAGATACAGACTAAGCAAGACGGCTTACAGGCCAATGTAGAACTAGCTGAAGAACCCGCTGCACGGTTGACCCCCCCTTCAGAGCCTGAAACGAGCCGTTCTGACAAGATTGTGTCCCAGTTAGCGGCCAAACCAAAAGCCACAGGTGATACGCAAACAGCCGCTCGTACCGTTCGTGTCACCATCGAGAAACTAGAGCGAATTAACAATTTGTTCGGAGAATTTGCAATTGAGCGAAATGCGTTGTCGCTCCACTTGAGTCGTTTGCAAAACCTATTTGCGAATCTCAGCGATCGCGTCAAATTCCTCGAACAATCGCGACTCAATTTACGTACCGCCTATGACAAAGCGTCGGCGGCCCCGGCTCTTGCAACAGTGGGTGGCCCCTCGATTCCTGCGACCTTTGGACAAAGCAGCTTTGATAGCTTGGAAATGGATAGCTATAGCGAGCTGCACCTGGTTTCTCAGGAGTTAATGGAAACGATTGTTCAGGTGGAAGAAATTGCCTCTGACGTCGAACTGAGTTTGCAGGAAGCCCATTTAGCCAACAACGATATCAACCGCACCTCTAAACTCCTGCAAACGAACCTAACTCGCTTGCGCATGCGTCCGTTCCAAGAACTGGTGGGCCGGTTCCCTAGGGCAGTGCGAGACTTGTGCCACAAGTACAACAAGGATGTACGGCTACAGATTCAAGGGGGCGGTACCTTGCTAGAACGTGCAGTTCTGGATCTGCTGGGCGATCCATTGATGCACCTGATGCGGAATGCCTTCGACCACGGTATCGAACCTGCTGGCACTCGACGTCAAGCGGGTAAATCCGAGCATGGGACGATCGAGATTGTGGCCCAAGCCCGCACCCACAGTACGGTCATTGAGGTGCGGGATGATGGGGGCGGTATTGATGTGAATAAGCTGCGCCAGCGAATGGCCGCGATGGGCTACTCTCAAGCGGAAATTGAGGGGGCTAGCCGCAGTCAAATTCTCGATCTCATTTTTGAACCTGGTTTCAGCACTGCCGATGAGGTAACTGAGTTATCCGGTCGCGGTATCGGCATGGATGTTGTCCGCTCTAATTTGCAACAGATTCGCGGCTCTATTAGCGTGGATACCGAGCTGGGGAAAGGGACAACGTTTACCTTAGAAGTCCCGATCGCTCTGTCTTCAATGCGAATTTTGATGGCAGAAAGTGCTGGCATGTTAGTGGCCTTTCCCTTGGATGCCATTGAAGAAATTTTGCTGTTAGATGGTGAATCTGCCGTCGATTCTAAGGACGGTCACATTCTCAATTGGGATGGATATGCCCTGCCGGTGATCTCAATGGGCTCTCTGGTGCAATTCAACCGACCTCAACCCCCTGTTGAGATGGAGAACGAGCCCATCATGGCGAGTCGAGCGGCTCTAGTGATGGTTCAAGGTCCGGATGCATTTGCGATCGCGATCGACCGCCATTGGGGAGAGCAAGAAATTGTTGTTCGTCAGGTGGAAGGTTCCCTTCCATTACCAACAGGATTTACAGGCTGCACCATTTTGGGGGATGGCCAGGTCGTACCGTTGGCCGACATTACGACGATGTTCCAAGTGGTGCGCGGAGATGCTATTCCGAAGGGTGTGTCCGCTCCTAGCGAGACGACATCTGACGATGAAGATGTTCCTGAAGGTGCAGAGCCCGCATCAATGGCTGCAGTGTCTGCACGTAAATCAATCTTGGTGGTGGACGATTCCACAAACGTGCGCCGCTTCTTGGCACTAACATTGGCGAAAGCTGGATACCAACCGGAACAGGCCAAAGATGGTCAGGATGCGCTGGAAAAATTACGCTCTGGTTTAGATGTTCAAGCAGTGATTTGCGACATCGAGATGCCACGTATGGATGGATTTGGTTTCTTGGCCCATGTTAGGGCCGATGCCAAGTTGGCTAAACTGCCGATCGCTATGCTGACTTCTCGGAGCGGCGGTAAGCACCGCTCGCTAGCGATGGAACTGGGGGCTACGGCCTACTTCACCAAGCCCTATCAAGAGTTCGAGCTGCTACAAAAACTCGAACAAATGGTTAACAGTCGTATCTAGCAGCAGCGATAGATCGTTCTCTGATTGCTACGCCCTCGCGGCAGTTGCAGGTACTGTACAGCTCGCTCTTTGTTCATCTCGCGGAATCGTTCCATGCCTCTATTAACAACCCCCCGCCGCAGGCGATTAGCTAGCACTTACAAGCAAGCAACACGCCAATTGATCTCATTTCAGTTACGCCAGGAATGGTGTGCACTGCCTATCGACTCTGTAGAGAAAGTGGTGCTGATGGGGACTGTTTACGGCGATCCCAATCAAACTGGGGTGAGTGTGACCCCATACGAAGGCCGTGAGTTGGTGGTAGTTGATGTGGGGTATCGCATTTTTGGTGATGCACAGGCTGTCCCTTCCAACCGACTCGAATCTCAAACGGTGCGTTTTTTACTGATTGTCCGAGATAACTCGGGCAATAGGGTGGGCCTACCGATTGACTCTGCTCCTGCAGTACAGCGCGTGCCAGTTGACAGTGTTGCACCGCTGTCAACTGCCTACCAGTCGGAGGGCAGTCTGCAGTGTGTCAGTTCCTTGGCCGTTCAGTCGGAAGATTCGGCTCCTATTTTTCTGCTAGATACCGAAAAAATTTGCAATACACAGTAAAGATTAGTCGTTACGGCTAGCGATGCATTAGTAATGCATGTGGCCGTAAATCACTGAAGCGATCGCCCTTTCCACGTCCAGTTGCGACCGGTGCTTGTACGATAGGCCGAGGTCAGAAAAATCGCGATAGTCACCAAACCACCCACCCCCGACAACCACCAGTAGCGGAGCGGGAGATTGGCCCATTTGCTTAGCATCAGGCGAATGAGGAGATGGAAGGCAATCGCGGCGATCGCCAGATATAGAAGCAATCCATTACCGGTGACGAGTCCTAGAACTCCTCCCACCCATGGCACCAGAAACATTCCTCCAAGTGCCAAAATTGCAAACAGCCATAACAGCCAGTTGCGTTCTACGGCCTCAAACGCATTTTTCGTCCAACCTTCCCATAGCTGGGCAGAGTTTTGGTACATGCGCAATTTGACCAAACTACCGCTGTAAGTGAAGTGCAGTCCTAGGTTGTGCCGTTTAATCCTGCTAGCTAGTTCTACGTCTTCGACCACACATTCCCTAGCGGCAGCATGGCCTCCAATCTCCAGATATGCCGACCGTTCGAATAACATGAATGGACCGGCAGCAAACGCATCCGCCCGCTCGGAATCGTTTACCAAATTGGGCTCGAACCATCCTGCCATTGACGCCATCATGATGGGTTGAACGAGCCATTCGGCAAAACATCCACACACTATTTCGGGAGCAATTGTCAGCAACCCCACTTCTTTGTGGCGGGCAAGGGCGATCGCTGCTTCCAATGCCCCAGGCTCGAGTGTGGCGTCACAATCTAGGAACAGCAGGTATTTGGGCATTGTTTCCTGACGAGGAAGCAGTTGTTGGACGGCATAATCACAGGCCCAGTTTTTTCCCACCCAGCGTTCGTTCTCGGGACGGGGGGGAACGCGCACGATTGAGAGGCGATTGTCAGCTCTCTCCAGTTGCAATTGCTCTGTTAAGGCTGCTGTCTCGTCAGTGGAACTGTCGTCAGCCAGAATAATCTGTACGGGAGATGTCGTGCTATCCAGAATTGAAGTCAAGCAGGACACGACGTTTCGTTCTTCGTTGTAAGCCGGGACAATAATAGCAATGTCGGTTTCAGCTATCTCATAGGCAGAGGCCAGTTTCTCTGTTGTCTTCTTCCCCTGTTGACTTTTCTCAGTGATGCTAGCGTGAACTCCCGCTTGCAGGTGAGGGGCAGATGTCAAGGCAAAAAAGAGCTTCCAAGCTAGACCGCTCAGTCCTACTAGCGAGCCTGCGACCGCTAGCTGTTCGGCCCGGGCGAGGGATAGGTTCAAAATGTCCAGCACTGATAGGAAACCTCAATATTCAATTGGCATTATCACTGAGAGAGGCTGTTCCAGCGGACGCTCAGGCAGTTTTCCCTAGAAAAGGAGGAGTTTTTAGGGCAAAGGGAGAGGGGGAATATCGTGAATAGATAGAGTCTCTGGGGGCGAATCATTTGGGATCGCAGCCTGGGGGAAACCTAACTGTAACCATCCAGTTAAGGCCTCCAACAGTTTGGCTAAATCGGCTTGAGTATTGTAGTGGGCTTTAGAACTGTAGGAAATTTCTACGCAATGCTGCGGATCTTCGGCAAACCAGTAGAGCATGGAAACGTGTTCGGGAGCGTAGCCGCGAGTTTCGGTTAGCAAAAATAGGTAGAGGCGAGTTTGCCAGTCACCAACTAGCTCCTCGAATGACCGCGATTTCCAATAGGTTTTCCAATCCACAACCTGCGCTCGATCTGGGGCCTCAATTAGCAGATCCACGATACCGTAGAGCTGAACATCTCCCCATGGCAACGCCAGTGGATATTCTGCCAACTGGCTGCCATCCAGTAGAGGAGGAGGACAGGTTTGAAAGGCTTGGAAATAACGCTTTAAATCTGCATCGTTATCGACTAGTGGAGCGATCGGCAATCCTAGAGACTGTTGGTGCAGCAGGTTGTGAAACTGCTTACCCCGCTCAATCGCGGCAGAATTGCGCGCAACGGTCGGTAATTCCAGCCCGTCGGCATACAGACGAGCAAACCGGTGGGGTTCCGACTCCAACAGTCTCAAATGAGATTGCGTGATGCGTTGGGGGACTAGGGCCATCGGACGATTGCCTGGTACGGGCTAAAAATCCGCTATCTAGACGTACATTGTTTTTGTAACTTAGGCGCGCGCTTACTTATTCAGCACTTCGATACCGGTGTCGGTGGCCACGATCGCCTCGTACACCATGTCGATAAACAAGCCGTGCTCTACAACCCCTGCGGTTCCCTTCAGGGCATTGGCGATGGCAACCGGATCGTCCATGGGGCCAAACTGACAGTCGATGATGTAGTGTTGCTCGTCGGTGATGTAGGGCTCGCCGCTTTCGGTGGTGCGCAGAACGGGCTTGCATCCCAAGGCCTCTACACGGCTGGTGGTGCTCTTCCAGCCAAAACGGACGATTTCTACGGGAAGAGCAAACTTAGTGCCCAATTTGTCAACTTTTTTGGTGGAGTCGGCAATGATAATTAGTTTGTCGGCGCTGACTTCTACCAGCTTTTCACGCAGCAATGCACCCCCAGCACCTTTGATCAGGTTTAGAGAGCTAAGTTCGATTTCGTCCGCACCGTCAATGGCCACGTCCAACTTGGGTTGTTCTTCCAAGGTTGCTAGAGGAATGCCCAGTTCGGTCGCCTGCTCGAACGTGCGCTGAGAGGTGGGAACTCCGATAATGCTCAGTCCTTCAGTTTTCATCCGTTCGCCAATTGCACTGACGGCAAATGCAGCGGTTGAGCCAGTGCCCAGACCAACAATCATGCCAGTTTCCACCCGCTCGACAGCCTTTTCCGCTGCCATTTTCTTGAGTTCGTTTTGCGTCAGCGCCATGGATGTTCCTCTATGTTCTCGGGCCGATAGCTTGTGGCTAGTCAGTATTTGATGGGAATTGGCGGCGATCGCCAATCAACTTTCAATCCTACTAGTGGGATGTCCCCAATTTGAACTGACCGCATCGGAACTAGCCAGCAGAGCGTTCTCAATAGGCTTTCATTTGGCAGAGATACCGCATCGTTTATCTCGCTTCAAGAGAATCCGTGTTGACTGAGAAAGCTTAGATCTAAAGCTGGTTCCTCGGTTGTAGGCGCTGGTTGTCCTGATGCTTGGCCGAGCAGGAATCGCTCGACATATTTGCCTAGAATATCTCCCTCCAAATTGACGCGATCGCTGGGTTTTAGGGCCGAAAGATTGGTGTTTTCGAAGGTATGTGGAATTACCGCGACTTTGAACCACCCCCCGTTGCTTCCTAGTTCCGCGACAGTCAAGCTGATGCCATTAATGGCAATGCTGCCTTTCAGCACAATGTATCGAGCCACGGCTGCAGGAGCCCGAAAACTTAATTCCCAAGAGTCACCCGTTTCTATGGCCTCGCAAAAATGACCTATTCCGTCGATGTGACCGGTGACAAAGTGACCGCCGATTTTTCCACCTACTTTGAGAGAGCGCTCTAGATTGACGGGGCGATCGGCTGGATAGTTGCCCAAGCTTGTCCGGGCTAGTGTTTCGGGAGAGATGTCTGCAATAAACCCCTTGGAGGTGTTGTTTGCTACTGTCAAGCACACCCCATCCACTGCGACACTATCCCCTAACTCCAAATCCTTCAGGACGTCGGGGGAGGCATCTAACCATTGAACATTTAGCTGATAATCATTAACTGCTTCTAGCAGTCCTTTCGCTTGAACGAGTCCGGTAAACATCAGCGCAACTCAAGAGAAAAATAGAGGTGAAGCAGCAGCATCGACTGTTGGCAGATTGGGAGAAAATAGAGAAAGGGTTTGGGTTAAAGAGATATGCTCTTAGCATCTGCTCGCTTACCACTTTACTCTGATGCCGATCGGAGCTTTGCTGTATCGATTCCTGTCGAATAGCTAACGTATGTGTCTACTTCTGGTATTCGACCCCAAAAACTATATCTAGACAGGCTTTCAGGCTGTTTGAAGTCGCTTGTCAAACCCAAATGCCCCAGATAGGATCGAGGTACCCATAGGTCTGGAGGCCAGGATTATGGTGGAAATGGAGGTTGCAGCGATTGCAATCGACGCTGCCAATCGGGTACCCATCGTAATTCTGCGCGATTTGAGCGAGCGACGGGCCATTCCGATTTGGGTGGGTAAAGCGGAAGCAAATGCCATTATGCAAGCCCTGGATGGCCAGAAACCGTCCCGCCCCATGACTCACGATTTAATGTATTCCTCCTGGGCAGAGTTGGGGTACACCGTCGATCGCATAGTTGTGTGCGATCTCAAAGACGATACGTTTTTTGCCACTATCTCTCTCAGCAAAGGAGAAGAGGAATTTCTACTGGATTCCCGTCCTAGCGATGCGATCGCGTTAGCGTTGCGAGCTAACGCATCTATTTGGGCGATGGAGGAGGTCATTGCCGAGGCGTCTATTCCAGTCGATCAAGATGCAGACGATGCTGAGCGCGAAGAATTTCGCCAGTTTTTGCAGGGGGTCAGCCCCAATGATTTCATTGGTACCTTGCCGACGGATGGTGGTGAATCAACAGCAAACTAAAATTCTTCTGCTATCAATCAAATAGCAACTCCCGAACATGAGTAGAATTTGTGTGTCTCGATGCCAACAGAGTTTGGCGCTTATTGATGTGCTGCTGCAATGTTGGCTCGGGACATTTGGTGTTGCTAGAGTCCTGCCTGCCCATGCACTTCTCTCGGTTTTTAGATGGATTGAATTCGCTGGTTCGCCTGCGATCGTTGTTGGTAAGTGTCTTGCTCTGCTTTGTTCTGGCTGGCTGTGGAGTCATTCCACCATCTGTTGCGGCAACCCGAGATGATATTGCTGCGCTGTACGGCGATCGCCCCGAGCTCTCTGGTATGGCCACCGTGCAGATGGAAGTGCAAACTGCTGCCGGGAACGGGACAGTAGAAATGGTGCTGAATGGTGAGGCAGCTCCGCTGACTGCCGGGAACTTTGTGCAGTTAGCGAGCCAAGGGTTTTATGACGGGTTAAGCTTCCATCGGGTTGTTAAAGATCCGCTGCCCTTTGTCGTGCAAGGGGGCGATCCGTTGGGCAATGGTACGGGGGGATTTGTGGACCCGGAAACTCAGCAGCCCCGACAAATTCCGTTAGAGATGGCATTAGAGCCTCGCTCTAACGACGGATACACTCTGCGATACAACGAAACAGTGCCCCCTAATGGCCTCGTTCTTCCTCACTTGCGCGGAGCTGTGGCGATGGCCCGTTCGGCAGCTCCGAATACAGCCTCATCTCAGTTCTATATTGCTTTGGCCGATATTCCCCAGTTGGATGGTCGCTATGCGGTGTTCGGTTACGTGACGGAAGGTATGGATGTGGTCGATCGGATTGCGATTGGCGATCGCATTGTGTCCGTGACGGTTACTGAAGGCTTAGATAACCTCGGTAGTTCTCAGGCTGTTCGGTAGAGAGCTATTCATCAGTGGCATCATCCCAACAAAACACTCCGTAGCGGTTTAAAGCTTTTTGCAAGGATTGCTCCCTATTTTTCTTGTTCTGATAAGCTGATGCGGTTTGCCGCTTGAGGGATGACGAATGAGTTGGTCGAGGGACGATGGGCGAGGCTTCGGTGAGATTCGCCCGGTCACGTTTCAGCGACGGTTCACCAAGTTTTCGTCGGGCTCGGTGTTAGTCAAATTTGGCGATACCCACGTTCTTTGCACGGCGTCGGTCTCTGAAGATGTACCTCGGTTTTTGAAGGATACAGGCAAGGGGTGGTTGACTGCTGAATATCGATTATTGCCGAGTTCCACTCAAGAGCGGCAGCGGCGTGAACTGTACAAGCTTTCGGGGCGCACGGCGGAAATTCAGCGGTTGATCGGTCGAAGTTTGCGCGCTGCGATTGACTTTGAAGCATTAGGGCCGCGCACTATCACGATTGATGCTGATGTGTTGCAGGCGGATGGAGGCACTCGGACTGCGGCCATTACGGGTGGGTTTGTGGCATTGCAAGATGCTTGTGCGTCACTGCTCGAACAAGGATTGTTAGCGACCTCACCAATTGTCCATCAAGTGGCTGCACTGTCAGTTGGTGTGGTGAACGATACGGCGATCTCCGATCTCTGTTATGTCGAAGATTTTGCGGCAGAGGTGGATTTGAATGTTGTGATGACTGGGACTGGAGAGTACATCGAAATTCAGGGAACGGCTGAGTCTCAGCCATTTGGTTCGTCCAAATTGACCGAAATGTTGGATCTAGCTAAATCCGGTATCGGAACGTTATGTCAGCTACAGCAAGCAGCCTTATCTGAGGGGGGAGACTAGCGACGGATGTATCCCAATCCGAGACGAACTACAATTTATGAAGAAACGTTTCATTGCCGGATGGGGACTGAATGTTTGAGTCCTACTTGGGCCACTTAAAAGACTGGGACTGGCGGGACTATTCTGTTCGCTACAGCTACACCCCTACCACTGCCCGTTCTGCTGCAGCTCCAGCCCTGCTTGTCCACGGATTTGGGGCGTCGTTAGGCCATTGGCGCTCGAATATTCCGCTGTTGAGTCGCGATCGCTCTGTGTACGCGATCGACCTATTGGGGTGTGGTGGTAGTTCTAAGCCTACAGATATCCACTACACCGTCGATTTGTGGGTGGAGCAGCTCTACGAGTTTTGGCAGGAGCACATTCGCCAACCGGCGATCCTTAGCGGTCATTCATTGGGTGGCTTAATCGCGCTGACGGCTGCGGCTCGCCATCCTGAAATGGCTAAGGGACTCAATCTAATTAGCTGTGCCGACGGCCCCCATCCCGAGGAATTTCCACCCCCCATTGCATGGGCAATCCAAGGGCTGACTGAAGCCGCTATGTGCTTGGTAGGATTCCCGGGTATTTATCCGCTGTTCTTTCGACGATTGCGTCAGGAAAAACCGCTTCGAAAAGCCATTCGAAATACATACAAGATTGATGAGCGGGTGGATGACGAACTGGTCAAGATTTTTCAGCAACCTGCGTTTGATGATGGAGCCCAAGAGGTCTTGCTGGAGCTGCTGCGGGCCATCCTGACGCGACGGTTCGAGAGTCCAAGGTTGTTGTTGCCCCAGATCGACGTTCCCATTCTGATTCTATGGGGCAAGGATGACCCGGCTGTGCCCAGCTTCTTTGCGGACAAATTCGTACAGTGGAATCCAGCCTGCAAGCTAGTTAAACTTCCCGGTATTGGCCATTGTGCTCATGACGAGCTACCCCAATGGGTGACAGCACTGATTGCAGAATGGGCGACGGGGTTGGAAGCAGGGCAGAGTTTTAAGCTGGCATATCAAGCGGCTTCGTGACATAACCCATTGCGATATAGCAAGCCGCTGTAAGGTCTGGATTGCGAGGACAGCTCACCCCCTCGATCTACCGATAACAATAGCGAGAGCCCCCTCTATGGCTGATTGCAGAAAGCGATAGCGATTCTTCCTCGCGAACGCTTCCCTCACTCCGCCTCAAACCTTAATGAACCGGTGAGATTGACAGAAATTTCCTGGTTCTTGACGTTTAATGAGGGGCGATACAGCATCTGGAGCCGCAATGAAGGAATCTAGTCTTCCCAGCACTCATCCAGAATCCATTCCGGTTCCGTTAGCAAAAGCCTTTCTACGATTGGGATGGATATCCTTCTGGCTTCAGTTTGCACTAGGAGTGATTCCCGTTCTTTTACTTATTTTTGCCTTGTTGTTTCGGGGGGTTAGGACAGACGGGCCAGGCACAACCGTTGAAGTGAGCCTGGCGTATACTTCGCTGATCTTCTTACTGTTTTCGATTCTCTGGAGTTTCCGCTACACACGAATAGGACGATCGCTACTGAAACCGAATCGTCGCCCCAACCCAAATCGCGTGATGGGGGTACTGAGATTCGGATTGATTGGCAATCTGATTGGTGCGGTCTGCACCATCATGGTGGCAATGGGAGCAGTTGGGGCTATGTTGTTAAACGTTCTTTCTCAGCCTCAAGGCGCGCTCCCCACCCTGACCGATCCAAGAGTTGGCATCGGGCCTCCAGGACTAGCATCGAACCACTGGATCGTTCCGCTAGACATGGTTTGGCTGCAAGCGTTGTTGAATAATATGGCCGCTCAGCTAGTGGGAGTTGTGGTTACCCTGTATCTACTCAACCGTCTTCTCAAACATCGATAGATCGTATTAAGAGAAGCAGTTATGACATCTGCTTCGCTAAACGAAACAACGAACGAGTGACTGCCAGACAGAACGAAGAAGTCACCGGGTCTCTCATCGGGATGGGCGATCGCTTGGTAGATTGGGTCTGGCTTACTTTGCGTAACTCATCAATCAATCGGCAGGACAGGCAGGCAATGGCGAAATCCACTTTCCACCGACCGGCGACGGGAGCGCGAGATCTCCTGCCGTTGGATGTGGTGCAGAAGCAATGGGTGGAGCGCCATCTGCGTGGAGTTTTCGAGCGCTGGGGATATCGGCGCATCATTACTCCGACCCTGGAACGTCTGGATACGTTGACTGCTGGGGGGGCTGTGCAGCCAGGGTCTGTGCTGCAGGTGCGAGATAGCGAAGGGACGATGTTGGGGTTGCGCCCCGAGATGACCGCATCGATCGCACGCGCCGCGGCCACCCGCATGGCCGGGACAGCGCTTCCTTTGCGGCTCTATTACAACGCCAACGTATTTCGCAATGCCCGTCACGATAACGAGTTTTTCCAAGCTGGTGTGGAACTCATCGGGGCCCCCGGTTGGTTAGCCGACACAGAAGTGATGCTGCTGCTGGCGGAATGTTTGAATGCCCTCGATCTGCCGGATTGGTCGTTGATTGTTGGAGAAGTGGGCTTGACGGAGAGTTTGCTAAGTACGATTTCTCCTTCGGCGAAGGCAGATGTGCATCGTGCGATTGCCAACCTAGATCGCGTTTTTTTAGAAACAGCGGACATGCCGGAACGCGATCGGCAGGCAGCGCTGCAAGTTCTCGATTTGCGAGGGGAGCCGAAAGAGGTTTTCCGCAAATTACAAGGATTAACGCTGCCAAGTACCGAGCGGCAGCGGGTGACGGCTTTGGAGCAACTGTGCAACGGGTTAACGGAGCAAGGAGTACCTCTGGTTCTCGACCTCAGCCTGCTTGATGGTTTTGGATACTACACCAGCACTGTTTTCCAAGCGGTGTGCGGTTCCGAACGGTTGGGATTGGGGGGGCGCTACGACTCGCTATTTTCGCTATACAGCCCCAATGGTGGCAATCAAGCTGGAATTGGATTTTCTCTGACATTAGAATCTCTGCAGCGGGTGCTGCAATCGAGCGCTCGGCTGCCGCAATCGTCTCGCAAAACCCATACCTTGGTGGTTCCCACTGAAGCTGAAGCTGTGCCACACGTGCTCAAATTGGCAGCTGACTTGCGGGCCCAGCATCCCAACCGTGGCATCGAAATCGAATTGCTGGGTGAGTTTGCGGCGCCTGACGAAGGACGTACTCCGGAAGCAATTACCGAATACGCTCGCTCTTGCGAAATTGAAGAAGTTGCCTGGGTACAAGCGGATGGCAGCTTCCATACCACCACCACCGATCTAGTGCCGCTCGAACAAACCGTAGGGGAACCTGTGTAATGGCCACGATTACAGTTGCGCTTGCAAAAGGAGAATTGCTGAAGGAGGGGGTGGCCTTGTTTCAGAGCGTGGGCATCGATTTCAGTCAGCTTCAGGACAAAAGCAATCGCCTGCTGCGAATTACTTCCCCCACTAGTCCCGACGGGAATATTTACGAAGCATTGCTGGTTCGCACTCATGATGTGCCGGTCTATGTAGAGTACGGTCAAGCTCAGCTAGGTGTAGTTGGGTACGATGTCATGCGTGAGAAGCGGGCCAAGATTGCCCAGCTAGCCGATCTCAAATTTGGTGGCTGTCGCATGTCGGTGGCAGTGAAGCAGGATAGCCCATACAAATCCGCATTAGATCTGCCAGCTAACGCCCGCATTGCCTCTAAGTTCGTCAACTGCGCCGCAGAGTTTTTTGAGACTCTCGATTTGCCTGTCGAGATTATTCCCCTGTACGGTTCCGTCGAGCTGGCTCCTATAACTGGAATGGCAGAAGCGATTGTGGATTTGGTTGCCACCGGTCGGACACTAAGAGAAAACGGACTAGTAGAACTGGACTGCATATACGAAAGTACGGCTCGCTTGGTTGCTCATCCCATCAGTTACCGCCTCGATCGCGGCAATCTCTCAGAGTTAGTGGCTCGCATTCGCGACAGCGTCACACATTCCAGCTATACGGCTCTACGTTAGATGAACTTGCAAAACGCGATAGGATAGCGGGGCTTTTTCTGTCATCCTGCGCAGTATCGTGTCAGCTAGCAACCCCACCCTCAAAGTCTCCGCCTGCCCCACCCTCAGCGGCAGCATCACTGTTCCCGGCGATAAGTCTATCTCTCATCGATCGCTGATGTTGGGGGCACTGGCTGAGGGGGAAACCACCGTGCGTGGTTTGCTATTGGGCGAAGACCCGCGCAGCACGGCGGCTTGTTTTCGGGCGATGGGAGCCGAGATCTCAGAACTCAATTCCGAGCTGGTCACCATTCGCGGTGTCGGGCTTGGGGGACTGAAAGAGCCGGTTGATGTATTGGATGCGGGGAACTCGGGAACTACTCTGCGGCTGATGCTGGGGATTTTGGCAGCACAGTCCGATCGCTTTTTTTCCGTCACTGGAGATGGTTCGCTGCGATCTCGCCCCATGGGTAGAGTGGTTAAACCTTTGCAGCAGATGGGAGCCCACATTTGGGGGCGTTCCAGTAGTGAGCGGGCTCCGCTAGCGATTAATGGCCAGCAATTACAAGGCATTCACTATCAATCTCCGGTCGCCTCAGCCCAAGTGAAATCCTGTGTATTGCTGGCTGGCCTGTGGGCGGATGGAGAAACGACGGTGACGGAACCGGCTCTATCTCGCGACCATTCTGAGCGTATGCTGACTGCATTTGGTGCCAATCTGACGGCGAACCAAGCGGAGAAGACGGTGATCATTCGTAGCGGCTCGCAACTCTACGGGCAGCCGGTCGTGGTCCCTGGAGACATCAGCTCTGCGGCGTTTTGGCTGGTGGCAGCAGCGATCGCCCCCGAGGCCGAATTACTGATCCAAAACGTCGGCATTAACCCCACTCGCACCGGAGTGTTGGAGGCTCTTGAGATGATGGGGGCAGAGATTTCACTAGAAAACGAGCGGGAAGAAACGGGTGAGCCCGTAGCGGATTTGCGGGTGCGCTCCTCTCAATTAAAGGGTTGCGAGATTGGAGGAGATTTGATTCCCAAGCTGATCGATGAGATTCCGATTTTGGCGGTGGCAGCAGCGTTTGCCGAGGGCAAGACGGTGATTCGGGATGCGGAAGAGTTGCGGGTGAAAGAGAGCGATCGGATTGCAGCCATGACTAGCGAACTGACCAAGATGGGGGCCGCGATAAGCGAGCGTCCCGATGGTTTGGAGATCGTGGGTGGACAACCACTAAAAGGGGCGACAGTGGAAGGATTTGGCGACCATCGGATTGCCATGAGCTTGACGATCGCAGCATTGCAAGCAGAAGGGACTACTACGATCGTCGGGGCCGATTGCGCATCAATTTCCTATCCCACTTTCGTTCCTACTCTTAAACAAGTGGCACCCAACAGTGTTGGTTAAGTACCAGGCGAGATTCATGCCTTAGTAAGCTGTTGTTTCATTATCATCGATAGCCTTCCAAAACCTCAATCGACATGCTCAATGCTAGTAATTTTAGACATTTCCAATCGCAACACCTCGAGAAAGCACTTCAATCGCTGAGGGAGATGCCGTCCGGGCAAATAGGCTACGTGGATAGTGAGTTCTGCCGCACGCCATGTGGGAAGGATGTCTACCAGCCGCTGACTTTCCAGATCGCTTTCAACAAGCCAGCGCGGGAGTACAGCAGCCCCAAGCCCTCCCAGTGCAGCTTTGTGCAGAGCAGAAATATTATTGGTCGTAAGCCTGACCGCAGGTGAAATGAGCTTAGTCCGTCCTCTATAATCCGTCAGAGGAATGCGCCCCCCTTCAAAAGGTTCAAGGGCTAAAAACGGTAATTTTTCTAGATCGGTGATTGATTTCGGTTGACCGTAAGTTTGCAGCAACTGAGGTTCGGCAACGACTATCCGCTCGACTCGCCCCAACGGTTGTACAAGCAAAGATTTATCTTGAATATCGCCTATCTTAATCCAGCAATCGCAACCTACTTCTGCAAAGCGAATGTTGCCATCTTCAAGTTGCCAGGATAGCGAGATCAGTGGGTATCGATGTTGAAATTGAAGGGCAATGTCTAAGAGAAAAAGCTGACCCAGTGCGATCGGTGCCACCACTTTGAGCGTTCCTCTCGGCATCCGTTCTGCATCGAGGTGCTTTTCTTCTAGAGACTCCCAATCATCCAGCAAACGCCGCGCATCAGCCAGTAGTTCTGCCCCTGCTGCGGTCAGCGAAAGGTTGTGAGTGGTTCGCCGCATGAGCTGCGTTTTGAAGCGCGATTCTAACTCCGCGAGTTGGCGGCTTGCTGATGGTTGAGATAAGCCCAGATCGCGCGCTGCGGCGCTGATGCTACCCGAGTCAGCAATACGCACGAATGTTTGTAGCAAAGTGAGTCTGTCGAGTGACTTGCTCATACTCAATATGAATATTAGTCATTTTTATTACTCCTCTACCAAATATTAGCCAAACTTGCGATAGTGAGTTCAAGCCAGCAACAGAGGAGCTAAACATGACCTCTAAAACAGACATCTCAACGGGCGAACGAATTCCAAAAATGATTCAAAAACTGGATGCAATCGGGGCAACAAAGCTAGTTGCTTTACTCGCAGGTTCAATCTTAGGAATCGCCGCGATCGCCACTGAACTCCATGCAGAAATCAGTCCTCTGTCTTCCATGCG
>JBFRWD010000159.1:0-29824 GCA_051439425.1 Synechococcus sp.
GGTGTGTGAGAAGTCGGTCAACCCATCAAGGACAGCACTACGATCGCCGTTTACAAAACTTGACATTCTCAAAAACTGAAGACACCATAAAGACAGGTTAAGCACCTTCACTCGCACAGGAGACAACGTATGGAATCTCAAGACACTCGTTTCGGTTTCACTGGTTTTGCAGAAAAGTGGAATGGTCGTCTGGCCATGTTGGGCTTCGTCATCGGCATCGCCACCGAGCTGTTGACCGGTGAAGGCATCCTGACCCAGATCGGTCTGATGTAAATCAGCGATCGCAGAGTTGCTCCAAACTCTGAAGTTAAGTAGTACTATGTCGCTCTCGCACAACAAGTGTGGGAGCTTTTTTATTCCTATCGGTTCGGTACTTTAGCGATCAGCAATTCGCTATGGAGACTTCCCTGACTACTTTTCCTTGAAAATCAATTATTTTTGCGGTCTCAACCCTCCAGACCTTACAACGGATGGCTATATGCGCTGGCTGCAAAGCTGCGGCTGAAGTCAGTCAATACTCTGTCAACCGCCTCAATTACCCTAGAAATCTGCTGTTAGCAGCGTTGTTGGTAAGCAGCCTTGTGTGGCTTAGAGGGGTGGTGCGGCTCCCAGCAAGCTAAGAATGCCGAACACCATACTTAACCGTTCCAGCGTTGTAAACCGCCGACTCGCAATCGCCGCTGGAACTCCGCCACTGCCAGCCAGGGCGCTCGCCAAGCTCATCAGCATCGCCGTTGTAAAACTGGCAAACCATACCGGATGCGCTATCGGCACCACGAGCAGGGTAATGGGGATAGCCCCCAACAATACCGCAATCGCTCCCCACGCGATCGCTAGCGCCGTTTGGCCTCCCCACCGAGTGGCAATGGTCGTAATACCGCGATCGCTATCTCCAGTTGCATCGCGGACATCCCAAATAATTTCTTTCACCCATTGGTAGATCGACAAGAATCCTGTGGCAGCTAACAAGGCCCAAGGTCGGTGAACTACCAATCCCGCAAATACAATCAGAGCTGCTACGAAGATAGCGACGATGATATTCCCCAAAATGCCGCTGTACTTCAAAATCTGCGAGTAATACCACATCAGCGGGATGGCAACCGCTGCCCAAAAGAACGGTATGAGTCCCAACAGCAGAGCGGCGATCGCGGCAATGGCAAACAGACTAGTAGCCCCCATGCGTGCTTGCGAACGGGTCAGGTGTCCGGACGGCAACGGTCGGTCGGGATGGTTGATGCGATCCTTTTCTACATCCCAATAGTCGTTAATGGCGCAGGATGCAGAGTACATGCAACTGAGGACGACAGTGGTCAGCACGTAGCTGGCGAATGGCGTACTGGAATCTAGGGAATAGATGGTCGCACAACCTGCTAGGCCCGCCAACAATCCGACTGGCCACCGGAAGAGATGGGCAAATGCCTGCACTTGTCCAGACAGAGTATGGCGTGGGTCACAATGGCGAACCACAACAACCTCCCGGTTGGGGATGAGGTGGCGCTCTCTAGTTCCATGATATTTCCCTGCCTTCGAGCGATAGGGTGTGGTTTCAGGCTGTGACTCATGTGGGGCTGGGCTTACTCACTCAGGGCGGGTTTCTCCATCCGGTGCAACTGCTGCACCAATAGGCTCAGGAACAATCCCACATCCGTCACTATGCCCACCGATTCCAGCGAACCGCGATCGGCCAGCTTGGTGACTACTGACGGATTGATATCCACACAAACGAGCTTCACACCCGCCGGGGTCATGTTGCCCACCCCAATAGAATGCAGCATGGTGGAGAGCATCAGGATAATATCGGCCCCTCTGGCCAACTCGGCATAGTCCGTCTGAGCTTGCACCAGATCCATTTGTGTTTCGGGTAAGGGGCCGTCGTCGCGAATGGAACCGGCCAGGGAAAATGGTACCCCTCGACGAACGCATTCGTAGAAGATCCCGCTCGAGATAGCCCCCGCCTCCACTGCTGCGGCAATGCTGCCGTGCTTGCGAATCAAGTTGATGGTTTTGAGGTGATGGCGGTGTCCCCCTTTGACGGCTTGTCCCCTCTGCAGGTCGACTCCCAGAGACGTACCGTATAGAGTTTGTTCCAGATCGTGTACGGCGATCGCGTTTCCTCCCAAAATGCTTTGTACGTAACCTTCGCGTATGAGGGACGCCAAGTGCGGGCCACCACCGGTATGAATGACTACTGGTCCTGCAACAACAATAGTTTTGCCACCGCGATCGCGCACCTGCCGCAGTTCCCATGCAATGCGATCGACCGCCAACTCCACCCGCCGCTCGCTAGAGACACTGGAGCCCATAAACGAAAATTCCTGCGGCGATCGCTCCTGGAGAGACTGACGCACGGTGCGCACCCCTTGCAATCCGCACACCACCAACTCCCCCACCTTCAGGTCGCGAATCAACCGGCAGACCGCTCGTGGATGTCCCACTTCGGTGCCCGTTACGGCAATGGTGCCGTCCATTCTTTGGTTGCGGATAGGTAGCCACTCCCCCTGCATCAACACCTCTGTTGGATAAATAGACGTGACGTAAAACTCCTCGGGAGCCACACCTGATTGCACGACCGGCTGTAAATTAGCATTGCGCTCGAACTCGTCTGCCGATGTAGCGCCCCGCGCAATTAACTGACTGAGAATGTCGTCCAGCTCCAGAGCACTAGCGGCGCAGACGTGCAACTTGACTGACGATGGGTTCTGACGTTGCTCTCCCAGTTGAAACTGCTCGATCTGGAAGCTCCCTCCCCCTGACACAATTGTGTCGAGGACGTCGTTGAGGAGATTGCTGTCCAGTAACTGTCCCTTGAAGGATATGCTGCGGCTGCAAACGGCGACTTTTTCAACAGCTTCGGGGGATAGCTGTTCAGTCAGCCGCAACGTCAGACACTTGGCTGCGCCCCCCGCTTTGATAAACTCACTCAGGTCGAGGTCGACCACGGCAAAGCCGCGCGTTTCTAGGATGGCTCGCAACTCGGAACTGACTCGATTGACAACAATCGTGCCATCTATATCGACGGCGTTACAGGCAAAATTGAGGGCATCCGCTTCGCTAATTGCAATCCGCTTGTCCTTTGGGACTCGTATCTCGATTAGTCGATTGGAGTAGGTGTCGAACGCATTCGGGTAATACAGGAGGTAGCCACTGGAAAGCGGGCAAAAACAGGTATCGAGATGGTAGAACCGGTTATCCACTAGATGCAGCGACAGCACTTCAAGATTGAGCAGTGACGCCAGTAGTGGATGAGCTTCCAGTGCTGTCCGAAAACCGTAGCCAGCCCATAACCATCGTCCGGCACGATCCAGTAGGGCATCGCCTGCCCCTTCAAAGGCGATCCCTTCAGGCAGCTTGAGAACAATATGGTGACGCGATTTAAACCAAGCCTCGAAGTGGCGCTGCTCCCCTTGTCGCTCCGAGTAGCGGAAGTTGCTGAGGATAACCGTGCGATCGAGCACCATTCCTGCATTAGCCGTAAAGACCATATCGGGCCAGCCACTCGCTGGTTGCACTCGTTCAACCTCCGCATATTGCTGCAGGGTTGTGCATAGTTGCTGCCACTGTTGATGGGCATCCTCCCGATTCAAGCGGTGTAGGTTGCCACTCATCCAGGGGTTGATGATGTAGTCGATATCGTAGTGGTCTGGGGGACACATCAAAAATCGAATCGAGTCAGTCATAGCAATCTATCCGACGGATGACTACACGAAAAACCGCAAGTTTTGCTGGAGGACAGTGGCTGGTATCAAATGTCTCGGTTAAACCTGACAGCAAAGCCCAGAAACTGCGATCTCAGGCAAGGATTGGAGGCGCTATCCCAGCACTGTGAGCGTTTCGATCTAAATATCTAGTCTGACTCGATTTTGGCTGATATAGCAGTGTCCTTGCCACTACGGACATTTCGGCTATATTCAACCCTGACTGCGATTGGAAAACGTTGTCCTAACTGAACTTGAGTTCGATAGACCACACCCCCAGCCCCTCTCTCACATTGGGAGAGGGGAGCAAGAGGCTTCAAACCCTAATGGTTTCGTTGTACAGCGAAGGCATTAAGCAACTCAAATTGCTCTGTCGAACTGACATTAACTGAATTGGCAAACACTTTACGTGGCATCTCAGTTACCCCGAGGGGCATGAAATGTGCATATGTCCCTCGCCTGCCGATGAGCATGATCGCGATCGACCCTCTGCTCCCAAGACCAAACAACTGCAATACCCATCTGTTATCTGTCAGGATGTCCAGGTATGAGAGCCTCTAAGACTTACAGCGTCTAATTGTCGCAGTGACTAATTTGCAGAGGTCTGGGCTTCACAGCCCTGCACCTTATAGGTAAACGAATCTAAGAGAGTTGCCGCTTGGCCGTTTTCTTTAAGGCCGAAGGTTTCCACAGAGAGTTCATCTTGCGAGACATGGAGCTTTGTAAAGACGTGCATTGTATTGTCGCGCACGGCAACCCACGGGGATGGAGGAGCCTTGAAGACAGAAAAGCCTCCGCTCTTATTGCTCAATTTGCCTCCTGGACTAGTTTTGACCCAGGTGACACCATCGTCGAGTGAGTAGCAACTTTTGGAAGCAGACGTGGATGTAATATCGTTGGGAACACCAACTAATGGGTAGGTGCGCTCGAAGGCTTGATCGTGGGATGTCAGAACTACCTCGATCCCCAACTCCTCGAATAGCGGCCCCAACTGAGCCCTCAAGGCTAAATTGGATGGATGGCTAGCTCCTTCTGCAAATGGAGCAACGTGCATGTAAGGGATAATCCATTGGAAACCGTCTTCTTGGGCTTGGCGAATATCCTGTTCGATCCATTCCAAGGCTTCGGGTTCTAGCCCCTGCTGCTCGTAAATTGCGAAAATCGAGACAAAGTGGGCGTTGCCGACATTAAACGAATAGTTGCGCCCATCGGGAGTTCCAGGTGGAGTTGCGAAGCGCTGCTGCCAAAGACTGGTATTTTCTTTCAACACGGCTTCGTGGTTACCGTACGTTGGCATGAAGATCGACTGAGGCAATGCCGGGGCCATTTGCTTGAACCAAGCATCGATCGCTCTTGGCAGCGGACCGTGGCGATCATCCGAACTGTAGTAGGCGTAATCGCCCCCCCCTAATATAAGCAGTGGTTTGCGTTGGGCAATCTCATCAATAATTTGGCGAGTACCTTTTGCGAGGCCGTCTCGGCGTCCATCCAATCCAGTATCGGCAACGTAAATCACATCGAAATCACTCTCACCTTTGGGTGGAGCAGTTTTGAACTGGAATGCAGAACTCCACTTCCTTTGAGAAAAATCGCCTTTAATACGGTACTCGTAGGTTGTGTTGGGGGTGAGATTGTAAATGGTAGCCTCGTGTATCACGCCACTGGAATCGGTCTGAATTTGCTTACCCATGACGCTGTACCAGTCCGACTCTCCCGGTAGACGGTACCCCACGTGGGAAGGTGTTTCGATACGCCGAGTGTGCCAGCGAAGCGTGACAGATGTGTCGGATGCTTTATCCCAGGCCAGATAAATTTGAGAGGGTGGCTGAATCCAATAATTTCTATACTGACTTTTCGCGACTCTGAATGCGATTAGTGCACCGGCCAGTAAGAGAATTACGATAAAAAATAGCATTGTCAGAGACTTCAGAATTTTTAGCAGTCGAGACCGGCTGGAAGTGGTGTTGACGTTTTTGGGATGGTCGTTGTTCTTCATGGGAATTGGCTGGTCTCTTCAGGCTGGATTGAAGATTTGAACATTGGTGCATGAGAAGCTCTTGCGGGCTTGGGTACTCGCGGAGAATTCGTAAATCTCGAATGCGAGAACAAGTCAAGCGCTCCACAAGGTCTCAGGCGATTTGAAGGGGGATGACAGACCGATCCGACACACGATGACATCGTATATAGATGAAAATCTATATACGATGTCACTTGCAGCGTCATTTTACATATAAGTCTTTGGTATAAGTTCCTGCATACACGAATGTATGTGCTTTTGAGTACCTAAGGTACCCTGCCAGAACCTTCGCTGCACTTAGCAAGCGCTCGACTGAGCCCGTGCCGAGCCTGTCTGGTTACTCACTGTGGCACGAGTCGGTGTCGGGGCTCGGTGGGCACGGAACATGCCGAACCGACATAGTCTTGCTCCAAATGCAACCCGCATTAGTAGTAGTGTGGGTACCTCTCGCACTGATTTGATGAAGCCTAACAGACCAAACTTTATTAACCCTTGAGGGCGAGCAATACCTTGCCAAATTGAGTCCAGCCACGACGGTAGAGTTGCTGTTGTCCAGTCATCGGTATCAACAGAGCCATCCACTAGTCCGGTTTCAGCTAACAGTTCTGCGAATCCTTCGATGCTGGAGAATGCCGGGTGAGACCACTGATCGAGCAGCTGCTTCATGACGATGCTTTCCCAACCATTTAATGGGGTCTGGCGATCGTCCCGCTGATTCCAGTCTGCCACCACTAAAATGCCACCCGGCTTTAGGACGCGCATCAGTTCGCGGGCAAATCGAGCCTTGTCGGGCATGTGTGGGCCTGCCTCGACTGACCACACCACATCAAAGCTTGCGTCGGGATAAGACAGCGCCATGGCATCGTCAACCCTAAAGGTAGCGGTTACACCTTTTGGGGTGAGTTGTTGGGCGCGCTTGACTTGCTGGGGGCTGATGGTGACACCGGTGACCTCAAATCCATAGTCTTTGGCCAGGATTCTGCTACTGCCGCCAATGCCACAGCCCACGTCTAAAACCGTTGTGCCAGTGGGCAGCCGATCGAGGCCGCCCCACTTGACCATCTCATGTACAAAATCGATTTTGGCCTGCAGAAAATCAGTCCGGCGAGGGGGAGAGCCGTAATGACCCAGGTGAATGTGTTCACCCCAGTAAAATTCCAATATGCCATCGTCTGTCCACTCGTCGTAGGAGTTGGCGACTGACTCTGATGACTCGTATTGGCGTGGAGTCAGCAGGTATAGCAGAATCCCGGCTATTGGCAGAGCAATGAGAAGAGCAAGGACGAGGGTGAGATTCATGAACAGTGGTTGTTATATTTGTTCATAATTCTGCCTTATAATCTTATCCTTGTGAGTGGCTAGGCGATTCGTTGGGTTGTGGCCCCCCATGCAGATACTGTCGTAGACACTTTGGAAGACTGAAAACTATGAGCCTCCGTAATGTCAAGCTTTCTTTCCTAAAATCCTTTGCCTCGGGACTTGCTAACTTCCTGATGGTAGTGGCTTTAGTTCTGAGTCTATTTGGTAATGTTTCACCTGCTATGGCCGCCAGTCCTGGCAATCAAGCCAGCCAGCAGATTGAGATTGATGCCACCCCTAGCGCTGTCTTCAATGCCGCTCAACAAGCATTCGAGGCTTGGCCTAGAGGGGAATTTGTGAAGGCCGATGAAGATACCCGAGTGGTTACTGGATTCTCTCGCACGAACCTGTTTAAGTTTGTTGATGATGTGGACGTGGCGATTGCCCCCAACGAAGGCGATCCCAGCAAGACAGTTCTTTCGATACAGTCGGTCGGTCGGATGGGCGAATTTGATTTTGGCGGGAATCAACGGAACATCGATGAGTACATGGACGCGTTAAGAGCGTTGCTGTAATCCTCCTGACCTGCCGAATGCGCCAGCATTACAATGCACCCAGGTTGAATTCTGAACTTATGCAAGCGATGCTCATAGCATGATCTGAACAACTTATCTCCGGCGCTGTCACAATGTCGGCTAGTTCTCCCCCATTGGCCGCCAATGTGTGGATGACACTCTTGAACAGTAGTGGGTTGTGACTGTATCTGAAGGAACTTGGCCGCACGTATGCAGGAGGTGAGAGATGCGATCGCGAACCATAGCAGTGATGTCACTGGCCACTGTTTTGCCCTTAAGTGTTGCGGGCTTGCCTGCTATGGCTCAGTTTGTTGGTGCATTGGTCGATCCGCTGGTAGCCAATTGGATTCGCTCTGAAGTTGATAGCGTTGACAACTTGTCGGTTGATATTTCCGGCTCGGATAGCAATTTGCTAAATGGGCGTATCGATACAGCGGAGGTTTCGGGAGACAATCTAGTTTACGAAGATTTGTACTTGTCCAGAGTGGAGTTAGCTGGGCGAAATATTCGTTTGACTGTGGATGAAGCACTCAACGGTGGCAGTCTTAATTTAGTCGAGCCTGTTCCTGTCAGAGCGTTCATCCGCTTGACTGAAGCTGATTTGAATCGATCGCTTCAAGCACCACAAATTCAAGCGCAGTTGGCAGAGGAAATGGTTGAAATCCCGTTTGCAGATGCTGAACCCGTGGCGTTTCAACTGCGCGACCCGCAGGTGTACATTTTGGATGGTCAAGTCAAAATAGATGCGCTATTGAATGCTGGTGGAGAGAATGTGCCTGTATCTGTCACCACGGGTCTATTTCCCCAAGACGGCAGCCAGCTATTACTGATTAACCCCACATGGCTGAGTGACGATGGTTCGCAAACCCTGATTGCTGGTTTGGATGGCGTCGCGATCGACCTAGGACCTGATGTATCTATCGATCGCCTGAATTTAGGTGCTGGAGAGCTGGTCTACCGAGGCACAATTACACTTCAACCTTGATGGTATTGGGCTGGACGGCGGGGAGCTCCCGAGGCTGAACAGTCATGCTTTGGACGCGAGCCGCGTGTAATTTAGAATCCGACAGGGATGCCACTGAAGCCATGGAGTACGCGAAGACTCCACCCAAACTGACAGCAATTCCGAGTGCCAAGCTTGCTGCAATAACCATTTTAAAACCTACCCGAGCTGAAATTAAGCGTTTATCTGGAGACATCTATACTAGAAGTCAACCAGTCAATTTTTCGATAAGACTGAATGCCCCAACGGTTAAATAGCTTCATCTAATGCGCAAAATGTGACGGGAAGTGCACTGAATGGAACTGCTTAGGGCGAATGGCGATTTTTTCTGTGGTTCAGCCCACTGAGAGTTGATGGTAAGGGCCGAGCGCAAGACTTGCTGCGAGTCAGCAGTTTTTTGGCAATTTAATGTGGCCAGCGATTGGTTCCGTGGCTCATGCAATCACCAAGGCTAGTCCGATCAGTCCATTTTGGCTCCGCTGAGCAGGAAAACTGGGTCGAGCGGTACTAATTTCTGGCTTAATCCTTTCGTTTCTAGGCGATTAACGGCAGATTGAATGACATCAATTTGGCGTGCTTGTACAGCAGACAGACCTTCTGACAAGGCGTAGAGAGTTTCTAACGATCCTGCGGTAGCAACCAGCCGCCCTTCCGGAACTAAATAATCCCAGCATTTAACCAGTAATTCTCCAATGGATTTCCCCCCTTCCAGGCAAATGCGATCGGGTGGGTGACGCAGGTCTGCCAAACACTCAGGGGCGTTGCCTTGAACGATCTCGACATTGGCGACCCCAAACTTCTGGCAATTTTGATCAATCAGCTCGATCACATCGGCATCTCTTTCGATCGCATAGATTGTTAATTCTGGACAGAGCAATCCTGCCTCCACAGCGATTGTTCCGGTGCCCGCCCCGATATCCCATAAGCACCCTTGCTGAGGTAAGAGCAATTGACTGAGCAGAAGCACCCGCACTTCGCGATTGCTAAGAGGAATACCGGGAATGCGATGAAACTCACGGTCGGGAATACCGGGGGTGCGATAAGGCCAAGCAGCAGCTTCGGGCATGACACGCAGGCGCATAACAATAAACCAGCGACTGCATTGTGGCGCAGAACGCTGGTTTGACTGCAGAATGCCCGGTTTAACTTTGGTATCTGCCTTTGAGACCTAAGGATAAGAAGCCTTAGGCCCCTGCCTGCAACAATATGAAGAACTCGCCACTTCTAGATTTCAATCAGGTTAAAACCAGTTGAATCACGAAACGTGTTGCGTAGAGAGCTACTTCCAGCCAGCTTCATCGAAGATGATAATGGCTTCAGCATCGTTGCCGCTAAATTCACTCAGGCTGGCTTCGTCGGTTTTATATTCACCCATCTCGGCTACAACCGGATCGATGTCTACCCCTTCAACAACGGGGTACTCGTTATTCCCCTCGGCAAAAATGGCTTGGGCCTCGGGAGTCGTCAAGTATTCTAAAAATGCAACCGCAGCGTCTGGGTTCGGTGCATTGGCCAAAACGCCTGCACCGCTGATGTTGACGTGGGTACCGCGATCGTCCTGATTGGGGAAAAAGATGGCTGTAGCTTCGGCAACAGCATTGTCAGCCGCATCGTCAGATTTCGCTAAACGAGCCCAATAGTAATGGTTGGAGACTGCTACATCGCACAGCCCTGCCGCCACCGCTTTAATTTGGTCGGTATCTCCTCCCTCGGGTTCGCGAGCGAAATTATTAACCATTCCCTCAGCCCATGCCGAGGCAGCGTCACTACCATCGTTGTAAATCAGAGACGCCATCAACGATTGGTTGTAAATATTGGTCGAACTCCGAATGCACACTTCCCCTTCCCACTCTGGCCCTGCCAAGGCTTCGTAGGTAGATAGATCAGCAGGATCGACCGTTTCTGGGTTGTAGACAATCACGCGGGCACGTTGGGTTAATCCAAACCAATGTCCGTCGGGGTGACGCAAATTATCAGGAATGGCAACTTCCAAGGTGTCGGAGTCAACAGGCTGGAATAATCCCTCGCTGTCTGCCTTTGCTAGACGACCGACATCCACCGTAATAAAGAGGTCCGCAGGACTGTTCGCGCCCTCATTTATGAGGCGTTCAATCAATTCGTCCCCATCGCCCTCGAGCAGGTTGACTTCGATACCAGTTTGCTCGGTGAAGTTGTCGTACAGTGCTTGGTCAGTGTCGTAATGACGTGAGGAATAGAGATTGAGCACATCCTCTTGAGCATTTACATTGGAGCTGACAACGAATGTGGCAGTTGCAGACGCCAGAGTAACGCTAAGAATAGCAATTTTCTTCATTGTAGATTTCATCATCAAAAAAACGAATAGAGGAGAAAGACGGCGGCTGCATTTCGACAGGGGCTCGCCCTGCAACCGATCTCCGCAGGCGTCAAACGCTGAATCGATTCAGCTTGTTCTGTGGCAACTTGAGACACCCTGCAGTATTGGAGTCGAGCTCCACAAGCACTGCAATGAGGCAGTCAGGAAACAACTGAGAACTGATGTAGAGCCCTTGCGAGAACCCCCTTAGCTGCCGTTGCCCTCAAGGCTGATGACAGAAGCTGTCATTTAGGAGTATTTACAAAATTGACACTGATTGTCAATAGAAACTCAAAATTTGATGTTTAATTCCCTTGAAATTGCGGCTAAATGCAAGCTATTGCAAGCGATATCCCTCCTACATGACTCCAAGCTGTAGCGATCGAGCGAATTCTCATCAGCAGGCCATCTACAGACTTATTGAGAATGAGTTTGGAGATTTGCTTCAGGTGGAGTGAGTAGGTTGTCGCACCGTTCTTCTGACCGAAGTGAGTGGATGGCTTTCGCAACATTAGGATTAGGAACGACCAAAACAGGAGTGTTAGACAAGCGCATGATTGTTTGCATGGGTAGGGTGCTCACCGAATCAGAGCTATCTAGAATTCAGGAATGCCTTTCTGGGGCAGAGTTTGTGGATGGTAAGTTGACTGCAGGCTGGCATGCCAAACAAGTTAAGAACAATCAGCAATTGTCCACTAAGTCTCCGGTGGCTACCGAGCTTACCGATGTGGTGATGAAAGCTCTGCGGCGTCATGACCTTTTTCAAATTGCAGCTCGCCCTCGTGTGATTCGACCACCTTTGTTTAGCCGCTACGACCAGGGCATGTCATACGGCAGGCATGTGGATAATGCCCTCATGTCTGGATTTGCAGAATCCGTTGGTGCTCCCAAACCGATGCGAACGGATATGTCGCTAACGTTGTTTCTCAATTCCCCCGATGCATATGACGGTGGGGAGTTGACAATCGAGGACTCTAGTGGAGAGCAAACCTTTAAGCTTGAGGCTGGCTCGATGGTGCTCTATCCCTCATCTACACTGCACCGGGTTGAGCCTGTCACGGCTGGTTCACGGCTGGTGGCTGTGACGTGGATCCAAAGCACAATCCGTTCACCCCAGCATCGCGAAATTTTATTTGACATAGATACTGCACGGCGATCTCTGTTTAAACAGCAGGGCAAAACCACTGAATTCGACTTGCTCACAAAAAGTATGGCCAATCTGATGCGTCTGTGGGTAGAGGTCTAAATGGGGGGTTGCCTGTGATGACTGTCACACAGCAGCAGCTATCAAAATAATTCTCAACTAGGGATTGAAATTACTGATTGTTGATAAATGTTTGATGGCAGGTGCTGATGCGTGAGAGTGTGAGCGTGAGAAGCAAAGCCTTGCTGGAAAGGCTCTGTAGGTAAATCGATTGCATGGTTAAACCCGAGGCTGATGGTCAATGGAGGGATAGCGACTGGTAACGCCAGTCACTCAATATCTCAGAGCTTATTGAAAATACTTGCCATTAAGATAAAGCGCTGTTAGGTTAATGCTGGACAGGATATTGAACCGTTGCTAGCAATGGTGTGTCGCTTTGAATGGGATGTTTTCCATGGCTGAAAACTCTACGGTAGTACACGCACTCAGCGAGGTTCGCGAGAACCCAATTGGTCTGGGAACGGATGTAACCGTCCCAGTCTGTGAAGGGCTCAACATTATTCTGGCCAGCTTCGAAGCGCTCTACCTTCAATATCAAAAGCATCATTTTGTTGTTGAAGGAACTGAGTTCTATCAGCTGCACCAATTCTTTGAGGACAGCTACGATGATGTGCGCGAGCACGTTCATGCAGTAGGCGAACGCCTCAATGGTTTGGGAGGAGTACCCGTTGCGAGTTTCGCCAAGCTAGCGGAACTGTGTTGTTTCGAGCCTGAGGTCGATGGCGCATTTGCAGCCCGCGACATGCTCGAGCACGATCTGATTGCCGAGCAAGCCATTATTGGTGTCCTGCGCTCGCAGACTGCTCAGGCTGAAAGTTTGGGCGACCGCGCTACTCGCTATCTGTTGGAAGGCATTTTGCTGAAGACGGAAGATCGGGCCATTCACGTCGGTCATTTCTTAGCTAACGATAGTTTGACCCTTGGGCTAAACGGCTAGTTGCAGAATTGAACTGGATGCTAGATCGCACAGTCTTGTATCGACTGTGCTCGTTTCTAAAAGGCTCGAATTCGGCACCGGTTGCATTGGATAGAACTCTAAATTTCGCAGCGGTATCTGTTTAGGTTATTGCCATTGCAGGAGTCCACAAGGCTGGCATTGGGTAACAGGTATCTCTCCTGGCAGCAGCTTTAAAGAGAATCTCGTTAATGGAGATTCCGGCTGTGTGGCCAGCACAAATGCTTGAGGTACGAAATGCAGCTGAGTGCTGCGATAGGAGTTCTAACGGATGATGGACATCCCTGGTGCCAAGCCCGAACTATCTATGCAGGCGATCGCTGTTCCTCGACAGGATCGCTGGAGAGTAAGGCAAAGGCTACTTGAACTAGCCATTCCTGCGGTGTGTTCTGATGACGGTCACTTACATGTGGAGGTCAGAAGTAGTGTGGCAGCTTTGCAGGTCCGTAGCGTCCTCCGCCAATTTAGCGCGCATCGCTCCGAACTGGTTGACTGGCTCGAGACTTGCTGGCTTCAGGCATCTCCAGACCGAGCATCCTAGCTCGATAACATCGGCATCTCTAAATGTGCGATACGGTTATCGCGGCATTTGGAAAGATATATATATCAATGACAACGGTTCCTCTATTCAGAAGGTGAATTTGGGGCCAGGTGATGCCGAATCCGAGCGGATGCCTGAAGTCGTCGATAGCCAGTATCGCTGTTTGTCCCTGCCCGGTTCAAAAGTTTGCATTCACTATCGCTTGTGCGATTCCAAGGAGATCGTCCATATGGCTTGCCCGGATGGTGTTCCTATTCGGTTGTGGCGATGTTTACAGCGTGACTTACTAGCTAATTCTTCCTAGCTATTGGCTCTATCCTCGTTCTCGTGAATGCATCGGTCTGGGGAAAGCACGCATTTTTGGGGTTGAGATTTAAAATTCGTTGTCCAGGTATGGATTATGAGTGAAATGGGTCATTCCAAGCTTAAAACTCGGTTTTCTGTGACCGGACGTTTCACGCGATTCGCAATTGAAGATGGATTTAAAATTAAGGGCTTTTATTTTGATGTAGCCGGGGAAGAAATCCTGATTAAGGCGCCAAAACGGTTGCGCTACTACTGCGCTGATTTGCTAATGCCTGGTGCCACATTGCAGATCAGCGGTAAGAAAACGATTTATCGCGACAGCGATCGCACCCAATATAAGGCGGAAGATATCATACCGTTGGCTACCCCCATGGCTGATGCCGCGACTGTGGGTTCTGCGGTGTTGGTAACTGACGATAGGGCCGTGGGGGATTTAGCCGGACTGGCGACCGCAAATGGTCACGCAGTTGGTTCAGCCCAAGCGGCAGAAGCTCTTGGCGATCTCGCTTCCGTACAGATTCACCCAGTGCAAGAGAAACCTTCTTCGAGAAAACCTGCTTGTATTCGCGTGTGTCAAAAATCAAGTTGCCGCAAGCGTGGGGGAGATGCAGTGTGGTCTGCTCTGGAAACGGCGATTGACGAGCAGGAGTTGGGCGATCGGGTTAAGTTGAAGGCGATGGGATGTATCGATAAATGCAAGGCTGGCCCAAATGTCATTATGCCGGGCAAGATGCGGTATAGCCGAGTTAAAGCGAAATCGGTTCCCGGTCTGCTGGAAGAACACTTTACTGCGGGTGGCAGCGAGTAGGCATATGAGGGGAGCTTACGAATATTTTTGAGCGGCACGGTTCAAGCCAGGGTAACACTCTTGATTCCTCGTCAAATCCTCAAATCCATATCAATTAAGCCTTTGTGAGATGCGAGCCTTGCTCAGAGTGTTACCCTAACGCCTATGAGCTTGAACCAAGCCGCATTCACCGAGCGAACGCCTGGGGCCTGACAATTACAGCTCAAAGCGAGCCAGTCGATAGGCACCTGTTTCTTCCAGAATGTTGTACGGTTGTCTGTCCAAATGATAATTCTCAAAGTCGTTAATTCTTCCCAATAGCAAATAGGAGGGTGGTTCGGATTCAGTACGCAATGAGTCCACAATGCGATGCAGATTTCCGGGGCCAGAGGCGTAATTCACGTTTTGCTGTAGGTAGAACGTGATGCTGGGTTTCATGAATCCGATCGCCACGAGCTGTTCGCTGGGCAACAGTTCCTCCGCAGCCTGAAGCGACAGTTGGCGCAAGGGGAATTGCCTCTGGGTGTCCATGAGGGGAAATGCGACAGACACAACTAACACAACAAATGCCAGCATCCCGACAATATTGACTGCAGGAAGCCAGCGCCAGCGAGCGGCTAGAGTCACGCCAATGGCGATCGCGGCAGTCCCTCCCCAAACCAGTCCGCCCCACAGCGGTAAGCGTGCTGCCTCAATTGCTGGTAGTAAGTTCGGAGCAGAGGAGTCTTCGCCTAAGAGACTTGTGAGTAATAGGCTGGCGATTGCTAAGGCGATAAAAAAGGCAATATTGCTACCTATCTGTATCCACAGGTCTGTTGGTCGACGCTTGCTATCTGAGAGGGCGTCCGTGACATCTGTAAAGAAGCGATCTCGCCACCAGAGGGCCACCAGAATGGCAGCTGCTGGCAGCAGGGGTAATAAGTAGCTGGGTAGCTTGGTTACCGACACGCTGAAAAACACAAAGATACTGATAAACCACCAAAAGGCGAATAGCCCCAGATGTGTCGCTCGGGGTTGTTGTCTCCAGTACTTGAGTTTCCAGGCTTGAGTATGGACAATCGCTCCCGGTAAATAGATCGAAAACGGGGCAAATCCTCCTAGCACCACCAAGAGGTAAAAGTACCAAGGGGCGGCATGATCGTTGACCACGCTCGTGAAGCGATTGAAGTTGTGATAGCCAAAAAATGAATCGATATAGCTAGAGCCATGAATCGCGCTGACTGCAATAAACCAAGGGACGCACAGACCTCCAATTACGGCGAATCCTTGCAGCAATGCCATTTCGCGCACCACTCCCCAGAAACGACCCACATGAATCAGAAATGCTCCAATCCCTAAGGCCGGGAGCACAATCGCCACTGGCCCCTTAGTGAGAACCCCGAGCCCCATAGCTGTATAGCAAGCAAGGTACCCATAGGTTTTGGCTCGTTGCGTTGATGATGTGTAGGCATAGAAAAAGGCCAGCATTGTCGCGCAAATACAGGCGGTCAGCAGCATATCTGACACACCCGTTCGTCCCCAGGCAATAGTGAGGGGGGTCAGAGCGGCAATGCTCATTCCCAACCAAGCGGAGGTCCAGTCCAGATCCGCTGGTGAGTTGCTAGTGCTAGTGGCTAACTCGTTAGCGTCTATTGCATTAGAAGAGGATCCCTTGCCGAATCTCAATAGTGCGATCGCAACAAATGATGCGCTGGAGATCGCGGCTAGTGCTGATGGTAGGCGTGCCCCCCACTCGTTCACCCCAAGAATTCGGTACGCAGTCGCCATGCACCAGTAGATCAGCGGAGGCTTATCGAAGCGGGGTTCTCCATTGAAATATGGGGTGACCCAGTCGCCGGTCACCAGCATTTGCCGTGCCGCTTCAGCAAACAGGGGCTCGGTTTCATCCACCAGCCCCACACTACCCAGTCTCCAGATGTAGCCCAATCCGCCCAGCAGTAGGAGCAAAACCAACGTCAAGCTCCATCGGTAGGAAGGAACCCAATTGCGAACCGGCATTGGAGGAGAGTGAGGCTGTTGGCTTGTGGAGAACTTGTTAGAAGACATGAAAACGGTCGCTTGCAGGATATAGCCTCTAATAACCTACAGAGAACTGCATGAAATGAGATGCGCTCGATCGCACATGATATGGAACAGATGCCTATGATTCGCGCTACGGTGAACGACGTCGACTTGCTTGCAGGGTTGAGTGACTGGATTGGATTGGCAGACAGCACGCCAGGATACGCCGGGATGCGATCGCGTCTTGCATTTCAATAATGCGGGGGCTGCGTTGATGCCGTTATCGGTGGTGAATGCCACGGTCGGACATCTGCAATTGGAAGCGCACATGGGTGGTTATGAAGCGGCTGCTCTCGCAACAGAAGCGATCGATCGCGTGTATTCAGCGACTGCAGAACTATTGGGATGCAGCCCAGGCGAGATTGCCTGTCTCGAAAGTGCCACTCGCGCCTGGGATATGGCGTTTTATTCGATTGATTTTCAACCCGGAGATCGCATCCTTACGGCTGTTGCTTCTTACGCCAGCAACTACATTGCCTTTCTGCATATGGCTCGCAAACGCGGTGTCGAGATTCAGGTCATTCCCAATGATGAATACGGACAAATCTCGATTCAGAAGCTAGAGGCGGCGATTGACGAACGCGTTAAGTTGATTGCCCTCACCCACGTTCCCACCAACGGTGGTTTGGTAAATCCGGCGGTAGAGGTTGGCCGAGTGGCTCGTGCCGCCAATGTGATTTATCTGCTAGATGCCTGTCAATCGGTCGGACAGATGCCAGTCGATGTGAACGAGATCGGGTGTGATTTTCTGTCTGCCACCGGACGGAAGTACCTGCGTGGACCGCGGGGCACAGGTTTCTTATACGTGCGCCAAGAGCGTATCGAACAACTGGAGCCGCCGTTTTTGGACATGCTGGCGGCAGAGTGGGTGGAGTGCGATCGCTACCGCATCCGCAGCGATGCCCGGCGCTTCGAAACTTGGGAGACGAACTACGCGGCCAAGATTGGTCTGGGGGTGGCGATTGACTATGCGCTGATGTGGGGACTGGATGCTATTGGCGATCGGGTGGGTCAACTTGCTCGTCAGTTACGGCAACAGCTTGCTGAACTGCCGGGGGTGACCGTTCGCGATCTCGGACAGGCGCAATGCGGCATTGTCACATTTACGGTTAGCGGCAACTCGGCAACAGAGATAAAGCAAAGACTGAGTCAAGTCGCTATCAACACTTCAGTGTCGGTTCGGTCAGCTACGCGACTAGATATGGAGGCGCGCCAGCAATCGGAATTTGTGCGGGCGTCTGTGCACTATTACAACAGCCAGACCGAGGTCGATCGCTTCTGTAGAGTCCTCGCTGACATCGCAAAAGCAGGCTGATAGTTAGATACAGAGCGCTACAGGGGATTGGGTTTGATGTTCACGACTAGCGCAGGGAGCGAGACTTGGGGATCTCGCCAAACACTACATGTGTGGGTTTGTGGCCAAATTCTTGAAAAAGAAATTAGTATAAACACCACATGTAGTGGAAACGCGAGTATGCTTGGGTGACAGGTGCACGACAGTAGTAGCCACTTCGCCCAGGACATGTCTGCAATGGCTCCTCCGATGGGGCACGCAATGTTCGCGCTGATGTGGCCAAGACTTCAACCGCACCATTGCTCACTGACGCTTAGAGTGGGACATGGCATTGAACGATAGACAACTGCAGGCTCTCAAAACCCGCGTTCACCAGCAGGCTCAAGCTTTGGCAGATTCGGAGGCGCTGGCCATGCAGAACATGCAATATGCTGCCGAATTGGAACAGCAACTGAATAGTTGCCAAGTCATGCTGGCGAGTAAAGAGGCGATTGCTGCCGAAGTTGAATCACTCAAAGCTCAGCTTGCAGGTAGCCAGCAGCAAGGGCACCAGGTGGAGCATTTGGAAGAGCAATTACAGCAGCTTGCTGCCGATCGTGTCCATCTGCAGCAAGAGGGCGATCATCTCCAGCAAGAACTCGATATAGCCCTACAGCGATGCCAGCAACTTGAGGCATCCGCCACTAAAGTTGCCAAGCTGCAAAGCATTGCCGCTACCTTGCGAGACGAGCGGGATGAGCTGGTACAGCGGTTGGAACAGGCTAAGTCCTCTGTGACTGCGGCCCAGAGCCAGGCCGATGCAGTGCAGCAGCTTCAACAGCAGGTTCATAAGGTGGCAGAAGAGCGTGATGTGTTGGCTCGCCGCCTAGAGCAAACCCAAGCAGACTTTTTGGCTGGCTTGGAAGGGGAGCCCTCCGAGCAATTGAAAGAAGCTCAGCGCCGCCAGGAGGTTGCAGAAGCCCATCACTACGTTCTTAAACGCCAGTACGAGTCTCTGCAAGAACGGGTGAAAGAACTGGAGCAAGAATGTGCTCAAGCCCACTCCCATTCGCAAGACTGCGATCGCGATATGGCAGAGATGGAGCGCACCAAGCTGGATCTGGAGGATCGCATTGACCAACTGCAGGCTCACAATCAAACCCTGCAAGCCCGGTTCGATACCTTACAGTCCAACACAGTGCAGCCCAGCCTGGCTCAACCCAGTCACATGCATGAGGCCTCACTTCCTTCCATGGCCAATGCTGGTGAGGCACCGGACAATACCAAGCAGGTGCTTCAACAAGAACTGGCAGCTTTACGGGCTGAGAATCAAGCGTTGCAAGAGCAGCTGGATGGCCAGCAGCCCCCACCTCAACAGACTTTTGAACGCTCAACCATTCAATCGCCCCTGCCGCCGGAACTGTTTCCTCATCAAGGGCGGGCTGCACAATATAGTGCCCCTCAAGACTCGCTACTGCCGTCGATTCCACCTCTGGATCTCACAATCCGTCCAGCAAATGGAGAGCGCAAGTTCGATCGCCGCGTCTTGAATTTGGCGGCTGCATCGGCAGAGTCGATCTCGGTGCCCGAAATGGAGATCGATGACACCATCCGCCCCAGGATACGGGAAGTCAACCTACCGTCCTTTGTTAGCAGTCGCTAGATTGTGGGGCCGCGTGCGGTCTCGGGCCGACACAATAGACTCCAGCCCTCATGAAACGGAAACGTGGGCTTAAGAGATTTGGGTTGATGGCTATCTCTGGCGAGCCTAATCCTGTATCGGTGTCAGTGCGATCGGAAATGGCTCGCTCTCAGGCTGCCTGCAATTAACAGGCTGGCTACGTAACGAATGGGCTGCGATCGCATCTCTTCATGGCAAGCCTGACAAACCACTTGCTGTGTAAAGTGATTCTCGGGCGCTTGCAGCAGTTTGGCTCGTTCAATCATTCAACGCATTCGATCGTGGTGAGGCATAGTCGTGAATCGACCCATCGCAGTAGACCTGTTTGCCGGGGCAGGGGGGATGACGCTGGGGTTCGAGCAGGCAGGCTTCGATGTGTTGGCGGCGGTGGAAATCGATCCGGTCCACTGCGCCGTCCATGAATTTAATTTCCCCTTCTGGCGGATTTTTTGCCGTAGCGCCACCGAAATCTCGGGGGCAGAAATTCGGCGACTGTCTCCCATTGAAGATCGCACAATTGACGTTGTGTTTGGAGGACCACCTTGTCAGGGTTGCTCGACGATGGGCAAGCGGGCGTTGGACGATCCCCGCAACGATCTGATGCGTCACTTTATGCGTCTGGTATTGGAGCTGCAGCCCCGCTACTTTGTGATGGAAAATGTGCGCGGGTTGACGATTGGGGCTCATCGGCAATTGCTGCAAGAGCTCATCCAGTCGTTTGGGGAGAGTGGCTATCGCGTTGTGACTGAGTACAAAGTACTCAACGCCGCTCACTATGGTGTGCCGCAAGATCGCCAGCGATTGTTTCTGTTGGGGTGTCGTAGCGATTTACCGCTACCTAGCTATCCACTTCCCATAACGCAACCGGTACGTCCATTGCATAATGCAGAAGAGGTTGCTGCCGATCGTCCGTTTGGACCGACAGTGACGGATGCTATCGCCGACCTACCTCCTATTGAGGGGTATGACGAGCTGTTGCAGCAAGATTGGCTTGATGTAGACCTGGCTGCACAGGCCAGCGAATATGCCCAACTGCTCAGGGGCGATCGCCGCTCTCCTGCCGATTATTCTTATCCCCGGCAAACCCCAGCTCATCCCCTCACCTGTAGCGGACGAACCCGCCACAGCACCGCTACCATCCAGAGATTTCGCCGCACAGAGCTGGGGACGGTCGATCGCGTCAGCCGCTTTCTCAAATTGCACCCCGATGGCTTGTGCAATACCTTGAGGGCCGGCACTCCCAGTAGTCGTGGCGCCTTTACCTCCCCTCGTCCCATCCACCCTGTGGAGCCCCGTTGCATCACCGTGCGCGAAGCGGCTCGCCTGCATTCCTATCCCGATTGGTTCCGATTCCACAGCACCAAGTGGCACGGGTTTCGCCAAATTGGTAACTCGGTTCCTCCCTGGTTAGCACGGGCCGTTGCCGGTCAAATTATTCTGGCACTTGGGGTGACGCCCAAACGGCCTCGCCGCATTCAACCTCAAGGGGAACAGATGCTACTGCACCTCAAAATGACGAAGGCTGCAGCCCTCTACAACGTCAACAAGCACACCATTGCCCCCCGTCAGCGAGTGCCTGTGTAGGGGTTGGTCTGGCTTGCGTCGAACGTGGCTTACTGAGACGCTAAAATCGTGGCGAACCCTGTGTTGGGAGCCGCTAGAACGTATACGGTAGTGGGTAAATCCTGTGCGAGCTGTTCTAGTTTCTGGTAGTGCTCGACAAAGGTTTCGGTGTCTTCAGGGCGAGCCATCCCGAGAAATACGAGATCGGTCTGGCGAGACGCGTGAGTCAGAATGGTGCCGAAAGAGCGCTCCCCCGATTCAATGACGACAGTCTTGGTTCGTTTCAGGCGTAAATCGTTAACCAGCCGGGCGATGTTGGTTTGAGCGGCTTGGGCGGCATTAGCGTCGGGCACTGCTAATTTGATGGCAATTGTGGCGTTCCGCCATTGCAGGTTATTGCGCAGCAAATCGGCCAGTAGCAACATGAGTGCGCCGTTTCCTTGTAAGCCGCGCCACCACACATCAATTCGCCGCCGCCGCCCGAACCCAGTGATGGGATTGTCCTTCAAAATAGCGATGCTACGTCCGGCATCATGGATATCTTTGACCAGTTGGCAGTAGTTCGATAGACGCTCTCCATCACCGCTGGCGCCCATGACAACCATATTGGGGATCAGCGGTCCCAGACCGTACGTTTCCACCAACTGTCGAGCCCCATTAAACGGGTCGGCTGCGGCAATGACTCGCACAAGTGCCTGCACCCCCCGCCTATCTAGATAGTCGCGGATGGTGGATTCCATGCTGTTTTTTTGGATGCCGTCTCTGGAGCCACTCGGCAGGATGCTGGCGATTGTGATTAGCCCCCGGTTGTTCACCAAGCCGTCCGCAAACTCCACCAATCCCCAGCGCTTTTGAGGTGCGCCTGTCAGGGCTAAAACGTGGGGGCGCCAGTTGCGGGGATCGGCATCGGAAGTGGGATCGAGCTGAAAAATGCCTTCACGCAACAGAGTTAAACGCAAGCCCGTGCGCACGTCTCCCCAGGTGGCAATTAGCGATCGCTGCTGCAGCCAGAAGAAGATGACCAGCACAACCACTGCCGCAACTACTGTGGCTAACGCATTGATTAGAAACATAACCACAATGCATCCGGCAGCCCCCAACAAGGACAACCACCAGGCCACGGGGAACGTTGGCCGAAAGGATGGACTTTGAACGAAACTCTCGATCCCGGCTGCAATGTTCAGCACCAGATAGGTGGTGAGAAAGAACATCGTCAACACTGGGGCGATGAAATTCAAATCTCCGATCGCAACTGCAGCTAGTGCGACCCCGAGCGTCACCATTGTGCCAATGCGAGGTTCATCATTCGGGCCGTTCCCCGATCCCAAGACCCGCATCCAGCGAGGCAACACTCCATCTCTGGCCAGAGCCTGCAACACGCGTGGGGCTCCCAAAATGCTTCCGATCGCGCTGGACAACGTCGCCCCCCAAACTCCTAACAGAATGGCTGGCCCCCAGAGGGAAATGCGTTGCATAATCAATGGCTCGGCAATCAGCGTCTGCGCATCCACCCGACTAGCCAAAATCACCGGCACAATCAAATAGATGGCGAAGCCCGTTCCTACAGCAGCCAGTGTCCCGATCGGTAGCGATTTGGTCGGGTCTTTCAGGTCTCCCGACAGATTCACCCCCGCCATAATGCCGGTGACAGCCGGAAAGAAAACCGCAAACACTTGCCAGAACGACTCGGGCTCCGTTGCCACAGGTACCGCTGCTTCTGCAGGATCGAGGGTGGGGCCGAAGACCAGGCAGATGAGGGACAGAGCGATCGCCGCCATGATGACATATTGCGTTTTGATGGCGGCATTGGCAGAGGTGAAGGCCACCACGGCCACTAACAGCGTCGTAATGATGGCCACAAGACCGCGATCGAGATTGCCGAATGCCAGAGTTAAACTTTCAGCAAAACCGATCGTATACAGAGCCACCGACAGCGCTTGGGCAAAAAAGAGTGGAATACCCACTGCCCCTCCGGTTTCAATCCCGAGGGAGCGGCTAATCATGTAATAAGCCCCCCCCACCCGTACGACGCGATCGGTGGCGATGGCGCAGACGGATAGCGAGGTCAAAAAGGTAATTGAGGTGGAGAGGGTGACAATTACTAGCGTCCCCAGCAAGCCCACATTGCCCACCACCCAGCCAAATCGGAGGTACATAATGACCCCCAGAATTGTCAGGACAGATGGAGTGTAGACTCCACCAAACGTGCCGAGCCCCGGTTTGCTGTCAGGAGGCTCGCTCCCGGAGCCATTGCCTTGAGCAGAGTTCAAGTTGGGAAGCGGTAGTTTCATGTACGAATGTTTCGTGGAGAGCAACTATCATTGGCAGAAAGGGCTCCTGCTGCCAGCTACCATATAGCGGCTGTTCGCTGGCAAAGCAAATTATTTCAAGGACAACAGAATCTGCCTAGTTGCAAACCGCCGTTACTCCATGCGTCCTGTGTTCCAATCGGTCGTATAGTCGTCCTTCGTCGAGCACCCGTTTGACTCCTCCTATCGATCTCTTTCGCTATGCGGAACAACAGTCAGTGAAGCTTTAGCGATATACATGACAAACAGCAGAACCATTGCTCATGTCCGGTTCTGCCATGTTTCCTTCTTTGTGCTGTTAGTGTTGTTACCATTTGTTTTTTTTCAACGACTTTCCGTGACAGTAGTCTCCATTTAGTAGTTATACTCAGCCCACCCGGTACAAGCGCAATTTCTTTGGCGGTTGTGAGGTGGTTCCCTACCTGAACCAATGCCCCAGTGTCCTGTGTCCCTGTAAGAAACCACTGTTTTGATGATGAAGACTGCAAATTATGGCGTGGCGCTTATTCTTGCCTTTGCATTAGCTGCCTGCTCGAAGTCCGTTGCAAGCATTAAGAGTTCGTCTGCCGGCGACGTAATTAGCCATATGACTGCCAATGGCATTGGTAGCGGTATGCCCTTCGATGGTTCAGTAGACCAACAGTCCGACCTCGACGATTTAGTCACAACCGCACGGGGCAATGGAGCGGAAGGTTTGCACCGAGGTCACGGGCCTGTGCGAAATGTGCTGGAGGAGTTTCTCGGTATCGACCACGACGAAATGCACCTGTTGATGGAGGAAGAGGGGTTGAATCTCGCAGGTGTAAGCCAGCACTTTGGATTCGACCCAGACAATCTCGTCGAGTCATTAACCGCCAGTTTCGTCCCCTTTATTCAAGAAGGAATAGACAACGGCGTGATTACTGAGGATGAAGCTGTTATTTGGACGGAAGAAGTTCGGACAGGGTTCGAAACCCGCGTGTACTGGGAGGGTTGATGGCGCTCTGCGACCGAGCCCGTGTGAGTTTGTTATTCACTGAATATGGTCCATCTGCGTATCAATACAGTGATTTGGAAGACGGCTGGATAGTCATTGCGATTGAACGATCGCTTTGAACTGTTAAATATGTTGCCAAGATTAGACGTTTCTGCCCTTCGATCTACGGTTTACCGTGTTTGAGGTCAGGCTTACAGTTCCCTGACCAACGGCTGAAGTATTATGGGTCAAACTGCGTAAAAACAGGGCTTGTGACTGCCCGGACGAGCGCAGGCTCTCAACAGTATTCCGTTCGGCCAAGCTATGCTGAAATCGTTGCTATCCGATCTAACGTCCCCGTTGCCAGTAGACCAGAGGGGCCGTAGATCCGGTTTCGATCTCGAAACTGCATTTGTGATTTTTTCCCTGGCATTCTATTTTGAGCCGTTGATCGAGACTGTCTTCGGGCAACAGATTTACAATATAACGACTCAACCGACGTACGTACTGATGTATTTCATCAGTATGCTCTTCTTTTACAAAAATAGAGACCGCCTAGCTCCATTTATCCGCAATGGCGGCTTGATTTGGGTGATTGTGTTCCTGCCCATTATTTCGACATTGTGGTCGGATTATCCGGTGGTCACGCTCAGGCGATCGTTTGCCCTCGTGAATAACGGATTGTTTGGCATCTATTTGGGAGCGAGGTACAGCCTGAAAGAGGTGATGTATTTCTTACGATATATCTTCATTTTTATCGTTGTACTCTCGTTGATTTGTGCCGTGGTATTTCCCACGGTGGGCTTGATGGGGAATCCCCACCCTGGCGCACTTCGCGGAGTGTTTACCCACAAGAACTCTGCTGGCGTTCGTCTCGCTTTGGCCGCCGTCGTCTTTCTCATTTCCTACCTCGATCGGTTGGGTAGCAGCCAAGTTGTGAACGTTATTTGCTTTGTATTGAGCTGCGGCATGATTGTGGCTAGCCAGTCTACCACTGGTGTAGGCGCGCTGCTGCTGTCGTTTATCGTTCTGCCTTTCCTCTCTATCCCTCGGGGTCGACTATCCCAGATGCTGCCGGCTATTTTTGGCCTGTTGTTTGTTGCATTTGTTTCCTTGCTACTGCTGGTCAATAACGCCGATACTGTGCTTGCTGCGTTTGGCGAAAGTTCAGAACTTACGGGGCGTGCAACCTTTTGGCCGGTTGTGATCGACGGTATTTTTCAACGGTTTTGGATTGGGTATGGGTATCAGGCCTTCTGGGCCGGTGGTTTGGATGGACCGGCAGCAATTTTGACTCACCTGGCCACTGTCAACACCAAGTTCCACGCCCACAACGGTTTCCTAGAGATGATGCTGGGAGTTGGCTTTCTGGGGATGGTTGCGTTCCTGTTAAATCTGTGGACTACCGTCCTCAACTTGCTGATTGGCTTGCGCGACTCCCGCGGGTTTATTACCTTCTTCCCGATTCTGTTCCTCGTTCAGTTCTTTGCCATGAATATGGTTGAAACGAGTATGTACAGCTTCAACAATATTTCGTGGGTTTTATATATCTACCTGATAGCGCTTGCTGCTAAATGGGACATGCAACGTCGGGCTCAGAGTCAACTGCAGCGCGTTCCTAGCGTCTGATTTGCGCCCTGCTTCTACACAGAGGGACAACATAGAACTACTCTATTCAGTCACCGAGGTTGGAGCTACCAACTGCCGAGATACTCGCTGTAGCACTTGAAAATCCTCTGCATCCAATGCAACGGGCTGCCCGCTGCGAATGAGTTCGGCAAAGTCTTCGTTGGGCACCATGATGCACATGGCGTAGAGCCGCTCTGCTGTGGTGTTTTCAATAATGTGTTCCCCAGTAGCGGGTACTAAGAGCGTGTCTCCTGTCTGAAATTCAACGACTTTCCCGTCGCAAGACGCTTGACCTCTGCCTTGCAGGATAAAAAACATCTCCACCGCGTACTGGTGACGATTGGGAGGTGTTTTGCCGTAAGGGTCGTAGATTTCGATGCAGCAGGTGAACGATACGCGATCGCGGATGGGATCGAACACAATGGCCAGCCGGTTGGTGTCGTCCGGGCTAATGCGATAGGCCTGGTAATCTTGGGGATGCTTCAGGCTGGGAATAGCACACGAGTTGGGCAGCATGGCGAGAAGTCTCCAGAACGCACGTGATGCGTTGTGTTTTGAGGGAAGTTGCCTGTTTGGATGAAACCATTGGTCCAGCTCAGACGTCCGATTATGGCAGCGATCGAGCTGTGCTGGCACCAGCAGATTGCTGTTTCAATGCATTAATGAGCTGGGGGGAGCTAGTCAGAAAGCCAAAGCATTGGTTGACGTTGTAGAACGTAGCATCTAGGCAATATTTGGGGGATGTGGTGGCCGTGCAATCTTTGAGCAACAAGCAGTCGTAACCCAAGAAATTGGCATCCTGCAAGGTCACCATGACGCATTGATCGGCGTTGACTCCCGCAAACAATAAGGTGGTGCGCCCGAGGTTGCGCAAAATACTGTCTAGCGGAGTATCCCAAAATCCGCTCATGCGATACTTATTAACTCGAATACCTTCGGATGCCAATGGCTGCAGTTCATCCACGATCGCGGCTGCCCAGCTGTTGACTTGCAAGACAGGCGTTTGATTGCTAGGGAGTGGGTCCCCCAGTCCGATTCCGCAGCCGGTGGAGTCGTATACGTATCGGGTGGCAGCGCTGATATTGAGTAGATCGGGCCGGTTGCCCCAGTTCAGCCACACGATGGGGACACCAGAGTCTCGTAATGTGGGCACGAGATTTTGAAGCGGGTCGATGGGTTGGCGGGCAGGAGCAATATCGACTCCAATATGAGCCAACCAGCCATCAGGGTGGCAAAAGTCATTTTGCATATCCACCACAATTAAGGCCGTCTTGGCCAGATCGAATCGCACGACTTTGCTGTCGGTTTCAAGCTCAATAGGACGCTGTGGTAGAGATGGACGGGTGATGTCCACAGTGTCTGTGTCTACCCGCCAAGCATTGGGAGGTACCCCGAGGTGTCCGGAAGACATATGCATTCTCTAAACTTGGTGGGGTTGAGGAGCAATCCAGATCGCTCGTTCGTGTGGCGGAGGATGTGCCGGATCCTTCAACAATATTTTGGCTTGGGAGAGTACAAGGACGACCGATCCTTTGCTCTGACTTAACGATTACGGGCAAGACAGAATGGACGGAATCTCGAAGGTAGCACACCGACAATACAGTGCGGACTCGCGAGCTTGTGTGCCGATCGCTTAGAGAAGCAGAGTCGTCTTTGTCCAGACTTTTTTGAGGACTATGAGTTAACGGCTAGGCAGACTCTGGAATCTCGTTAGTCTGTCTTGTCAGACATGGAGCATTCTCTGCTAGAAAACACAGTCACCATCAGACAGACGGCTTTAGGCATAAAATTATACGAAAAATATTTAAAATGACACGCAACTTTGGCTGCCAAATTGATGATTGCTACTAACTTAATACAGGGTTTATGTAGGCGCTGAAAGTTCATCAAAAGTCTATGAATTTCTGCCTCCTGATTGGGAAATTTCAAATCAGTAGGATGTGTTGAGACCGATGAGAATGTATACCTTAAATGCCAGAACAATCTTGCAAGATAGCGTTAAGAGCAAGTCTATTCCTGTAGATGCATGTCGTTATCTACGGCGTCTGATGTCGCAAGATACTCTCGATATTGAAGACCGATTGGCCATTTGTATTCTGGAACAATCCATTTGGAATGGCGACATTGATGTAGAGGGCTAAGCTCTGTCCGTTTAACGAGTGAAGTTGGCGAGGGAAGACTCGTTCTGGCTGGACGGAGCTGCTGCCCGAGCTCGGGTTACAGCACTACAGTTTCTAGCTGTGTCGAGCCTCTTAGAAACGGTGCTTTGTTGCTAATGTAACGATCGCATTCGGCGGGCCAGTTCCCGCAAACCGTCATTCAGCGGCACCTGTTCGGACTCCATATACGCGCGCACAACTTGAGCTTTAGCTAAGCTGTCGATCGCCGTTTCCCGTGAAGTCGTTTGGTGGGACAACTGACAATAGCTATGCCCCTCGGAGATTTCGCTTGATAGACACTGTTCGAGTTGTTGGGCAGAGTAGCTTTGGGCTAGTTCTTTGACGGCAAGTATATTCATGTCAACACAGCCATATTAGCTATAGATCAACGTATCACCGGGATCGGGCACACACGATCGCCCTCGGTTTTTGTTAATAAAGTGACATTGTTTGTAGCGTGCTTGGAATGAAATCTGCGGACATCTACATAGTCCGGACTAAGGGATAGTGTTACTTGCAGGAAGTTAAATCGTTGTTTTGCGCTCATTCAATTGCCTGTCGCGAGTGTTGATGGTACTCGAAGACAGAGAACCCCAGCCCGCACTCCCATCATTGTGGAGAGACCCAGCCAGAGAAAGTGGGGATTGTATTGCCAAAGGGCGATCCCCGCGCAGGGAAGAAAGCCGAGGACTGTGCCCCATACTGTTGAATTGCGTAAACTGCTGCCTGCGGTGAGCCCTAGGAAATAGCCGTCGAGCATAAATGCCAATGCCCCCAATGCTAGGGAGGGAATGAGCCACGGAACAAATCCTAGAGCGGTTTCGATGACATCGGGGCGATCGGTCAACAGGCCCAATAAAGGGTGCGGGAAGCGGGCAAAAACCAGGGCAACTGCAAGTCCAGCTGCCTCGCCGGATAAGCCAGACAGCCACAATAGCGATCGCAGACTACTACGCAGACCGCGTCCATCGAGTATGCCTGCCAAACTTTCGGTGGCAAATGCCAACCCATCGGTGATGTAAGCGCCGAGTACAAAGACTTGGAGTAAGAGGGCATTGGCCGCCAATATGGTTGTGTTGAGGAGGGAGCCAATATTGGTAAAGATGGCAAACGTAGTCATCAACGCAAACGTGCGTACCATTAAATTGGCATTGAGTGAGAATGCAGACGCGATCGCCGATTTACACCAGATGTCAGGCCATGCTTTTCGCCAGTGAATGGCTTGCAATGCGGGAGCGACTGCTATCAGTCCCACCACGGTCATAGCAAGCTGACTGAGGCTGGTGCCCCACCCCGCGCCTGCCGCTCCCCAGCCCCATTGGGCGATGAAGTAGTAATTCAGTACGACGTTGGTGGTGTTTCCCACAAGTGTGAGCAGTAAGACAATTCCGCTGCGGGCTTGCCCTAAGAACCAGCCCACCAGTACGTAATTCAACAAACTGGGGAGTGCTCCCCAAACGCGAGCGTTGAAATATCC